>JAIVFU010000009.1 GCA_020829485.1 Nostoc sp. CHAB 5834 | reverse complement strand
TTTTGTTTTCCTCTTTAGTCAGAAATACCCTCAAACGAGCGCCCATATTTTTTGTTACCTCGGTAGATATATTCTCCGTATTTATTTATTGTTACATAGTTTCGTTTTTTCCTGCCGACCTACTTAGACAAATATTGATATTAATGAGCTTTAAATAGGGGCTTATTTTACTCTTGGCAGAGAAAATTACAACAATAAAAGCTTAGTATCCTTACATTTTACAGAAATCTAAATTCACTAGCTCGAAAATAAAAAATAGTAGTTTAAAATACTCTTTTTTTGCACAAATTTTGGTATTATGTGTTCTTTTTATCTATTAGTTTTATTTATTTAGAGAATGTTTGAAAAATTCTCTTGTCGGTATAAAAAGTTTTAAATCTACAACAAAGCGTTAAATTCTTATTTAATACATCTTCCCTATGTCAAGTTGCTTATTATCACCTTTCCAAGCTGTTTCCAATTCGGTTTTGACAAGTTGAGCAGCCTGTTCTTTGCCCAGTGCTTGCAAACTTGCCTGCAAGCCAAATAGAGAAAGCCCATTATGGGGATACTTTTCTAGATCAGCACGAAAGACTTTTTCAGCCTGTGCATAGTCACCCTTAGCCAAAAGCACACTGCCTAAAGATTCTCGCGTAGGAAAGTACCAGTCTGGTGGTTCCACGTAATCAAGGGTATCTTCTAGTGCCACTGCTTTTTTTAGCAATAAAATGGCAGATTCATAATCATGCTTTTCTCTGGCAATTTTGGCGTTTAGAACTTTTGAGGCAATGTCTAAAATGCGACTGGCAGGACTGAAGCCAATAGTTGCTTCGGTGGAAATTCCCTGTTTGGCGGCAAGTAATGCCTGACTTTCACTTGCTGCATCTTCAAGTTTGCCTGTGGCTGCTTCCGCCATACCGCGAGCAAAATGCCAAAGTGCTGTGGTAGTAGGCAATTTAGCATCGGGGGCGGGAGTTTTTAAGATGCCATTCCAATCACTAAAGCGTGTCTGAATCAGCATTTTGCTGCCCAGGAATCCCTCAAGCATTGGTGCATACGGGTCAATTGCAGTAGCATTTGCGACTAACGTCTCTGCGGCTTGGAGAGCATCTTTATATTTTCCTGCCATGCTGCTGGCCACCATGAGAAAATGTATGTTGTGGTTGTAGTACATCATGGGGTAACTGCCCTGGACTTGATATTTTTTGATGTAAATATCATCTTGAGCGATCGCCTGCTTATTTGCCTGCATTGCCCCTTCATAATCTCCTACACGAAAATAAATATGACTTGGCATGTGTACCAAGTGTCCCGCCGTTGGTGCTAGGGTTGCGAGTCTTTTGGCACTCATAAGGGCCCGTTCTGGAGAAAGTGAGGCTTCTACTGCATGAATATAGTAATGATTAGCTCCGGTATGATTCGGGTTACGTTTGAGAACTGATTCTAAAATACCCACAATTTCTTCTGTATCTGGCTGTGGCTTGCCATCTTTAGTCCAGTGCTGCCAAGGATGCAGATCCATCAAGCTTTCAGCGTAAAGCGTCGCCGCATCCAAATCATCTGGATAGCGCTTAACTAAGGTTGCCATTGCTTTTGCGTAGTAAAGCGCTAGTTGATACAAGTCTGCATTAGGATCTTGAGAGTAACGTTTTGCTAAGGCGGTAATGTAGTCTCGTTCTTCGGCAGATGCTTGGGTGGAAAGTGCTAAAGCTTGCTGTACCGCTTGGTAAGCAGCTAATTCTCGGTTGGGGTCGATTGCTAAGTTAATATTAGGGCCTAGAGCTAGAGCAATACCCCAATATGCGATCGCCAAATGTGGATCGAGTTTGGCAGCGTGTTGAAAAGAACGCACCGCCTCATCATGATTGAAGGCGTAAATCAAATTTAATCCCTGATCGAAAAACTCTTGCGCTTGGGGATTAGAAGTGGAAACTGGATGGTGGATTGTCCCAACTCCAGATATTAAAGTATAGGGCTGTCGTGCTTGAGCGTAGACGTAAAGCGGCTTGCTGTTAGCGATCGCTGCACTAGGAGCGATTAAAGAGAGTATAAGCACCCAAATTAGCAATAAGTACTTCATTATTCTTTTTCTTAAAGCTGTTTTTTATTAATATTTTAATATCACAGTTTCTTTAAGGAAGCAATTGATTATTATCTAGCTTCATATTTTTTTAAATTATGAGTTTTCGGATAAACTGAATGATAAATCCTTGGTAATTTCGTCAATCTGCTGGCGAGTTAAACCTGGATTGTAACAATCAAAGAAATCATGATCGGTAGGTTCTAACCAATTCAAAATATATTGAAGTTCATCCGTAAATTCAGACATTTAACTAACCTCATTTAGTGATTAAATACGAAAGTATTTTGAAGCATCTCGTCTCATTTACCCGGAATTGAGTACACGGATTAGCTAATACTGCATTATCTACTGATATCTTGCAGCATTCTCGATTAGCACCATCGCCCGCCCATAAATAAATTTCTGGGCTGATAGCTAAAGTCCACTAAAGTGGACTAAAACCCTTGTTCAGTCTTCAATAAATAGACTTTAGCTATTAGCCTTAGAATTCATTCTGAGGCGGTTGTTGGGACTGGTACAAGATTTCACTCTACAACTAAGTTGCAAGCCTCCGCACCCTGTTAGCATATTTACCATATCCAGTTGTAATAAGCCAAGTTGTGGGTTATCAGTATCACTATCTACCTGAAGTTATAAATTATTTTGTCTCCAGATAGAGCAATATAATGATACCTTTCTCTCTTTTGGATATTAATTGAATTCTCAAGATGAATTTAACCTTTAAATAGTTATGTACAACGGACACAAATATTCTTCATAACAACATCCTCAGATAGAAGAATTAAAAGTTGTCTCAAAGTAATCTATAAATATTGCAGCGCTTTTCGAGCAAGCAACAAAAAACTAATCAACAATTATCTTAGGAACAAAAAATATGAGTATCGAAGATAGAGCAAAAGCTTTTGCTAAAAACGTCGAAGGTAAAGTCCAAGAGGCAGTTGGTGAAGTAACCGGCGATCCTAAAGATAAGGCTGAAGGTAAAGCTAAACAAGCTGAATCACAAGTCCGCCACACTGCTGAGAATATCAAAGATGAAGTTAAAAAGACTTTAGAATAGTACAGGCGGAAGTTTCCCTACCTTTAATAAGTTACTCAAGTAGGGGCAATTCATGAATCATACGTGTCAACTTAACGTGAAACCCTTGTCGAAACGTGATATTCAGTTCTCTAGCTTTCCATCACGCACCGCGTCACCCCACCCTAACCCTCCCCGATGCATTGGGGAGGGAACTGGATTTCTTTTTCCCCCCAATAAATCGGGGGGATTAAGGGGGGTAAAACGCCTGTGGGACATGCATTTTAGTTTAAGTTGAGACCAATGTTCATGAATTCCCCCTTACTGATCTGGTTAATTGAGATAGTAGCTGAATTTAGCGATACTGTACTAGTAGTCTGTCTCAAAAATTTTGAAGGGTTATAAAAGTTCGTAGTAAGGACTTTAGTCCTTGATTTGAGCGATAAATCGCTCACTACAAACCCTTCGTAACTAATGGGACAGACTACTAAATGAAACTTTATTTAGAAAGAAGGCGTAGGTTAAATAATTATTTAGTTAACTTTCTCCCTTTTTTTAATCTGTGTTTTACCTAAAATTTTTAGAAATTTTGATTGATTTTTTCAAAAGTGTTAATTCATAATTAATCTTATATTTACCTGAAACAGAATTTATGCTGAATTCTGTTTCGATAAGTAATAATTTTTAGTTTTCGCCAACTACAGGTAAACGAATCGTGAATGTACTACCCTTGCCTGGTTCAGATGTCACATCAATTGTGCCTTGATGTGCTTCAATAATGCAGCGAGATAGATATAGTCCTAAACCACTGCCAGAACGTTGGTGTTTACCTTGACGAAATCGCTCGAATAATATTGCTTGGTCTTGTTTAGAAATTCCTGGCCCTGTATCTTGGATATCAATAGTTACAGCTACCGGAGTATGATAACAATGAATATCTACAGAACCTTTGTCTGTAAATTTGATGGCATTGCCGATAATATTTGTTAAAACTCGCCGCAGTTCTACGCGATCGCCCATGACGGTGCTTGACGTTTCACGTAGATCAATATTTACAGTTAATCCTTTTTCTTCAGCTAAAGGAGTTAATTCTTGCGAAACTTCACCAACTAATTCTTGAATATTGCAGGGAGAAATTTTTAAGGTTTTACAACCCGCTTCATGACGATAAACTTCTAGTAAGGTATTTACCATTTCCAGCAGGTCTTGATTACTGCCAATCATGGTATCAATTATTTCTTGCAATTGTGGCGAAACATCGCAAAACCTGCCTTCGAGCAATAATTTTAATACGCGGTTAGAGGCTACTAATGGGATGCGTAAATCGTGAGTAAAACGAGAGACAAAATCTGCCCGCAGGTTAGCCATCTGATCTCGTTCGTCGATACTATGCTTGAGGCGCAGGAGCGATCGCACTCGTGCATGTAATTCATCAGGATCGAATGGTTTACGAATAAAGTCATCTGCACCAGCATCAAGTCCTTCCACAACGCTAGACGCATAGTGAGCCGTAAGCAGCAAAATGGGGATAAATGGCAACGCCGGATTTTGTCGGATGCGTCGAGTAAATTCATACCCATCTATTTCCGGCATCATCACATCTAAGAGAATTATATCTGGCGGCGACTCTTCAACCATAGCCAGAGCAATTTTGCTATCTTCCACTAAGCTAATTTCATAGTCCTTATCTTCTAGGACAGCTTCTAAGACCAGTAAATTGTCAAAAATATCATCGACAACCAGAATTTTATCTTTTTTGACAGTTTTAGTTAAAGACATGGCTAAATAAAAAAAAGAAGTGCTTGGCTATCCCTCGCAAATCTAGTAATAGCTTACTTCAGTAAGGCTGAGATTATTAAGGATTCACATTTTCCTTTAAAGTTTCCTGAATTAAATATTTGACCTTTTTAAGTAATTAAACTTAACTAATCTTCAAGATTTGTATTAAATTAATATGAATATTATAAGTATATAATCCATCTATTATCCAAGCAATATTTGTGTCTGGGTCTTAGGGTGAGGTAATTTAGTCCCTTTTATGTATATCATCATGGCCACCCACTCTTGCTTGCTACCGGATTGTCAATGAAAACTTGTTTACCATCAGATATATATAATAATCAGGCTAATGTATAAAAATATTTTTTGATTGAATTATATTGTTATATCGAAACTCTTGCCTTAGAAAAGCTTACGAGATAAGGTTATTTATGTCTAATGGTAGATGAAGATCAGGAAACAATACCAAACCCATTGCTTTTTGTATAAGATCCCGAATAGAAGAACGAGATTATTTTAATCTGTACTTTAGATAAATAACAGTAAAGTTAAGCAACTATGAGTGAAATCAAGATCCTTGTGATTGAAGATCACAACCTTACAAGAATCGGCTTACGGGCTGCCTTACAAACCCAGCCAGAGTTTAACATTGTTGGTGAAGCAGCCAATGCCGCTGAGGGCATCAAGCTTCTGAAAAGTCTCAAGCCTGATGTTGCCACTATTGACATCGGTTTGCCTGACATGGATGGTATTGATCTAACACGCACATTTAGGCAATATCAAGCAGAGAATGAAGATTATACCACAAAGCTGCTAATCTTAACGATGCAAAATAGCGAACAGGCAGTTTTAGCAGCATTTGCAGCAGGTGCAGATTCTTATTGCATGAAGGATATTGAAACTGAGAGACTAGTTGAGGCTGTGCGAACAACCCATGCAGGTAGCTCATGGATCGATCCAGCGATCGCAGACCTTGTACTACAGCAAATACGTCAAGATTTCCCCGATGGCAGCAGAGGCGCATCTGGAAAAAGAGTCTTAATTGAAGGTATTGACCCAGATGTTGAGAAAAGTATAGTCAGCTATCCTTTAACTCACAGGGAGATGGATGTTTTAGAGTTGATTGTCGCTGGGTGTGACAATGCAGAAATTGCTAAAAGGCTCTATTTGACAGTCGGTACTGTAAAAACTCATGTTCGAGGTATTCTCAATAAACTCTGTGTTGCTGACCGGACACAGGCTGCTGTGCGTGCTTTGCGGGCTGGATTAGTACCGTGAACGACTAAAAATCTTTCTTCCCCAGTCCCCAGTCGCCATTTTCAAGTCAATTGTCTTTGAGTCAAAGCGGTTAACTGGGACAAATATTTATGGTTAACTAGGACAAATACTTATGAAGAAATTGTTACAAAGTTTAGTACAATGACATCATCCCAAATAAGTATTTTTTCTCATATACATGATAGCGGATCAATTTCCCTGGCTTACCGCAATTGTCTTGCTGCCACTCATTGCTTCCCTGCTTATCCCTGTGCTACCTGATAAAGATGGTAAGCGCGTTAGATGGTATGCATTAGGTATAGGTATTGCAGACTTTGCCTTGATGTGTTACGCCTTTTGGAAACATTACGATGCCAGCAGTGCTAGTTTTCAAATGGTGGAAAATTATGCCTGGATGCCTCAGTTGGGTTTGAACTGGGCGGTTTCAGTCGATGGACTATCAGTACCACTTGTGCTGCTAGCAGGATTTGTCACCACACTCTCGATGTTTTCGGCTTGGCAAGTTGATCATCGCCCTCGCCTCTTCTATTTTTTGATGCTGGTGCTGTATTCTGCACAAGTAGGGGTGTTCGTTGCCAAAGACTTGCTGCTATTTTTCATTATGTGGGAAGTAGAGCTAATCCCCGTCTACTTACTAGTCTGCATTTGGGGTGGTCAAAGACGGCGTTATGCGGCTACGAAATTTTTGTTGTATACCGCAGCGGCTTCTATATTTATTTTAGTGGCAGCCCTGGCAATGGGGCTATACGGCGGCGGTGATATGACATTTGATATAACCGCCCTCGCTAAGAAGGAATATCCCCTTGGACTACAACTGTTACTTTATGCAGGGTTACTGGTTGCATTTGGTGTCAAACTTGCTGTTTTCCCGATGCATACCTGGTTGCCTGATGCCCACGGTGAAGCATCTTCTCCTGTGTCAATGATATTGGCTGGTGTGTTGCTGAAGATGGGCGGATACGGACTGATTCGCCTAAATCTTGAATTGCTTCCTGATGCACACATTTACTTTGCGCCGGTTTTAGCCATTCTGGGTGTTGTCAACATTATCTATGGTGCATTGAACTCCTTTGCTCAGACCAATATGAAGCGGCGTTTGGCTTATTCGTCGATTTCTCACATGGGGTTTGTACTGCTGGGGATTGCGTCCTTCACTGATTTGGGAATCAACGGCGCGATGTTGCAAATGCTCTCACATGGTTTGATTGCATCGGTGCTGTTCTTTTTAGCAGGTGTTACTTACGATCGCACCCACACAATGGTAATGAAAGATATGGGCGGTATTGGTCAAGCCATGCCAAAAGTCTTTGCCCTGTTTACAATCGGCGCGATGGCATCCCTAGCACTTCCCGGTATGAGTGGCTTTCCTGGCGAACTCTCGGTATTTGTTGGTATGACAAGCAGTGACGTTTACAGTTCAACTTTCTGCACCGTCACAGTTTTTCTCGCCGCAGTTGGAGTTATCCTCACGCCAATTTATCTACTTTCCATGTTGCGAGAGGTGTTTTATGGTAAAGATGCAGCATTGCTATGCGACATTAATAATGCAGGCTTGGAAAATCAAGAAGATGACGGAACAGTTTGTTTTGGTACAGACTGCTTCGTGCCAGAAGATGCAGTCTACGACGATGCTAGACCGCGTGAGGTGTTTATCGCTGCCTGTTTTCTGTTGATGATTATTGGTATTGGTTTCTATCCCAAGATGGCGATGCAGATGTACGATGTGAAGACTGTCGCAGTCAATGCTAATCTTCGCCAGTCTTATGCGATAGTTTCGCAAACAAATCCCCAGATTTATGCAAAGGCATTCTTTGTTCCACAAGTTTCCGAGGTTGAGGCAGCGCCCGTTTTAGGAACTTTGAAGTAGCTTTTTGACTAATATTTTTGTCGAAAAGAGCGATCGCTAACTTCGACAACTTCTAAGTATATTTCTGAGGAAGAACAGAGGATTGATAGCCGATCGCTATGGATAGGCTATCAATGCCAAATCATTCTCAGGATGCCCAAGATGTTTTTTCTGGGAAAGCTCCTTTTTTCCAATTTTGCCAAACCTTTACTGCTGCTCGTTGAAAAAATGCCTGCGAGTTCTGCTCTGGGATTTCTTGGAGTTCTTTAACTTCTCCACTAAATTTATCTATCCATAAAGAGCCGAGACGATCTTCATGTGGCCCAAAGCGGTAAGTAACGCCGGTCTCATCCTCCTTTTCTTTTAGAATCAATACGTAAAAAGCCATAACAGATTAATGTGGTTTATAAAAGTTTCGATACTTTAGTTTTAACTCATTTGATTTATGCTGATGTTACTGGGGGACTCCACAAACGACCAGAGCGTTCAGTTGCGTCATGGGCTGTACGGTAGTATGGAAAATGCCTTCAAACCTCGACTCAAAGTATTCATGTTCCAGTAGTCTCAAATCTTCAGGGTTAAAATTACCTCGTTGTAACCTAATCCAGGCATCTGCTATATCTGGATCAGGACTAAAGCGGTTAAATCCGAGATCGTAATCCAACTGGTGTTCATCATAAAATAAATGTTTTTTGATCCGACGAATGCGAAACTCTGCCCATCCACTGTTACGTGCAATCCCTGCTACATCGTCAGCATCACGAATAGCATCATACGCTTCAGGAGCATACTCAAGAAAGCGCTTTAAATATTCCATTTATTAAATTAGTTAATAGGACTTACGCACTGTACAAAAGAGCTATCTTGTGTATTAACGTAAATACGTTGTTCCAGGCTTTTGAAGGTTGCTTTTGATTGCTGGCGTAGGCGCAGCCCGCCGCAGGCATCGCCAAAATATGATTGAAAAACCTAGATAGAAGCCTTGAAAACTCTACCTGTCATTTTTGCTTTTATGTCAATGCGTAAGTCCTAGTTAATATAAATAGTCAATATATAATCCGATAATAACATTATTTTTAAATCATGAGGTATAAAAATATATTAATAAAATGTAAACACTCAGATGGGTATGCAAACTACCACAATAGATAATTAGTTAGTAAACAAATCAACCCTTTACATGGGATGCTGGTTGATGATTAGTGAGTTTTGCCAATGTCTGTTGTTTCTGCCATCACTGTTACCGTTCCCGCCACAACTGCAAATTTGGGGCCTGGTTTTGATTGCATCGGTGCAGCATTAAAGCTGTACAACGAGTTCAAGTTCACTTGCCAAGAAGGTGGGTTAACTATTCATGTCACTGGTACAGAAGCTGAACGAGTCCAAACTGATGAGAGCAATCTCCTTTACCAAGCGTTTGTCAAGTTCTATCAATATATAGAGCAGACACCGCCGAATGTGAAAATAGAGATTAAGTTAGGTGTTCCATTGGCGAGGGGTTTGGGTAGTTCGGCTACTGCAATTGTTGGTGGGTTGGTTGCCGCTAATCAACTTGAGGGTGCAACTCTGTCTCAGTCGCAGGTGATGGAGTTAGCGATCGCAATGGAAGGACATCCTGATAATGTAGTTCCAGCTTTGTTGGGAGGATGTCGTCTCGCTGCTAGCAGTGGCGCAGCTTGGGAAATTTGTGATGTTCCCTGGCATAAAGATGTTGTACCAGTTGTAGCTATTCCTAATTTTGAACTTTCCACTTCCGAAGCGCGGGGAGTTCTCCCCACTGAGGTGAGTCGCGGCGATGCAATTTTCAATACAGCACATTTGGGGTTATTATTACGGGGCTTGGAAACTGGTAACGGAGAATGGTTAAAAACAGCTTTGCAAGATAAGTTGCATCAGCCCTATCGTAAAGCTTTGATTCCTGGTTATGATGCTCTCAATATTGCAGCTGTTAGCGCTGGTGCTTATGGTATGGTAATTAGTGGTGCGGGGCCGACACTGTTAGCTTTGGCGGATAAATTACACTCAAAGGCTGTGGAGGCGGCAATGTTAGCTGCTTGGCAAGAAGAAGGAATTACAGCCGAGGTGCGATCGCTTTCTCTCGATACCCAAGGCGCAAAAAGCTTTTAAAAAATCCGATAACTATTTTACTCAGCACTTAAAAACTCGGTTTATGGAGCAAATTCAGGCTGAAATGGCGGCGCTTAAATCTCAAATTCAGATTCTCTTAGAAGAACGCGCTGCACTCACTATTAATAATGTCATCTCTGGCGAGAATGATTCACCCCAGGCAATGGTTGAAGCCTACCGCCGTCAAGCCAGAGAAAATGCCCAATTATCAGTTGAACTCCAGGGCATAGATGCAGCGATCGCAGCCTTGGAAGGCCAGATAAAACAAAAACAAGGTAAGCTAGTGCGATCGCAAGTTGCATCAAAAGAACTTATCCAACAGCAGCAGCTAGAAGAAGCCAAAGAAATAGCACAGGTTCATGCTCAACGCATTAATCAACTAGCAAGTGAACTGGCAACAGAAGTCCGCCTCCTTAAACATTGTGCCAATCAACTGAGTCCAATGTATTGGCAGATTTATTACAAGCCCTTCATCACTGGATTCAAGACAATCTCCGTCCCTTATGTCCGCTCTGATGGGGAAGTGTGGACAATTGTCAACCGGATTGTTTAATGTTCAGCCCCAAGTACTTTTGACCTCTCTCCTAAGAGGAGAGAGGCTTTGAATATTACTCCCCTTCCCTTATAGGGAAGGGGCTGGGGGTTAGGTCTATGACTCAACTTAGAAGCGTAGACTATAGCCCTGACAATTGGGCTAGAAAATATGACGGTATTGTAACGGTGGACTGAGTTGACGTTGCAAAAGTTTACATTTAGAATGGAATCGACAAAATTAGATAAGTATTTATTCTTATTTATCCTGATAATTTGGAATTTGGTGAGTATATATTCTTGTCTATGTCAAAAATTTAATCTTCTAGGATTAAGGAATGTTTACAAAAGTATTGATTCCTTAATATAATGAAAACAAAAGCGAGAAGGCAAATTGATTGTCATAAGTGATGAATGCTATTGAATTTCCCTGGCTAACAGCCATAATCCTCTTACCCTTGGTGGCTGCCTTAGCCATCCCTCTAATCCCAGACAAAGAAGGTAGAACTGTCCGGTGGTATGGTCTGGGAGTTGCGATCGCTGACTTTGCACTGATGATTTATGCCTTTTGGTACAAGTACGACTTTCAGAGTTCAACACTCCAATTTGTAGAAAACTATCCTTGGATACCGCAGTTAGGTTTGCATTGGGCTGTGGGGGTTGATGGTTTATCGATGCCCTTGCTGCTTCTAACAGGCTTAATAAATACCCTCGCAATATTCGCGGCTTGGAAAGTTACCACCAAGCCGCGATTATTTTATGGTTTGATGTTAGTAATGTATAGCGCCCAGGTTGGCGTATTTGTTGCTCAAGATTTGCTGCTGTTCTTCCTGATGTGGGAAATCGAGTTAGTCCCGGTTTACCTACTGATTTCCATTTGGGGAGGACAAAATCGCCGTTATGCGGCTACCAAATTCATTCTTTACACCGCCGCAGCATCAATATTTATCTTGATTGCCGGTTTTGCACTTGTCTTCTCTGGAGATAACGTCACCTTCGACATGGCGACTCTAGGAATGAAAGAATACCCCAAAACCTTGGAATTGTTGGTTTACGCAGGTTTCTTGATTGCCTTCGGTGTGAAGTTACCGATTTTCCCCTTACACACTTGGCTACCTGATGCCCACGGTGAAGCATCAGCACCCGGTTCAATGATTTTGGCTGGTGTGTTGTTAAAAATGGGTGGTTATGCTCTCATCCGCTTCAATGTGGAAATGTTGCCCAATGCCCATGTAACTTTTGCCCCAGTGTTAGCAATTTTGGGTGTGGTTAACATTGTCTACGGTGCTTGCTGTGCCTTCGCTCAAACCAATCTCAAACGCCGCTTGGCTTACTCTTCAATTGCCCACATGGGATTTGTGTTGATTGGGATTGCCTCTTACACAGAACTAGGTATTAGTGGTGCAGTGTTACAGATGGTTTCTCACGGCTTGATTGCTGCTAGCTTGTTCTTCCTGTCTGGCGTGACTTACGATCGCACCCATACCTTGATGATGGATAAAATGGGCGGTATGGCAAAGGTAATGCCCAAAACCTTTGCTCTGTTTACCATTGGTTCAATGGCTTCTCTCGCTTTACCCGGAATGAGTGGTTTTGTGGGTGAGTTGATGGTATTTCTCGGTATCGCCACCAGTGATGTTTACAGTTCCAGCTTCAAAATTGTAGTCGTGCTGCTGTCAGCAGTTGGCGTGATTTTGACACCAATTTATTTACTGTCGATGCTGCGGCAAGTGTTCTACGGCGAACAAAGTGAAGAGTTACACTTGGATTCTGTAATATCTGATATCAAACCCCGCGAAATATTTATTACCGCTTGTTTGCTGCTGCCAATCATTGGTATTGGTTTCTATCCTAAATTAGCAACGCAGACTTATGATGTGAAGGCAGTAGAATTAGCTGCTCATGCTCGTCAAGTTTTCCCAGTTGTTGCTCATCAACAACCATCAAGTCTGTACTCGCGGATTTTCTCTGCACCAACATTGGCTACTTCTCAAGTTGAAAGTTTGATTAATATTTCTGAGTAAATTAACTTCCCATTAAGGGGTGTGCAAGTAAATTCTAAATATTAGGGGAATAAAGGGGTGGTTACGAAACCGCCCCTAAAATTTTGGCATTTTGGAGAATTTCTGGAGATGTCTATTAGACCTCTTGCATAAATCAAACAATTTGAACCCCACCCCGCCAAAGCTACGCTTTGTCTCCCCTCCCCGATGCTTTGGGGAGGGGTTGGGGGTGGGGTATTGGGGACTTTTGCAAGAGGTCTAGTAAAGGATTCAGTTTCAAAGCTCCCGGCTTAACGTTAGTGGCTCCGGGTTTAACGTTAGTGGCTCCGGGTTTAACGTTAGTGGCTCCGGGTTTAACGTTAGTGGCTCCGGGTTTAACGTTAGTGGCTCCGGGTTTAACGTTAGTGGCTCCGGGTTTAACGTTAGTGGCTCCCGGCTTAACGTTAGTGGCTCCCGAAGCCAATACAGTTCAGTTAAGGATTTTTGGTACTGATTTTAGACTTGTAGAGACGCAAAATTTCGCGTCTCTACCAAGGTTTTTGGGCTTAACCGAACGGTATTGAGCTATAGGCGGGGTGAGGTTCACTGATTTTTATTTGTAAACAAAAATTACTTTGATAACCGTTAAATCACTTAAATACTCTTATGAATATCTAAATATTGTCAATAGGCTGGGCATCATTTTGGTAAAATTAGAGTTACAGCTATTTTCAAGTAAAAGACTTCCAAATAAAAAATACTCAACTACTTCTTGTGGGGTGGGCGACACAAGCGCCCCAAGCCTTGGGCGGACAAGATGTCCACCCCACAAGATTGGATAATTTAATTGTTTTTTGACCTCTCCCCCAACCCCTCTCCGTGTCGGAGAGGGGAGCAAAAAGCTGAATTTTTCGTTGCTCCTCCCTTTCCGTTTCGGAGAGGGAGGCTGGGAGGGAGAGGTTTATCGAACTCACGTTAATTAAGATAGTTGAGTTAAAGTAATTTCAATCGCTAAACTTTTCGTGATTTAGGATATAGCCAAAAGCTAAACAAACGGCTAACTCTAGGCATGACAACATAGGTCAACAAGAAAACCATAGTAATCGTAACAATCAACGAAATAATTAAGGATGGTAAACCGCAAAGTAAGGGGACTATAAACGTACTCAACAAATTAATCAACACAAATACAGCTACCCAAGTTAGCAATGCTGTTTTGTAGCGCGGTGGAGTTTTCAGTGGTTGACCGGGAAGAGAAAACCAAGCTTCTAATCCACTGATTTGTTGAACATCAGGATCAGATTCTACCAAATGCTTACCTTGATTCAGCCAATATTCGCGATCGCGCGATGTCATCCACACCTTTAAATTTTCATAACCGTCAAACCTGAAGATGATCACATATTCATTTCGCACTCCAAGTTGGGGACGAATCACGTTTGTTCCCAGATGACCTATATAGGTTCTGGCAACTCTGGTAATATCTTTCAACCAAGTCTCATAAGCGCTTTCGCATCCTGGCTTTACAACTTGTGTAATGACCACAGTTACAAATTGATCGTCCTGTTCCATCTCCATTAGTTATGTCACCATCAAGTTAATAGTTGTAAGTTTTTGCAACCGTAGCATGGTTGAGTCATTCTCAAATTAAGAGATATCCAGCTTTTCCAACTTCAAGCCGAACAACATTAGCAGGAACGACACCAGTAGGTGGAGGTAAAAACATTCCACCATTAGTTACAACATAAATTGCAGTGCGTAGGCGTAGCCCGTCGTAGACATCGCCCTCACCTTGACCAAAAGCCACTGCTGTGCTACCAATTACACCTGACTCGGCTTGAGCAATGATAGTAGTAGTGCGATCGGGCGCAATTTTTACCACACTGTTGTAAATGTGCGTTGCTCCATAAAGGTTGCCTTCCACATCAAAGGCAAAGTCATCAATATTGGTCTGTTCAACAAAAATTTCCGGCTCACCTGGTTTATTAATGTTATCAATAGGAATTCGCAACAGCAACATTTTTTCCGTATTTGAAACGTAGAGGAAATCACCAAAACGCTTCAAGCCATTTGCAGCCGGAAACACGCTCTCCGAATTGCTACGAGCAAGCATTGGATGTTCTAGCCAAATTGATCCACTGGGTTGAGCAACATCAATCAGCCAGATTGCACCACGATAAGAATCTGCTGTCAAATACTGAGTGTCGGAAAGTGGCGTGATGCCATTGAGAAATATAGCATCTGGCAGTGTGAGCAAGGTTTCCACCGTGCCATCACTTTTAACTAGAGAAACCACGGGTATAGAATCACCATTCCATCCTGTTGCCACCAGACCGCCGTTGGTAGTGAAAGCAAGACCACTTACTTTGCCTTTAACAGTGGCATGAATTTGCTGATTGCCATCTGGGGTAATGCTAACAATCTCGCCAACTTCATGATTGGTTACAAAGATTGTGTCATCTGGTGCGATCGCTAGATTTTCCAAAAAAGTATTAACAGGAAACGAGGTAATAATTTTAGCAGGTGCTAATTCAATTGGCTTATCTGCGTAAATAGACGGTAAATCTGCGGAATTTCCCATATTAACCTACCATTGTAATTGAATGGGGCCACCAAACTTTCGCATCTCTGCAAAAAACAGTCCTTGCACTCCTCCATCGGGAAGTGTTGCTAAATAGACAGCAGTTTCGGCTCCTTCTTCTGCCGTGAACGGGGCATTATCTCCCCCCATGTCTGTCTTCATCCAACCCGGAGAATAGGCATTTACGAGAATATTAGTACCTTGGAGTTCCTTGGCGAGAAGCACGGTTAGTCCATTTACTCCCACCTTTGAAAGTCGATAAGAAGGCGCTAAAGGGTAGTAATCAGTGGGAACTGATACTAGAGATGCCATTTCCGTTGAGATATTGACAATGCGACCGTAGTTTTGCATTTTCATCAACGGAATTAATGCTTGAGAAATTCTGAGTACCGCTAGAACATTGGTTTCAAAGGTCGATCGCATCGTTTCCAGTTGCACAGTCAGCAAGCTGGACTCCTCCGGCTTAGTTGTAGGATTCACGCCTGCATTATTGACCAGAATATCTACCTTGCCGTAAGTTTCACGCAGCCACTCGGTAAACTGTTGCACACTTCCGTCATTACTGACATCCAGCGTGTGATAGTCAACATCAAGCCCTTCACTGGTAAGCTGCCCTTTAGCAGCAAGACCATCTGTTTCATTACGACTCGTCAGAATTACGCGGTTGCCAATTTGGGATAATTGACGGGAAATAGCATATCCTAGCCCTCGGTTACTGCCTGTTACCACAGCAATCCTTTTTTCAGTCGTCATGTTTATGACCTTGAAACTGCTTTTGATTTTACTGTACTGAGATGCAATGAATTAAAGAAGAATTCAGAATTGATTCTGAATTCTGACTCCTGACTTCTGAATTCTGTTTCTTCATGAGTTAACCCTCATTCTGGCGTAGATTGTGAAAAGATTATAGTTAAAGCAGGTGAAGTAGCCACAAAGCAATTATGACCACCAACTTACCTGTAGCCACAGAAATTATACCAGTGGTTTTGCAATTGCAACCTGCGATCGCACTAACCGAAGACCAGTTTTACGAGTTTTGTCAGCTAAACCGTGATTTTCGCATTGAACGTAATGCTGCTGGAGAATTAGTAATTATGCCCCCTACTGGTTCCGAAACAGATCAACATAACTTTGACATTATTGTTCAGTTGGGTATTTGGACGAAGCAAAACGGTACAGGTGATCGGTTTGGTTCCAGTGGTGGGTTTACTTTGCCTAATGGTGCGGTGCGTTCTCCAGATGCAGCGTGGATAAAACGCGATCGCTGGGAGGCGATACCACCAGAACTGCGAAAAAAGTTTGCGCCGATTTGTCCTGAGTTTGTGATTGAATTGCGTTCTGAGAGCGATAACTTACGAATTTTGCAAGACAAGATGCAAGAGTATATTGATAATGGGACGCAACTTGGTTGGTTAATTGATAAAAAGCAACGCCGAGTTTTTATTTATCGTCCTAATATAGCGGTTGAGGTATTAGATAACCCTAAGACACTTTATGGTGAACCGTTGCTACTTGGGTTTGTTTTGGATTTAAGTCAGGTTTGGTAGGGAGTAAGCTAGTTTTATAGTACCGAAATCAAAATTCTAGGAATCTATGGCGGCGAAAGACATATTCCATGATGCAGTAAAACGCGCTTTAGAGAAAGAGGGTTGGCTCATCACTAATGACCCGCTTTTTCTGCGTTTTGGTGGTTTGGATATGTACATCGACCTCGGTGCGGAGAAAGTTTTAGCAGCTGAACGAAATCAAGAAAAAATTGCGGTTGAAGTTAAAAGCTTTGTTGCTGCATCTACTACAACTGAATTTAGTACTGCTTTAGGACAGTATCTCAAATATAAATTAGCACTTGAAGAAGAACAACCTGAGAGACTTCTATATTTAGCAGTTCCCTTAGACACCTATCGTTCTTTTTTTACTTTAGAACTGCCAGGCTTATTAATCCAACGTTACCAAGTTCGGCTGATTGTTTTCGATCCAGAAGAGGAGGCGATCGTAAAATGGCAAAAGTAGAACAGTACCGTCAACTTATTCAAGAACTGTTGCTAGCTTACAGCGAAATCAAAGCCAGCAACGAAGAAGTCGAAGCAGAAGTTATTTTTGATAGAGAACGCGATCGCTACCAAGTTGTTCACGCGGGGTGGTCAAATAAGCGCCGTGTATATGGCTGTGTTTTACATCTGGATATTAAAAACGAAAAAATTTGGATTCAACACGATGGTACAGAAGGAGGTATCGCCAATGAACTTATTAGTCGAGGTATACCCAAAAAAGACATCGTTTTGGCTTTTCATTCCCCCTTTAAACGACAATTTACCGAGTTCGCTGTTGGTTAAGATGGCTGAAGGTTGAAAGGAACCCAATTACTCAGATGAATCGCGGTGTCGCAGCTACGCCCTTCGTAGACATCCCAGAGATATTCCACATGCACGGATAAAATTAAATATATGAATACAACACCCTCTAAAAGTGAAAGAGACGAAATGTTCAAGTGGTTGAATCGTAACCGCCAGATGTTATTAGATTTATATAAAAATCAATATATCGCTTACAATGCAAATGGAATAATTGCTCACAGCGAAAATTTACGCGAAGTTTTAGCATTAGCTAATGCTGCAAAACAGCCTTTTTTAATTTACCTAGTTCCTCGTCGCACTGCTTCTATAGAAATTTTACCAATTCGCTTCCGCAGCATTGCTCGACATGGTTGGCAACCAAATTATAGCGTAATTTTAAAGCACAGAGATATAGAATCTAATACAACAATGTTAGTAGATTCTGGTGCTGAATTAAGTTTAATTTCATTAAAAGTTGGTCAAGATTTAGGCTATGCTTTGGCTGATTCCGAATCAACTTTGTTGGCAGAAACTATAGGTGGCAGAGTTGAGTACGTTTTACGTAATGTAGAAATGACAATTGATGAACACAATTTTATCGCTCCTGTAGCATGGTTACAAACCAATACAGGCGGAGAACAATTGCTTTTAGGTCGAGAAGTTGTATTTGATAAATTTAATATTGAATTTAGGCAAGCTGAGGAGCAAATTATTTTTACATGGCGTGAAGATTTGAAGTCATAAAAATTAGTGGATTAGGCATAACCTTAACCCACCTTACAAACTTACTGCTATTTAGACTTAAGAACTCCTATTTTTTCTGCCCATTTGTAATACACTTGTTCTAAGCTCTCAGTATGAACACTCCAATACCGTTCACCTTTAGTCTGATTAAATATGACTAACAACCACTCCTGTTCTTTTACATCTGGAGGTTTAGTTGCAAAAATTAGACATAATTCATCGTTCTCCGTAGCATAATACTCTAGTTTGTAAAGGCAACCTTGCCACCCTCTATCATCCATTGTAGTGATTTGAATAGCTGCTGTTTCTAGCTCATTTTGAGGAGTAAAAATAAACACCTCTGAGGAACTCTCAGGTTTTTCTAACAGAATTTCTTTTACAACTCCTCCAATGTCAAAAAAAGTAGTTAATAAATATTTCAACAATTCATCTTTCGTTTTTACCTCTAATTCCTTACAGGCTTCTGCGTGGGTAAAGTTTTTGACATCTCGTAAAGTCCAATATCCCATGTGAATCAAAGCATGATGATCCCAACCTTCGCTACTACTGCGCCATTTATCTTGCGTTTTTGCAATGACCTTATGCCCAATTTTAGAAGTAAATAACTCGAATAGTTCTCTGATATTTATTTCCATTACTATAGTTCTCTGATATTTATTTCCATTACTTATGCCTCGAACTAATTTTTTTCTGAATAGAGCTACATTTATATAGTTCCCTAAACCGTTGCTAAAGTTACATCTGAGACTAAGTAAATTCAGAAATATGCTAATAAAACTGCTACAAATAGCAATATCAAAGTACAAAAATAAAATCGGGACTGAGAAATACATCTCAGTCCCGATAAAAAAGCGGGCTAACCGCTATTTATATGGTTAACCCGTGCAGCTTTGGGAACGCGCAGAGAAATTGTTATTGCAATACCAACTTCACATTGGCGTTTTGCAAACCGCGTTGTTTTACTTCAGCCAAAGTTTTGTTAACAGCATACTTTTGGTTGATTGAGTTGATCAACTCGGTTTGGTTGTGCTTCTTAGCAACGCCCCACAAGTCAGCGATTAGGTCAAAGGAACCATCGCTGTTGCGAGACCAGCCGAGGTCATATTCGCCATCTAACATAGCAACGATGTCAGAACGGACGCGCTGACCGTTATAACCACGGACATCAGCTTCAGTCTTTACGCTGATACCGAGGTCGCGCAAAGAAGCTTTGAGGATTTCGGCATCGGTGATCTTGGTACGCAGGGTGCTAAAGTGAGACATTTGGGTTTCCTCCAATGAGAAGATTGAGAAAAACGACAACGGTTTGTTTCGGGCGAAGCCGCTCTTAGCAGGATGCGGCTTTTTTTTAAACTGCTAGCATTGGGAGCTAGCCTTTCCCCCTGGGATGGCAGAGGAAAGCTTTTAAAACTCCATTCGCTGATATTCAGCTACGGAGGATGCTGCGGGGCGGGCGCGCTGTCTGGCCCAATCTCTGAGAGCCGTTACTTGTTCTTGCATCGTTCGAGACAGCGGCAATGTTGCCTTCAGTGCAGCAATAATATCTAGTTGGGTGAACTCCCGATCTTGGGCAAAAGCTTCATACATTGCCGCAACGATCGCTTGCTCAACTTCTGCCCCAGAAAAGCCATCAGACATCTTGGCTAGTTGCTCAAGATCGAATCGAGAGATGTCTTCACGGCGCTTAGTTAGGTGGATATTGAAAATATCCTGCCGTTCTTCTGGTGTTGGCAGATCCACAAAGAAAATTTCATCAAAGCGTCCTTTCCTCAGAAACTCGCCAGGTAAGCGTTCTACTCTGTTGGCAGTTGCCATCACAAACACTGGTGATTTCTTATCTTGCATCCATGTGAGGAAGGAGCCGAAGATTCTACTTGAAGTCCCCCCATCAGAATCGGAAGAACCTCCACTACCAGCAAAGGATTTATCCAATTCATCGATAAACAAAATCGCTGGGGAAATAGATTCTGCTGTTTTCAGGGCGTTTCGCAAGTTTGCTTCACTTCGTCCCACCATTGAGCCGTCGTAGACTCGCCCCATATCCAACCGCAACAGTGGTAAACCCCACAGCCGGGAAGTAGTTTTGGCAATCAATGACTTACCGCAACCGGGAACTCCGAGAATTAACATCCCTTTTGGTTGAGGCAAACCATACTCTCTCGCTCTTTCTGTAAAAGCGTTAGAGCGTTGCTTGAGCCATCTTTTTAACTCTTCTAAGCCACCTACAGCATCAATGGTTTCATCTTCTTCAATGTATTCTAAGATTCCATTGCGCCGAATTAGTTGCTTTTTCTCAGATAAAACGATATCTACTTCATCTTCCGTCAAACGCCCTGTAGTTACCTGCGCCTTTCGGTAGACTTTTTCAGCTTCATCTTTAGTTAGACCTAAAGCTGCTCTCAGAAGCTTTTCTCTAGCCTCTGTTGTCAACCGCCGACCACGATTTTGGTCTACGTGATGAGTTAATACTTTATTTAACTCCGCCATATCTGGCAGTGTAAAATCGATAACAACAACTTCTTTTTCCAACTCTATAGGTACTTGTTGCATTGGAGACATCAAAATGATGTTCTTTTGCGTACCTTTAAAGCTAGCGATCGCATCACGTAACGATCTGTTTGTTGCAGGCGCATCAATAAAAGGATGTAAATCTTTAAGAATAAATATACTAGGTTCTTTCTGCCGAATTATCCACTCAATCGCCGCCTCTGGAGACACGGTATTGTGTTGGGTAACATTCCGGGGCTGACCATACTCTACAATCCCGTGTGTTACTGTCCAAACAAATACTCGGCGCTGGGGCTTTAACTCTGACTGGGCGATTGTGGAAATTGCTTGCTCGGCCCGCTCTTCCTCGGAGGTAACAAGGTAGATTAAAGGGTATTGAGCTTGAATTAGTATCTTGAGCTCTTGGTTCATACTTCGACCTACTTGAGACCTTATAGAGACAGTAGAGACATTGCTTTTGGTAAAGATAACCAAATCATTAATATTTATCTAGCAAGGAACTAACTCTTCCTCACCCTTGGGATAGGTTTCATCCTCATCCATTTCATCAATGGAAAGATGTGGTTGACCAACTATTCCTGGTTGATTGCCTAAAGCAACCAGTTCCCCATCACGTAATACTAGTGAGCTATCACAAGTTGGGCATGAATAAACTCTATGAGCCCGCCCATAAGAAGAATCTTCTATCTCGTCAACCAATTCTGAATTAGACAAGTAAAAAACGAGGGCACGTTCCGCAAGTTCTGACATTGGTTCTGAATCGACTGCTGAACGAATCTTCAATTTTTTGTGCAACTCTGGCGATAAATACAAAGTGACCTTTTGCTTAGTTTGCGTTTGCATATAACTCTTTAACGGTCTTACCCGGGTATGTATATCAAGTTATCGGTTCTTCTATTGGTTGTCAAGACAGTAAAACGTTTTGACGCTAACATTGTTACATTTGTTTACAACTGAGGCTGAAATACTGTTTATTGAGTGATAAATAGCTGACTACAAACCTCTGGGAATTAATCAGGACTTAGGCACTCAAAACCTGAAACCTCAATGGAAATTAGCGATCGCTAATTTAATGATTGCCTGAGTTGGCTGATTTTTTAACTATTTGGAGCGTAAGCGGATTAAAGTTGAACACCTTTCCAGTTGTAAACAACTGATATCCACAGGAGATACCAGCGAATGACACCAGCAGAGAAAAAAGTGACACTGAACCGATTACAACACCGCTGGCGATGAATAGAGCAATTCCTATGCCAATCAACACCCATCCCAGTTTCCGATTATCGCGTCCACCCCAATTTAAGGCTACGACACCTCCCATACATAGCAAGATTCCAGGTGTGCTGCGTAAATAGACGCTCACATAAAGACTTGTACTTAAAAATGTAACGCCTGCGAGGATGAGTCCTAAACCAATAAGCTTACTGGCAAGGATTACTCGATCTTCATCTTCTTTACTGGTAATAGGTGCTGTAATTTCTGTTGGCGCGGAGTTTGATGGAGGATTTTTTCTGGCAGATGCAGAGTGCTGCTGCACCCTAAACATGAAAGTTATTTTTTCTCCTTGCCCAAGGGAAATTCTATCTCCTGGATGCAGTGGGAAAAAAACTTGAGGTTGAAGTTTTGCACCATTAATGTATGTGCCATTAGAACTGCCCAAATCGGTGATATGATATTCATTCCCATTTATCCAAATTTGCGCGTGGATGCGAGATGCCACATCCGAATCTGGTAAGCCAGAGATATCAATATCTGGTGGTTTTTGGTCGTTTGGCTTACCGATGCAAATTACAGAAAGATTTGCTGGAAATTGCAAAGATGTGTTGGTTTGGAAGTGAAAAAGCTCCAAAATTAGCTCGGCTGTCTGAGATGCGCTGTGCATAAGTTGTGTGATAAAGCACTCTTTATAAGTTTCTCTACTGAGAACTCAAAAGAGAATGGTAAATATCCTGAATATTATTGAATTTTTAATTAGCCCTCTTGTGGTGCAGTTTCTTCGGCAGTTTACGGATTCGAGAATAGCTAGTAAATTGGCGAAGGTATTGATCTGAGTTTCTGGCACTTCTATAAAATCAGTGACTTTGGCAAAATGTGTAATGTAAATGGCTACTGCTAATAAAACCTGTAGTTTGGGGCGAAGAATTTATCGGTTTGCCGCCACTGTTAGCGGAGTTATTGCCCTGTTAATAATTTTGTGGGGTTGTACTGCAAATAATTTTAACGCCGGAGCGATCGCCTGGAAAACTTATAGCAACTCCCGTTATGGCTTTGAATTTCCATATCCGAGTAACTGGATTTCTTTAGCAGCACCAGCAAATGATGATGGAATTGCGTTTTTTTCACCACAAGATAACTCAGTGGAAATTCGGGGGTGGGCAAGTCAGCAATTACCAAATTCTATTGTTACAAACCAAGAGTCAGTAAAAAAGATAAAATCCAACTTTCAAACCGCCCAAGGAGTATCTGGGGTGCTGGTTGTAGAAGTTGATCGACTAGTTGGTACAATGACGCTGACACTAACTCGGAGTCAAGTTAAATACTATTGGCAGGGACGAAGTAAGAGCCAAGAATTTCAAAATTACTATCGTTTCTTTTATTACATTGCCCAGCAGTATCGGATTTCCAAGTCTTGAGTTAGGAGAGGCGATTAATCGCGTCTGTTAGGAGAATTACCTTCATTTTCACCCATTTCCCCCTGCTCCCTCATCTCCCTCATCTCCCTCATCTCCCCACTCCCCACTTTTGCCAAAATCCACATCTCTCCCAGAATTATGATTGAGAGGGTACATAAACCTGATAGATTTAGCTATCAGCGAGTAAAAACTGGTGAAGATGAAAGTCCTGGTTATTGGTGGTGATGGATATTGCGGTTGGGCAACTGCTCTTTACCTTTCCAATCGAGGTTATGAAGTTGGAATTTTAGATAGTTTGGTGCGGCGGCATTGGGATAATGAACTTGGTGTTGAAACTCTCACTCCGATCGCACTAATTCAACAACGTCTCCAGCGCTGGCAAGATTTGACGGGTAAATCTATCGACTTGTTCATCGGCGATATTACAAATTACGAATTTCTTCATAAAACATTACAGAAATTTCAGCCAAATGCTCTGGTGCATTTTGGTGAACAGCGTTCGGCCCCATTTTCCATGATTGACCGAGAACATGCAGTTGTTACCCAGGTCAATAATGTAGTTGGTACGTTGAACTTGCTGTACGCCATGCGGGAAGATTTCCCCGACTGTCATTTGGTGAAGCTGGGGACGATGGGTGAATACGGTACACCCAACATTGATATCGAAGAAGGGTATATCACCATTGAACACAATGGACGCAAGGATACCCTACCTTATCCCAAGCAGCCCGGTTCGATGTACCATTTGAGCAAAGTCCATGATAGTCATAACATCCACTTTGCTTGCCGGATTTGGGGATTGCGGGCAACTGATTTAAATCAGGGTGTAGTTTATGGTGTCTTAACCGAAGAAACGGGGATGGATGAACTATTGATTAATCGGCTGGATTACGATGGTGTGTTTGGTACTGCACTAAACCGCTTTTGTATTCAAGCAGCGATTGGACATCCGTTAACTGTCTACGGTAAAGGTGGACAAACTCGCGGATTTTTGGATATTCGGGATACAGTCAGATGTGTGGAATTAGCGATCGCTAATCCTGCCGAAGCTGGTGAATTCCGCGTATTTAACCAATTTACCGAACAATTCAGCGTCGGCGATTTGGCATTGATGGTGAAAAAAGCTGGTAACGCTATCGGATTGAATGTAGAAATCAATCACTTAGATAATCCCAGAGTCGAGAAAGAAGAACATTACTTCAACGCTAAAAACACTAAATTGCTCGATTTAGGTTTACAGCCTCACTTGCTTTCTGATTCTTTACTCGATTCTTTGTTAAACTTTGCCATCAAGTATCAGACGCGAGTTGATCACAAACAAATTCTGCCCAAAGTCTCTTGGCACAGAAATTAGGATAAACCCCAGTAAATCGCGGGTTTAACACTGGTCGTCATGTCTTAGCACAATATGACGACCAATTAGTTATTATTTTATGACTTACGCACGAGTTACGGAATAACTAACCACAGAGGCAATAGAGTTGCCAGTGCGTTGGGCGGGTTCCCCGACTTGTTCGCGCAGCGTCTCCCCTTGGGAGAAGCAACTGGCGCGGCACGGAGAAATCAGAGTTTGAAAGATATTTTGCGTAAGTCCTATATTTATCAGGCGTATCGTCCAGCTATTACTAAATTTGCGTTTACCACAGTTATTTTGACTGTGCAGAATTGATTAGAGCACGCGAGACAGTTTAATCTGGTTTAATAGCAAAATGCACTCTAAGCTGAGATTATCTGCCTGGACTGAATAGTTTTTTATGAGAATTGCCCTATTTACCGAAACCTTTTTACCCAAGGTTGACGGCATTGTAACGCGTCTGCGCCATACTGTTGACCATCTACAGCGCAGTGGTAATCAAGTGCTGGTAATTGCCCCTGATGGAGGCATCACAGAACACAAAGGCGCTAAAGTTTACGGCGTTACTGGCTTTCCTCTGCCATTGTATCCAGAATTGAAGATGGCACTTCCCCGCCCAGCCATTGGGTACGCCTTAGAAGAGTTTAAGCCAGATGTTATCCATGTTGTGAATCCAGCCGTTTTAGGTTTGTCTGGCATATTTTATAGCAAAATCCTCAAAATACCCTTAGTAGCGTCTTACCATACCCATTTACCCCAATATCTCCAGCATTACGGCTTGGGGATGCTAGAGGGTTTTCTTTGGGAACTGCTCAAAGGCGCTCATAATCAAGCTGCTTTAAATTTGTGTACTTCCACAGCAATGGTGGAGGAACTGACAGCACATGGTATTGAACGTGTAGATTTATGGCAGCGTGGGGTGGATACGGAATTATTTCACCCAGATTTAGCTAGTGTAGAGATGCGATCGCGCCTATCAAAAAATCATCCAGAAAGTCCATTGCTACTTTACGTGGGGCGGCTTTCTGCTGAAAAAGAAATTGAGCGCATCAAACCAATTTTAGAAGCAATTCCCGAAGCGCGGTTAGCATTGGTTGGGGATGGGCCCCACCGTGAAGCATTGCAAAAACACTTTGCTGGCACGAATACTTATTTTGTTGGGTATCTCATGGGGCAAGAATTAGGTTCTGCCTTTGCGAGTGCTGATGCCTTTATCTTTCCTTCTCGTACAGAAACACTAGGTTTAGTATTACTAGAAGCAATGGCAGCTGGCTGTCCGGTAGTAGCAGCCCGTTCCGGGGGAATTCCCGATATTGTCACAGATGGAGTAAATGGATATCTTTTTGAGCCAACAGCAGATGTTCAAGGAGCATTAGCTGCTACTGTTCGCCTCTTAGAACAAAAACAACAACGAGACATCATCCGTCAAAATGCTCGCCAAGAGGCAGAAAGTTGGGGTTGGCCATCTGCCACCAGACAGCTAGTAGATTACTATCAAAAGGTGATATTTTCTGAGAAATTGGCAAAATCAGGGAGTAGGGAGTAGGGAGTAGGGAGTGGGGAGATGAGGCAAGGGCTATTTGATTCTCATCTAGCCCGCCTCAGAATAAATTCTGAGGCTAATAGCACTCATTCGTCTAAAGACGACTAATAAAGGCTTTTAGTCCACCAAGCGTGGAGTTAGGCTATGAGCCGCTGAACTTTAGTTCTGGGCGGTTTATGTCTAGAACGAAATAGCCCTGGAGATGAGGAAGAAGAATTAATAACCAATGCCAAAATCTAAAATCTAAAATTCCCATGACCGAAACAGACTTATCATACAAGCCCATTTATTTATGGGGATTATTAATTTTGAATTTTGACTTTTGAATTCGGAGCAAAGCGACTTGACACTCCCCAATACTGGTAGCGTCTTGGCTACATTAACTGAACTGACTCAAGTTAATCGTACTCACGCCCTACTGCGTCGTGTTAAAGACTTATCTGTTAATGAATTTGTTTGCTTACTCGACTTCATAACTGCTGAGTTCCAACAATTTCTTAGAGCTATTGAACTAATCAATAATGAAGCTCTAGAAACTATGTTGGAGAAGGTGCTAGAAGCTATCACACTCAAAATTGGTCAAATCCTGCAAGCAGAACACACTGCTATTTTTTTAGTTGACTATGACAAAGGTCAACTGTGGTCAAAAGTTCCCCAAGATAATACCCAAAAATTCTTAGAAATTCGGACTCCCATTACAGTGGGTATCCCCGGTCATGTTGCTAGTACAGGTGAATATCTAAATATATCTGAAACTTATACTCATCCCTTATTTAGCCCAGAACTTGAAAAACAAATGGGCTACAAAATCCATAATATTTTATGTATGCCTGTTACCAGTAGCAAAAATCAGACTGTAGCAGTAGTGCAACTGGCTAATAAAACCGGGAATGTTCCGTTTAATTCTGATGATGAAGAACGGTTTCGAGATTTCGCCGCTTCTATTGGTATTATTCTGGAAAGCTGCCAATCTTTTTATGTAGCCGCTCGTAATCAAAGAGGCGCAACGGCTTTGTTGCGGGCAACTCAGACATTGGGGCAAAGTTTGGATTTAGAAGCAACTTTGCAAATAGTCATGGAGCAAGCTCGAATTTTAATGCAAGCAGACCGCAGCACACTATTTTTATATCGTAAAGAGATGAGCGAACTCTGGACGAAAGTTGCAGTGGCGGCGGATGGCACGAACTTGCTAGAAATCCGTATTCCCGCTAACCGTGGCATTGCTGGCTATGTGGCTTCCACTGGTGAAGCCTTAAATATTTCCGATGCTTATAAAGATCCTCGGTTTGATCCGACTACAGATAGAAAAACTGGCTATGTAACTCGTAGTATCCTGTGTTTGCCAGTATTTAATTCGGCAAATGAATTAATAGGCGTTACCCAATTAATTAATAAGCAACAAAGCAGTTTTACCGCTTCTGATGAAGAGTTTATGCGGGCTTTTAATATTCAGGCAGGAGTTGCTTTAGAAAATGCTCGTCTGTTTGAAAATGTGCTGTTAGAAAAACAGTATCAAAAAGATATTTTACAAAGTTTATCAGATGCAGTGATATCTACAGATATGGCAGGACGCATTGTTACGATTAATGATGCGGCGCTAGAGTTGCTGGGCTGTCCTATAAAAGATGCTAATAGTAAGAACAACAAGCTTTCGTGGGAACAAAATTTGATTGGTCGGCTAGTTTGGGAAGTTGTGCCAATTGAAAATCTCCAAATGCGGCTAGAAGATAGTTTAAAAACTGGAGCTAAACATTATGTGCCAGAGCAAAGTTTGATAGTAGGAATTTTTCAAGTGAAGAGTGAGGACTTAGGAGTTAAAAGTGAGGCTCAAGAATCAAAATTGAGTACTCAGCACTCAATTTTAGCACTGCGCGATCGCACTAACCCCGATATGTTCATTCCCTGGAATCTACCCCTGACTTCCCAATCTGAGTTTCTTACTGCTAATGAAGTACAAAAATTAGAACGCAGCACAAATCTCACTGTTAATCCCCTAACTAACCCCGAAGGCGGTGTCCGGGGTGGTTTGGTGGTGTTAGAAGACATCAGCCAGGAAAAACGGATGAAAACCACCATGTCCCGCTACCTAACGCCCCATGTAGCCGAACAAGTTATGGCTTTGGGGGAAGATGCTTTAATGGTGGGTGAGCGCAAGGAAGTAACCATCTTGTTTTCTGATATCCGAGGCTACACTACACTTACAGAAAATCTCGGTGCAGCCGAAGTGGTATTGCTGCTCAATCAGTATTTTGAAACAATGGTAGAGGCGGTTTTTAACCACGAAGGCACTCTCGATAAATTTATTGGTGATGCCTTAATGGCGGTATTTGGTGCGCCGCTACCACTGACAGAAAATCATGCTTGGAGGGCTGTACAGTCAGCATTAGATATGCGACAACGGTTAGAGGAATTTAACCGACGGCGAATTATCCAGGCACAGCCACAAATCCATATTGGTATTGGGATTAGTTCTGGGGATGTGGTTTCGGGTAATATTGGTTCCCGCAAACGGATGGATTACACGGTAATTGGAGATGGCGTAAATTTGAGTTCGCGTTTAGAAGCGGTAACTAAGGATTATGGTTGTGATATAATTATAAGCGAATTTACTTATCAGCTTTGCAGCGATCGCATTTGGGTGCGCCAATTAGATAAAATTCGAGTCAAAGGGAAACACCAGGCAGTTAATATCTACGAGTTAATTGGCGATCGCAATACCCCTCTAGATGCCAACACTCAAGAGTTTTTATTTCACTATCATACTGGACGCTCGGCTTATTTATCGCGCAACTTCTCACAAGCGATCGCCTGTTTTGAAGCCGCCAAATGCATCCAACCCCAAGACCAAGCTGTTGATATCCATCTAGAACGGGCGCGTAATTACCAACAAGCGCCGCCCCCACAATCCTGGGATGGTATTTGGACAATGCTTACTAAATAGTCATTTGTCATTGGGTATAGTTTTTCCCCTTGTCCCCTTCAACCTTCAACCTCCCCTTGGTCATCCTGAAACGGATCTTCGCCAATTCTTAGCTCTTTTTTTGAGCGTTTCAAATGTTTCCATAGATCCTTTATTTGTTCGTAAGCTTGACCTGGAGGCAGCTTTCCACCTGTTTCTAAGTTGCAAATGTAGCTTACTCGTTGGGCAAATTCTTGTAGATTTGCATTAAAAACCAAGTTTTCTGGCTTCACCTGGCCGTAGTAGCGACCGCGAGGATAAAGAAAATCATCCTTGTTCACTATTTTGTTCTCCAATTTATTCAACTCCCCTTGTGTTTAAATCTCTAAAGCTGAATCATTAGCTACCGCTATCTTTACTGTTGTCACACTGCGGTAACTCCAACCATCGAACTCCTTTTCCAATTAATGATGCGGGAATTGGTTGATTTAGATTTTGAGACTAGAAAATAAAGCTTGAAATACTTTTACTGTAAAATTTGCAAAAAAAGTTTCTGCTAAAGTAACTAAAGAGAATATTCGACTTACCTCCCAGTTGTCAATTGATCTCATCTTAATTTATAAATTTATGACTGTGATTAACTTAAGTTGAAACCCTGAGTTACACTATACAAAAAAATACCCGTATTATTTAGTATTTCTTATTTTTGCAAAAATAGTTACAGATTTTTGAGGGTAAAAGTATTTAGGCAAACATAGTATGGCTTAAAGCAAATTGTCGTCTGTTAAAAGTTAGAGATTCAGTAGTGGGTCTTTAGCAACTTTCTGCTGGGCTGTGACCAAAAAGAGGTAAAGGCGAATGAGAACAGAGCGGAAAGATTTTCCTCTGTGCCCGTCTGCCCTCTTCCCGCTCTGCGGGTTCCTGCCATAGACCTCTGCCCAATTAACCGTGTCCTGCACCCTCCTAAATAATCATCAATAGCTAATAGTTAATAACTAAAGATAAAATGGTGAAGCCTCAAAGGACAACTTTTGTCTATCGCCTAGAACTTTACCTGCCACCATGTCTGTTAATTCCAAGTTATACGAAGGCAAAGCCAAGATTCTCTATACAACAGACGATCCGGAAGTCTTGTTGGCCGATTTTAAAGACGATGCCACGGCGTTTAACGCCCAAAAACGTGGCAGTATCCAAGAGAAGGGAAAAATTAATTGTAGCATTTCTAGCCAGCTTTTTAAACAGTTGGAGGCAAATGGTATAAAGACTCACTTTATCGACAGCCCTACCCCGAATCAGATGCGGGTGAAGGCAGTAAAGATTTTACCCTTAGAAGTAGTTATCAGAAATATTGCTGCTGGCAGTTTGTCTCAGCAAACAGGCTTACCAGTGGGTACAATTCTAAAACAGCCTTTGGTTGAGTTTTATTATAAGAACGATCAGTTAGGAGATCCTTTGCTGACACGCGATCGCCTGTATCTGCTAGAACTAGCTACTGCGGAACAAGTAGACGCAATTACACATCTTGCATTGCAAATCAATGAATTTCTCAATAACTTTTGGCAACGATGCGGCATTACCCTAGTAGACTTCAAACTAGAGTTTGGTTTGGACTCACAGCAGCAGTTGCTCTTGGCAGACGAAATTAGCCCCGACACCTGCCGTTTATGGGATACCGCAGAACAGGATTCAAACCGCCGGGTAATGGATAAAGACCGCTTTCGCCGGGACTTAGGAAATGTAGAGGATGCCTACCAGGAGGTTTTACAAAGAGTGCTAAAAGCAGTAGAGAGTAATAATTAAATGGATAAAAATCAATTAAACTCGTGTGGATTGTCCAAAGTCCAATGGTTATTCACCAATGACCATTGTACAGACGCGATTAATCGCGTCTCTGACTAATGACTAATGACTATTTGTGATGGTGTGTGTGTGGTCGTGAAGAGGAATTATAAGTAAAATGCGTTTATCTCCCATGTTGCTGGCAGCAGTAGCAATTGCAGCCCCTTTGGGCGGTTCATTGAGTGCAAATGCAGAAACCGCCAACAGTTCAAAACAGACAACAGAAGTTTTGACACTAGAAACAAATCAGCGCCCAGAAAAGGATACTGGTGAGGTTGATAGTAAAAGTTTAGAGTCTCGACCTAATCCCACAAGGGTTATGGAGGCGGAGAAATCCCACATTGTAGCAGTTTACCCTGCCAATCCAGCAAGGATGCCTGGGTTGGGCGTAGATGCAGCAACCCCAAAGGTAATCGTGCCAACCTCCACAACGCCAAAAACTGCACAAACCCCTCCAATAGATCCTAACCCTACTCAACAGCCGTCTCCCACTCCAGACATTCCACCGCCAGAAATTCAACAACCAACGCCTTCCCCAACTCCTGAGACAACTCCAGTCCCAGAAAATGTCAACCCACCGACAACGGAACCTTTATTACCTACAACTCCAGAACCATCCTCCACTCCTGATCTTCCATTCCCAGGTAGTCAACAAAGAACACCTGCCCCAAGCCCAGGTGCGACTCCCAGTCCGCAGAATGTTAACCCGCCCACAACTCCAGGAAATACTCAACCCAACACAGTTCCAGAAGCCAATGACCCCCGCGTACTGGTGTCGGAAGTAGTAATTAGATCACAGGCTGGCCAACTATCACCAGAACTGGAAAACCAAGTTTACAAAGTAATTCGTACCCAACCAGGACAAACCACAACCCGCAGCCAACTGCAAGAAGATATTAACGCCATCTTTGGTACTGGCTTCTTCTCCAACGTGCAAGCAGCGCCAGAAGATACCCCCTTGGGAGTACGGGTGAGCTTTGTTGTACAGCCTAACCCCATTTTAAGCAAGGTAGAAGTGCAAGCCAATCCTGGCACTGGTGTTGCTTCTGTACTCCCAGCTAATACTGTGGATGAAGTATTTAAGGATCAGTATGGCAGAATCCTCAACTTGCGTGACTTGCAGGAAGGCATCAAGCAGTTAAACAAGCGGTATCAAGACCAAGGTTACGTACTAGCTAACGTGATTGGAGCGCCACAAGTTTCTGAAAACGGGGTTGTTACCTTACAAGTAGCAGAAGGTGTAGTAGAAAACATTCGAGTCCGGTTCCGCAATAAAGATGGTCAGGAGACAGACGAGAAGGGACAACCAATTCGGGGACGGACACAGGATTATATCATTACGCGAGAAGTGGAGTTGAAGCCAGGACAAGTATTCAATCGCAACACAGTGCAAAGAGACTTACAGCGCGTGTATGGACTAGGACTGTTTGAAGATGTGAATGTCTCCCTTGACCCTGGTACTGACCCCAGCAAAGTGGATGTAGTAGTAAATGTAGCTGAACGCAGCAGTGGTTCGATTGCAGCTGGTGCAGGGATTAGTTCTGCTAGCGGACTTTTTGGAACAGTTAGCTATCAACAGCAAAACCTGAACGGTAGAAACCAAAAACTGGGAGCAGAAGTACAGGTGGGAGAACGGGAACTGCTGTTTGATGTGCGGTTTACAGACCCCTGGATTGCTGGAGATCCTTACCGGACTTCCTACACAACCAATATTTTTCGCCGCAGTTCCATTTCGTTGATCTTTGATGGTCAAGATCAAGATATTAGGACGTTTGACTCAGATAATCCTACTAATACAGATGCTCAGGATCGCCCCCGGATTCTCCGTGTAGGTGGTGGTGTCACCTTTACCCGTCCCCTTTCCGGCAATCCTTACAAAAGTTCAGTTTGGACTGCCTCAGCAGGTTTACAGTATCAACGAGTTTCCGCCCGTGATGCTGATGGCAATCTGAGAAAACAAGGAGCAGTAATCGGCGATAATAATATACCTGACCCAAACAGAACAATTGACCTGACTGAATCTAACACAGGTCAAGACGATTTGTTGCTGTTCCAAGTGGGTCTACAGCGCGATCTCCGTAATAACCCATTGCAACCCACTAGCGGTTCTTATCTCCGCTTCGGGGTCGATCAATCGGTTCCTGTCGGGCTAGGCAACATCTTGCTCACCAGATTGCGGGGGAGCTACAGTCAATATTTACCTATCAAGCTCATTAGCCTCTCCAAAGGCGCACAAACCTTAGCATTTAACCTGCAAGCAGGAACTATCCTTGGTGACTTGCCTCCCTACGAAGCTTTTACCATTGGTGGCAGCAACTCCGTTCGGGGTTATGAAGAAGGAGCATTAGCTAGTGGACGCTCTTATGTGCAAGCATCAGTTGAGTATCGCTTTCCAGTTTTTTCAGTAGTTAGCGGCGCACTATTTTTTGATCTCGGCAGTGATCTGGGAACTAGTACTAGGGCGGCTGAAGTTTTGAACAAAAATGGTAGTGGCTACGGCTATGGTCTCGGCGTTCGCGTCCAGTCTCCACTGGGGCCAATTCGGATTGACTACGGTATCAACGATGATGGTGATAACCGAATTAATTTCGGTATTGGCGAAAGGTTTTAATTTGTCATTAGTCAGTAGAGACGCGATTAATCGCGTCTGTACATTGGTCATTAGTGAATCACAAAGGACAAAGGACAAAGGACAATTAACTTTTTTGGATTTGCTTGCTAATTTTTACATTTACCTCAATACTGTTCCGATAAAGGGATTAATGACATTTTCAGGGGAATATCAGGGATTTTACCAAAACAGACGATGAACAATACTAAAGGAAATATACTGACTTTTCGGCTATGCAACAGCACACTATAGCTGGGGAAATCACCCAAACAGGGGTGGGATTGCATAGCGGTGTTAGTACCCAGGTGCGGATACTACCAGCTGAGGCGGGAAGTGGACGCTACTTTGTGCGGGTAGATTTACCGGATTTGCCGATCATTCCAGCCCAAGTTGCGGCAGTTAGTCACACTGTTCTCTCAACTCAATTGGGCAAAGATGAGGTATCCATTCGCACGGTAGAACATTTGTTGGCTGCGCTTTCGGGTATGGGTGTAGATAATGCCCGGATTGAAATTGATGGCCTAGAAGTTCCACTTTTAGATGGTTCAGCAAGTGTATGGACAGCCAATATTGCCCAAGTTGGCTTAGTATCACAGCCCGTTGACAATCAAGTTCCCAAGCCTATTACAGAACCAATATGGGTCTATCAAGGCGATGCCTTTGTATGTGCCCTCCCAGCACCAGAAACCCGCTTTAGTTACGGTATTGATTTTGACCTGCCCACTATTGGTAATCAATGGCACAGTTGGTCACTAACCACTGAACTAGAAAAAGCTTCTGCTAGCTTTGCTGCGGAAATTGCTCCCGCCAGGACTTTTGGGTTACTGCATCAAATTGAACACTTACAAAAAACAGGGTTAATTAAAGGTGGCAGTTTGGATAATGCACTCGTTTGTGGGCCAGAAGGGTGGTTAAATCCACCATTAAGATTTGCAAATGAGCCAGTCCGTCATAAAATCTTGGATTTAGTAGGAGATTTAAGTTTACTAGGAACTTTTCCTATTGCTCATTTCTTAGCGTATAAAGCCAGCCACAATTTACACATTCAACTGGCTCAGAGAATTTTAGATTTTGGATTTTAGATTTTAGATTTGATTTAAAGTTTAAAATTCAGGATTATTAAGGCTTTCGACATACGCTTGCCTACTCAACTTTCAGATGAAAAATCAACTATACGGCCAATGTCAATCCTCACTGAAGTGAATACCATCGATACGACGACACCTACATCTACCGAATCAGAAGCTATAAATGAGACTACAATCGTATCTGAGATTAAAACAACCTTTACATCTGAAGAAATTCAGAAATTGCTACCCCACCGCTACCCATTTTTACTTGTAGACAAAATAATTGACTACGTTCCAGGTAAAAAAGCTGTTGGAGTAAAAAACGTCACTATCAACGAACCCCATTTCCCAGGACATTTCCCAGCACGCCCACTGATGCCAGGGGTACTAATTGTCGAAGCAATGGCACAAGTTGGGGGCATTGTTTTAACTCAAATGTCTTCAGTAGAAGGCGGACTGTTCGTCTTTGCTGGTATCGATAAAGTTCGTTTTCGCCGCCAGGTTGTACCGGGAGATCAACTAGTAATGACGGTGGAACTGTTATGGGTAAAACAACGTCGTTTCGGTAAGATGCAAGGTCGTGCCGAAGTTGACGGTCAACTTGCTTGTGAAGGGGAATTAATGTTTTCTCTAGTTAATTAAAAGTTTGCTTTCGTGGTATTGGCATAGCCGTGAAATGCCCTTACTGAATCCTGAAAAAGGATCGCAGTTAAAAAAATCCACTACAGCATCTGAATAATTTCTTGATTTTTGACGCCCTCTTTACGAGACGCACTCACGAACACACTTAACTTGCTTTGCCCGACACTTTCGTTCACTGAAATACTTAACGCTCAACAATGCCAGTCGCTTCAATGGGACGGCAGTCAGTATAACTCTCTTAACCAGGGTAACGCACTGCTTTAAAAACCCCACCCGGCGCTGGCTTATCAAGACAGTTCTGGAGATTCACCCTTGAAAACGCTAATTCATCCAACTGCTGTAATTCATCCGAAATCGGAACTCCACCATACAGTGCAAGTCGGTGCCTATGCTGTGATTGGAGAGCATGTCAAAGTGGGCCCTGAAACAATAATCGGCGCTCATGCCGTGCTAGAGGGGCCTTGTGAAATTGGGGCGCAAAATCAGATTTTTACAGGTGCAGCCATCGGCATGGAACCCCAGGATCTCAAGTTTGTGGGAGAACCAACCTGGGTCAAAATTGGTGATAACAACTTGATTCGTGAGTACGTTACCATTAACCGCGCTACTGGTGCTGGTGAAGCGACGGTGATTGGCGATGGTAACTTACTGATGGCTTATGTCCATGTGGCTCATAACTGCGTGATTGAAGACCAGGTAGTGATTGCTAACTCTGTGGCCTTGGCGGGTCATGTGCATATAGAGTCACGCGCTAGGCTGAGTGGGGTTTTAGGTGTCCATCAATTTGTACATATTGGTAGACAGGCAATGGTGGGAGGCATGGCACGGATTGACCGGGATGTGGCCCCATATATGCTAGTGGAGGGAAATCCAGCGCGGGTACGAACCCTCAACCTTGTCGGACTTAAACGGTCTGGTATGGACTCTACAGATTTGCAAATGCTGAAAAAAGCCTTTCGCATTCTCTACCGTTCTGATTTGCCCTTTAAGGATGCTTTAGAACAGTTGGAATTGTTAGGCAATAGCGAACAGTTGCAGCATTTGCGACGTTTTCTGCTACTTTCTCAGATGCCAGGAAGGCGTGGCTTGATTCCCGGTAGGGGAAAAAAAGGCGTGAGTGATGAGTCGTGAATTATAAGTTAGGAGTTAGGGGTTAGGAGTTAGGAATTATAAGTTAGGAGTTAGGAGTTAGGAGTTATAAGTTGATAAATTAAATTTTTTAACTGCTAACCCTTCACTGTATCATTCCTAACTCCTCACTCCTCACTCCTCACTCATAACTCATAACTCCTCACTTTGAACTCCTAACTATTTATTTCCTAATTTTAATTATCAAATGCGGATATTTATCAGCACTGGCGAAGTGTCTGGCGATTTACAAGGGTCGCTGCTAATTACAGCGCTGAAGCGTCAAGCTGTGGCGATTGGGTTGGAATTAGAGATTGTGGCGCTAGGTGGCGAAAAAATGGTGGAGGCTGGGGCAATTCTGTTGGGAAATACCAGTAGTATTGGCTCAATGGGTATTCTAGAAGGGCTGCCTTATATTTTACCGACTCTCCAGGTGCAACGTCAGGCGATCGCTTTCTTAAAACAAAATCCACCCGACTTGGTGGTGCTGATCGATTATATGACTCCCAATCTGGAAATTGGGACTTATATGAAACAGCAATTACCAAATGTGCCAGTGGTGTATTATATTGCTCCCCAAGAGTGGGCTTGGTCAATAAGTTTGCGGAGAACTAACCGGATTGTTGGTTTTACAGATAAGCTGTTGGCAATTTTCCCACAAGAAGCCCGTTACTTTAAGGAGAAAGGGGCAAAAGTTACTTGGGTAGGGCATCCTTTGGTTGATCGAATGCAAGATGCTCCTAGTCGCCAAGCAGCGCGTGCAACATTGGGAATTGCACCAGAACAAATTGCGATCGCACTTCTCCCCGCCTCTCGCCGCCAAGAACTAAAATATCTTTTACCAATTATTTTTCAAGCTGCTCAAACTATTCAAGCGAAATTACCTGAAGTTCATTTCTGGATTCCCCTGTCGCTGGAAGTCTATAGACAGCCAATTGAGCAGGCTATTGAGCGTTATGGTTTACGGGCGACAATTATATCAGGTCAACAAATAGAAGTTTTTGCTGCTGCTGATTTAGCCATTAGTAAATCTGGTACTGTCAATTTAGAACTTGCTCTGTTAAATGTGCCGCAAGTTGTAGTTTACCGCTTAAGTTCTTTGACTGCTTGGATAGCTCGTAAAATCCTCAAAGGTTCTATAACCTTCGCATCACCACCTAATTTAGTAGTGATGAAGCCGATTGTGCCAGAATTTTTACAAGAGCAAGCCACACCAGAGAATATTATCCAAACGGCGATGGAACTGCTGCTCAATCCTAGTCGCAGAGAGCAAACTTTGGCGGATTATCAAGAAATGCGGCAAAGTTTAGGAGAAGTTGGGGTTTGCGATCGCGTTGCTCAAGAAATTTTGCAAATGCGACCAAATAATTCGTAATTCGTAATGACGCTCGCGGACTCGCTAACGTAATTCGTAATTGAAAATAGAGAATCAATCAGTTTATTTATGAGTAAAATTAAGTGTGAACCACCTGTTTTTGCCAAAAGCCGCATTTATCCATAGCGTAATTACGAATTACGAATTAGATTAGGGTGTCATGGCTTATGAGATGAAAAAACAAAGAGCGATCGCAGTTGACTTATTCGCCGGTGCGGGGGGTATGACTCTTGGCTTTGAACAAGCTGGCTTTGATGTCCTAGCCTCTGTGGAAATTGACCCGATCCACTGTGCAACACATGAGTTTAACTTCCCTTTTTGCTCAGTATTATGTAAAAGTGTTGTGGATACAACCGGGGAAGAAATTAGGAATCGGTCTGAGATTGGCGATCGCGAAATTGATGTGGTAATTTGTGGCTCACCATGTCAAGGTTTTTCTCTAATGGGCAAACGGGCTGTTGATGATCCCCGAAACTCTTTGGTGTTTCACTTTCATCGGCTGGTTTTTGAGCTAAAACCAAAGTTCTTTGTAATGGAAAATGTTCGGGGGATTACAGTTGGTGAACATAAACAAATCCTCCAATCCTTAATTAACGAGTTTAGAATTCATGGCTACAAAGTAGAAGAAAATTATCAAGTTCTCAACGCTGCATATTATGGAGTACCACAGTTCCGGGAGAGATTATTTCTCATAGGTGCAAGGGAGGATGTAAAGTTACCGAAATATCCTCCGCCGATTACTAAACAAGCATTACCAAATAATTTAAATTCTAAAAAAATATCTGATATCCCATTTAGTCCTACAGTATTGGATGCAATTGGAGATTTACCGGAAATAGAAAAATATCCAGAGTTACTAACAAGAGATTGGGTTGTAGCAGAATACGAAAAACCTAGTAACTATGCTCTTGTACTTCGCGGTATCAAATGCCTAGATGATGATTATTCTTATAAACGAGAATATGATTTGCGAATACTTTCTTCAAGTTTAAGGACAAAACATTCTGCGGAAACTATTCAACGTTTTCAGGAGACTCAACAAGGCGAGAGAGAAAAAATTAGTCGTTTTTATAAGCTGCATCCTGCTGGTGTCTGTAATACTTTAAGAGCGGGAACAGATAAGTATAGGGGTTCTTTTACATCTCCTAGACCGATTCATCCATCTACGCCCCGGTGTATTACAGTCAGGGAAGCGGCGAGATTGCATTCTTACCCAGATTGGTTTAGATTTCATGTAACCAAATGGCATGGATTTCGACAAGTTGGTAACTCTGTACCACCGTTACTAGCAAAGGCTGTGGCGGCAGAAATTATTCGCAATTTGAATATTTCGCCTTTTAAACCGAGTTTGCGATACAAGTTGGGGGAGGAGAAGCTATTACAATTTAATATGTCGCAAGCAGCACAATATTATCAGCGTGACTTGAATAGCATCTAGAATTCCCATGCATCTCGTTCTTGGCGAATAAAGTTATCCACTTCTTCCGTTGTGGCAAAATTGCCTTTAGCAGATCCGATGAAGCTAGTTAGAGGTTTTTCAGAATGGTTTGTGAGTGACTCCTGAAGTACTATACTCGTTACAAATCTCGGACTAGTATCAGTGTCGAGCAAAGGACATTCTTCTAGGTATAGCCTTGTAGCTTCTTTAAGATTAGCAAGAGCTTCTTCAATTGTTTTACCTTGATCAACTGTGCCAACTTCAGGACATTCAGCAACATACATATCTTCTTCTTTGTGAATAATGGCACTTAATGTTTTGGTGTTCATAGGGTTTTATTTTGATACGGATAGTCGAGCGATGCCTACGGCGGCAAGCTACGTACTCCTTTTTCTAGTTTAGCTTTGAAGTGCGATCGCTAGACTTATTACCAATGTAATTTTCCTTAGTGTAAGTAGAGCGGCGTGAATAATTCAAGGTTTGTAGTGAACGCGAGTGCGTCTCGTAGAGAGGACTTTAGTCCTCAAATCATGGTTGGAGCCGCTCTCTAAGAACTAATCTCAATATTTTTTACATTACTTAATCTAGTTTGATTTATTCTCACCGACTTACTTAGTTAAAATTTCTCTGATATTCTCTGATTTGTTGTTGAGCTACTACATAATTTGGGATAAAAGATGGCATGGTTATCAGAAGTGCGATCGCAGCTTATTATAATTGACTCACAACTGTCTTTTACTCATCTAAAGATTTTGCTGATTGAATAAGATTGCTTATTATGGTCAGGACTTAGGCAAAATAATGGAAAAACGAACCGCAAAGGCGCAAAGGACACAAAGGAATGAGAGTTTCAGAGAGTTATTGCGTAAGTCCTAATGGTGTAAAACTATTAAGTTTGTTTTTGCCAATAGTAATTGATGCAACTTAATTAAGCGGCTTCCATAGCCACCTGTTTGAGCAACTGATTCTTGCTACAGGCAGATTTTATGATTGTTCTTTGTTAAGTGTGGATGGAAAAATTCTTAACTAAGGCTGATGTGCAATTTCTTAAGTAGTGTTAACACTGGAGTACTAATTCACCCCAACTTATCTCATCTGCTTTGCGATAATTCCGCTTTATCTGCTCCGTAATTCTGTTATGACCTCTGAAAATCCTGTTGCCTCACCCGTGAATGGATTGGTTTTATCCGAAGAAGCCTTTTTCTTTGAGCGATCGCTCGATCTGCTGTCGGTCATTGGTCTGGATGGCTACTTTAAGCGGATCAACCCTGCATTTACCCAAACCCTCGGCCACTCAGAAGCAGAATTATTAGCCAGTCCTTTTTTAGACTTCGTGCATCCAGACGACCACTTCGCCACGTTAGCGGAAATGGAGAAGGTGAAAATTGGGATACCAACGCTCAATTTCGAGAATCGTTACCGGACGAAAGCTGGCTGCTACCGATGGCTGGGATGGACAGCATCACCGCAGATTGCCAGGGGATTGCTATACTGCGTTGCGCGTGACATGACACAGCAAAAAGAGGCCGAAGCCGCCCTACAACGCGCTAACCAAGAACTAGAACAGCGTGTTGCCGAACGGACTGCCCAATTAGAAGAGGCAAATGCAGTCCTGGCAGAACGGGAAGCCTTGTATCGAACGCTAACACAACACATCCCCAATGGTGCAGTTCAACTGTTTGACCATGACTTGCGCTTTTTGCTCATTGAAGGTAGCGAAATCAAACAATTGGGATTAGATGGAGCAGCACTGGTAGGGCAAACCATTTGGGAAGCCCTGCCTCCAGAAACCTGTGAGCAAATTGAACCGATCTATCGTGCTGCACTAATGGGTCAAATTTCAGTCCAGGAAGTGCTTTACTTCAATCAGATTTATGAAGTACATACTTTGCCTGTACGCAGTGAGCAGGGTGAGATTTTTGGAGGCATGGTACTCAGCCAAAATATAACGCATCGCAAGCAGGCAGAAGCAGAGTTACAGGAAAGCAAAGCAATACTGCAACGGCAACTAGCTGAGATTGAAAGCATCTACCAGTCTGTCCCAATTGGGTTGAACGTTCTCGATACCAACCTGCGTTTCGTGCGAATTAACCAGCGATTGGCAGAGATTAATGGATTTTCCGTAGAGGAACACATTGGGCGAACAATTCGAGAGTTATTGCCTAACATTGCCGATACTGCCGAAGACTTGCTGCACTCTGTCTTAGAAACAGGAGAACCGCTACTAAACGTCGAAATTCGCGGGGAAACTCCGGCACAACCGGGATTAGAGCGTGTCTGGCTGGAGAGCTTTTTGCCCTTAAAGGATGGCGATGCCTGCGGGGGGCAAAGCCAACGCATTATTGGCATCAATACTGTTTGTCAAGAGATCACCGAGCAGATTCAGATTGATGAAGCCCTGCGCCAGAGTGAAGAACGATTCCGCACAATGGCAGACAATGCACCTGTAATGGTTTGGGTGACGGATGCCACCGGATACTGCACCTATCTCAGCCAAAGCTGGTATGAATTCACAGGGCAAACTGAAGCAACAGGGCTGGGGTTTGGTTGGCTGAATGCGGTGCATCCAGAGGATTTTGCATTTACTCAAGAAACATTTATCAGCGCTAATACACATCAAAAAGCCTTTCGACTAGAATATCGTTTACGCCGTCAGGACGGTGAATATCGTTGGGCAATTGATGCAGCAAGCCCCTGGTTTGAGGCAGATGGGCAGTATAAAGGCTACATCGGCTCAGTTATTGATATCACAGATCGCAAACAGGCAGAGGAAGCCCTGCGGCGATCTGAGGAACGCTATCGCACGCTGTTTGAAACGATGGAAGACGGCTTTTGCGTTATTGAAATGTTGTTTGATGCAAACAATACGCCGATTGATTATCGCTTCCTAGAAATTAACCCTGCATTTGAGCAACAAACCGGATTTCAACAGGCAGAGGGTAAAACGGCACGCCAACTCCTTCCCAATCTGGAAGAATTTTGGTTTCAGACTTATGGCAGAGTCGCTCTAACGGGTGAACCCGTTCGCTTTGAAAATGGCTCTGAGGCGATGAATCGCTGGTTTGATGTTTATGCGTTTCGCATTGAGCAGCCAGAGAGACGCAAAGTGGCTGTCCTGTTCAAGGATATTAGCGATGTCTACGACGAGCTTCGCTTACGCAAACAGTCTGAGAAAGCCCTGCGGGAGAATGAAGATCGTTTGCGGATGGCGATCGCCTCTGCCCAATTGGGAACCTGGGATTGGAATCTGGTTACAGGAGAATTGAAATGGGATACTGCCTGCAAAGCCATGTTTGGGCTACCGCCCGATGCCGAGAGTAGTATAGAGACGTTTTTTGAGGGCTTACATCCCAATGATTGCGATCGTCTTCAAGAAACTATTCAAGAGGCGTTTAACCCAGCGTCCGGTGGCTCTTATGACACTGAGTATCGAACGATCGGCATTCAGGATAAAGTTGAACGCTGGCTGAGGGCAAAAGGGCAAGCCTACTTTGATGCAAACGGAAAACCGATCCGCTTCATTGGTACGGTGTTGAATATTACGGAGCAAAAACAAACCGAAGCGCAATTAATTCATGATGTTTTTCATGATTCACTAACTGGACTGCCAAACCGTGCTTTATTTGTCGAAAGGTTGGAACAGGCGCTAGCGCTAACAAAGCGTGATTCAGACTACATATTTGCTGTCCTATTCCTAGATGTGGATCGCTTTAAAGTTATCAACGATAGTCTTGGTCATATAATTGGGGATCAATTGCTAACGGCGTTGGCACGCAGATTAGAAAGGTGTCTCCGTGCAGAAGATACAGTTGCCCGCTTAGGTGGAGATGAGTTCACAATTCTATTAGATGATATCAAAGACTTAAATGATGTAATAAATGTAGCGGACAGAATAAATGTAGCTTTGACAGGAGCTTTCAATATTGCTGGAAACGAAGTAATTACTACTGTAAGTATTGGTATCGCTTTAGGCACAAGCACTTATAATCTGCCAGAAGAACTCATCCGTGACGCTGACATAGCAATGTACCGTGCTAAAGCATTAGGAAAAGCACGCTATGAAATATTTGATTTTAGTATGTACACTCAAGCTACCCAGTTATTACAGTTAGAAATGGATTTACGACGGGCAATTGAACGCCAGGAATTTCAGGTTTACTATCAGCCAATTGTCTCGTTAGAAACTTATCAGATTATTGGTTTTGAGGCTCTTGTACGCTGGCAACATCCTGAACATGGATTTATTTCTCCAGAAAAGTTTATTCCCTTAGCAGAAGAAACTGGGCTGATTGTGCCGATTGGTTATTGGGTGTTATGCGAAGCTTGTCGTCAGATGCGGGCTTGGCAATTGAAATTTCCTACTAACCCACCCTTAAGCATCAGTGTCAATATTTCTAGTAAACAGTTTTCCCACCCCAATTTGATTGAAAAAATTCGCCAAATTCTGTTAGATACTGGTTTAGAAAGCAGCAGTTTAAAGTTGGAAATTACTGAAACCGTACTGATGGAAAACTCTGACTCGGCTACTGCTATGCTTTTGGAATTACAACAAATGGATATTCAGTTACATCTAGATGATTTTGGCACAGGTTATTCATCATTGAGTTACCTGCACCATTTTCCCTTTAGTGCATTGAAGATTGATCGTTCATTTGTGATTAACATTGGTGCTAATGGAGAAAACTTGGAAATTGTTCAGGCGATTATTTCCCTAGCACACAGTCTTAACATAGATGTGATAGCGGAGGGTATAGAAACAATAGAGCAATTAACACAACTTAAAATTAAAAAATGCAACAACGCACAAGGATATATTTTCTCTCGGCCACTTGATAGCAACTCGGTAGATGCATTAATCGCATCTAGTTTGTACTTTCAGCTTAATTAAGACCTATTATATTTAACGCCTATGTTCAGCTTTGATTCCGTGATACTACCAATCTTAAATGTCAGAATATTGTATTTCATCAGGATATGTAAAAATAAGAGCGATGCCTACGGCGGCAAGCTACGCACTGCTTTTTCTAGTTTAACTTTGAGGTGCGATCGCATTACTTACAGCAGATTGCGCCTAATCGAATACACGTAGAGACGTAGCAGTGCTACGTCTCTACAAGGTTTTGGGTTTTATATATGTACTTCATTTACCTGAAATCTGCTGTATTACCGACGGCATTTTTCTGGGCGTAGTTTAGATTTCTCTGATATTCTATGATTTTTTGTTGAGCTACTACATAATTGGGGCTAGAAGATGGCACGGCTTTCATAAGTGCGATCGCAGTTTCCCACTGACTCACAACTGTTTTCCACTCATCTGGAGATTTTGCTGATTGAGTCAGGTTAGCTGCATTAATTGCTTTACTCACTGCCTCTCGGAATGTATCAGCTTGAGGCGTGAATGCTGTTAATGGACTTGGTGACATCACTGGAGAAGCTATAGAAGTTGGTACTTTTTCTTTTATTTGAAGAATGTTTGCTAATAAATATATTCCAATAGCAACCAAAGGAATGAGCATAATTATCAACAGTTTTTTATTGAAATTTTTAGGCTTTTGATAATTATCTTGAGATAGTATAAGTAAATGCGGCTTTTTACCTTTTTTGATTTGGGTTAATCCCATATCACCACGTAATCTGTCAATTTCTAAATCTGTGCGATCAACACTGTAGCTTTTAGGTCTAGTTTGTAAGTTTTGGAGTAGAATTTTCAGCTTAGGAATAAAGCGTTTTATGAATAAATGTTCTAATTGGTAAAGATATGCGGCAGTGAACATCCAAATCATGAACCAACGTTGACTTAAAAAATCATTATTTTCAATACTGTAAAAAATTCCGTTTGTTGTGCGTCCTGTTAAATGCCCCGTACAACCATTGAAATATTCTGGTATTTTATTGTACAAATTGCAACTAGAAAAAGCTAATTCCGAAAAAATAGTTAGGATTAGCATAAAAGATAATCCCATAACAACCGTGCCATAGAAACCTGCCCATAAACTATTCAAGCTAGGTATCCATTTAGGTAATTTATTAGATAATTTAGGCTTTTGCCAAATAAACCAGAAAATATGGTATATAAAGCCTAAGAAAATGGTTGGTATTAATAAGCCGAATAAAACAGAAAATATTAATAATATAGGGCTGTTGCCGATAAGTGATATAAATACTCCTGCCAATCCAAAAACTATTAAACGTGTGCCAGGAAATGCTATGGTAACTAGAATAATCGCCCTAAACCAAGAACTAGGATAAGGAAACCAAACTGGCCATATTTGAGAGAGTGTTTCGTATTTTCCCTGTTTAGCTAGTTCTAAAATACTGGAATGTTTTTTAATCTCCTCATTTTCAGGAGTCAAATGTAAATAATCTATCCAAGCTACTGAGGTTTGTCCTTTGCCTTTTCCATAGATTTTTACGGACTTAATAGATATAGCTTCTAACTTTATTATTAGTTTACGAATAAAAGTGACTGATGATTCTTGCTCCGGTACTTGAAAGGATTCCAGTATTACCTGTAAGCAACCATCTTTCAAGACTACTTTGGCAGTAATATCTTTTGGTTGCAGAAGATAATTAATTACTGATGCGATCGCTTGTGCATCTCCCTGTTTAGCAAGTTCTAAAAGATTCGGCTGTGTCATAACCAATAAATCCGAAAACCTAAGAAAATATCTTCTATCTTAGGGTTCCCCATTTATAAGCAAAAGCAACACTTTTAGAAATTTTATTGTCCTATATTTAATATTTCGTTGGATTGGTTATATTTCTTGCAAAAACTCCGATTTTAGAATCTTTTTCTGCACCTATGTATGAGGTAAGTTAAATCCTAACGTTCTTTTGTAATTACAGAACTACCATTACTAATACTTACTTTTTGAATAAAAACTTCACTACAAGATGATAAAATATCACTGCTGATTTGATTAGCAATAAATTCAAAATCTTGGTTTGTTAATCCTTGTGCAGTATCGCCGCTTAAGTTAATACAAATAGTTAGACTTTGAGGATTACTAGAAGAGTGTTCATCGTCTACTGGTTCTAGTTCAGCTTCTGCTATGCCTAAATTAAACTCTCTACTCCAAGCTGGAAACTCTTTACCAGTTTGTTGTCCGTAAACTTTCACTATTTCAATAGATGCAGACCCTAAAGCGGTTAACCCTTTGCGGATAAATGCAACTAAAATTTGCTGATTTAGTACTTGGGCAGATTCTAGTATTACCTCCAAGCAAGTGTCTTGGAAGGCAACTTTTGCGGTAATCCCTTTGGGGTGTAGGTGGCGGTTCATTAGAGATGCGATCGCCTGTACATCTCCCTGTTTTGCAAGTTCCAGAATATTTGGCTGTGTCATAACCAGTAAAAGAGAAAATCTAAAAAAATAAACTTATATTCTCAGGATTCCCTCTTGACAGCCTTAAGTAACATTATGATGCAAGATATCAGATAACCGAGGCTAAAATGTCTAGGATAAAGATAGTCATTCACAGACTTTTGCAAAAAATATATTTTCCCTGTATCAACATCCAAAACTCTTGTTTTTGTGCTTGCCATAACAGGATTAATATTAATCAGTTTAATTCCTATTTTCAATATGAAATTTTATCGAGATCATGCTTGGCCTTCGACTCTAGAGGAAGCCATAGTTATCCAAGAAAAGCTGCGATATCAAGTAATTACTGAGGATCAACTCCAAGAACCTATCCAGTACGTTGCTGGAGTGGATATGGGTTTTGAAGCTGATGGAACCATTAGCCGTGCAGCTGTGGCAGTACTGAGTTTTCCTGATTTGCAAGTAATCGAAACAAGCCTAGCACACCGCCCTACAACCTTTCCTTATGTTCCTGGGTTCCTGTCATTTCGGGAAATTCCAGCTGTTCTCGATGCCCTAGAGAAAATTCAAACAACACCAGATATTATCCTGTGTGATGGTCAAGGAATTGCCCATCCTCGCAGATTGGGTATAGCTAGCCATTTAGGGTTACTTATAGATATGCCGACAATTGGTGTAGCCAAGTCCAGGTTAGTAGGTAAGTATGAGGAATTGCCAGAAACAAAAGGCAGCAGCCAACCACTTATATATAAAGGTGAAACAGTTGGGGCAGTTTTGCGATCGCGCACAGGAGTAAAACCTCTCTACATCTCCAGTGGTCATCGAATTAGTTTACCTACGGCGATTGACTATGTATTACGCTGCACGCCCAAATATCGCCTACCAGAAACTACACGCATTGCTGATAAATTAGCGTCGGCTAAATAAATCTTGTTGAAATTTTTTTTAAATACTTGCTTGCACCGACTCAAGCGTGTTAAGAATCGCACAGAAAGAAGTTGAAGTAGCTAAATACGATTTACGAAGTTAGAACAATGAACGCACTAACTTTACAGTGGCACGATGCAGGGCAAGATAAAACTCAGAACATTTACGAACAACAGCCAAGTAAAAATATTGGCACTGTCCGCATCGGTCGTGATCCACTCCGGTGCGATATTGTTCTGAGTCACCCTACTGTCTCTGGTTTACACGTTGAAATATTTTTTCATCACCAGCAACAGCGCTTTTATATTAGAAATTTGCGATCGCAAAATCCCCCCCTTATCGATGGACGGCAATTAGTCCAAGGTGAAATGCCTTTAACTCAGGGCACTAATATCTCTTTGGGACAAATAAAACTCAACGTTACTAGCGTTTCCACGGCTAGTATTCCAACAACAATTTTGCTGCCACCCCATCCACCAACACCCTCCCCACCACCGCCAGGAGTTTATGGCTTAGAATGCCCCAAATGCCATAAAGTTTCCCCAGGAGAAAATCTACAAATTGGCTGTCATTGGTGCGGGACATCTTTGGCTGCGGCTGTGAGTGTTTTGGTAGCAAGGAATTAGGGAGTGGGGAGTGGGGAGTAGGGAGTGGGGGGGATGAGGGAGATGAGGGGGATGAGGGGGATAAGGAAAATAATCATGACAAATGACAGATGACAAATGACCAATGACAAATGACAAATGACTAATGACTAATGACTAATGAACAAATCCAATTGAGTTGGGAAGAACCAGCGACAGGTGAACGGCGGCAACCAAGGTTGAATATGCCGATCGCTTTTGGTCGAGAATTTGCTCGTTTACCTGCTGAACTTAGGGGAGTCCGGGTTTCTCGGATGCTGCTTAACAGTAACGAAGTTTCTCGCTACCATGCCCTAATTGACTGGGAACAAGACCATTTAGTAGTGATTGATCAAGGCAGCGTTAACGGTGTATATGTCAACGGTCAACCACAAACGCGCAGTGTTCTGGCTAATGGCGATACATTACAAATTGGCCCCTATTTAATAACAGTGACCTTTGGTGTTAACGTACCCGCACCAGATACCAGCCCTCCTTCAACGATTCACTTCAACGCAAATACCAATCTTCCAGACCCCACCTTGCCTGTAGCCCAGCCGTTAACGCCCTTGACGAGAAATTTCCCACCGTTAGCGTTTCAGGCACAAAATGTCGCTGTGCAAACACTTCATGCTACAGGATTACCAGTAGATGAATCTGATTATCTAGCGATCGGGGCGGGATTGGGTAGCTTTGTTTGGGCTGATTTGCTGCGAATTAGTGGTGTACGTGCTGACAAAATTGTGGCTTTGGGATTAGAGGCGGAACCTTACGCTCGTTACAAGCGCCTTTGTTTGAATTCGCAAATTCCCTTATATGAAAGATTGCGTTCTAATTCTGACTCTTGTCCTGATAATATTTGGGGCTGGCCTAGTTATGCCTTGCGTGAGGCTTGGCACGATTTCGGCAACGGACAAATAAATTCAGCATTCAAATATTTGTGGCAAGTCTTTGCTGAACCAACATTTGCCGAAACTTATACTCCTCGTGCGGGTAATGTCTTTGATTCCATAGATAGGGAGGCGAAGCGCATTGGCTGGAATCAAATATATCGCTATGGGCGAGTTAGGGGAATTCGCAAAACTGATGATGGCAGATATTGTATAGCCTATTCTCGCGCTCCAGGAAATTATGCTTTTTTAGTTAGTCGTTATTTACATTTAGCTACCGGGTATCCAGCAATTCAGTTTCTCCCAGATTTGCAAGCTTATAGGGAAAAATATCAAGATTTTAAATCTGTAGTCAATGCTTATGAAGCACACGATCATGTTTATGAGCAACTAGAACAACAAGGTGGTACGGTATTGATTCGGGGGCGGGGAATTGTGGCTTCGCGGATTGTGCAGCGCATTTATGAAGCAAGAAAACGAAATCGGAATATTGCAGTTTTGCATTTAATGCGATCGCCAAAACCTCAAGGTAACAAATTTCAAAATACTCAGCGCTTAGTCAAAAATCATTACGAATTTCAACCCTTTAACTGGCCGAAAGCTTGTTGGGGCGGCGAACTCCGGGCAATGTTAGAAAAAGCGCCTCCCGATGAACGCAAACGTTTACTAGCAGACTGGGGTGGAACTACCACCGCCAACCGCCAAGACTGGCAGCAAATTACTGCTCAAGGGTTAAGCGAAGGCTGGTATCAAATTACCTTCGGTGAGGTTCTGGATGTAGAACGAGATGCCCAAAACCGCACTATTACCCGTATCCGAGAACAAAACTTAGGGGAAATGAAATTGCTAGCTGACTTTATTGTTGACGCTACTGGACTGGATGCCAAGGTAGATGCTAATCCTCTGATAGCAGATTTAGTGAAACATTACAACCTCCCAGTGAATGACTTGGGGCGACTGGCTGTAGCGAACAATTTTGAATTAGTAGAAATGCGTAGTGATAGAGGTCAAATGTATGCTGCCGGGGCTATAACTTTAGGTGGCCCTTATGCCGCCGTTGATAGTTTCTTGGGCTTGCAATACGCCGCATTAGTCGCTGTTGATGGACTCGCCGCCGCCCGTGCTACTGGAGTTCAAAGGTTGAATGTTGTAAGTTCCTTGGGGCAGTGGTTGAAGTGGGTGTTAAATCAGTCACCTTAGTTTAAGAAGGCAGAAGGCATAATAAATACAGTATTTACCTGACTGTTTTGAGTACCAAATCCCAAATTTGAGGTTCAAAGACTCAACGTTCGAGTAAAAAGACTCGACGTTCGAGTAAAAAGGCTCGACGTTCAAGTAAAAAGGCTCGACGTTCGAGTAAAAAGGCTCGACGTTCGAGTAAAAAGGCTCAACGTTCAGGTTCAAAGGCTCAACGTTCGAGTAAAAAGGCTCAACGTTCAGGTTCAAAGGCTCAACGTTCGAGTAAAAAGGCTCAACGTTCAGGTTCAAAGGCTCAAAAGCTCAAGTTATGGGCAATACCTTCAGCCCGCGTGCGATTCAATTCGCAGGTTAACAGCACAAGTCAGTTAGAACTGACTGAAATTAACTAAAATTTAGTCCGTTAAAACGGACTTAAGCTATTAGCCTCGGAATTGATTCCGAGGCGGGATAGCAACGAAGCGAAGAATTTGTCTTTGCCAAGGGACTTCCAAATAAAAAAATACTCAACTACTTCTTGTGGGGTGAGCGTCTCGCCCGCCCGTAGGCAAAGCCGGGCAAGATGCCCACCCTACAAGAACTGAACTCCCTATCCAATACGCAAAACAGCACTTGGAGAATTATCAAAGTGGGCTTTGCTGGTTATCTGTACAGGGAATAGATGTCTATGTAAAGAGGTAGCAGAAAATCGTCTTGGTTTTATTGCTAACGATCGCACCCTTTCACAAAACCACAGTGTAGTTCAAATTTTAGCAGCGATCGCTTCCCTGTTGTCTCTTCTTTGCGCCCTCTGCGTCCTCTGCGGTTCGATTCTCAAACTTGAAACTTGAGGTTCACAGGCTCAAATAGCAATCCCTAAAGGCAAGCCATTGCTTTTAAATGTTTCTATACAAACGTTATTTCTCTCCCAAAGAGAATAAATTTTCAAATAGAGACAAAGTATAATCAAAGATAAACATTATAAACTGTTTATGCAATGGGCTAATTTTCTAGCCAAAGAAGCTGCTACTCATAACTTATCTCTAGAGCAAACAGCAGCTTTTCTAAAGTATTATAATAATGAAAATTTAGGTAAAAATGAAGCTAAACTTCTCAGTGAATTAAACGTTGATGTTGCTGCTTTTAAAAAGTGGATAGGTGAGATATATGAAAAGTTCGCTCAGAGTTATCCTGAGTTAGCCATTTCTAACAATCGGGACAAACTAGAAACGTTACAAGCTTACCTGAGAGCGAAATATAATAGCGGATTGGATGTCCTCAAACCATTGGCGGCGATGAAATTATTAAAAACGCTAGTGGATCGGGAACGACTGCAACAAAAACCTTGGGTTGCGAGAAGAATTTGTAAATTTTTGGGATATTCACCTTTAGCGTTAGAGTTAGTAGGGCGACATCTGGATAAAATACCAGATTTGCCTCTGGAAACACTACTGAAGCGGCTAGAGAAAAAGCGAGTGGAAGATGAAGCAGTAGTCAATGCTAACTCATTGATGTCTTATGAATACGGTGTAGCTGAAGCTTTTGAATTAAATTGGGAACAGTTGGATGAAAATACACAGAGCTTTGGCTGTTTGCTAAGTTTGTGTGCATTAGCTGACATTCCCTTATCTCTTGAGACAATAGAAGATAACAAAAAGCAAGAACTTTGGCAGAAAGCCATAGCTGATTTACTAGAATTGCATTTGCTACAACAGAAAAGTAAAGGAATTTATTGTCTAAATCCTCTCATTCGGCAACTTTTTCAAATGAAGTTGGATAAGTCAAATGAGGCAGATGAAGCAAAAACTAATTTTGCAGCGATGATGTTAGAGGTAGCAAAGCTAATTCCGCAACAGCCTAACCCTGAAGATATTCTCAACCTCACTCCACATATCCCGCACATTATAGAAGTTGCAACCCACCTATCTCAGTATGTAGGCGATGAAAATCTAATTACTCTGTTTACCAAATTAGCCTGGTTTTATCAAGGTCAAGAACTTTATCAGCAAGCAGAATCTTGGCTGCAAAAGTGTATAGAAGTAACTCAAAATCGTCTTGGTTTAGAACATACTGATGTCGCTGCTAGTTTAAACAATTTAGCAGAATTTTACAAATCTACAGGACGTTACAGCGAAGCTGAAACTTTATATCAGCAAGCTTTAAAACTGAGAAAACAGCTGCTAGGAGAGAACCATCTTGATGTCGCCACTAGCCTAAATAATTTAGCACAACTTTACGATTCTACAGGACGTTACAGCGAAGCCGAACCTCTGTATCACCAAGCTTTAAAACTGAGAAAACGCCTGCTGGGAGAAGAACATCCTGATGTTGCCACTATCCTAAGCTATTTAGCATTACTCTATGAATCGATAGGACGCTATAACCAAGCCGAACCTTTGTATCAGCAAGCTTTGAAACTGTGGAATCGCTTAGTGGGAGAAGAACACCCCCATGTCGCCACTACCCTGAACAATTTAGCAGCATTGTACTGTTATACAGGACGCTACAGCAAAGCTGAACCCTTGCTTAGAAAAGCTTTAGAACTGAGAAAACGCTTGCTGGGAGAGAACCATCTTGATGTCGCCACTAGCCTGAATAATTTAGCACAACTCTACGAATCTACAGAACGCTACACCAAAGCCGAACCCTTGTATCAAGAAGCTTTAGAAGTGAGTAAACGCTTGCTCGGAGATAATCATCCTGATGTCGCCATTAGTCTGAACAATCTGGCAGCACTCTACCGTAATATAAGACGCTACAGGAAAGCCAAACCTTTATTTGAGCAAGCTTTGAAAATTTGTGAACAAACTTTAGGTGTAAGTCATCCTACTACTATGATAATTCGGGCAAATTATGCCAGCTTTTTAAGAGAAGCATATCACTAGCGTAGACGCATTAGCGTTGGCGAAGCCTCTCGTAGAGAAGCGGTAGCGACGTTCGCGCAGCGTCTCCAAGAGTTGGAGCGTCAGCGGCTTGTCGTTAGACATCGCTGCGCCTAATTCGTAATTCGTAATTAGTTAAAATCTATCCCCCTCTCCACTAGCAAAGAAGGGGATAGATTCTACTTACATCCTAAAGACTGGCGAGTATTTACACCAGTTTTAGAATTAACACCACTTGCTTTAACACAAAGTTTTTTCACTTGCGTCCCATCTAAAATTGCATTCGTAAAATCAGCATCTGTGACATTTACATCATCAAAAATAGAACGCAGCATCATGGCATCAGTCAACACAGCATCGCTTAAATCAGCATCTTTAAACTTTGTTAGATAGGCTATGCCTTCACTAAAATCAGCACCATGCAGATTTACTCCCTCCAGCAGAGTACCGTTAAACACGACACCACGTAAGTCAGCATTCCTAAAATTAGCATTCTCTAATTTGATATTGGTAAACTCAGTACCAACTAAACTTTGACCAGAGTAATCCTTGCCCTTGAGTTCATCATTACCCACAGAACGGGTAATACTGGAAGAACTTGCAGCTTGTGCCGATAGGGGAAACCAAAAAAGAACCATCGCTAAGACAAAGCTAGCTAACAGTCGCCAATATTTCATAATGTCTTCTTAATAAATCTCAACACTTGCACCATTAACTATTAAAGCTTACAGAAGGGGACAAGGGAGTGGGGAGATGAGGGAGATGAGGGAGCAGGGGAGGCAGGGGAGGCAGGGGGAGAATAACTAATGACTAATGTGACTAATGACTAATGACCAATGACCAATGACTAAATTCAATACATAAGACTGTCAAACCAGAAAGCATCTCGTAGGATTATAGATGTTGAGGTGCGATCGCAAAATTACCTGTGGCTAATCAAGAAGACAACGCCCAATCTCTGGCGCGAACCCCTTTATATCAACTGGGTGTAGAACTTAAAGCACGCTTTACCACCTTTGGCGGTTGGGAAATGCCTGTGCAATTTAGTGGCATTAGCCGCGAACACGAAGCTGTAAGAAATACAGCCGGAATGTTCGATATTTCCCACATGGGCAAATTTACCCTCCAAGGTAAAAACCTCATTTCCCAACTCCAGCCTCTAGTGCCTTCAGACTTGAGTCGTTTGCAACCCGCTCAAGCGCAATACACGGTATTGTTAAATCCCCAAGCCGGAATTATTGACGATATCATTGTTTATTACCAAGGTGAAGACACCATTGGTATACAAAAGGCATTCATCATCGTCAATGCGGCAACCTCTGCTAAAGATAAAGCATGGCTATTGCAACACCTTGACTTGGATAAAGTGCAATTCCAAGACCTTTCACCAGATAAAGCCTTAATTGCCGTGCAAGGGCCAAAAGCAATTAAATACCTCCAGCCCTTAGTGGAAGAAGACTTACAACCAATCAAAGCCTTCGGACATTTAAAAGCAACCCTACTAGGTAAACCTGCTTTCCTTGCCCGCACAGGTTACACCGGAGAAGATGGCTTTGAGGTGATGGTAGACCCGGATGTGGCGCTAGCATTATGGCGAAGTCTCCATAATGCTGGTGTTATCCCCTGTGGACTCGGTGCCAGAGACACTCTGCGGCTAGAAGCGGCGATGGCACTTTACGGACAAGATATCGATGACACCATCACACCTTTAGAAGCAGGTTTGGGGTGGCTAGTTCATTTAGATACCAAAGGCGAATTTATTGGTCGGGAAATTTTAGCACAGCAAAAAGCCACTGGAGTGCAGCGCCGATTGGTGGGTTTGCAAACCCAAGGACGCAACATTGCTCGTCACGGCTATCAAGTGTTATCAGCAGGTAAAGTTGTGGGAGAAATTTCCAGTGGCACTCTGTCGCCTACACTTGGTTATCCCATTGCCTTAGCTTACGTTCCTACTCAATTAGCAACCATCGGTCAACAGCTAGAAGTCGAAATTCGCGGTAAAGCTTACCCAGGAGTTGTAGTTAAACGTCCTTTTTATCGGTCAAAAATTCGTGTTGCCAACTGATAAGCGTCGAGGTTTTTGAGGAATAATGTGTTGTGAGTTAGTCAATCTACAGTAAGGTTCATTACCAGATATGGCTTTGATGACTGTTGGGACAATAATTTTTTTGATAAAGGAGAGGAAGTGATATGTCTTTTGAATATCCTCAAGATTTCAGATACCTAGATTCTCATGAATACGTGCGAATAGATGGTGAAATTGCCACCATTGGTATTACTGAATTCGCTGTACATGAATTGGGCGATATCGTCTTTTTAGAACTGCCAGAAATTGGCGACGCTCTTACTAGAGGAGAAAACTTTGGCACAATCGAATCAGTGAAAGCCGTGGAAGAACTGAATTCACCAGTAACAGGCACAGTTATAGAACGCAATGAAGCTTTAATTAATTCTCCCGAAGATGTGTCAGAAGACCCCTACGGAGAAGGGTGGTTTTTGAAAGTGCGCGTCAATGACCCTGATGAAGTTGAGGATGCCTTGACAGCAGATGAGTATCGCGCACAAGTAGAAGGGGAGTAGGGAATGGGGGGGATGAGGAGGATGAGGTAAAATTTTCTCCCTTATCTCCCTTATCTCCCTTATCTCCGATTCCCCTTATCTCCACCCGAAGATAATTCATGAAATTTAGATGAACTGAAAAGTTACACCCACTTCTCATGAGTATTTATTGCAAAATATGAAATAGTACCATCTGGAGAGTAATTTGTGGTATTAAACGCCCCTATTCTCAAGTCTAATGAGCAGCAAGTGCTGGACGAAAAAAGTCAAAAGTTAAGTAGTTTTGTACCAAGACACATTGGCCCTAACTCCGACGATATCCAGCTTATGCTTCAGGTTTTGGGGTTTACCAGCCTGGATGCCCTAATCAACCAAACAGTCCCACAGGCAATTCGGCTGAAGCAACCGCTAAAGTTACCAGAAGCAGAAAGTGAGTATGCAGCACTGACATCCTTAAAAAAAGTTGCTGCCAAAAATCAGGTTTTTCGCTCATACATTGGTATGGGATATTACGACAGTATTACCCCGCCTGTGATTGGGCGCAACATCCTAGAAAATCCCGGTTGGTATACTGCCTACACTCCTTATCAGCCAGAAATTGCCCAAGGGCGATTGGAAGCGCTGCTGAATTTTCAAACCCTGATTATCGAACTCACAGGTTTGGAAATCGCCAATGCGTCGTTACTTGATGAAGCCACAGCCGCCGCTGAAGCGATGAGCCTAAGCTATGGGGTTTGTAAAAATCAAGCAAATGCTTATTTCGTCTCTCGTGATTGCCATCCCCAAACTATCGATGTGTTGCAAACACGCGCTCAACCATTAGGGATTAAGATCATTGTCGGCGATCATCAAACATTTGATTTTGATCAACCTATTTTTGGGGCTGTTCTGCAATACCCTGCAAGTGATGGCACTATTTACGACTACCGCGCTTTTATAGAAAAAGCCCATGCTAAGGGTGCATTGGTGACGGTAGCAGCAGATCCTTTAAGTTTAACTTTGCTGACCCCTCCAGGGGAATTTGGCGCTGATATTGCTGTGGGTAGCACCCAGCGCTTTGGTATTCCGTTGGGGTTTGGAGGGCCTCACGCGGCATACTTTGCTACGAAGGAAGAGTATAAGCGGCTGGTTCCAGGGCGAATTGTGGGAGTATCAAAAGATGCTCAAGGTAAGCCTGCATTACGTCTCGCCTTGCAAACCCGCGAACAGCACATCCGCCGCGAAAAAGCTACTAGTAATATTTGTACTGCACAGGTGCTACTTGCGGTAATGGCGAGTATGTACGCCGTCTATCATGGCCCTGCTGGACTGAAGCAAATTGCTGAAAACATCCACTCCTTGACGGTGTTGTTGGCACAAGGACTGAAACGTTTGGGTTATAGCGTTGTTTCCGAATCTTTCTTTGATACGCTGCGAGTAGAACTGGGAACACACAATTTAAAAAATATTCTGACAGCTGCTGAACAACTTCAAATTAACCTGCGGGTTTTTGATGCAACTGCTGTTGGTATATCGCTGGATGAAACCACTAAACCAGAAGATTTAATTGACCTCTGGCAGATTTTCGCTGGTACAGATGATTTACCTTTTACTTTAGAAGAACTAACTTCTGCCTCTCTTCCCCATCTCTCTCTCTCCCGTACCAGTCCATACCTCACCCATCCTGTATTTAACCGCTATCACTCAGAAACTGAGTTATTGCGCTATCTGCACAAGCTAGAAAGCAAGGACTTGTCGCTAACGACATCGATGATTCCTTTGGGTTCTTGCACAATGAAGTTGAATGCAACTGCTGAAATGATTCCGGTAAGTTGGGAGGAATTTGGCAAGATTCATCCGTTTGCTCCGGCATCGCAAACGCAAGGTTATCAAATCCTGTTTAAGCAACTTGAAGCATGGTTAGCTGAAATTACTGGTTTTGCCGGAATTTCTCTGCAACCAAATGCTGGTTCTCAGGGCGAATACGCTGGACTTTTAGTAATTCGTCAATATCACGAAAGCCGTGGACAAAAAAACCGCAATGTCTGTTTGATTCCCACTTCGGCACATGGGACAAATCCAGCCAGTGCAGTGATGTGCGGGATGAAAGTGGTAGCAGTTGCTTGTGACTCACAAGGTAATATTGACGTTGATGACCTTAAGACTAAGGCAGAAAAACACAGCAATGAACTAGCCGCCTTAATGGTGACATATCCCTCAACTCACGGTGTTTTTGAGGAGCCAATTCAGGAAATCTGCGCTGTTGTCCATAGTCACGGTGGACAAGTTTACATGGATGGGGCAAATATGAATGCCCAAGTAGGGATTTGCCGTCCTGGAGATATTGGCGCAGATGTCTGCCATTTAAACTTGCATAAAACCTTCTGTATTCCTCATGGTGGCGGTGGCCCTGGTATGGGGCCCATTGGTGTTGCATCTCATCTTGTGCCATTTTTGCCTGGACATACTGTTGTGAGGACTGGGGACTGGGGACTGGGGACTAGGAAGGAAGAAATTCTCAATCCCCAATCCCCAATCCCCAGTACCCAACATATTGGTGCTGTCGCGGCTGCGCCTTGGGGTAGTGCTAGCATCTTAGTGATTTCTTGGATGTACATCGCCATGATGGGTGCAGATGGTTTAACCCAAGCAACTAAGGTGGCGATTCTCAATGCTAACTACATCGCTAAGAGACTGGAATCATACTATCCCGTTTTGTATCAGGGGAAAAATGGTCTAGTTGCCCATGAATGTATTTTAGATTTGCGATCGCTCAAAAAATCAGCTGCGATCGAAATTGATGATGTCGCCAAGCGTCTGATAGATTATGGTTTCCATGCACCGACTGTCTCCTGGCCTGTAGGGGGTACAATCATGGTGGAACCTACAGAAAGTGAATCTAAGCAAGAGTTGGATCGTTTCTGTAATGCGTTGATTTCTATTCGCCAAGAAATTGCTCAAATAGAAGTTGGCAAGGTAGATATCCAAGATAATGTTTTGAAGAACGCACCCCACACTGCCGAAAGTCTCATTACCGGAGAATGGCATCATCCTTATTCTCGTGAACAAGCTGCTTATCCTGCGCCTTGGACTCGTGAATATAAATTCTGGCCGGCTGTCGGGCGCATTGATGCAGCCTTTGGCGATAGGAATTTTGTTTGCTCTTGTTTGCCAATGGATGCTTATTCTTCATAAAACCATACAGTTTAGTTAAAGCTTGCTCCCCCCAACTCTCGTTTACAGAAAGTTGGGGGGATTTTTTTTAGAATAAACTCTCTTTCTGCGTCTCTACGTGAGATAAAAATATTTATATACCACTTTTCGGTTGAGTGGAATACAGACCTAACCCCCAGCCCCTTCCCTACAAGGGAAGGGGAGTAAGATTCAAAGCCTCTCTCCTTTTAGGAGAGAGGTCATTGACGGAGAAATCCATTATAGTCTCTATCATTCCAGCTTCTGTCACTGGTTAGGTACACAACAAATACAATCTAATTATTGACTATTGATTAATTCCTGCAATTCTTCCCTTACAGATAAAGGCTGATACCCTAATGCAAATGCTTTGGAACTATCTAAAGAAACATCTGCTGGTCTAGGTGCTGCCATTTTCACATCTTGTTGTCGGCAGGATTTAAGACCAGTGCTAGGAAGTTGAAATACTTCAACTAATATCTGTCCAAAATCATAACGCGAAATCCGCTCTTTGCCACCTAAGTGAATGATGCCGTTAACTTTTTCTAATGCTAATAAAAGTCCTTTAGCAGCAGTTGTTCCACTTACTGGGGTGCGAAATTCATCTATAAATAAATTTAGTTCTTCTTCGGCTTGTAAAGTCTGAATAAATGGCTGAATAAAGCTTTTAGCTGTGGGTGTTGCTGCACCAAACATCAACGGCATCCGACACACTGCGGTCATGGGATACCTTTCTAGCATATCTGCTTCTGCGATCGCTTTCTGCTCACCGTAAAGATTGACAGGACACACGGCATCTGTTTCTTGATAGGGAGCATTTAAGCCATCAAAAACTAAGTCGGTGGAAGTAAAAGCACAAGGAATAGAATTATCCGCGCAAAGTGCGGCAATATTGCAGGATGCGATAACATTAATTGCGTGTGATTCTTTGGGGTTGGTTTGACAAAAATTTGGTTGCGAATGTGCAGCAGTATGAATAACTGCTTCTGGTTTGACATTATTAAAGATACTTTTTAATTCCTGAAAATTTGTTAAGTTTGCTTTTAACATTTTGATGCCAGGAATCTCTAAAGGATGGGATAAATAAGTGCCATAAATTTCCCATTCTTGTTTTGCAAGCTGGCAAAGATGCCATCCTAAAAAACCACTTGCTCCGGTGATTAACAATTTTTTCATGTCTAATCAGAAACCGTTCAAGAAAAATACTTTTCTACACCAGGCTTATATTCTAATACGCTTGGGTTTTATAGACGCGATAAATCGCCGTTTCTACAAGACGCGATAAATCGCCGTTTCTACAAGACGCGATAAATCGCCGTTTCTACAAGACGCGATAAATCGCCGTTTCTACAAGACGCGATAAATCGCCGTCTCTACAAGTGTTTTGGTCTTATGTGAACTGTATTGGCTTATATTCTACACTGAGCGGTGGTTACAACAGACTATTGCAGCAATTCCTGAAACTGCTTTTGACTACGCACTTTGCTAAAGTCTGGGTCAGTTTTTGCTAATTTCTTGTATTTATCAGGAACAAGCTTGATTGCTTTGTCTAGGTTCTTAATTGCTAATTCCAGATTGCTTTGTAAAGCATAAGAGCAAGCTTTATTGTAATATGCTTGGTGCAAATCTTGCTTGATGGCGATCGCTTTATCATAAGATGCGATCGCATCCTTGTAACGGTGCAGCTTTGTCAGAGCTATGCCTCGGTTAATTAAGGCTTCGTATTTGTCGGGTTGGATGGCGATCGCTTTGTCGTAAGATGCGATCGCGTCTTTGTAGCGTTGCAACGATGTTAAAGCTATACCACGATTATACCAGGCTTCATCTTTGTTGGGTTGGATAGCGATCGCAGTGTCGTAGGATGCGAGAGCCTCTTTGTAGCGTTGCAGCGATGTTAAGCCAATGCCACGGTTAATCCAAGCTTCAGGACTCTCAACTTTGATGGCGATCACTTTATCATAAGCTTTTATTGCATCTTCGTAACGTTGTCCATCTAATAAATTATTACCTTGATGAAATAAATCTTCTGCTTTCTGGGTAGCCTTCGCTTCTATGAAAAGCTGGGTTACATTATTTTCTTGCACAACTTTTGCAGTATTTTCTGTTGATGAGTTTGCCCCACCACTACAGCCAAACGCAAAGAAAATTATTAAGTTAGATGCAACCAAGCAGCGCCGAAAAACCATGCTGTACCTACAAAATTTATAAGATGATGTTAAAATTTGTTCGTTTTTTGAGTATTATCAAAATACACTATTTTTACCCATTCATTTACTTATATTTTGACAAATAACTTTGCTGATGACGCATAGATTTCCGTAAAAATCAAGCGGATATTACATTATCATATTAAATACACATAAAGCAAACGATGCCACTTTTACACTAGTAGCACCGTTCACTCCCTAGCTAGAGTAGCTATAGATGTAGGGAATAGCAGCATCCTCAGCTATAGGACTAATATTTGATTTCTGAAAAAGCTCCGTACAGATCGAAAAGCCTAATTCCCTACTCCCTACTCCCTACTCCCTACTCCCTACTCCCCGCCCACATAGATAATTTCAAAAATCAAATAGGATTCCTATAGTAATTGTAGTCAGGGCTATTTCCTTCTAGACATAAACCGCCCAGAACTAAAGTTCACAGGCTTTTAGCATAAGTCGTCTTTAGACGACTAAAAGCCTTTATGAAAAAAGCTTTATGTTTAAAACCGTACTGCGTCCCGCTACGCGAACGCCCGCAAGTGGCGCGTTCGCGGTAGCGTCTCGTAGAGAAAGAATCCTTGTTTCCCAAGGTAGGTAGAAACCTGCCTGTTGTGTCAGGCTGAATAAAATGTTTGAATTTGGATGTAGAGACGTAAAATTTTACGTCTCTACAAGGATTTTCACCGTAACGCACAATCGTTTTCATATCGCAATCAGCAACGCCGATTCATTAGTCGTCTTTAGACGACTTGTGCTATTAGCCTCAGAATTCATTCTGAGGCGGGCTAGATGAGAATGAAATAGCCCTGAATTGTAGTAAATATCGCCTGAAGGCATATATCTGTTTTTGCAAAAGTCAAAAACAGATGTATCCTTTGCTCGACTTTATCCATTTTTTGGCAACACTCAAGCTGACACTGAAACCTTTGTGGGGTGGTAGTTTGACTTTTTCGATTTCACCGAGACTCAGTGACATCGAAAAACCTTTTGCCAAAAAGCTAGGATTTTTGCCGTATCAAGAGAACCAAGCTCTTAATTTTGGATAAAGTCGAGCTTTGGTGATAATATATTTTATCTGTACAACAGACATAGGAGTGAAATTAAATATGCCTTATCTAGAACCTTTGTAGAAACGTAGCATTGCTACGTCTCTAGATTCTCCTATGTCTAACGCTTAACTAATGCCAAACACCGACTCGACAGTTGACTTAATCGAATCGCGGGCATCTTTCAAAGTTTGACTAATGGGATGCTTTGCTTGCAAAAATACACGCGCACAATTGCGTCCCGGCATTCCCGAAATCGAACCACCTGGATGAGTCCCTGCACCAGTCAAAAATAGATTCTCAATTGGCGTTTTGTAGTTCGCTATTTCTGGCAAGGGACGGAAAAATACCATCTGATCTAAAGTCATGTCAATATGGTAATAATTCCCTTTATACGCACCTAATCTTTCTCCTAGTTCTGCTGGACTTTCTACACGACGGGCGATCGTTGCATTCTTGACATTTGGTGCATAGTCTGCCAACTTATCAACTACCCTATCTGCAACTTTGTTTTTCAATTCATCTGTCCAACCAGTACCTTTTAAACCAGTGCCTTCTGCACCAGCAATTTGATAAGGGGCGAAATACTCAATCCATACGGTATGTTTACCTGGTGGTGCTAATGTGGGATCTAAGTAGCTAGGCATGACCACATACATTGATGGATCAGCATCAGGAATCTCTCCCAAGGTGCATTTACTATGAGCCTGTTCTACATGAGCCACAGAATCGGCAATCAAGATCGAACCAACGAGATATTCGTCTTTGTGGGCGTGGTATGGAAAGCGCAGTGGTTCGTCTAAAGCTAAGTCTATCTTGAGGATAGTTTCGTTATTGTTAACGATGCGGCGTTCTAATCTTTCCCATAAGTCAGGATCGGCTCCATCGATATCGCTTTTATCAGTCATTTGCAAAAATAACCGCTTGGCATCAATATTAGAAATTACGCCGTATTTAGCCCGATATTCGGTGTTACCAGCCACTCGTACACCAACAGCTTTTCCATCATCAATTAAAACTTTTTCAACATGCTGATCTGTGAGAATAACGCCACCTTTACTTGTGACTAATTTCACTAAAGCTTGCACAAGTGCGCCAGTTCCGCCGCGCGGTCTGGCCATTCCAGGGTTGTGACGCATTGCCATCATGATTGCACCAATGGCAAGGGTTTTTTGTGATGGCGGCGCACCAAGTTCTGCTGCGAGTCTGGCTAATGGCGCTTTTAGAAATTCCTCATCAAACCACTCGTTAAGTAAATCTTCAGCGCTGGTTAACATGGTGCGAATAAAGTCTAGCGTTTTATTCGGGGAACCAATCATCGAAAATAAATCTTTTAATTTTTTGATATCGTAGTTGCCCACGATATCTATAATTGACTTTGGCGGTGCATTAAATATAGGAACCATTGCACCGATCGCACGTTGCCAATAATCTACAAATTCTGCGTATTTTTTAGCATCACGTTCACTATAACGAGCAATTTCTGCACAAGTTTTTTCCAGCGATTTATGTGCTAAGAAATACTTCCCATCAGGATGAGGACAGAAAACAACTGGATCGCACTCCAAATAATGCAAGCCGTATTTTTCTAGTTCTAATTCTTCAACAACTGGCCCCAAGTGAATAAATTCATGGTCAATAGCACACAAGTTAAATTTAAATCCAGGAGCCTCTTGTGGTAAACACTCTTCAGTTGTTGCTGCACCGCCTGGAACAGAACGCTTTTCTAGTAACAGGACGCTATAACCAGCTTTCAGCAAATAAGCGGCACAAACTAACCCATTGTGTCCAGCACCGATTAGTACAACATCATACTCTTGCATGGTTGGAATTTAGAAATAAGTAGATTTCTAAATATTAGAAACATTTTACTACTTTTACATCATCCTTCAGTAGCAAAAATTATCTTTAACTACTGCCAATACTACTAAAGAGATAATATTTCTGATGATGGTATTTGCCTCATTTGAGTTTCTACTAGAAGCACTAAACTACCAGTTTCTAATTTTATATCTTTAATATTAAATACCATATCTTCCCATTTAAAATATGGTACATTCAAAAATTCTTTGGCTTTGTGCATTAAAGCTGTAGCTACTTCTATGGAAATTCCCCCTCCCTCAGTGCAGTTAAAACTCTCCAGCATCGCGGGTTGTGAATGAGTGGGTGGGCGGACGATCGCAGTGCAACCGAAAGGGCGAGTATTTCCCTTTTCCTTTAACAGTACTTTTCCCCTACATTCTATTTTCCCATCACCAGGTAAAAATATTTCAATTTTTTGTGCCTCAAAACTCACAGTTCTGCCATCTACATCCAAATCAAAATCTTGTATCTTGCTGCGAACAAAGTCTGATGCTAAGGCGCGGTTTATATCTACTTCTGTAAGTATAATCCGAGCAATGGCATTTACTGGCTCATTGAGTTCTATTTGACCGAAAAGAGCGCTTAAGGGATTGATGCTAATACTTTCCGTTTGCAGTTTTATTTCTTCTACGCGAATACCTTCTTGGATTACTAATCCTTTTCCTGCAACTGAAACTCCATCCGCCTGTCCCTGAACTATTTTCAAAAGATCGGTTTGTACATCTATTTCTATTTTTTCTGCTTCATCTAGCTTTTCAGATATTCTTCTTTCAGCTTCCTGGGATAGAAGTTGTTCCTCCAAGCGATGCTCATCAGGCATGAATTAGTAATCCCCTAAATGTCCTCTTACTATTTACTGTAAAGGCTAAGTACTAACAAGCGGATCTACATTGAGGTATATGCAAATTGGAGGATTGAGTAATCAAGTAGAAGATATTGTTTGCCTTTTTGGTAACAACCATTTTTACACCACCGCTACGGACAATCATAATACCACGACGCACAGGATGTACTGGACGTTTATCAGTAAGGGTTAGTTCAAAATAGGATAAGATTATCGCTGTTACTAATTTTAAGTTCATACATCGAAAATGCCGCACCGATGCAACCGTGATAACCCCCACCAAAGGGTAGATATTCATATTATTAAAGTACTTATTCTAACGTTGCAAAAAAGCAATAAACTGTTACAACCTCGAAGATGTAAAATTTTTGTTAAATTCAACAAGCATCTACAGTTTCACCTAATCGTCAAAAGGTACTCAGCATGACTGCAATTTCTCCAAAGGCATCTTCAGCGCTTCCTGATTTTTCTGAAGGAATTCAATATTTTGGTGAAACACTACCAGATTTTGAAACTTATGGCGCAACACCTGCTATAGAGTCGGGCAAAGTAGCGATCGCATCTCCCACAGATAAAGCAGCCGTGTATCAAACTTTACTTGCTGCCGATGCCCTCCGCTACCTAACTCTGCAAGTTACTGCTAGTAAAGCTTCTGGGCATCCCGGCGGATTTGCCAGCCAAGCAGAAGCTTACGCATCTCTTGTCATGCTGGGATACAAAAACATTATTACCGAAGTCGGACACCACGCCCCCGGATTTTATAGTGCCATGTTCTTGGATCGTTCCCTAGAGGACATGGGAATTTTTACAGTCCAACAATTGCGCGATCGCTTCCGAGAAAAGCACGGACTTTTAGGACACCTTTCTGGTTTCATTCCCGGTATTCTCGCACCTGCGGGGCCTTTAGGACAAGGGCAACACTTTGCAATGGCGGCTGCACTGTTACACAAAGATAAGTTGTTCCCCTTTACAGTTGGTGATGGTGGATTAGGTGAGCCTTATATTGTAAGTGCGATCGCGCATTTCCATACAGCTTATCCTGCTGTCACCAACTTCTTACCGGTGTTGGTGTGGAACGGTTACAGCCAAGAACATCACAGCATGGTTTCTCTAAAAACCAACCCAGAGATGCAAGCATATTGGCAAGGTAACGGTTTTGATGAAGTCGTGTTAGTTGATGCCAAGGATTTCGACGATAAAAACCAGCCAGGAGATTACGTTGATAGTACTGCCTTTTCCTTTGAGAAACGCCTAGAATTCACTCAAGCAGTACTTTCAGGTGTAGATAAAGCAGCGCGTTTTGCATTGGGCGGTAAACTTACCGTCTTTATTATTAAACAACTTAAAGGTGCAGGAGTCCATGCGCGAGGTGCAAAATCTCACAACCTGTATCCTAAAGATACGCTGGATGCGCCGCATATTGTTAGTGCATTGCAAACCCGTGCTTTGTCTGCGGAGGCTTGGCAATTAGTTAGAACAAATGCCGAACGCGCCGGTGGTGGCCCAGCAGCGAAAACTGTGGTGACAGAATTTGAATTACCATTACCAGAATTAGGCGAATTACCTTTAGAAGAATATGCAGTTGGTGGTGAACCAAAAGTTTCTACAACTGCGATGGGACGATTAGTAGGAATAGTTGGAAATAAAGATCAAAATTTCCTCGTCACTAACGCCGATGGTAATGAAGCATCAGGAATTGCCAACATCAACCAAGCATTAAAGATTATCCACCCCACAACCGACGACTTATATAATCAAGCCCCAAATGGACAAGTTTATGAACCATTGAGTGAAGATGCTTGTGCCGGTTTAGCTGCGGGTTTAGCGTTAATGGGTGCGAGAACTTTGTGGTGTTCTTACGAATCTTTTGCCATCAACGGATTACCAATTTGGCAAACTGTAACCCAAGCAATGGCAGAATTGCGCCGTCAAACTCCCTCGACTATTACTTTATTCACAGCAGGCGCATTAGAGCAAGGGCGCAACGGTTGGACTCACCAACGTCCAGAAATTGAAGCTTACTTTGCTTCATTGATGCGAAATGGAAATGTTTTCCCATTATTTCCGCCTGATGCTAATAGTATTCAAGCCTGTTATGACTGGGCATTGAAAACTAAGAATAAGGGAATTGTGATTACAGCCAGTAAATCGCCGTTACCAATTCGTACAACTTTAGAACAAACTCGTCAAGGGTTGCGCGATGGTGCAGTGCTATTACATGAAGTTGCTGGTGATAAACAAGTTGTATTTGCTGTAATTGGCGATTTAACATTAATACCAGTATTTGAAGCTGCTGCTTTCTTGGAAACTGAAGGTATTGGCGTGAAGATAGTTACTGTCATCAATCCTCGGCAATTGTACCGTAGTCATGATACCGCATGGGATACCTGTTCCCAAGCCGAAGGCGGTTTCTTGGATGATGCGAAATTTGCCGAATTATTTGATGGTGATGCCTTAATTGCTGTTACTGGTGGTGCTGCGGGGATGCTGGAACCAATTTTGTTAAGGAGTACAGCAAAGCGCGATACTTTTGCGTGGAAACGTGGCGAAACTACAGCTAGTGCTGGCGAGTTGATGGCGTTTAATGGATTGACTGCTGAAGCGTTGACAAAGAGGGCGATCGCGTTAGTGCATTAAGAGACTTCCAACAAATAAATTACTCAATATTGTGGGGCGGGCATCTTGCCCGCCTTTCTATACGGGCGGGCAAGATGCCCACCCCACAAGAAGTAGTTGAGTATTTTTTTATTTGGAAGTCCCTAAAGCTAAAATTGTTTCCACTTTTATCGCATTTATACGTATATAAACGCTGAAATTGCGTTGGAATGCGTATATTTGCGTTTTTTTATTGAAGAAAACTTAGCAGGCAGGAAAAATGGAAGTAGATTTGCTGAAATTCTTTGACAAAAGTTGGTTTTAGAGTCGCAAAAGCTGGTTTTGAAGTCACAAAAGCTGGTTTTGGAGTCGCAAAAGCTGGTTTACGAGTCACAAAAGTTGCTTTACGAGTCAGAAACTTAGTTTACTAGTCGCAAAAGCTAGTTTACGAGTCACAAAAGTTAGTTTACGAGTCAGTGCTAGTAAATTGATAGCGTTTAATGGTTTGACTGCTGAGGCGTTGACGAAACGTGCGATTGAGTTAGTTCATTAATATTTCATGTAATGTGATACCCCCATCTACCTGTTTGGCTGAGTGGGGGCAAAAAAGTTAAAGTGAGAAACTGACAGCTATAAAATTTTGCTAAGTGATAGCAAAATTGAGTTGCAATTTTTATGGTTTTAGCCATAAAGCTCTATCAGGAGCCGCCAGCAGTCTAGCATTGTTATAAGCCATATCTAAGTCGAGGCAAGTTGACGAATAGTAGCTATCTCCATGAAATTCAGCAGCTAAAGCCATCGCTGCATTATCAGCGTTACCAAAATAAATTGGTAAAAGGAATTGGATTTTCTGTCTAGGGAAATAGAATTGTGGAATTGGTATTCTGTAGCTTGTTTCTAGTCTTACTTGTAATAATCTAACGCCTCCCTCTAGAAGACCTCTCTTTTCACTTATACTCAAGTCTTTATAAGTTTCAGGAAAACGATAATTGTTCTTATTGTCATAAAAGTCACCTCTCTCTCGAATAATATGATCATAATCAATTGTCAATTGCAGCTTTGGATTAAACCAGAGTTCCATTGGATAATCGTAGTATGTGACTCTAGGAGGAAAGCTTCCCGCAAAACGGATTAAGTCTTTATCACTTTGAGGACAAAACCTTAGCAACATCCAATCTTGAAGGTTAGCATCTTTAAGCTTGTTTGGATTGCTTCGGAATAAAGCATATATTGGTTCCAAATAATGTCTTGATAGCAATCCGGTATTAAAACAGGCATAACTATCTTTTATTTTGATTTTTTCAGATTGGTTTTGTTGGATTCGTTCAAAAGTATAAATGATATAACTATGCAGAATCGGTAGTTTGTCTGAGCTACCTGCTCTATACCGCTCTTTTTCATATCCCCACTCCTCTCCCTCTGCCAAGTTTGCCAAATCTTGAAGCTTTTGATCCAAGTTTGAGCCACAATAGGCAAACTTAAACAACTCAGATTCTTGTCTACGCATATTTACTTAATTGAAATAATAATTGTGAAATTAATAACATTATAATCAATAAAATTCAAGGGTTGTTATCCAGCTATGAAACTGGTCACGGCGATTAATTACTGCAACTAATGGTTCTCTATCTAGCAATACCATCGCCTCATCACGAACCGTAAGCATCTATATAATTTTTATTAGTAGACAAATCACTCGCTGCTTCCACACAACCAATGTATTCTTGAGCCAGAGTCAAAGCTGAAACCCCTGACTTTATTTCTTGAGCAGATAACTCTTGTTTTTGTATTTTTGCAAGTAAAAATTCTACAAAATCTAACGCCTCTTGTTGCTTATCAGGAGGTAATATTCTTACCTTGTTTATAATAATTTCCTCAATGCTCATTTTTTATAGCCTTTGGTATCAACTAATATATTTTAAATTTTAAAACATTATTTGATTGTATGCCTTGATAAATTATAAATTTATCAGCCGCGATCGGTTTAAAAGTAGTTTACAATGAAGTAATGCTGAAAAGTTTCCTCAATATTAGAAGTACGTTAGATAATAAATATACTCATCGTTGATACAGGATTTTGGTTAGCTCTTAAAAAAGTCAATTTTCATATTCAGTAAATTTTATGCTCAAAATTCTTCAAGCAACCTGCACTAATGGCGAACTGGTTCTGAGTGAAAAACTTAGCCCCGAATTAGAAGGTAAAACTATACAAATTGTGATTTTGGAACCAACTGAATCTACTCAAACAATTGATGATGGAGAATCCAAAATCCATCAATTTTTAGAAAAAGTTAATAACTACTCTTTCCGACTTCCTTCAGATTACCAAGCCTCTGGTATCAAGTGATATATTTTAAAATTCAAAATATTATTTGGCTGTATGCCATTATAAATTAGATTATCAGGCGCGATCGCGCAATTTCTCTTCTACTAATGTGACGTACTTGTATGCTGTGCAGTGAAACAATTGCTACAGTTCAATCCCAAATAACATCTTCTGTGCGACAGCATAAAGTGGCAAAAACTGCCATAATGTAGAAAAACAGATTCAAAAACTAACACTTGTGAAAAGTATCAATATTTCCTTACCTGACACCATGCGAACTTATATAGAAGAACAGGTAGCTCAAGGTGGTTACAGCAGTGTCAGCGAATATTTTCGTGAATTAGTGCGACAAGACCAAAAACAAAGAGCTAAAGAACGTCTAGAAACAATGCTTCTGGAAGGATTAAACTCTGGGAATGCAACAGAAATGACTGTTCAAGATTGGGAAGATATCCGTCAAACAATCCGACAAAGAATGAACAAACATCAAGATGCAATTTAGCCGTGATGTTTGAAATAAAAAAAAGACCTCAAGTTATCCGGGACTTAATAGACTTAGCAACATATATAGCACAAGATAACTTAGATGTTTCAGACCGCTTTTTAACAGCAGCCGAAGCAACATTTAAACAATTAGCAAAAACCCCAGCTATTGGTAAAGAATGTCAGTTTATCCATCCCAATCTAGCAGAAATTCGACAAATATCTATCAAAGGATTTCAACAATATCTTATCTTTTACCGCATCACTGAATCAGCAATTGATATTCTACGAGTCATTCATGGTGCAAGAGACATTGAATTAATATTTGATGAAGACTTAAAACTATAACTTATTCTGCAACTAATCAATTTTTTCACGTTTGAAACCTTTGAAAGTTGTGTCAAGATTTTTGAAACCTTTTTTACTTGATACTGATACTTGCATTTATTAGATTAAAGATATTAATTCAGTCAGAACTTTTTTGATAGAGTGATGTTTTGTCGATCGCTAAAATCTCTATGTCCCAGGTATCGCTCCCCCAATCGCGGCATCCACACCTACCCCTCACCGCTCTTGCGCCCATGCAAGATGTAACAAACCTCTGGTTTATGAAAGTCATTGCCCACTACGGCAGCCCTGACTACTTCTTCACCGAGTATTTCCGCGTCAATGATACCTCACGACTCAATCGTAACATTCTGGCAGCAATCACCGAAAACGACACCGGTCGCCCCGTTTTTGCTCAAATGATTGGCGAAAGCATTCCCGACTTAGTAAGAACAGCAAAGCAACTCTGCAAATATAATATCGCTGGAGTTGACTTGAACATGGGCTGTCCAGCACCTAGAATCTATCGCAAAAATGTTGGGGGTGGATTGCTGCTCTCACCAGAAAAAGTGGATCGGATTTTGGGAGAACTGCGTTCTGCTGTGAACGATCGCCCTTTAACCGTCAAGATGCGCGTAGGCTTTGAAAATACAGATAATTTTTACGAAATTCTAGATATAATTAATCGCCACAGCATTGATTTGCTGAGTTTGCATGGTCGCACGGTGAAAGATATGTACCACGGAGCAGTGAAATATGATTTGATCGCTGAAGCGGTGAAACGGGTTGATTGTCCAGTGCTTGCCAATGGTAATATCCACTCTGCGACAACTGCCCTTAAAGTGCTTTCTCAAACGGGCGCGGCGGGTGTGATGGTGGGACGTTGGGCAATTGGGAATCCTTGGCTTTTTAATCAAATTCGGCAGGCCTTGCGGGGAGAGGCGATCGCGCCCGTTCCTTTAGCAGAAGTACGCAACTATATTGATCGTTTATGGCAAACCCCCGCAGCAGCAACTATGCCAGTGCGATCGCGTGTAGGCTACCTCAAAATGTTCCTCAACTACATTGCCCTGAGTGTTGATGCTGAAGGTCATTTCCTGCGGCTGATGCGACAGACGCAGACCGAGGTAGAACTGTTAAACCTCTGCGATCGCTTTCTCCTTGCTGATCTGACGAAAACTTTAGCCCTAGCACCCTACTCAGGCATGTAACCTGCTATTTTTGCTAGTTCTTTGCTAAAAATTCTTGAACAGTCAGAATTTCAATGCCTCTCCAAGGGTTTAGCACTAGCAGATCATCATCTCCTGTCACAATACCAGGATATCAACGGCGGGATAGCCCCTAAATTCTATTTATGGGGGCAATACTTCTACACCCAGCGCCGCAAATCGTTGCATCAACAACCGATTAATCTCAGCTTCTACACCACTAGGAGAATGGTGCATAACTAATTCTTCAATAATTTGAAATAAGCGATCGTAATCCCACATCAATACAGTTAGTTCAGAGCGTTGCTGAATGGAGGTATAAATTTGGATGTAGAGACGTAAAATTTTACGTCTCTACAAGGATTTTCACCGTAACGCACAATCGTTTTCATACCGCAATCAGCAACGCCTAGTTCAGTTTTCAACTGTTGTATGAGACAATGGTGCATCAAAAACCCGACCTGCTGTCATCAATGCTGCTCTTTTTTGTTGACGTTTCAGCACTCCTACCGCACCATAAGCACCCAAGGCTAAAATCCCTAAGTTTATCGCAGGTTCCGGCACAGACTTAGCCTCAATCGCCGCCAGTGCAGTTTCTGCTACTAACTTATGAACGCCTGTTGTTGGATGCACAGAATCAAAGAACAAATAATCGTTTGGTTGAGGGCATACACTGATAATTGTCTGAAAATTCCCGACTACGCAAGGGTTAACCACATCTTGAAACCCAAACTTACCTGGATTTGCTTGTACTTGATTAAATAGAGAAAACACATCAACAGAGATCAGATTCAAATCCGAGTTATCAAGAAAGGCAGAGGGCAGGAGGCAGAAGGCAGAAGGGAATTCTGACTCTTGCACTCTGCCTTTCTTGATAAATTCTGGACTGTTTGAGCCGCATTGGTAGCTTGACCAAACACATAATCATTTGCACCTCCCCATACAGCATAAAGAGCAATTTGGATCAAGCTTCTGATTACCTTGTAGAATCGGTTGCGTCAACAAGCCGACTTGCTCTAGTACTCCCGGTAACGGCGCACTAGGAACAACAGCGTTACCTGACCAGAACTAGCGCCGCCCACAGCAAAATTAATACCTTGATTGGGAATAGTAGGATTTGAAATTAAGTATGGGGTAGGATTAAATCCTAGCTGATTTTCCAGGTAGTCTACCCACACCTGATCATTAGAAAAACGCCCTTGAAAGTAGGGTGCATCTTGGGGAATGGCTGTTGCCGGAGCGACTAAACCATTAGTAGCAGTGAAAACATTGCCAGTATAAGAAAGACTGTCGCCAAATACATAAAATTTGGTAAAATTCGCAGCATTCGCTTTGAGCGGCAACATGAAAGATAAGAGAATAAATCCAACCGCTACAGCTTGTTTTTTTATCTTCGTTTTACCTGTGGTATTTTTAATTTGTTTAAAAGTAATGCAAGGGTGGGACTATAACCTTTTCTCAGTCGTCGAAAGACGACTTTAGCTATTAGACTCAGAATTCATTCTGAGGCGGGCTAGATGAGAATGAAATAGCCCTGACTAAGTACGCCTATTAAGTTAATTTACGTTGTTTTACTTAACTATGCCTCAAAAATTCATCAAACACAGGTAAAAAAGCTGAAAATAAGTAAAACGGCGTAAATAATTAAAGGTTTGTAGTAAGGACTTTAGTCCTTCTTTTAGGACTAAAGTCCTTACTACGAACTGGATTACAATAATTTTACATTAATTAACATAGTTCGATTTATTCGCACCGACTTACTTACTTAGATTTACGTTTTCTTGATAAAAAATAAGCCTATTACAAAGAAATGGCAAAATTTCCACGCTTTAGCATGTAAATTGCCCACTTTTATGATATCGACGGACTAACCGCAACAGAATGGTCTAGCTCATCGTAGGCATCGCTTTAACTTCGCTTTAATTTCAAAGCCTCAGTAGCCGATACACCCTCACCCTGACTGCCGAAATACGACAAAGCTGTAGCAGCCTCAGCACGAGTTACTGGTTTTTTCGGTTGAAACAAAGTCGTATAACCAAACACCCGCCGAATATTCGATTGTTCGCCATTCTGGTAATCAGCTAACACTGCTCTTAAAGCCTTGGGGTCAATTCGCGCCGCATCTTGGAAACCCCAGGTTTGTTTGACCGCATCTAAGTTAGCAGAGGGTAAAGCTTGGCGAGTATCTATAGGTAATTTCCACAGCAGCAACTGTTCCCGCGTTAGGGGTGCATCAGGACGAAACAAAACTACTGTAGAATCTCCAGACAAAGGACTGGGAATTAACCCAGCCTCGGCTAATCCCTGAATTGCTGGAAAATCAGGGTCTTTTGCAGACACATCACTAAAAACTGGTTGAGTAGTTTCTGATGCCAAGCGAATTTGTTTAGCTGGATTGCTGGCATACATAGCATTGTTAGCAGCAATTAGCCAACGAGCGTATTCTCGATGTGTAACGATTTTGCTGGGTTCAAACTGGTTAGTTGTGGTAATAGAGCTGCTCTTGGTTGCCTTTGCTTCTATAGACAAAACACCTAATCCAGCCAAATCTTGGATATGTTGCCGCCATTCTTGCGGTACTTTATTGAGATCGTTGAATTCCTGAGATTCAGGTGTCGCCGTAGGAGTTGTTTGGTTATCAGCCGTACTTAGTGGCTGTGCTGCCAAGTTTGTGGGTGGTACGGGGCCAATAAACTGGGAATTTCCTGGTTGAGGAACGGCGTTAGTAGTTTCGTTAGGATTTGTAGTCAGGGTAGGTTGTGCCGTCGCAGTACTATTCGGTACGTAGTCAATAAGTAATTCGGTGGCTGTTTGGGGTTGATTAGGTGTGGCGTTAGTAACTGATTTAGGCTGAATGGAAACCTTCAACAGCAAATCGTTACGACGTGCCTCAAAAGCACCTCCCGCATCATCTGTTGGCTGTTGCAAAATCTGCCAGTTATTTGTTTGAAACTGGCTACTATAAAAGCTAGCAATAAAGTTGATGGGGTCAGAACTCAACCAACGAGTTGAGACTCTGTTTTCTGAGCCACTAGCAGGTGTAACTTCCTGTAGTTTGGCATTGGAATATAGGGGGATATCTTTAGGAAAATCAGCAGGTAACTGAAGTGTAGATTCGTTTTGCTGTGCTTGCGGTTGGTTACTCTGAGATTCTCCAAAGACAACTGGATTGCTTTGCAGCTTTGGATCTGCCGCCAAAGATTCCTCAAGGTTTTTGGCGACTGGACTGTTAGCACAGGCTGTTAACGAAGTCAGTAGAACAGCCCAAATTAGAAATACAGCTGGACGTTTACAGGGAAGCACAGGAAATCACAAATTGAGTTTCAATTCCTACCCTAGCGCAGACTGTTCATTAAATGGGAATGGGGAATGGGGAATGGGGCATTGGGTACTTGTACTGAGGGTTGCCGAAGTATTGGGCATTCTCCCTCTGCTTTTCTAACCAAAAGACACTACCGACTCACAGCGTCTTCTTCGTAAATGTCTCTGTTGGTGAAGATGATATCTCTAAAAATGAGTAAACGGTAGCAAAAAGCTACCGTATTGTCTTTGTTTAACAGCCATTAGGTTTTGATAATTCCCATGCTTATTTATAGAGTTCCCTAAAGTTCTGGCAAACTAACATTTTTGGAAAAAAACAGAAATAAACCTGAAATACTTGCTACATAAGAGTTTTGTGATTTGGATGCTCTAAGCTCACAGGTATTACACAGGTTAAGAGACTGTGCTTAGATGAGAGCTAGAGCCACCCACTACTAACTGATCAAAATTAATGTGGCAGACTACTAAATTGAGAATCAAATTTTTAGATACTTCTGGAAATATTCAATTGGCACCGATAACTGATTGTTAACTCACCAAAGAGCAGTGTAGCTAGCAAAAGCTTTAATCTTCTTCAAGATGCACTAGTTGTAATGCGATCGCATTACAACTGAAGTGATAGACTAGGACTAAAGCCCCCTTTAGCCTCATCCAAGGAGGGGAATAGATAAAGAAGGCTAACGCTTGCTTACAATCGATTTTGGAAATTATTCATCTGACGATGGTAAGCTGAATAAGGCAATAGGTGGAAATGCCAGCTATTAAGCAATTCCAGGAACTTAGCGTAAGTTTGTGGTTCTTGGGGGCGGGGTGATAGGCAAAGCAGTCAAGTGTCGCAGCAGTTTCCCTAGTATCTCTAAATTTATTTTCTGGGGTAAGTGCTACTTATGGTATAGTAAAGAGTTTGTATAGGCAGCCTCGAAAGCAGTGAGTGCTTTCTCTAAAAGTGCGTAATTACCGCCGTAGGCATCGCCTCTATGTTATCCGAAGTTTTCTCTTTGGCAATCCATCCCCTGTTCTTCTGGTATAGGGTAGGGGTTATTTTAGGAAGGCTCGGCAGAAGGTACGCTTCGCAAGTTATAGAGACAGTACATAATTAGCTGTGACTGTTTTCCCAATCATTACTAGGATTGGGTAGAGGCAAAAAAGACACTTCATCGGATGCACTGGCGGTTGAAAAAGCCCTCTACAAATTTGGTCTGAACAGTTAACAACTTCCTGATAGATTAGATACAATTAGCATCTGCGTTTGCTTCGGTGATTACTTGTTCAAAGCAAGTACTCGAATTGACATAGTGTTAAACCTTTCACCTGCTAACTCTGGCGAAAATTTTTGCTTTAGGGCAAATTAAGACTTATATTCAAGGAACTTGGGTGTTTCTTGGAGATAAAGTTAACCAAAAGGGGGCAAAAGGCTGAAAAAGATATGTCTGATGCCAAAAACGCAGAACTGATAGGAGTATTAAGAATCTAAAATAGATATTAAATTGAAGAAAAAACAACGACCATCGACAACCGTCAGTCTTTTTTACTTTCTGTAAAGCGTCGCCGGGTTGTTACCAGTGCTGAAACACGATTACATGCAAGTTTCCCAGGATCAGCCTATTTATTCTGAGGCTCCACTCCAGTTGCTACTGTTTATCGATGGACGACCCAAGTCCCGACAACAAGTGCAGCGAATCCGTGCTTACTTAAAAGAATTGCAGGCTGAGTATAGTTTTGAAGTTGAAACTATCGATGTTGGGCAACAACCTTACTTAGCAGAACACTTTAAATTGATAGCAACGCCAGCTTTAATCAAAATCCATCCGGAACCACGACAGGTTTTGGCTGGGAGTAATATCATAGCGCAATTGAAAAACTGGTGGCCTCGCTGGCAAGGTGCTGTAGACACCTACTTAAAAGTACAGGAAGACTTACAAGAACGTATAGACGAGAATGTTAGGGCAACATCACCCAAGTCCACTATCCGTTCAGTTGCTGTTTCTGCGGAACTAATCCGACTCTCAGACGAGATTTTTCGCTTGAAACAGGAAAAAGATAACCTCCAAGAGCAGCTACAGTTTAAAGACCGGGTGATTGCTATGCTGGCGCACGATCTTCGCAATCCACTAACTGCTGCCGCGATCGCCATCGAAACTCTTCAATCTAATTACAATTTAGAGACGGGACAATTCCAGCGCCTCAAGCCATCCATGACGGCGCATTTATTAAAACAAGCCCGCAATCAAACTAAGGTCATTGACCGGATGATTGCTGACCTTTTAGAGGTAGGTCGTGGCAAAGATACAGAGTTTCCTATCTTACCACAAAAGATACAACTAGGTAAAGTGTGTTTAGATGTACTAGAAGAATTGTGCGATCGCTACACCGCCAAATCCCAAGAGGTAGAAACAGATATTCCTAATGACTTGCCTTATGTATATGCTGACCCAGAACGCATCCGCCAAGTGCTAGTGAATCTGTTGGATAATGCCATCAAATATACCCCAGAAGGTGGCAAAATTAGCGTTGCCGGATTGCACCGCACTACCCAAAAAGTTCAGTTTAGTATCGGCGATACCGGGCCTGGTATTCCTATAGAAAATCGCGATCGCATCTTTGAAAATCACTTCCGCCTGCAACGGGATGAAAGTACAGAAGGTTATGGGATTGGTCTTTGTTTATGTCAACGCATCATCCTGGCACATTATGGTCAAATTTGGGTAGACTCTGCCCCCAATAACGGAGCATGGTTCCACTTCACACTCCCAGTTTATCCTTCTTAGAGATTGGTCATTCACAAATGACAAATGACAAATGACAAATGACCATTGTACAGACAAGGGTTAATCGCGTCTCTAAGAACTTGAGACAAAGCGATCGCGCCCCCCGGTCTTTGCTTGGTAAAGTGCTTTATCTGCCCGCACAATCAAATCTGAAGGAGAGGATTCCCAAGTGGGCACAACAGTAGCCACGCCCATACTTAGCGTGACATGCTGACTCACCGCAGACCCATCGTGAACAATTTGCAAATCTTTGATTCCTTCTTGTATCGCTGCGGCAACGTGAACTGCCCCAGATGCAGGGGTGTATGGCATAATCACAGCAAATTCTTCGCCACCGTAACGCGCGACTAAATCCTGATGTTTTTGCGCCTTGAGGCTTAATAAAGCACCTACCTTTTGTAAACACACATCCCCAGCCGGATGACCATATTTATCGTTATAAAATTTAAAATAGTCGATATCACACAAAATCATTGACAGGGGACACTCCTCTTGTGCCAGATTAATCCACTGAGTATTGAGATAATCATCAAAACGGCGACGATTTGCCAACTCAGTTAAGCCATCTACATTGGCGAGGTGGTGCAAAGCTTGGTTTGCCGCCTCTAACTGTTTGTAGATTTGCGCTTGCTGTAGCAGGCGACGCAATCGCTGGCGCAATACAGGCCAGTGAATTGGCTTAGTGACATAATCAGTCGCCCCTGCTTCAAAAGCACGGTCTACGGATTCTTCATCATCCAAGCATGTGATCATCAATATGGGAGTGCGCTCCCATATCTTAGAGATCACCGTATTATTAAGAGCCGAGTCAGTATCAAAGGTTGCAAGGGCTGAGATTAAATTATTTCTAGCAATCTGGAGCAAGTGCTTACAGCAGGTAAAACCATCCATCACAGGCATTACAGCATCTAGCAAAACTATATCCGGTTTGATAGTCTCGTAAGCATCTAAACATTGCTTACCATCATTGGCCTCGACCACTCGATAACCTTCTTGTTCCATAGCTTTACGCAACAATACTCGGATGGTCTTGTCATCATCAGCTACTAGAATCAGTGGTGGTTGCTTAGAAACAGAAAATGGGGTTATGCCTGACATGAGTTGCCTTCCACTTGCAGAACTATCCTGAAAAAGGCTGTGCAACTCAATCGTATGGGGGCGATCGCTCTTTTCATCAATGCCAAGATTTGCGGCAAAGGTGTGTCTAGCTTCACAATCAACTGTTTTTTGACAATAGAGGCTCTTGTGTTACTAAGCCAAGCAAGCGGTAGAGAACTAAGTTGCATAGACAATCTATAATTAGAACATGAAGGCAATTTTTACCTTTTTGTTCGCTATGGTTAGGGGAGGAAATGTTACTTTTATATTTCCCCATTGTTAAAGTCAAATTGCGATTTTTCAAAAAATTGCAAATGCACACCTTATTTATTTAGTTCTGTAGTTAGTTTAGAAACCTAACAATACAGGGCAAAGCAAAAATCACAAGTGCGCTCAGAAGATAGTTAAGACTAAATATTAATATCACTTGAATCAAATTTATTTAGTCTATTTGGCAAGCATTACGGATTGTTTAGTATAATTACATAGAATATGAATGTACCTTGGTAGAAAGCTTTCTTGTCGAGTCACTCTGGGTTAATAAAATAATTAAAAAATATTATTTAGTTCCGATAGATTTTGGCTAAATTAAAACCTATATTTATTTTTTATAAAAAACAGCGATTTACTAGCTAAGATTCTATAAAGTTAGATATGGTAAATTAAGAGTTATTGAACAACTAAATTTGACCGTTACTTCAGAATTAACATATAAAACTGCTATCTTTATTTCATCAAAAAATCAAATTCTATTTACATCCACTAAATATTCAAAATGCCAGACTCATTAATGTATCAGCAAGATCACTTTGTGGTTTTAGAAACAAATCAACCAGAACAATTTCTCACACAATCAGAGTTATTAGAAAAGCTCAAAACAACTCTCCAACAACTCACAATTCAAGATTTGCCGCCTGATTTGCAAAAGTTTGATACTGCGGAATCTCAAGCACAATATTTACTTGACACCACCTGCGAATTAGATATTGCTCCTGGGCAATATTTGCAGTGGTATGCAGTCCGTTTAGAAAAGTAACTTTTTGGTTAGCAATTAAGAAGTAGCATAACAGGCAGTAGATTTGTAGATTGGGTTGAACTTAAGTGTTACCCAAGAAATTCTTGAAAATATTGGGTTTTGTTCCTCAACCAACCTACATTGGAGTTATTTTCTAGGCTTAACCTACGCAGTCTTGTAAGCAGGGTGAGAGAAGAATTACTCAACAATACCCTCTTCCCTCTCCTGCTTATCCGAACCGTATTGGCAGATCGCCAACTTCTTTGATAAGTCGGGGATCTGCGCCTTTGATTCAGGATTCGTACATAAAAGAATCGAGTTTGGGTAACGAGAATTTTTATTCTTGACTATTGACTAGTGACAAGTGACTCTTTTTGAGTATTGATCAGTGCTAGCTCAATTTTGTTTTCAGATGGCTGCGTTATTTGAACCTCCAATCCAGGGCCAAAATAGTTGGTCATTTTTTCCTGCTTTTGTTGCCAGACATCAATTGGTATGAGCGGTGAATCAAATTCTAAAACTAGGGCATAGCTGCCATTAACTTCTGTTTCTCGCAAGCCTGTTACTGTTGGCCGTTCCTGGTCTGAGGGACTCAAACCCAGAAAAGAAAGTGTTGTATCTAGATGAGCATCTTGACCGTAACAATATCGGGTGATGTCTTTGCGAATTTTATTTTGGGTGTCAGTTGCTTGCTGTTCCCGCAATATCAATGCTGACGGTGACGTAGTTTGAGTAAAGGGCACTGGCTTGAGTTCATTAGCTTTCAGCGCCAACCCTCCCAACAATAGAGGAATTCCGTAAAAAAATCCGACAAGATTTAATGTGGCATTATTAGCACCATAAGCGACGAAACCCATGATGGTTAATATACCGCCGATAGTTAAACCGAGTGTTCCCAAAGAGATTTGGCGTAGCATGAGCTTAAATTAGTATAAAGTCTGAATACCTCAGTTTTATTATCATCGGCTATGAATAACTAATTAGGGAAGAACATAGTTCCTAGACAGTAGTATTCAACCAACTCAAAATTGCTAGGTTAAGACTGACACGGTAAGAAGCCAAGAGGTTCTGCCTTCCTTATATAAGAATTTCCGTAGACGCAAGGACACGGATTTCTAAGCCACAAAGTTCGTGTAGTAGACTAGTAAGGGCGTATTAGGGACTTCCAAATAAAAAAATACTCAACTACTTCTTGTAGGGTGGGCATCTTGCCCGCCCTTGTATATGGGCAAGATGCCCACCCCAAAAGATTGGGTAATTTATTTGTTGGAAGTCCCTTATTGCCCCAGAATGTTGGATTTTGAGTTAACTTTAAATTTAAAGGTAGTTAAAGATAGGAAAAAAATAATGGATTTACAGACTATAAAAGAACGAATTACCGCAGTTCAAAGCAAACGCGAGTATCTGTTAGGTCTACTTGAGCAACCAAATTTAGGAACTTTGAGAGTTGACGTAAATCAGGCTTTGGAAGAACTGGATGAATTAATTGATGAATTTAGACGTACCATTCCGGTAGAGTAGAAATTATCAAAAATTGCGTCGGTTTAACCCTCAACTTCAGGTTATACCGACGCTCCTCAGTACTATCATGTCCTTAAATCCCCAGAATTTAACTAAGTGTGATTTGGCGAAGCAACTTAGCTGTATCATTTATCCTGCAACTGAACCATCTCCTGCACGCTGACCTAACTGCCTAACTAAGGCAATAAGTTCTTTTGTAGGTACATCTTTCTTGCAAACTTCATCAAAGCTAGACATTGCTTTTGTCCCCTGAAAATTTACGTCTTCCACTGAGGAGTAAGCAAGGATCTGGGTGTTCGGAGATATAGCTTTAATTTGACTAGACGCACTCCAGCCATCCATGACTGGCATTTGTAAATCTAGAACAATTACGTCAGGATGGCAACGTTTAACCATTTCTATAGCTTCTTCACCATTACTGGCTAAACCTACTACTTGAATATTTTCCTGGCAAGAAAAAACTAATTGTAAGGTTAAACGAGTCAGTTCGTGGTCATCAACTACTAGAACACGCAAGATAGAAAGCTCACAGGATAACATTAACATTGAGGGGAAAGACGAAATTATTTCAGAACAACCTCTCTAGTTTATGGGAACAAATGCCAGCACTAACTCTATCCTATGGTTGAATAACTTGTGTGAACCCATAACAAACAACTTAGATAACTTCTCAAAAAAGTCAATCAATCAGGTTTGAGGCTACACCACTTGAGCGTAATGCCATATTCATCAGAATTTTTTGTGAATTAGCTTCTGGAGAATCATCATAAGGACGGCGTTGAATATAACTGCCATCAGCTTGTAATTCCCAAGCTTGGCGATTATCTGCGAGCATAATTCCCATAATTTCTTGCAAATCTTTGGCAATATCTGGGTCTTTGACTGGGGTAATTACTTCCACTCGGCGATCTAAATTGCGGCGCATCCAGTCGGCACTGCCGATATAGATTTCCTCTTGTGTATTGTTATGAAAATAATAAATTCGAGAGTGTTCTAAAAAGCGACCGACAATGCTGATTATGCGAATATTTTCACTAATGTCTTTGAGTCCTGGACGCAAACAGCAAACGCCCCTGATAATTAAGTCGATTTGCACTCCGGCGCGGGAGGCTTCATATAAAGTAGCGATAATTTGCGGATCGACTAGGGAATTCATTTTGGCAACAATGCGTCCAGAGAATCCATTTTGAACATTTTCGATTTCGCGGTGAATTAGTGCCAAAAAGCGATCGCGCATATTCACAGGTGCAACCAGCAACTCTCGATAAGACTTTTGCAAGGAGTAGCCTGTCAAGAAATTAAATAAATCTGTGATGTCAGCACCTAATTCTTCACGGCAACTAAATAATCCCAAATCTGTATACAGCCGTGCCGTTTTCTGGTTATAGTTACCTGTGCCAATATGCACGTAGCGACGTATCCGGTCTTTTTCCCGCCGTACTACCATGACGGTTTTACTGTGGGTTTTTAGCCCGACTAAACCATAGACGACATGAACCCCGACTCTTTCTAGTCTTTTTGCCCAGTAAATATTATTCTCCTCATCAAATCGCGCTTTTAATTCCACCAGCACGGATACCTGCTTGCCATTTTCGGCGGCGGCAATTAAGGCGTTGACGATGGGCGAGTCGCCAGAAGTCCGGTAAAGGGTCATCTTGATGGCTAACACATTTGGATCGTAGGCGGCATGGGTGATAAAGCGCACCACTGTAGCCGAAAAGGATTGATAGGGATGGTGTACTAGCAAATCCTTTTCCCGAATCACAGCAAAAAAGTCTTTTCCTTCGTCCGTCTCCAGCCCATCTGGGTCTAAACTCGGTTCCCTGAGTCTTTGCAAGCGTAATGGTACAACAGATTGGCGTGGTGGATCTTTGAGTTCTGGCAATGGCAAGGACATAAAATACATCAAATCCCGCAGTCCCAAAAGACCGTCTACTTCGTAGAGATCGCTTTCTGTTAATTCCAAATCATGCAATAATCGCGATCGCACTATTTCAGGAGTCTGGGATTGAAGTTCTAACCGGACTGGACTTCCACCCAAGCGCCGTTTTCGCAATTCTTGTTCGATCGCTAACAACAAATCATCTGCTTCATCTTCTTCTAAAATCAAATCAGCATCACGGGTAATGCGAAACGGATGATATTCTTGAATATTCATCCCTGGAAATAGAGATCCCAAGTTATGAGCGATCGCTTGTTCTAAGGGTACACCTGTCCAGTTTACAGGTTTGTCGTTGTGCTGATCTCCCAATTCCGGCGGTATTGCTAAAAATCGTGGTAGCAGATTGGGGACTTTAACTCTGGCAAATAATTCTTCTTCAGTGTCTGGGTTTTTGACCACAACAGCCAGATTCAGACTGAGATTAGAAATAAAAGGAAAGGGATGACTAGGATCAACAGCTAGGGGTGTCAAAACTGGAAAGACTTGTTCCTCAAAATAACTGTTGAGATGAGTCTTCTGTTTTTGATTCAAATCTATGTAATCCAGAATATGGATGCCATGATTTACTAGTAGAGGACGAAGTACTTGCTCAAAATGTTGATGCTCTTTCTTTACAAGAGGAGTGAGGGTAGACCTAATATCGTCTAACTGTTGTTGTGGTGTCCGACCATCGGGAGTTAATAGGCTGACTTTCGCCTCTACTTGTTGCTTTAAACCAGCAACCCGCACCATGAAAAACTCATCTAAATTAGAGTTGAATATTCCCAAAAACTTCAGGCGTTCGAGAAGGGGCGTGCGATCGTCACAGGCTTCATGTAACACCCTGCCATTAAATTCTAACCAGCTTAACTCTCGGTTAAGATAATATTGTGGATCGCTAAGATTGATGGGGGTAGAGCTTTTTTTAGATTTTGCCATAATGACTTAAAAGCAGGCAGATATAGCCCATTTAACTGGGGGATACTAAACATAGTAAGTTAAATGGTGCATAGAGGCGAAGCAGCTTTTCCCGGAGTAGGAAAAGAGAACTTCATTTGTCCTTAGTTTCCTTCATTGTGGCAAACGGCAATTGTAGATTTTGGTCGTAGAGGAAATCTTTGTCAATCGTGATCTCTCGTGTGGGCAAGTTACTGTTATTTGTAATGCCATCTTGAGGCGGGATTCGCAATGTATACTTACCAAGGGGAACTGCATCTAGACGATAAAGACCAAATTCGTCACTTTCAGATGAAGAAATTCTTTTACCCTCAGCATTGATGACTTCTACCTCTATTCCTGGTATTGGCTTACCTGCGGCATCTGTAATTCTTCCTGCTAAACCGTATTCTACTCTGACAGGGAAATCTAACTTGGTAACAGCAGAGCTTTCCACCTTAGCGACTATCGTACTTTTCTTCACAGTAAGCTCTACAGGTAATCCTTGTGGGTCAAATTGAACTACATATACACCTTCTGGCAAATTACCTATGAAGAAATTACCTTTAGAGTCAGTTACAGTTCCAGCGACGCTTTTACCTTGCTTATTGATTACTTGGATAGTAGATTCACTTAAATTAAAACCTTTATTTGCTCCTTCTATGACAATTCGTCCAGCGATCGCACCCTTATCTTTGCTAATAGAGGTATACTCCGAAGGAGTCATTCTCCCACCTGCAAAAGATAAATCTGATACTAATGAGATAAACAGGCGATCGTCACCAATACCACCAAAAACATTTTTAATCCTAGAAGGGATGCCCTGATATTCCACTCTAGCGAACAAACCTGGTAACACACGCATACTAGCACCAATCACTGGCCCAATATCTCCATCTCTATATCCTAGTCCGATGCGCCAACTTAAGTCTGAGAAGTTACTGGCATTACGATTGAGGGTTACAGTGAAACGAGTAGGCAAGTCACCGCCAGATTCAGTCCCTAATGATACTAAATATTCTCTATTCAGGTTATAGCCAAAGTCTGTTGTATAGGTATTATCTACAGCACTAAAACCCAGACTGCTATTCTGTGTTGGTCGATAAAAAGCGTTGAATAAATAACGTCCGGTAAAATCAGGTGCGCCTCTTAAAGATAAGTTAGAAAACGGACTGAATGAAAAAGTGGGCAAAATGTAACTAGTCGAAGTCTTCTCATATTGGCGATTACGAGCTACGACTCCCAGATTAAAAGAATTACTAAAAGTATATTTAGCTTCTACACTATGGTTAAAGCGATCGCGCGATTGATTACTATATAAATAACCAGCCGGATACAATTCAGAATTGCCGAGAATTTGCAAGCGATTTAACTGGAAATCTAAGTTAGCTGTATAGCCAAATTCACCATGAGAAGTGCCAACACTAGCAGCGAGAATTGCTGGATTTATTAAGCGCCAAATAAAACCTGCTTGTGTTTGTGTTGTATCAGGGAGTACTTGCACCGAACCTTCCAGAGTCAAGTCATTAGAAATTCCCTGACGCGCTTGATAAAATGCAGCAAGCTTACCTGAGTCCCTGTTACCAAAATCATCAAATAAAGATTTCTGGATATAGTTACCAGTTAAACCAAAACCTGCTAGCTGGGTAGTTCCGCCAGATGGTAACAATAAATCAGAAGCTCTCAGTCTTAAAGAACGAATTTCTATAGGTACATTTAGGTTATTACGGCCAAAAACCAACAGTTCAATCTCATTGGTTTGACCAGTAGGTAAATTGACATCTGAAAATTCGTATTCTCCAGTTAGTCCTACTTGCTGTTGAGCAACGATAACCCTACCAATTCTTAACTGTACAAAACTTGCTGGAGGAACTACGCCGCGAAAGCTTTGTATCGGCTGAGACTGTCTGGATAAGAGTTCAGTTGCACCATAAGCTGCATTAAATCTATTTGAGGGGAGATTGGTATAACCAATTTGGAATCCAGTCAGATTAGTAGGTGACAATAAGGGATGTAACCCGATTTGTTGACGACCAATCTGATAGAGAAATTGATTTGAGCGTTTAAAGAAAAAGTAATCAGCAATCTCCGGCTGGTTAGTAAAATCGTTCTCTAATCGTACACGCCATCCACCACCAGCTAAACGTCCTCCTAGAAGAGTAGAACTATGCCAGCCTGAATTCCCAGAATTATTGGTAAAATTTAACTCTTGCCTGAGATTTGATAAACCACTGCTAGGAGGTAAAACTTCAGGTCGGAGATCAGTAGCCTGAGTGCTGTATTGCCCATTATCTCTTCGCCAGGGTAAGTCAACTATCAAAGCTGAATCTGAGGTTTTTAACTCAATATTTGTGGCTAATTTAGATTGTAAAACTGCATTACTAATATAAACAATACCGTTGATTTTCTGAAACTCATTTGCTGTTAGTGTAACTTCACCAGCAGGCGTTTTAATTTTTGTATTCGCACTAGAGATATCGACAGTAAATCCAGCAAGTTTAGCAAAATCTAGCAATGGAAGTAATAAGGTATTTCCCTGTTTTATAATATCTAAATTACCAACTTCTTGGTTATTAATTATAATCCCCAATAATAAACTTTGTGGCTCTAAAGTATTATTATCGGCAAAAGTATTGGGTACAGAAGATTTTTTTTCTGCTGGGTCTATTGACGTTATGGGCGACTCACCAGAAGCTGAATTTTTTGTGGTTTGGGCAATTAGCTTTTTAACAAGTTGCTTGTTGACAGAGCTTTCTGGCGATTTATATGTAGAAAATTCTGCGGCTAGGGTTTCTGGTGGAGCGATCGCTGCTGCAATTATCTTGTTTGTCTTCGCAATATTAGCGTCTGTTAACTTTGCAGAAAAGAAATTTTTGGGCTGTGCGATAGCCTTTGGCGGAGCTTCGCTCATCGTAACTGTTGGGGGAGGTGTTGGATTTTGGTAAAGCATATTTAAGCACAAAAGTTTCTATAGGTAGACCAAAAAGTTTTTCGGCTACCAAATCATTTCAAAAAAAGTGACAATTAATTTACTTTGAGAATTGGGGCTTTAGAATCTGCAAAATCTATTTACGCTGAAGAGAATTGATCAGATTCCTAGCACCTGGCTTATTTTCAGACTGGTTATTACGATCTGCTGAAACTGTGAATGGAATAGCTTTATCAATTGGTAGACCACTCAATTCCCCATTGATATCCAAGACGTAGTTTCCAGGGGGTAGATTTTTAGTAATAGGTAGCTGGAGTTGACGAGTATTATTAGGTAATACTGGTAATGATGGTAATGAGCCTACATCTAATACAGATTTTGGTAATTTTTCTCCCGGTTTACCTGTATTAGCTATGGGTTTTGTAGCTTCAGTACCTGGATATTGAGCAGCAGGCCAAATGGCATATTGACCACTTAGGCGTACATAAGCATTACCTTTATTAGTAATATCAAATACAGCTTTGAGAGCATTCGATTTGGCATCAACAGTGATAGAATTGAGGACACCAATTTTTTTAATCTCTCCCACATAACCATAAATCACTACCCCTAGCCGTGCATTTACCCTCACTCCTTGAGATGACTTGATAGAGGAAGCTTCTTGGAGATAAAGTACAGCACGGTGTTCACCTGGCTGGGGCTGAACTTTAGGACGAATAGCAAAGCGTATGGTTTGAGCGCCCCCGGCTGGAATTGTAAATTGAGAGGGAGTAAAAACGATCCACTGATCTAAAGATTGCTCATTGGAAGCAATGTCTTGAGCTTTATTAGCTTCATTCATTACCCAAGACTTGACAGTGGCTTTCAGTGTAACTGGCTTAGAATCAAGGTTAAGAACGCGAATAGTTTCAGTGCGTGTCTTATTACTATTAATTTTGACTTCCAATCGGGGTGGAGTTACACCAATATTAATTGCTGAAGCAGAAGGTATGCCCAGAGACAAAGCCCCCAGTAGACTTAAAGCTATTTTGCTGAATTTTTGCAACGTTGGGATTGTGTTTTTCATTTTAATATTCCAGATCACGAAAAAAACTAACGCCGATTAACTGTTACCGTCACATTGCCACCATATAAACCTGCCGACTGGGCAGTAGAGAGATCCATTTTCAATTGGAATCCGCCTTGCACTAAAGCTGTGTTGCTATTTTGATCGCGAGAAATTTCGATGATGGGTAATGGTTCTAGCACTACTTGAACTGCCGAATTGGAACTCTGGGCATTACTTACCGCATTGTTGCGTCCATTTTCAGCCTTCATTTCATAGGTGGCATAGAGAAAACCCACTTGGTCTATAGGCACGCGCATTTGCCAGAAGTTGGGAAAATCACGGCTGATGAAGGTATTAAAACCTGGAGGAGACAGCAATTCTTGTGGATTGGCGACAGACTCACTTTTAGCTACGGGTACAATTTCTGATGCTGGTAAAGGAGGAATAACTAGTGTTTGAGGAGTAGATAACTGATTAATCTGTGTAGGTTCAGCAATTCTCAAGAAAGATTGCCCTAAAGAAGCGGGCTGTGGTAATACTAAAAGTGTTAGGCTTGAAATACACAGGCAATTAATAATTTTAGTCTGCGCCTTCTTTCGTATTACTAGATTGCTGTCACCCTGTTTACATGTGTTTGGCATTTTGCATTTATCTCCAACACCCTTAAGGAACATCAAATAAAATACTCACGCAGAGTTCAACCTAATCCAAAAGAATTGGAGTAACCACTGCGTAAGTCTTGTAAAATGCAGGTAGGGCTAAGGGTAGATGAAAAACCTCTTGATCTGAATAATGTAAGAACCTCAGCCCTGATTAACTAAAGTTGCTGAATAAAGGGATGAAAGCGTCATCAAAATGCCAATTCGGATACCTATTATCCCTAAAAACAGCAAGCCCTAGTTAGTTTGTGGTAGCCGTGATGTCAAGGGTTGCTCCGCTATATAAACCTTCTTGAGCAATGCCATTCCCAGGCACAACCACGGTCAAATCAACGCCACCAACAAAAGGTGTGATTAAGCCAGGGACAGGACCAGAGGGTGGAACAGCGCCATTAGAGGTTAGAGTTGCTGTAGCACTACCATTGGCAAGAGTAGCACTTCCAACTGTTGCGTTGATAGTAATCGGCAGACCACTATCGTTGTTAGACCAAACTGCAAACACCTTAGGTATTGTTTTATCCACTTCGAGATCTGTGCCGTTGGTGTTGAATGGAGTGCTAGTATCGAGTGAACTACCGCTTGAACTTGCTGTACCGCCTTTCTCAGTACCACTATATGGTCCAGTTCCAGTGAATGTCTTTGCAGATAAGTCCGCAGCTGTAAGGTTTAAATCAATTTGATTGACAGTCCGCAAGTAGAGAACTTCGGGTACTGTTAGAGTAACGTTTACGTTACTTGTAGCAGAAGTTTGAGCATTTGCGGGTGCAGAAATCACACCACTCAACGCGTTAATAAAGGCAGAGGTAGCGGCGAGAACTACTAAAAATCTGATCTTCATGATGAACAATTTCTCCGTAATATTGTGTCTGTGTGAATTTAATTTGAGCTTGAGCAAATCTCAATATCTCGTTAAGCAAACAAATTTGATTTGCGGTTGATATCCAAGAAATAAAGTTCCAGTAAATTTACTGTTTATTAATCTTGGTTTATACGTTGTTTTATAGCTGTTGTCTTACACATCACCTCCTTATTAAATCGCCCACAATTCTGTGCCGTTAGTCCCGTTCGTAGCAGTGAAGAACAGCCGCGTACCAACGACAGTCAGCTTGGCAGGGTCAGCAATTCCTGTAGTGTAAATATTGCTGAATTTCTGCGTACCAGAAACTGTGCCATCGCTGCTCCACACTTCCCTGCTGCTACCATCAGAAGCTGCAAAATACAGGGTGCTATTGAGATTGACGAGACTAGTAGGAACACTATCATTTGGCTGGTTATTAGAATTGTTACCAGCCGAAATATCTTTAACTAGTACTGTGTTGTTATCAGTACCATCTGTTTTCCAGAGTTCGATACCACTTGTTGTATCATAAGTGACGAAGTATAAGGTATTGCCAACAGCAGTCAAATCAGTTGGGCCAACACCAATATTTGGCGCTTGTGTAGTGTCATTCTTAACCCTTGCAGTACCGTTAGCAGTGCCGTCACTCTTCCAAAGTTCTGCCTGAAAGTTATCGTTAGATTTGACAAAGTACAAGGTATTGCCAACAGCAGTTAAATACTCTGGTACTACGCTGTTGTTACCAGGTGTGGCATCTTTAACTAAACTAGCTGCTCCACCTTGATACTTCCAGACTTCAAATCCGCTCGTACCATTGTTGGCAGTGAAGTAGAGAGTACTGCCTATAGAAGTGAGGCTGTTCGGCGATGAGCTAAGTGTTCCCGTCCTGATGTCAATAACTTGTGTTCCGTTTTGAGTACTATCACTTGACCAAAGCTCAGTACCATAAGTGGGGTTATTGGCTCTGAAGAACAACTTACCATTGACATTGGTCAGATTGAATGGATTGGAACTATTGACACCAGGGTAGATATCTTTAACGAGAGCAGATGTTGTACCATTATATTCCCATAATTCCTGACCATTCGTGCCATTATCAGCAGTAAAGAAGAGTTTATTACCAGCAACAGTAAGATTAGTAGGGTTGGAACTGCCAGAATTAGGATTAATATCACTAACTATTTGGGCTTGAGTACCATCGAATACCCAAAGTTCTCTACCCTTGATTCCATCATTAGCGCTGAAGTAAAGCTTGTTGTTGAAGACAGTCAGATTAGCTGGGTTAAAATTGCCAGAATTAATATTAGTTAGGCGGGTAGTATTAGCTACAGTACCATCACTCTTCCACAGTTGAGAGCCAGTGCTACCATCGTTGGCAGTAAAGTACAAAATATTACTCCCGGCTGTCAGATTGCTGGGGTTGGAACTACCAGAACCGGAGTTGAGATCAACCATCCTGGCTTGAGCATACCCAGACAAGTCTAAGGTATAGTAAGTGTTGCCACCAGAGATGTAAACGCGAACGTAATAAGTCCCAACCCCCAAATTGGCGTTTATAGTTTCATTGCTATTCCCTGATTGAGCAGATGTTTGAATTACACTAGCGTTGCTATCCAACAGTTGCACATCTGCATTGTCAATCAACCCACTGAGGGTGAGATTGAATACACTATTGGTATTAGACTTGAAAGTGTAGTAATCAATAGTGTCAATATTACCCACAAAGTCGTTGAAAGTTTGAGAACCATTTGAACTACCAATATCTTTTGCTGTAGATAAGGTATTGGGAGCTTGATCTGCTGCTATGTCTTGAGCCGAAGTACTAAGAGTATAGTCTGTTGCTACCCCTGTAGCAGGAGTAACGAGGGCGTAATAAGTACCTGCATTCAAGCTGCGCCGAATGGTATCGATAGCAGTTCCAGATTGGTTGGAACTTTGAATATTATTACCGTTAATATCTACCAGTTGTAAATCTGCATTTCCCGTTGCTGGTGCTAAGGTGAAGTTAATTAAAGCAGCAGAAGTCAAATCAAAGCGATAATAATCTTTATTGTCAGATGAATTAACAAAATCTGAGTAGCTGTTAGTGGTTAATGGATTAATATTGCGAGCTGTTGCTAAAGTGTTACCCCCATTATCTGCTGGATCTGAAACCAGCGAAATCTGCAAATCATAGTTAGTAAAACCTGATGTCGCCTGAACTACACGAATGTAGTATGTTCCCTGGCTAACATTGGTGTTGATAGACTCTGAAGCATTGCCAGATTGAACAGAACTGCTACTAACTGTCCCGGAAGAACTAAGTAAGTATACATCGGCATTAGCTCCTAAGCCATTTAGGTTAATGCTGAGGTTCCCGTTGTTATTTAATTGAAATTTGTAATAGTCATTATCATCTACAATTGCACCAGCACTACCGACAAAATCAGTGGTGTTATAACTGGTGATTGTACCAATATCAAATGCGGTTCCAAGTGAATTATCAGAGCGGTAACTTTCTAAGATGGTTTCAGATGAGAGACTGAGATTATAGTTTGTGATACTCGTACCCAAAACCTGGGCATAGTAAGTTCCAGCCGCTATGTTCCCACGAATTGATTCTGGGGTAGTGCCTGAGTTAGTAGAGGTATAAAGAGAACCGCCAGAACTATTGAGCAATCTTAAATCGGCATTGTTGCTCAAGCCATCCAAGCCCAAAGTAACAATACTGGAACTGCCAACAGTAAATCTATAAGTATCGCGGATGTCAGAGCTACTAAGAGAATTTTGAAATATGCTGGCGGTGCTGATGAGAGAACCACCAATATAAGATGAAGATGTTGTATCTAAAGCCGTAGCTGTGGTATTTCCTGGATCGGGGAATCCTGAATAAGTTGCCATAGTTATTTATTATTTTCTGTAAAGCTCAAGCACATATACTGGCTACAAATTACTCAGAGCAATGCCAAATAAGTTTATTACTGTTAATCGACCACCAATTTTAAGTACCAGATAAGGAAGTTCTTGCAAATATCAAGTTGCTCATTTTTTTCTAACAACTTAGAAATTTTGTAACAACTTTATAGATTCATCCACAAAAGAGTTATGTATTAGCTGTTGCTATGAAATTTTTAATGTTCTTTTGCATTTCTCCTTCAAACTTCACTGCAAATAGAATTTAACTCTTAGGTAAAAGATGATGCCTGCGTAAAAGTACTTAATTTATTGAAGTTAATTGTTAAAATATTAAATTATTTATTTAGAGAATTTTAGTATAAAAATTTTTACGGTTATATCCTGATTAAAAGTATTTTCAAGGAAAATAATCGATAATACCATATCTATTTTTTCTTTGCTAACTCGCTTACCTAAAGCATTTTTCACAGCATTGCAATATGTTTCAAGCTACTCGTCGCCGTCTCGCCCTTTGGTATACTACTGTCACTGCTGTATTACTACTACTATTTGCCAGTGGCGTTTATTTATACGTTCGCAGTACACTGATTGAGCGCATTGATGATACCCTTAACCATGTAGTAGAAATAGTGGAGCGCTGTCTAACAACCAGCCGTTGTGCGTCTACACTGATATTTGAGCCAATTAATACTGATGCAGATAAATTTCGCATTAATGTAGAAGCCAGTTTTCGTGAGAATGCCGACACCGTAGAAGATGACCACATCGACCTAGAATGGTTTAGTCCGACTGGTGAATTACTTTGGTCAACCCTATCTGAACCCCTAAATATTCCCCTTCGTGCTAACCGCACTGGTGAAACTGTGCGCGTAGTCAAGGGAGATAATGAAAATTCAAAATTAAAGACGGGATTAATCGCGTCTCTACCGTCACCACTGTTATTACGGCAAGTGACACAACGGGTGGAAGTGGGGCGGCAAGTATTAGGATATTTGCGTGTTAGTCATCCCTGGTTTGAAGTAACTAAACCCAGTCGCCAGTTAATTTTTGATTTGGCGCTAGGTATTGGGTTGATGGTGCTTTCTGTGGGCGCAAGTGGTTGGTTTCTTTCGGGTAAAGCAATGGAACCTGTAGGGGAGTCTTACCAACGCCTCAAACAATTTACTGCTGATGCTTCTCATGAACTTAGAAGTCCCATTACTTTGATTCAAACTAATGTGCAAGTCGCCCTTGCTGACTTGGATTTAGCAGAGACAGAAACGACTAATTCTTTGCAGTATCGGCAACAATTAAAGGTAGTGGAACGGTTAACGCAGCGTTTGGGTAAGTTAGTTAATGACTTACTCTTCCTAGCACGACAGGATAGTGGTATTAGCAAAGATATCTTTTCACCTTGTCCGCTAGATGCCTTGCTGATGGAAGTGGTTGAAGAACAACAATTGTTAGTCCCTGAAAAAAAAATCGCTCTTTCTCTAGACTTAGTTGATCCTCCCGCCTCGGAAACTAGCCCGGAATTACTGGAAAATTGGTTTACCCTTGTGGGCAATTGGGATCAACTAGTGCGGCTGTTCACAAATTTGATTGCTAACGCTTTGCATTACACTCCAGCAGGTGGACGGGTGAAAGTTGAATTGGCGCGGATAGAGGGAATAAATCGCGTTTCTGGACTACGTTATACCAGCGCCCAGTTGCAAGTTAAAGTGAGTGATACCGGTGTTGGAATTCCAGCAGAAGCACTACCACGCTTGTTTGATCGGTTTTATCGGGTAGATCCGGCACGGACTCATACAATTGGAAATACAGCTACAGCTGGTGCTACTGGTTCAGGATTGGGATTAGCGATCGCTCAAGCTATTGTCGAACATCACCAGGGTCATATTCAAGTTGAAAGCACTCAAAATATTGGCACTACGTTTACTGTTACTTTACCAATAACTCTTGAGTCTTAATTCGGCAATAAATATTTGTTTCTTGTGATAGATGCACAGAAGTTAATTTATTTACTAATTTACATAGCAATAGTTGCAATATTTAGCAATCAGATTGCTTACTAACATCATATTTATATTATTGATATTTTAGCTGAGTAATTAGTAAGCTGTTCCACATTTAAATTGCATATACGGGACTTCCAAGAAATATATTATCAAAATGAAACGTAGACGCGAAGCGACTTGCCGCAGGCTACCACAGAGACACAGAGAACACAGAGGAATGAGGAGGAGAGAGTTTTTTGGGTATTTTTTTTATTTTGAAGTCACTACTGGGCTTTATGTTGGGCTATTTTGGCAAAAGCTAGGCTACCTCTATTTTTGGCGAAGGTATTGTTAATTGATTAAGTTTATCAAACTTTAGAATGAGATATTATGTCGGATTATCTCTTATTGTTGAATCTCTAGTTAGAGATAAAAAATTAACTGATTTGTTAACTTTTAGATATATTCTGCACGGATTAGCCGCTAATTAAATTTGCTGTTTGAGAAACTTTTCTTTTAAAGAAAGACAAATTGAATTGTATCAGGAGTTAAGAATGAATATGAATTTTCAAAATATTCGCAAGTCTGCTGAGGTATTTGGTGCTATTTGCGGTGGATTACTAATCACTCTGCCAGCAATTCCTCAAGCACTAGCACAACAATCAGTAGCACAAGAATCTACTCCCAAGATTAACCCCTGCCCTAGAATTTTCTATGAAGAACCACATAACACTCGCGTTGTAGTACCACAGGGATGTCCTCCCAATTCGCTAACTCAAAGACTGGCTGCTCAAGGGCTTCTTCCCGTCCCTGCTACCCCATCACAAGAGCAAACAAGAGTGGGTGTAGGTGGTGAAGCTTCAGCACCAGGTGTCAGTTCACAAAGCCCAGTTTCTGGCGATCAAACTCAACAACCTTCACAAGGGGCGGTTTCCACCGATCAACAACTACTACAACCACGACAAACCCCCAGCACTACGATCGCACTAGCAAACGGTACTGTTAATATCAGGTTAATAAATGACACTGCGGCTAATGTAACCTACCAAGTGATTGGTGATACGGCACCGCGATCGCTACAAGGTAAATCTTATATAACACTGCAAAGTCTACGGGCACCAACAACGGTGACATTTGAACGAGAAGATGGCGGACAGTTGATAGTAACTCCACAACCCTCTTCAGAATCAGGAAGTTTGGAAGTTAGATTTAACGAAGCCACGAATGCAGCACAGGGTAGAAGTACTATGAGAATCGAACGAAACGGTTCAGTGTTCTTGAATTAATAAAGGTGTGTTAGATGAACCTCTCCCTGACTTGAACTAAAGTTCAAATCTGTCCCTCTCCGAGTCGGAGAGGGAAAGTTTTGCGTAGTAAGCTAAAACACATCTAATTTGCATATCAAAATTTTATCAATATCTTGTGGGGTGGGCATCTTGCCCGCCCTAAATCTGGGACGGGTGGGGACACACATCCCACAAGAAAATTTGGGATGTTTTTTTATTTGGAAGTCCGTTATTTTATTATGGGTAATTTGGTGAACATGATATGCTCTGTCGAATTCACGTTAATGAAAGAGTGAATTCTGCCAATTTTAGATTTTGGATTGAAGCAGAAATCTAAAATTCAAAATCTAAAATTGAATGATTCTTACTTTCGTTGAAGCATTTTAGTTAGCTGATCCAGCAATTGCACTTCTTGTTTGCTGTCTTCCAATGTCCGCGCCAGTATAATCGCCCTTTCGTAAAAATTGCGGGCAGTTAGATAATTACCTTGTTGCTTGTATAACTGAGCGTAAGACTCAAAAGATTTTAATTCTTCTCGCAAATTTCGCAATTCTTTAGCAAGTGCTAAACGTTGCTCTAATAAATCAGAAGCCCGTTCATAGCGTCCGACAGCAGTGTGAGCAGTAACTAAACCGTCAATTGCCCGTAATTCATTAGTGCGATCGCGGTTAGTTTTAGCTATCCGCATTGCTGCCCCATAAGTGCCAATGGTATCTTGATAATTTCCAGATGCTAGGTAAGCATCTCCTAAATTATTCAAAGTATTTGCTTCACCGATGGCATCGCCAGTCTGACGGCGGAAAATTAAAGCATTTTCATACAATTTAATGGCCTTGTTATAATCTCCCAACCTGGCAGTTACTAAACCCAAATTACTTAAAGATAGTCCTTTTCCTTCAATATTTTTGACACCGTGAGCAATTGCAAGTGCATCTTCGACAGAATTGCCAGCAGCAGCAAATTCTCCTTGTTGCAAGAAAAATGTACCAATATTATTTAGGGCAAAAACCTGAGATTGAAAGTCTTTAGTATCACGAGCGATCGCTAATCCTCTTCTTAACGCATCTTCCGCTTCTTTTAAACTACCAAGCTGAACATAAGCCTTAGCAAGCAAATTGTAAGTTAGACCTTGTGCTTTCAGGTCGCCAATTGCGTGATATAATTCTAATGCCCCCAAGCAAGACGTAATTGTTTTATCGGCATATCCTGAAGCGTATTGTTTTTCACCGATACTCAGCAAGCTATCTGCTTCATCTCTTGATTGTCGCCCAACTGAACTATTTATTGGACGGTGGAGTTGTTGCGTAATATCAGCTGCACTCGCAGCTATGGGACTTAGCAAAAAAGTAAACAGTAAAAAGCTCTGTACAAGTATTTGGGGACGATAAATCGCACCTACACAAATTAAGCCTAAATTTTGCCTGGGAAATACAAGCCGTTGTTTCATAAAAATTACCCCTAAAGTTGCGGGTTTAAGTAGAAGGTCTAAGAAAAAGTTTTAATTTTTTAATTGAAGACAAACAATATACGCATTTACACTTAAATTATGATTACGCTAAATCTTCCCCAAAGTATATAGCGCGGATATCTGTGGGTAATTTGTCCTCTAGCATACGATAGCCTTCTTGGAGAAAATTGGCTACTTCGTCAGGTGCGATCGCTTCTCCTTCGGCTTGCAGATAGGCGGCGATTCTAGTTTCGCTCCAGTGGAAAGTTTGAGCCATTAACACGATTAATCGCAAAACAGGTGGTAGTTGGTCTAATGCCTGTTGTACATAGCACCATAATGGCGGCGAAGTCGCTTGCAGAGAATAATGAATTGCTTCTGTGGGTGGTACTTTAATCTCGTTAATACAAAAAGCTGTCATATTAATTAACCAATTTTGCATGGTTAGGGCTTCCTTACCTGATTCAGGGGCGGTTAAATTTAGTCCACCGAGTTCGTAGTAAATATGTCGCCAGGTGAGGGCAAACAGATAATCTGCCTGCACAGGCGATCGCGCCGAATGACGAATTAAGGTATACACTATGGGACTATAGCGACAAAAAATCACCGTGAAGTACTTTCCGGCATCTGGATTTTGCTGAAACAGAGTCAGTAGTTCATGGTCACTGTGATGGAACAGCGACTTTACCAGGGGGTGATTAGCTTCCGGGAAATGAGGAATTTGCATAAGCCTTTCAATGGATAGTTGTTAAAATAGTTTTGGGAATTGCACTCCGGTAGCTAATCGCATAATATCTTGGTGTTGCCCAGTTTGTAGCCCAAACTCAGACTAGTGTTCTGTCAAATTCATTTTGACAGTTAGGGAGACGCGATAAATCGCCGTCTCTACTCTTAATCTATCCCTCAATTATTTCTTGACAGACTACTAGTTGAATATTGATAAACTAGAAACAAAGACTTAATTTTAGTCTTAATCGACAATCATAAAATCGGCTCCCTTATAGAATCCTTATTTGTTCATGGTTATAGCAGTTAGTGTGATATCGTTCCTGCTCAGTCCCCTTACCTTAGGCTCCTTTCTGCCTTCTCTGCCCTTAGATAGCCTGTTCTCCACTCAAGGCATTATGGTGATGCTGCTAGCAGCTTACGCTGGCGCAATGTGGATGTTTCTCACCAGTGCCCCAAAAGTACACACTGTAATGGTGTCGGATTTGGAGATTGCCCGACAGTTGTATGAAGGGCTGCTAGATTTGCCAGCAGCTGAGGTGCCATTGCACTACTACTACAATTACGAACAAACCATCGGCGCGACTGGCATTGATCCACTATATATGTCTACTGGGCCGAGCTTGTCTAGTAAAATGATGAATAATGCCAATGATGGGCTGTGGTATCAATTGAAGAAAAACACCCAGCTACATGTGATTACTGGCGCGAGTTTAGGCAGCAAAAATCAGCAACGCCACGTTTGTTTTGACCACGACTGCCTGGAAATGATTTTAATGCGAGTCGAAGTACGCGGTTTGAAATTCAAGATTCGCAACCAGAAACCCCTGAATTTTTTGGTCAAGGACTATGAAGGGCGGGTTATTGAGGTAGCTGAAGTAGCGAATTAGTCGTCATATTTTAGGGACTTCCAAATAAAAAAATATCCAATTAACTCCTGTGGGGCGGGCAACATGAGCGCCCAGTTCATAGGGCGGGCAAGATGCCCACCCCACAATATTGGATAATTTATTTCTTGGAGTTCCCTTAGATTATTTTAGGTTGGGTGGAGTGCGTAGCTCCACCCAATATTTTTTCTTATAGCAGGTGAAGCGTAGCTTGCTTAGTCATCGCTCTACGATTATCGGGTTTTGCTAAATAAAAGCTTATGGCCGTTGAAAAGATGTACACATCTCATCTGTATAAAACAGATTTCTATACTTGGACTCAAGAGCAGGTTAGCTTGCTCAAAGCTAAACAGTGGGATCAATTAGATACAGTTAACCTGATTGAAGAAATTGAAACTTTGGGCAGAAGAGAACGGCAAGAATTGAGAAATCGGCTAGGAATATTGTTAGGACACCTGCTGAAATGGCAGTTTCAACCAGAAAAACGTAGCAATAGCTGGTTGGGTACAATTCGAGAGCAACGTGTCCAAATTAAGCTGCTTCTGCAAGATAGCCTTAGTTTGAAACCCTATCTCAATGAAGTTTTCTTCAGTGTTTATGAACTAGGTTTGGCTTTAGCGATTCGAGAAACTGAGTTGGGTGAGCAGGTTTTTCCAGAAATATGCCCTTACACTTTAGACCAAACTCTGAATCCTGAATTTTTACCAAATCTAAATGAGGTTGATGAGTAAGCGAGTAATCGTCCCAATATTGTTTTATCACTGTAAACCGTGACAAATAAAAGCAGCCCAGTAACAAGGATCTGAAAAGGGAAATTGTTGAGTAGAGTTTTCGATTTCTATAATTCGTTTGTTCAATTTGGCATACATATTATATTCACGCTTCCATTGTTCATATTCGATAGAATCTGAAGGATATTTTTTTCTATTTCGTATCAAGCTAATACGGGATCTTCGCGTCTGAGATTTTCCCAAACTTGTTGTTTTTGGGTTTCTAAAAGTGCGTAGTTTACCGCCGTAGGCATCGCTTCATTATAAGCTTCCCAAGCAGCGCGTGTTTCACTGCGATTATTTTCAGATTTATGGCTTTGGCGTTCTTGGTCAATTTGTCGTTGCAGTTCTTCATACTGCTGCAATAATTCTTGGACTTTTGGGGGGATTTCTTCGCCTTGAGAGAGATTGTAACTTGCCATTAAGTCTACAAGAAGTTTGGAACGCGATCGCTCGGAGTATTCAAAAGCTTTTTCTATTTGTCCAGCGTTGATGCAAGCTTGCACCATGTTTTGGTAAAGATCGATAGATTCTTCCAGAATTTCTTGACGGCGTGATTCAGAAGGTGCCCAAGTACGGATTTGTTCAACAGCATCAATAGCGTTATTGTAGCCTTTTATAGCCTGATTCCATAATGTAATAGCAAAAGCTATGTTTCCCAATTTTCTTGAACATCTCAAGCATTCTTGAGGAAGAGAAGTAGGGGTATAAATTTCTAAAGCTAATTGTAAACACTCAATAGCTTCATCTATTTTTCCTTGTAGAGTATAAGTAGTACCCAAACTAGATTGGGTCATTGCCCAATCTGCTGGAAATGCTTCCCTTGTAAATATTTGCAAAGCTAAATTATAAGCCTGAATTGCTGCTCTTAAATCTTGTGTATGCTTCTTTTGATTTGAGTCACTGTAGAGATTGCCCAAGTTATATTGGAGTGTAGCCCAATCGACTGGAAACGCTTCCCGTGTAAAAACTTCCAAGGCTGACTTATAACTCTTCATAGCCGCTTGCAAATTATATGTCCGGTTTTCATGTGTCTGTTGACGATAGGCAATAGCGAGATTTATTTGAGTTTTAGCCCAAAGTTCTGGTAAATTTTGCTGTGTGTATACTTGTAAAGCTGCTTCGCAAGCCTGAATAGCTGCTTCTATATTTTGTGCCCGATCTCCTTTAATACGAGCAACGTATGTACTACTTAAATTAAAGTGAGTTTTAGCCCATTCTTGGGGTAATTCTTCCAAGGTGCGAACTTGTAAAGCCAATTTATAAGCTTCGATAGCTGCTTCTAGATTCTCGGCTCGATCTCCCTTAATCCGTTGATCATAGGCACTACCCAAATTATCTTGAGTACTAGCCCATTTTTCAGGAAATGCCTCTCTAGTGCGGACTTTTAATGCCAATCTGTAGGCATTGATCGCTACTTCCAGATTTTCTGCTCTATTACCCAGTATGCGCTCATTGTAAGCAGTACCAAGATTATTTATTATTGTTGCCCACTCTTCTGGAAATAATTCCTCTGTAAAGACTTTTAAGGCTAATTGGTAAGCCTCGATAGCAGCCTCTAAATTTTCTGCTCGGTTTCCTTTAATTCTATCGCAGTAAACATTAGCAAGATTAGTTTGCAGCACAGCCCAATGTTCTATATGCCACTGCTGTGAAGAAGCTTCAGCTTCTCTTGTGAAAACAGTGAGTGCCATCTTGTTGCCTGTGAGGGCAATCTCTAAATTGCTTGCTCTGCTGCCAAATGGAAAAGACTGGATTTGTATGCTGAAGTCGGAGATGACTAATGCAATCTCTTTTGCCCTTGACGGTTCGACTTTAGACAGTTCATCTGTCGCCAAAATTTGCAGTACTTTAGCAAAATTGTCATCTAGTTTTTCTAAGTTATTTAGGAGCAGCGAGTTTAATGCTTGTGGGTTGCCCCAATTTACCGAAATTGTATTCAATATTTTAAATAAGAAACTGAAATAGGCTTTTATTCGTTGTTTGTCCATTCCTGAATTACTCACTCTAAATTTTGGCATAGCAAGCCAGTAGCACTAAGCTGTAGTTCAAGCAAGCTAGTTAGTTGTACTGAGGTCTGGATTTATAGCATCTTTTTACACATTTTCCACAGCTTTAAGTGCATTACCTACCACTAACACACACTGCTTGAGAGCAATTTGCTCAATATCAAATTAATCGACTTAGCTTTTATTGTCATCCTAAAAATCTGCCAATTTCTCCAGCAATTCCTCAGCTAAATCCAATAACTCAATTTCATCAATTTCATCACTAGTTCCGCGATTACTTTCCCCACCCGTCGCATTAGCAGCCAAAACATTTTTGACAGAAAAAAGCCTATCTTCTTCTTCAGATAGACTCAAACATTTTTCCAACTCTACAGCAACTTCTTGGATTGTCCTTGAACCCAAACGCTCTCTCACTTTCACCGCAACCGAATCGTTACTTTCTAGCAGTTTTACCAAAGCTGTTCTCAGTCCATCATCCTCGCCAGAAAACTTCTCAACGGCTACACGCACATATTCCCGCACGCTCATATTTGCCGCCAATGCCTTTTGGAAAACTACATCTGGTACATCTACCAGCAATACACTTTCGTTATCGCTAGCTTGATATAAGTCGTCCCCTTGTTTGACAGCTACCAGCAAATCTGCACCCAACGCGTGTAAATAGTACAACACGGATTCTAATTCATGTTCTTTTAACGCCGATTCTAACTTGGACACCGCAGCTTGCTTTACTCCCAGTTTTTGAGCTAGCTGTGCCTGAGTCAATCCTGCTTTATTACGTATTTCCCGCATGGCATCGGTAAGATAAAGGCGCAGGTACTCTAACTTTCCCGCCAAAATCACCTCTGGTTCGTCGCTTACCTTTTGCTGCAACCAAGCTTGAAAATTAGGCTTTTTCATGACTTTTCCCTTTGCTGCAATTCACGCAATCTCACTCTTGCAGGTTCTTTGTCTCTATCTTTGATAGCGCCGTCGTATTTCTTCATAAAGGCGTGCAGCACCACAAATCTCTGAGGAGTAGCAGCCGTTAAGATAAACCGTGGATTATGTTCGCTCTTAGTCATCCGTAACTCATACAAATCATCTTCCAGTTTCTCAAAGATGCCACTAGTAAGTGATGCGAGTCCTTTGTCGCACAGGTATCTAAGATTAACTTGCAGACGCTTGGTTTCGGAAGCACTCAGTAATGGTTTTGGTGGATTTTCTGATTGCTCCTCTTCGGGAATCATCCTGATGAAAAAAGCAAGTAAATCTTTGGGGATTTCCCCATTGACATCTAGATCAAGTTCCCAAGTCCAGGTCACTTCCTACCTCACAGTATAGTATTCCTTATAAGGAATGTCAATCATGTTATTCCTTTAAAGGAATATCATATAGAATCAGTGAGTGCAACTTAGGTAATAAAAATGGTGCGTTAGGCAAAGCCATAACGCACCCCACTGTTTATATGCTTAAGTAGGTCAACTCAACTGTTCAAACTTAAATTTCCCTTTAATGAACTTGTTAAAGTATTGACCTTTAGACGGTGCATTATCTAAGTCTTCCTTGACACTGGGAGGTACTTTGAAATACTCGTAAACACTTCCACTATCAAATTCAATAGTCAGTGTTTGAGTTTTTGGCTCATAGGTAAATTGCTTAATAACGCTGCCTTCGGGCTTGAGTAATGGGAAGGCGATCGCATCCCGAATACTGGCACAATCAGTTAATAACATCACTAACCGATCAATCCCAATCCCTAAACCACCTGTAGGCGGCATACCGTATTCAAGGGCTGTCAAAAAGTCTTCATCTACACCTTGGGCTTCTAAGTCACCAGCAGCTTTCCTTTCAGCTTGGGCTTCTAGGCGTTCTCTTTGATCGATGGGATCGGTAAGTTCTGAGAAGCTGTTGCCAGTTTCTCGCCCAACGATAAATAGCTCAAATCTTTCTACCAAACCAGGTTGAGAACGGTGGGGTTTTGCTAAAGGCGAAATTTCTACTGGGTAATCAATTACAAAGGTAGGTTGAATTAAATTAGCTTCTACCTTTTCTTCAAAAGCTAAATTTAGTAACTTACCAATTGATTTGGCTTCATCTATACCAGGAATAGCTGCATTTTTACTCGCTGTTTTTGCTTCTTCCAATGTTTGGAAAGAATTGAAATCCAAGCCTGTAAATTCTTTAACTAAATCGTGCATTGTCACTCGCCGCCAAGGTGGTGTTAAATCTATAGGTTCCCCTTGGTAGGTGATTTGCAATGTGCCGAGTACGTCTTGGGCGACAGTGGTAATAATCCCCTCAGTCAGCGCCATCATATCGTTGTAATCGGCGTAGGCTTGGTAAATTTCAATAGTCGTAAATTCGGGATTGTGTCGAGTCGAAATTCCCTCATTACGGAAAACCCGCCCTAATTCAAACACCTTTTCAAAACCACCCACAATCAACCGCTTGAGATGAAGTTCTGTGGCAATTCTCAAATACAACTCCATTTCTAAGGTGTTGTGGTAAGTGATAAATGGACGCGCATCTGCACCCCCAGTCTCACTTTGCAAAACTGGCGTTTCAATTTCCAGAAAATCCCGTTCTTCTAAATAGCGGCGAATACCAGCAGTAATTTGGGCGCGACGGCGGAAAGTTTGCCGCACTTCCGGGTTAACAATCAAGTCAACGTAGCGCTGGCGGTAGCGCTTGGCAACATCCGTTAATCCATGCCACTTGTCGGGTAGGGGCAACAGGGATTTAGTCAGGATAGTATATTGTTTAACGTAGACAGATAACTCGCCCTTTTCAGTCCGTTTAATAGTACCTTTAACTCCCAGGATATCGCCTGCATCTGTGAGTTGTTTTAAGTGATTGAAGGCATCAGCATCAATATCTGCCATGCTTTCTTGGATGCGATTTTTATCCAAATAAAGCTGAATTGTGCCAGTTTCATCTTGCAAGGTGAAGAAAGCCAGTTTACCAAAAACGCGACGCGCCATAATGCGTCCAGCGATCGCAACTTCTAAATCAACTTCTTCACCACTGGCTAAATCGGCAAACTTTTCTTGCAACTGCGCTGCATGATGGGTAGATTCCCAGCGATAGGCGTAGGGATTAGTCCCTAGCTGCTTGAGTTGTTCTACTTTTTCCAGCCTGGCGGCTCGGATATCTTCTTCCGACATGGTAACGAACTAAATAGGGCAAGATTAATTATAGATGCTGCAAAAGTTGAGAGTAAGAGATAAGCTGATATGCGTCTAAATTATATAAACATTCTTTATAATCGTTGGCGGTTGACGGTTGACGGTTGACGGTTATCGATCATCAGTCAACAGTCATCAGGTAAATGTACAATGTTATTTGCGTAACAGCTTATTTGCACTTTGCAGATGATAATATCGCCAAACCAAATACAATGACACAAACTAAAGTGCGCTTGTGGAATGTAGATGAATATCACCGGATGCTTAAGACGGGTATTATCACAGCCGATGAACGGGTAGAACTGATTGATGGGCAAGTTATCCCCATGAGTGCGAAAAATCCCCCCCATGCAGCGACAACGCTATGTGCATCTGATTATCTCAAGCGGCTGCTAGCAGAAGTTGCTTTAGTTCGGGTGCAAGATCCGATTCAATTAAGCCAATACTCGGAACCTGAACCAGATATTGCCGTTGTCCGCATTGATGCGCGAAAGTACATCGATCATCATCCTGCACCCAATGAAATCTTTTTAATCATTGAGGTAGCAGATACAACACTAGATACGGATCGCAAACAGAAAGCACCTTTATATGCTAGTGCAAGAATTACTGACTACTGGATTTTGGATGTGAATCAGCGTCAGGTTTTTGTTTTCCGCGAACCAGTTTTGGAAAGCTACAATCAACAATTGATTTTGCAGGAGGATGCAACGTTATCCTTGATTGCATTTCCAGAAATTGAAATCCATATTGGTCAAATGTTTCCATAAGTTATACCAATTCTGTATGAAGATGCGCTAAACCATGTTTAAGTACAAGAAAGGAAAACGAACCGCAAAGGACGCATTCGCGCAGCGTCTCGTAGAGAAGGACACAAAGTAAAGAAAGAAGTTAAAAGGGTTTGGCGCAGCTTCACAAAGAAATGGTGTTAGGTAACAGAATTTGAGTATGACAGTTTTTTAACTTTTAAATAAAAAGTGCGTAGGCGTAGCCCGTCGTAGACATCGCTTGATCGCATTTTATCCAAAAGACTGTCATAGAAAATATGATTGATATCTTCTATGACAACGATTCAATAATCTAATATACAAGTCAAACCTTTATTTATGATCTACTCTTAGCGAATGCCTAGATGAAATTACTTTCATTTTCAAGTTAGTAAATTGCACGATCGCCTTTACAAAATCTTGCTGTTCTGGTTGCAAATGCAGTTTTTCTAAAGCTTGATTCATATTATTACCAGCCCGGAGATGGTGATTAAGTTGGGCACGTTGCGATGTATTTAAGACTGCCTCAATTTCCCTATTTCTTCGCTGACGCACAGCCTGGAGTTCTTGGCGTTGTAAGGGAGTCAGATTAATCTCCGACGAGGTGGAGTAGGTTGCAGTTTTGGTAGTTTGGGCGGAAATAACACCAAAAGTAGTATGGAGTTGAACGGGTGCAGCTAAGGCAATTCCCGGCATGGAAAGGACAAGAGCTAGAATAGCAGCGAACACAGAAAGCCGTTTTGTCAAGTGAATTGCCATATTCAGAAATGCCTACATCTAATTTAATGCTGAGATATAGTTGAGCAATCTTCAAGTCTTTAATTTTGAATGTTGAATTGATCCACCCCCAAGAGGATGGTAGTTCAGCTAAAAAATATTATCCGCTTTCAGGGAATCCAAAAAAACTAGAATGGCAAACTTAATTGAATTATTTTTGCTAAGATCCAGACTAAAATTCAAGTTTTTACAAAATCATCACTTGATTGCTCATTTCTGTTAATCTGTCAATGCGTAAGTCCTGCAAGTAGCTCGTGATTTTATTTTAGAACACCTATCACAGAAGTTTGGCTTGATTGCATAATATTAATTATCTGTCAATGCGTAAATTCTCAATTTAATTTCTGGAAATCCCTCAGACAAAGTATAGGACTAATATTTGATTTCTGAAAAAGCTCCGTACAGATCGAAAAGCCTAATTCCCTACTCCCTACTCCCTACTCCCTACTCCCCGCCCACATAGATAATTTCAAAAATCAAATACGATTCCTATATGTGCTAAAAGAGATATAAATAGTGCATTAGGCAAATCTAACGCACTATATATAACTTCACTCAGCCCTCAAAACTACTCAGACCTTTTCATTCTGTCGATTTCCCGTTGTAATTCTTCAATTTGACGGCGTAAAGTTTCTGTTTCATTGGCGGAAGATTCTGCTGCAACATTTACCGATCCTGAAGCAGGCGATCGCTGATAATTTCCTCGGCGAATTTGCTGGTATTCTTCGGATACTGCCCACGCCCGTAAGTAATGCAGGCGTTCCACTGGGAAAGGATGGGTTAACATCGTACCCTGAGCGCCATTGTATATCAAGAATTTATACACCTGATTCAATCCATCTTCATCCAGTGCCTGATAATTTTCTGACTGCTTGATAAACTCTTGTAAACTACATTCATTGGCATATTTGTTACTACCGCCAGAGAGTTTCATCATCGTTGACATCACGGGATTTAAGTCATCCATGACTAGTAGTGCGGCGCGATCTGACGATAACTCAGCTTTCCGCCGCCACTCAAAGAAGGCGTAAATCAAACCTTGTGTGACAATATTACCGATGCCGAAGGTTAATTCTCCCAAAGCAGAAGCAGCACTCATCGCCCACATCGCCATTTGAATTAAAATAGTATGACCACATTTAATATGCCCCAGTTCATGGGCTAGCACCACCCGAATCTCGGCTTCGTCTAGTAAGTCTAGTATCCCTGTATTTATGACTATGTAAGGATTCTCTTGCCCCAGCGCATAGCTATTTGCTTGGGGGTTTTGCGAGACAAACAGTGTCGGTTCTGGGTAAATGTCCAAATCTCGGACGCATTCTCGGAACATCTGGTAAATAGTGGAATATTGACGCGGCCCGACTTGGATGGTGTTACCCATTAGATAGACTAACTGAGGGCGTTCGTAGATAAATTCCACAAATTTACGAGCGATTAAATCAAATCCTGGTAAATTTCGTAAAGCTTGCTCGGCTTGGCGATCTAGTGGATGCCTGAAGGCTTCGCTGGAAATTCCTGTGTAAGTTGGCATAATTCAGGGTATTGGGTGATTGGTCATTAGTCATTGGTCATTGGTCATTGGTCATTAGTCATTAGTCATTAGCAAAAGACAAAGGACAAAAAACAAAGGACAAATGACAAATGACAAAGGACAACATAATAGAAATGGGGCTTTGTTCGTAAAAGTCACTTTGTATGGAATTAAAAGCGTGTGATTGAGGCAGAAGTTCATTTTTCACTACATAACTTTTTGCGAAGGCAGGCGGGGTTCCCTTCCTGGCCCCATCATTTGACGATGGCACGGTTGGTAGCACGCGCCTTGCGCCTGGGACGTAGTGCCCTAATTCAAGTAGGGGCGGTTTGTGGCTATCAAGGCCGATATCGCACTAGTTTTGTAGCATCAGCCCTAATGTGGCATGGCCCTGTAATTATTGTTGCTCAAGAAGCGGTGCAGCAACTTCTGCTGCGGGTGGAAATTCCCCGTCTACAGCAGTGGCTACCAGCCAACAAAGCGATTAGGACAGGTGACGCTTGGCCTAGTGCTGAGTTCCAAGGGCTACTGTTAACCTCCCCAGAAGCCTGGTTAAAAGGACAATTTGCAGGTAGCGATCGCTTTCCCCAAGGCATCCCTACAATTATTGATGGGGTAGATGATCTAGAAGATTGGGTGCGTCATCAACTTACCCAAGATATTCAACCCGATGATTGGGAGCAACTCATGCTGGCTTGCCCAAATCAAGCTGAGGTAATTCGTGAAGCAAGGATACAACTTACACACCAACTTTTTCAGCATCCTGTCAACCCATATCAGTGCTACTTAATTTCCCAGCCAGAAATAGAAATTTTAAGCCGTCTCTATTTAGCTTTAGATCAAGCCAACCTCCCCGATAATTGGAAAAATTTCTGGCAACAATTTCAAACCCTTGATGAAAATCTTCCCCCCCCTGCTCCCTCATCTCCCTCATCTCCCCCTGCCCCCCTTGCCCTCTTCTGGGCGACTATTGCCCATCGACAAGGTTTATTTTCTTTGCACTATGCGCCAATGGAATTAGGGGAAATCCTCTCACCTTTATGGCAGCGACAACCAGTAGTTTTAATTGGCAGCGCCATCGAACCGGAAACTGAGGCTCCTCTTTTCCGACAGCGCCTTGGTTTGGACGATTTAACTTGCCTGAAGTTCTCTGCGGATCAAGCAGAAGCAATTCAATTGTATGTACCCTATAAATTGCCCCTACCCAACACGCCAGAATTTCAAGCGGCATTTATTCACAAAGTCCGCACACTGGTTTGTCTAAGTGCTACAGCACCAGGATTAACGGTTGTCTTGGTGGGGGATGTACCACTCAAATCTCAAGTTGCGACAATTCTGGCTTCAGAGTTTGGTTCGCGGGTGCAAGTAGAAAAAACTTGTTTAGATGAAAATGGTATTTTGATTAGCGGTTGGGAATTTTGGCGAGAACATCAGCGAGTTTTGCCAGCACCCCATTTGTTAATTATTGCGACTTTACCTTTACCATCTTTAGAAAATCCGCTAGTAGCTGGTAGGGTAGCTCGTTATAAGCGATCGCATCAAGATTGGTTCCGTTTATATTTGTTGCCAGCAGCCTTGAGTGAATTACAAAGAGCGATCGCTCCAGTCCGAGAAAGTCAAGGTATTGTTGCTTTACTTGATAGTCGTGTAGTTAATCGCAGCTACGGCGCTCAAATTCTCGCTGCCTTAAGTCCTCTGGCCCGCATTAACTATCTCGATCCCAGTTTGTTTTCTAATACCGATGAAGAAAATTCCGCTTAAAGTTCAGCTATCAATGCCCCATGCCCAATGCCCTATTTACATTTTGTCAACCAAAGCGCGATCGTCTAAAACCAAGCACTATTATCAGTTTATGCAGGTGATGCGATTCATTGCCTCTCTGTAGTTATGATTCCTGGCAAGATAAATTTAGATAGAACCTAAGTAAAAATTTGAGTTGCTGATTATGGGTGAAGCAAAGCGTCGTAAAACCACATTAGGGGAAACATACGGTCAAGAGAAAGAGACTCGCATCTTGCCTTGGCTTCCCATCACAAAAAAGCAAGCCGAATTATTTGTCAGTTGGACAAGTCGTGGTGCTTGGATAGGCATTGGACTTATGGTTGTAGGATGGGCAACTATCCGTTTTATCGGCCCAGCCTTCGGTTGGTGGCAAGTAGTCTACTAAATCCTGCTGTAGAATAGCCCTTTCAAGGTGGGTAAAAATTTTGCTCAATAAACTTTAACCTCTTAACTCTGTGTTCTCTGTGCCTCTGCGGTTAAATAAAAGAATTTTTAGCCGCACAGACACGGAGTAGGACACTTGCGTGGGCGGGTTTCCCGACTTGAGCAAAGTGTCCGTGGCGCAGAGAGAAAAAAAGAGATTTTACCGGTCAACTTGAAAGGCTGGTCTTAAATTGGAATTTTCCCGCAGGTTTGGTCAGTACATGCTCTACGTCTTGGGTCTATCTTTGTAGTATATAAAGAAGCACTTTTGACCTGAGATTATGCCCTCCTCTAAAAAACCCCTCACCTACCCATCCAGCCACAAAAGCAATCAAGTTGATAACTACCACGGTACTTTAGTCGCAGATCCTTACCGTTGGCTAGAAGATCCTGACTCTGAAGAAACAAGGGCTTGGATTGAGGCACAAAATCAAGTTACTTTTGGCTACTTGAGCGAAATTCCTACCAGGGAAAAAATTAAACAGCGCCTCACCAAACTTTGGGATTATGAAAAATATGGCATCCCTTTTAAAGAAGGTGAATCTCTGCAAGACGTTTCTACCGAACGCTACTTTTATTTCAAAAATGACGGTCTGCAAAATCAAAGTGTTCTCTACACTCTGAAAACCCTCGACGACCAACCCAAAGTTTTACTCGACCCTAATAAACTTTCAGATGATGGGACTGTTGCTCTTTCAGGATTCTCTATTAGCGAAAATGGTAAACTTTTAGCATACAGTCTATCTGCCTCTGGTTCTGATTGGCAAGAGTGGAAAGTACGCGATGTCGAAACTGGTGAAGACTTGCAAGACCATCTGAAGTGGATTAAATTTTCCGGCGCGTCGTGGACATACGATAATCAAGGTTTCTTCTACAGTCGCTACGATGAGCCCAATGAAAAAACTCAATTAGAAGATGTTAACTATTATCAAAAGCTCTACTATCATCAACTAGGTAAACCCCAATCAGAAGATGTACTAATTTATCATCGTCCTGACCAAAAGGAATGGGGTTTTAGTGGCGGTGTTAGTGAAGATGGACACTATTTAATAATTTCAATTTGGCTAGGTACTGACTCCAAAAATTTGGTTTTCTTTAAAGATTTGACTAACCCGAATGCTGAAGTCGTAGAACTAATTAACCAATTTGAAGCAGATTACAGCTTTATCGACAATGATGATAGCGTGTTTTATTTCCGCACGGATTTAAATGCACCACGAGGAAGAGTTATTGCAATTGACACCAAAAGCCCTGCACCAGAAAATTGGCGAGAAATCATTCCCCAATCAGCAGAAACGTTGGAAAGTGTCGGGATACTCAATAACCAATTTGTTGTTGATTACCTTAAAAATGCTCACAGCCAAATTAAAATATTTGACCTCAAAGGTGAGTTTATTCGTGAGGTAGAATTACCTGGACTCGGTTCAGCCGGAGGTTTTGGAGGGAAACGTCATGATACCGAAACTTTTTATGTTTTCACTAGTTTCACCATACCAGGAACTATCTATCGCTATGATATGGTAACTGGTAAAAGTACCATTTTCCGCCAGCCACAGGTAGATTTTAATCCTGATGATTACGAGACTCAACAAGCCTTTTATCAAAGCAAAGATGGTACTAAAATACCAATGTTTATCACTCATAAAAAGGGCATAAAGTTAGATGGAAACAACCCGACTTATCTCTATGCCTATGGTGGTTTTAATGCCTCAATGACACCTGGTTTTTCTGTGAGTCTTTTGGTGTGGATGGAGATGGGTGGTGTCTATGCTATGCCTAATATACGCGGCGGTGGAGAATACGGCGAAGAATGGCATCAAGCAGGAATGAAGGATAAAAAGCAGAATGTTTTTGATGACTTTATTTGTGCAGCTGAATGGTTGATTGCTAATAAGTATACTAAGGCTGAGAAGCTAGCGATCGCAGGTGGTAGTAACGGCGGTTTATTAGTGGGTGCTTGTATAACGCAACGTCCCGATTTATTTGGTGCAGCAATACCCGCCGTCGGTGTCATGGATATGTTGCGGTTCCACAAATTTACCATCGGTTGGGCTTGGACTTCCGAATATGGTTCAGCAGATAATCCAGAAGAGTTTCCAGCGCTGTATGCTTATTCGCCACTACACAACATCAAACTAGATACAGCTTACCCAGCAACCTTAATTACCACAGCCGATCATGACGATCGCGTTGTCCCTGCTCATAGTTTCAAATTTGCCGCCGCTTTACAAGAGGCTCACACTGGTGATGCGCCAACGCTAATTAGAATTGAGACTAAAGCTGGGCATGGTGCAGGTAAACCCACGGCTAAAATTATCGAGGAAGCCGCAGATAAATGGGCTTTTTTGGTGCGTACTTTGAATGTTGAAATTTAGGGGTTGATTTATTTGTAGGGTGCGTTAAGGCGGTGTAACATCTTTTTTTGCCATTATTCACTCCTAATTAGAAAGCAAACCCTTAATTATTTCGCCTAAGTTTTCAATCAAGGGAGAAAAGGGTAAAAAATATTGAGATTAGTTCGTAGTGAGGACTTTAGTTCTCTTATGAGGGCTGAAGCCCTCTCTACGAGACGCTGCGCGTAGCTTGCTTCCCCGGAGGGGTACACTACAAACCTTGAATTATTCACGCCGCTCTACTTAAGTCGATGTATTGTAATGTACCAGATTTAGCTAACTTTTTAGCTCGTTCATCGGTAGCCTGTCCACGCAAGGCATCTGCAAGTATATCTGCGGTTCTACCACTACCAGCAATCACAACAACTAACCTTCCAGTATTAATGCTAGAAAACGCATCGTCAAAGGTAATCTCACCACCGTTCAAAAGTACAGTTACCGAAGGCGCGTTATTGGCCAGTACAGTTGCAACCTGAGATATCCAAGGAAACTCGACTCGTCGCCCCAATTCTTGCCAGGAACTCGAATAGCTAATGCTGTTTGTTTGCTGTCGAAAGTAAGTTTCAAAAAATTTTTCATTTGTCAACAATACTGAGTGCTTAAGTTTTTCAGCGTAGAACTTTGCAGCCATGTTCCGCAATTGCTGAAGCATTTAGCTTTTTGATCCCACAGAGGAGCGACGGGGCTACGCCTACGCAACGAGCTTTCTTTAACGCAGCTTCAAAAACCAACGTTATGATAATTAATCGTCTAATAATAAATAAGTTGGCACAAATAAACCTCAATAGTACGGAGATGATTAATCGCCTCTGTAGAGCAGTCAAAAATCATTGAACTATAGACTTTGGGCTATGGACTCTTGAGAGTGGACTGTTAGGTGCTGTATCCAACCAAAATCAGCCGTTGTACAAATTTCCACAAGGATAATTGAAGTGACTAAGACTAACTCAGACTTTCTTACCTCCACTGATCCAGCGATCGCGGAGTTAATCAACGATGAACTACAGCGTCAGCGAGATCACTTGGAGTTGATTGCTAGTGAAAACTTTACCTCAGCTGCTGTACTAGGGGCTCAAGGTTCGGTACTGACAAATAAATATGCTGAGGGTTTACCTGGTAAACGCTACTATGGCGGTTGTGAGTATATCGACAAAATCGAACAACTGGCAATTAACCGGGCTAAACAGATATTTGGTGCTGCTCATGCGAATGTACAACCTCATTCTGGCGCACAAGCCAATTTTGCAGTGTTCCTGTCGCTGTTGGAACCAGGAGACAAAATTATGGGGATGGATTTGTCTCATGGGGGACATCTCACCCACGGTTCACCTGTAAATGTCTCAGGTAAGTGGTTCCAAGTTAGCCACTACGGTGTCAGTCAACAAACAGAACAACTTGACTACGATCAAATTCGGGAGCTGGCGCTGAGGGAGCGTCCTAAGCTGCTGATTTGTGGTTATTCAGCTTATCCCCGGATCATTGATTTTGAAAAGTTCCGTAGTATTGCTGATGAAATTGGCGCTTACTTGCTTGCCGATATTGCCCATATTGCTGGTTTAGTTGCTAGTGGTCTTCATCCCGATCCCATTCCTCATTGTCATGTGGTGACAACAACTACACATAAGACTCTACGCGGCCCTAGAGGTGGTTTAATTTTGACCAGCGATGCAGAACTAGGTAAAAAGCTAGATAAATCTGTTTTTCCTGGCAGCCAAGGCGGGCCATTGGAACACGTTATTGCCGGTAAAGCAGTAGCTTTTGGAGAAGCCCTAAAGCCTGAGTTTAAAACCTATTCTGCCCAAGTGATTGAAAACGCTCGTGCTTTGGCAGAACAATTACAAAACCGGGGTTTAAAGTTAGTCTCAAATGGCACTGACAACCATTTAATCTTGGTGGATTTACGCTCTGTCGGTCTAACTGGTAAACAGGCAGATCAGCTAGTTAGTACTGTGAATATTACTGCTAACAAAAATACTATTCCCTTTGATCCGCAATCGCCATTTGTTACCAGTGGTCTGAGGTTAGGTTCGCCTGCAATGACCACGCGAGGTTTAGGAGTAGCAGAATTTACCGAGATTGCAAATATTGTTAGCGATCGCCTACTGTCTCCAGATTCCGAGGTAGTAACCCAAGATTGTCGGCAAAGGGTAGCAGCATTGTGCGATCGCTTCCCCTTATATCCTCACCTAGAAATTCCTGTACCAGCACTAGCATAATTGGGCATGGGGCATGGAAAAGAGGCAGAGGGGCGGGGTGCGGGGGGCAGAGGGGAAAAATCTTCTCCCCTGCTCCCTGCTCCCTGCCCCCTGCCCCCTGCCCCCTGCCCCCACTCCCCACTCCCCACTCCCTACTCCCCTTCCCCAATCCAATGAGTGCAGAAATTATTTGTGTTGGTACTGAACTGCTGTTAGGAGATATCCTCAACGGCAATGCTCAATTTTTGGCGCAACAATTAGCGCAACTAGGAATTCCCCACTACTATCAAACAGTGGTTGGGGATAATCCAGAACGGTTGAAGCAAGTTATAGAAATTGCTATTTCCAGAGCGCAAATTCTCATTTTCACTGGTGGACTCGGCCCAACACCAGATGATCTCACCTGCGAAACCATCGCCGATTTTTTTAAAGTTCCCTTAGTAGAACGTTCTGACATCATCGAAGACATAACCCAAAAATTCGCCCAACGTGGTCGGGTTATGTCACCAAGTAACCGCAAGCAAGCTTTGATCCCCCAAGGTGCAGAAATTCTCCCCAACCCCACTGGAACAGCACCCGGTATTATTTGGCAACCTCGCCCTGAAATCACGATTTTTACCTTTCCCGGTGTTCCTAGTGAAATGCACGTAATGTGGGAAGAAACAGCCGTGCCATTTCTCAAAACTCAAGGTTGGGGTAAAGAAATTATTTATAGCCGGAGTTTAAAGTTTTGGGGTATTGGTGAATCTGCTTTAGCGGAAAAAGTTTCTTCCTATTTGAAGTTGCCAAATCCCACAGTAGCCCCTTATGCAGGTAAGGGGGAAGTAAGATTGCGAGTCTCTGCTAAAGCCACTTCAGAAGCAGCAGCAGAAGCCTTAATTGCGCCCATTGAGAAACAACTTACAGAAATTGCCGGACTGGATTTCTACGGCGTTAATAATGATACTCTTGCTTCTGTAGTTGGTCAGTTATTGCGGGCATCAAAAGAAACGCTTTCTGTGGCAGAATCTTGCACTGGTGGCGGTTTAGGGCAAATGTTGACTGAGATTTCTGGGAGTTCTGATTACTTTTGGGGTGGCATAATTTCTTATGACAATTCGGTGAAGGTAGGGCTGCTGGGGGTTAACCAGGAAGATTTAGATAAATTTGGGGCGGTAAGTGCGATCGTTGCAGAGCAAATGGCAATTGGAGTCAAAACCCGCCTTGCAACAACTTGGGGATTGAGTATCACTGGTATTGCTGGGCCAACTGGAGGGACAGATACTAAGCCGGTGGGTTTAGTTTACGTTGGTTTAGCTGGGCCAAAGGATGAAGTAGCAAGTTTTGAATATCAGTTTGGTACAGTGCGAGGTCGAGCTTTAATTCGTCATGTCAGCGCGAATGCAGCATTAGATAATCTGCGGCGGAAGTTGTTGACGAGGTAGAAGGGATGTTATCTTTGTCATACATTTGTATGACAAAGCAACTTAACCATGCGAATTAATGCGCGATTAGATGACGAGTATGCTGACAAACTAGCCTTTATTCAACAGCAGACTAATCAGGCAGTAACAGATGTAATTAAATCTGCCCTCGAATTGTACTACCAGCAGCTTCAGCAGGAGCAAAAGAATGCGTTGTCGATGCTGACCCAAACAGCCTTTATTGGTTGTGGTCATACAGATTCGGATCTATCTGGAAATTACAAATTAATTTTGAGAGATGGCTTGAAAACTAAGTATGATTATCGTTGATACTGGCTTTTGGTTAGCCTTAGCAAATCGAAATGACTTGTACCACACTCAAGCAATAACAGTACTTGCCAATGTCAACAAACCTCTGATTACGACTTGGGCTGTCGTTACAGAGACTTGCTATCTACTGCTAACAAAGATGGGGAACCACGCGCAAGTAAGTTTCATTAATAACTTATTTTTAGGGGCTTTTACGGTTTTTGATTTGCAACCCCATCATGGTAAGCGCATTTGTGAACTGATGGAAAAATATGCGAATTTACCAATGGATCTTGCCGATGCTTCGTTAGTAGTTTTGGCAGAACATCTGGGGCATGGAAGAATTTTGTCTATAGATTTCAGAGATTTTAATGCTTACCGTTGGAAAAATCAGTATCCGTTTGAAAATCTGATGCTGTTGGATGGTTGAGGGGATGCTTTGCTGCGATACCTACGCTTTTGGTTAAAAGTTTGTTGATAGATTTAGCGATCGCACCCACTCACTGTATTTAATCCAAAGTAACTTGTTTAATTGTAATACTCATCATTTCTTTGCCCTTACTATTGGGTGCAACTTGCGGTTTGCTCCAAGCTGTTACTTCAGCAAAGCCGAGACGATACAGCAAATGAATAATGCTGTTAATACCTTGACGGGAACCAATTACGAGAATTTTGACCTGTTCACGGTTGCGAAAAGATGAGGGAGGGTTCTTAAAGTCTGTTGTGTCAAAGATAAATTCTTCAGCCATTGAACTAAACCTTATTCTTAGATGATGTACCTGATTGCGTACTAAAGTTTAGTCTAGCTCATTGTACGCAATCAGGTACATTTACTTGCTTTGAATTCCCTGACAAAATCTAAGAAATGGGGAAAGCAGGTAAAACACTCAAGCAAGTATTAGAGACTTACGCAATCAGCCAGAATCAGCTAGCTGTCGCAATGGGTATTGCAAGGTCTAGTATCAACGGTTGGGTAAAAGAGACTAGATCACCAACATCTGATGCAATATTAGAGATCCGCAAAGGTCTACAGAAAATCAACTCAGAAGCTGCTGAGGAATTTATCAGACTTTACTTAAGTGAAGAGGAATCCTAATCTGAGGCATGGGAAAGGCAGGTGAAGCACTCAAGCAGATTTTGGCAAAATAGTTTAATCATGCACTATGAGTAAAATTCCCATCCTTCAACCAAATCAGTCATACACTTTCAGAAGCTATTTTGAAATGTCATTCGAGCCAGAAGATATATTGGCTGAATTTGGCTATTCTTTAAAACGTTCCTCTCTCAATCAACAAAAGTCCAGCATTGAATTAGACAGACTCGCAAATCTCAAATCTAGAATTGAGGAGAGTTTGCCATATATTAGTTTGACTAGTGAAGCAGCCCGGAGAGAGTTACTAATTGCCCCAATTTTATTGGATGTTGTTCATTACACTCACGCCCAACTTAGAATCGAATATCCTCTTATAGTTACAGAACAATTAAAAGGTTCCCTTGATTATTATTTGCACGCAGACCATAAACTCTTAGTTGTAGAAGCTAAAAATGCTGATTTAGCAAGGGGTTTTACCCAGCTTGCTGTAGAATTGATTGCTATTGATGCGTGGACTGATTCTCAAGAAGCAAATTTACAAGGGGCTGTTTCTACAGGGGATATTTGGCAATTTGGTCTACTGAATCGAGAAAGTAAACAAAATAACTATCTTGTGCATTAACGAAAATACGTTGTTTCAGGCTTTTCTCAATCACCGTTGATTGGGTGCGATCGCCAAAATCTCATTGAAAAACCTAGCTATAAACCTTGAAAACTATACCTGTTATTTTGGCTTTTCTGTCAATGCGTAAGTCCTAAAAATATTAACACCAATATTCAGGTTATTTGATTGTAGCTAAATCACGGTTTAATTTTTTGTTAATCGTTTCTAAGACCTTAGCTTCTTGTGGCGTAATTACTCCATCTAGATCAGCAATTTTTTGACATTGCGCTAGTAGAGGTACGGCAAAATCACTATTAATTTGCTCAAGTAAAGTTTCTAAAGATGGTGGAGATTTAATATTAGTTGCGATCGCATCGATTGAGGCAGGACTCAGGTTAGCAGCTTGTAATTCTGGTAAAATATCTTCCCAAGATTTATCTGGATTACCTGCTAAGACAATGTGAACCAAAATCTGATCCATAATCTTTTCTTGAAAAATAGCGGCTTCGAGAAATTTTCCGCTCTCTAGTTGAGCATCTACTAATGTTGCCTCTAATGTTAATGGATTCTGCTTTGCTTCATAAAACTGACAAGCCGCATAACCTAATGCGTAAATCATGACTGCATTTGAACTAGCACCAATGACGGCTCCTGCTACTGGCAGATTTCGTAGTAAACCTAAACCTGCTTTGATTGCTGTTTTTCCACCCAGCCCTAAACCAAAAATTGCTACTGCTTCTGCTCTGCGATCGCAATCTTTTAAATCCATTCCATAGGCGGCAGCAATTTGGTAAACTAACTCCACTGATAATGCAGATGTAGCAGCCCAATCCACTACAAACATTGCAGCTGCTTGTCCTGGTGCAAGACTACTAGCAAGCCCTGTTCCTCCTGCTAAAACAGCTTTTTCCAGCATAATATAATGGGCAATTTCTGCTGGTTGTTCATTTGGGTGTTCTTTCTGTAACTTTCTGACAGCAGCCTCGGCTTTAACTAAATCAACCTGTTCAATTAAAGGATTTAACCAATCTTGATTTAGAGATTTTATTGCTACTTGCAATTGAGGATTATTGCCAACAATTGCTAATGCCTGTCCTGCTATTTGTGTTCCCTGAAAAGCTGCATCTCCAATCACACCACTAATACCTACAGCCGCTCCTGCAACAGCTTGCCCTGCTTGAACAGCAGCACCTCCAATAGTCCCACTCATACCTACAGCCGCTTCTGCAACAGCTTGCCCTGCTTGAACAGCAGCACCTCCAACTACTTCGGCTGTTCCTGCTACTGCTTCAAACAATGAACCCCAAAAAGATGCTTCTGGTACAGTTAATTTATTATCTGTTGTTGTTTTAGTAATGGCAATTGGAGATTCCACTTCAATATTTGTTTGAGGTGTTAATACAGCTGAATTTACTAGTGCTTCTAACTCAATTACTTGTTGCCAATCGGGAAAATCTTCACCTGCTACTCTACCGTATATTTTGACATTCTTAAAAGATTGGATACCTAAATTAATTAATCCATCCGAAATAATCGGAACCACTAACTGTTGTACTGGAACTTCAATTGATTCCAGCATTATCTGTAGGCAATTTTGTTTGAAAGTAGTTTTTGGCGTAATTCCCGGTAAATTTAACCACTGACTTACCAAAGCGTTAATCGCATTTGTATCGCCCTGCTTGGCAAGTTCTAGAATGTTTAGCTGTATCATACTTAGTACTGGTGAGAATTTTATCCATAACTTAATTCAATTATTCCCACCCAGCGATTAAAAGTAACATCTGATACAGTCAACTTATAACCATCAGCGATCCTACACCTAGGCATCAGCACAATTAATCTGGGGACCGCTTGCTGTATTCTTCATAGTTTGTTACAAAAGTATAAAGAACTTCTAGAAACCCAAAATCAGATGTTCCTAGCTCCCTTTGTTAATGGCTAGTGCTAATGTAAAAATTTGGTAATATATTATACATCTATCGTCAACCATCAGCGATCCTACACCTACGCATCAGCACAATTAATCTGGGGATCGCTTGCTGTATTCTTCACGATTTGTTACAAAAGTACAAAGAACTTCTAGAGACCCAAAACCACATGTTCGGCGGACTTACTGGTTTACAAGATCCTAAAGGCACTGATTGGGGAGAGCGGATGCTCAATACGGTCGCCAGCCAAACGATTCGCCACCTGTTTACCCAAAGCGAGTCAGTAGAAGTCTTTGTGCGCTGCTACCCCTCCAGCAAACTGTTGCAAGGCAGCATTGATAGCTTCAAAATGAGCGGTCGTGGCTTGGTGATTCGGAAAGATTTCGCGGTAGAGGAGATGTCTTTTGAAACCGATGCGGTTGCCATTGACTTCGGCTCGGTTTTAAGTGGCAAACTCAGTCTTAAGCAACCTACTCAAGCGATCGCTCAAGTAATTTTATCAGAAGCGGGGATAAACCAAGCCTTTAATGCGGAACTGGTGAAAAAGCGTCTGCTTAACCTCACAGTACCATCACTGACAGAATTATCTGGCGGTGAACCAGTTTCTTTTACGGAAGTACAGGTACAGGTGTTGCCAGGAAATCGCTTACAGCTTGTAGCAAAAGCAGATTTAAACAATGGCGAACTCGTTCCCCTGAACATGAGCCTAGCTTTAGGCATTGAAAGGCGGCGGCGAGTTTCCTTCAAAGATCCAAAAATTGAGCTTGACCAAGTGCCAGAAGCACAACGGGAAATCTCGCAAACCTTGAGCGTGGCTTTGGTAGAAATTTTAGATAATATGGTCGATTTAGATCGTTTTGACCTCGATGGAGTAAAAATGCGGCTCAACCGATTAGAAACTGAAGGTCAAAAACTTATTTTCAGTGGATATGCTGAAATTGAACGTATTCCACATAGCGCTTGATATGAGATTTTCACGTAAGCAAGGTAAGTAAAGTTTTCCTGAGGCGCTTTGCGTTAAGCTTTATACAAATTAAATACCGCCTAGAATAATCTAGGCGGTACTTTAAATCTTGAGGTTTTGAAGGGAGTTAGGAGTTATTAATTATAGATTGTAATTAATCTTTATTTAGGGAACTCCAAGAAATAAATTATCCAATTTGGATATTTTTTTATTTGGAAGTCCCTTATCACTCCTAACTCCTAAATCTCTATCGTCCCACGCCTACATATTGGAATCCGGCCCGGATCATTACTTCAGGGTCAAGGAAGTTACGACCGTCGATGATAACGGGGTTGGTCATCAATTTTGCCATCTTCACATAGTCGAGAGTGCTGAATTGCTGCCATTCGGTGACGAGTACTAAGGCATCGCAGCCATCAGCTAGTCTTTCGGCATCGGTTTCTACTAGCACACCAGAAAGCCCATGACGTAAACCTGTTTGGGAAACAATGGGGTCAAAGGCTTTGACTTTGGCTCCCAGTCGGTTTAGCTGCTCAATTAGGTTAAGGGCTGGAGCATCGCGTAAGTCGTCGGTATCGGGCTTGAAGGTCAGTCCGAGTAGTCCAACTGTTTTGCCTTTGAGAATTTTCAGAACTTTTTGGAGTTTTTCTAAAGCAATCAATCGCTGGCGTTCGTTGACACTGACAGCAGATTTAAGTAATTGGGCTTCATAGCCATAATCATCAGCAGTGTGAATCAGGGCGGAGACATCTTTAGGAAAACAAGAACCACCCCAACCAATACCAGCTTGTAAAAATTTGTTACCAATGCGGGAGTCTAGACCGATACCTTTAGCTACTTGGGTTACATCAGCACCGACGCGATCGCAAATATTAGCAACTTCGTTAATAAAACTAATCTTAGTGGCTAAAAAGGCATTAGCGGCGTATTTAATCATCTCCGCCGAACTCAGGTCTGTTGCCAAAATTGGCACAGGAGGTAAAGATTGATCCTCAGCGTATTTGCGTTCGACAATTGGGGCATACAGTTGTCGCATTAAGCCTACTGCTCTTTGACTATTGCCTCCTAGTACAATGCGATCGGGGTTGAAGGTGTCGTGAACTGCCGAACCTTCGCGCAAAAACTCTGGATTGCTGATTACATCAAACTCGGCTGTAAATTCAGGTAATTTTTCATTACTCGGAACCCCGCCTGCGTGTACTAATGTTTTCTGCCGTTCAGCAACACCATCTAGAACAAGCATCCGCACCCAGTCACCTGAGCCAATGGGTACTGTAGATTTATTCACTATGACTTTATAACCACCATTGAGATTTTCACCAATCCCACGGGCTACAGCTTCAACATAACGAGTATCACTTTCACCAGTGGGTAAAGGTGGTGTCCCCACAGCAATAAACAGAATTTCGCCGTGGGCAACTCCAGCAGCGAGATCGCTAGTAAAATGAATTTTCTCTGCTTGAATGGCAGACTGCATAATTTCTGAGAGTCCCGGCTCAAAAATTGGGGACTGCCCAGACTTCATTAATTTAACTTTTTCTTCGTTGTTGTCTACGCAAATTACATCATGCCCAATATGAGCCAAGCAAGCACCTGTAACTAAACCAACGTAACCAGTACCAATCACGCAAACACGCATTTTTTAACTCCTCACTTTTTTGGGGTTAGTCTTTAAAAAGAAGTATCAAGATGAGACTTAAACACTAGCAGTCAACTCAGCCACCAAGCATACTAGTACAGAGCTGCGTAAATCAAGCTACGATTTTAAAACTTGCAAAAACCTTGGTATACAAAACTTTTGACTTTTGACTTTGCCTTGCGGTACTAGCTACCGATAGGATAAGCCTGCATGAAATTTAGAGCAAGGCTAGGTGCTGCTTAGGTGGTTGAATTATTTTCATCGCTTTGAATGCGATCGCGAAAATCTTCTATTGTTAGTTTTAACCCTTCTTGCAGAGGAATAGTCGGTTCCCAATTTAACCAAGTTTTTGCCTTTGTTATATCAGGCTGGCGACGACGGGGATCGTCCGAAGGTAGTGGCTCGAATTTAATCTGTGCGTCTGGGTTAATCATATTTTGCACAGCTTGTGCCAATTGCAAAATTGTATATTCACCAGGATTACCTAGATTTACTGGGCCAATGTAGTCGCTATTCATTAAACGGATGAATCCTTCGACTAAATCGGAAACATAGCAAAAACTACGAGTTTGCGAACCATCACCGTAAACGGTTAAAGGATTACCCCGCAAGGCTTGAACTATAAAGTTGCTCACTACCCGGCCATCATTTTCTAACATTCTCGGCCCGTAGGTGTTAAATATCCGAACAACTCGAATATCAACTTTATTTTGCCTATAGTAATCAAATGCGAGAGTCTCAGCAATTCTTTTACCTTCGTCGTAGCATGAACGTATCCCAATGGGATTAACGCTACCCCGATACTCTTCAGGTTGGGGATGAACTTCTGGATCACCGTATACTTCACTGGTTGAAGCCAAGAAAAACCTAGCTTTCACACGTTTAGCCAGCCCCAACATATTGAGTGTTCCCATCACGTTAGTTTTAACGGTTTTAACTGGGTTGTACTGGTAATGTACTGGTGAAGCAGGACAAGCTAAATGATAAATTTGATCCACTTCTAACCGAATTGGTTCAGTAATGTCGTGGCGGATCAGTTCAAAGTACGGATGACCTAACCATTTAAGGATGTTCCGTTTGTGACCAGTGTAAAAATTATCCAAGCATATTAATTCATGCCCATCATTCATTAGTCGGTCGATGAGATGGGAACCAATAAACCCAGCACCACCCGTCACCAAAATTCTCATAGTTTCCCAGTTATTTGCAAATATTTTCAGTAGCTATTGCACTTACTTTTAGATTACCCAGATTGGGTACAAAAATACAAAACGAAAAAAAGAACAATGTTCAAGCAAAAAGTGTTGTTGAATTTACCTATTTTTCTACGGTTATAGTTTTATTATTTTTTACTTGCTTCCTTAATTATTTAACTAGGAAAATAACAAAAATTGTCAGTCTTCCACCTAAAGTTCATCAAATCTTCAACAATATAAAGTGTTTTTACGGCTACTACTGTTTTCAATTGGATGCAGAAATAGGTTGACACTTTCCACAGTTTAAGGCATTGAAATTACCCATATTTCTGCAATAGTCAAGTTGTCGTATTTATCAATATCCTGCCCTGTATTTAAGTACAGAGGCAATACCGACACCAACGCAGCCTAAGTCCACATGAGTGGACTAAACTATGCTTCATATCATACAGCAGAGGTAATCCTACTAACCGTCTTAGACATAACTAAATTTGTGGTTTGAGTGCGTTGCGGTTCTCCAAGCATGACAATGGAGCAGGTGAGTTGTCTAGCTAACTGAGTTGTGACATCGCTAATGGCTAACCCTCCAGGGCTGGTACGATTACGTATAAAAGGTAAAACTACTAGATCATATAATCGTGCTGCCTGCAAAATTGCTTGAGCAACATTTTCATGAGCGATAATTTGAATTTCTGGGGCATTGGTCAAAGCTAATTGAGATACCAATAGGGAGAGATGCGATCGCCTCCAAGCAATTTTACTAGAACTAGTGCGGCGATCGCACACATTCAGTACAGTAATATGGCTCTGATTTGCCTCTGCTAGCATCTGGGCAAATTGTACAGGCTGTAATGTCTGTAATGTCGGTGCTGTTAAATTTTCTAGTGGTACTAAGATGCGCTGAATTTTCTTCGGTGATTCTACTAGACGTGTCACCGCTACTGGACAATGGGATGCCCAAAGCACACCATCAATCACATTCCCAAATAAACGCGCTCGTAACCCAGTCCGTTTACCCCAACCCATAACGATTAAATTAGCCTTTTGTTCACGAGCCGCTCTGCTAATTCCTTGAGCAAAGGCATCATCAATCCGCAGCATTGGTTCTGCGGCTACGCCCAATACTCGACTGTGTACCGTGGCTTTTGTTAATAATTGCTCACTCCGTTGTAGAGATGCTTCTAACTGTGGTGCATCCATTTGAGCGGTAGCATTAGCGATCGCAAGCGGTATAATTTTGCCCTTAGACTGACGCGCTAATAATGCCGCCATTTCAATCAAATACTGCTCGGTGTGAGGATTATAGACAGGTACGACTATAGTAAAAGCACTGTCTGTCCCTGGTGGGTTTTGGTCAGCTAGGGGGGGGGCTGGCTCTTCGGCGGTTGAGGAATTCAAACCAACAGCTATTCTACTAGTGAGCAACGGCCCCAAAATTGATGTGACAACCATTAAGACAATGACGCTGTGTAATACTTCTAGTGGCAGCAACCCAGCCCGGTATCCCACTAACGTTGCTGCTAAGGTTGTACCAACCTGGGGAAGTGATAGCGACCAGATGGTTAGCATTTCTTGCCAGTTGTAGCGGTAAACTAGTTTTGTGAAAAAAGCTGCAATCAGTTTACTGACAATCAAACCGACTATCATTAACAGCGTTAACTTGAGCGTGTCTAGGTTGTTCACAAAGGCGGGTAGATTGATTGTTAAGCCAAGGTCAACAAAGAAAATCGGAATGAATAGCACACTGCCAATAAATACCACCTTTTGTTTGACTGGCCCTTCCCCTACAGCTTCATTTACCGCCAAACCCGCTAAAAACGCACCAACAATTTTCTCTACCCCAATCAATTGAGCGCCCACAGCCGCCAGAAACACAGAAAGCAACACAAACAAAAACTTGTTTCCTTCGTCGTCTCCAGACCGTTTGAAAAATTCTTTACCTGCCCAATCAAAGCCTGTGACAACGGCAACAGAGTAAATAATTAACCAACCTGACAAGCTGAGTAGTTTCGCAAAGCTGAATGCTCCAGCATGAGAGACGCTTACACAAACAGCTAAAATCAGTACTGCGCCAATATCTGTAAAAATTTTAGCTCCAATAGTGACCGTAACAGCTTCGTTGTTGACCACTCCCAAACGGCTGATTATGGGATATGCCAAAAGAGTATAGGAAGCGAATAAAGAGCCAATTAAGATTGAAGTATTCCAGCCATAGCCTAAAATCAGCCCTACTAAGGTTCCCATCACCAGGGGTACACTGAAAGTTAAACTGGCAAACCCGAAGGCACGACTTTTTTGCCGACGAAACTGTTCTAGATCAACTTCTAGCCCTGCGACAAACAGCAAGTAAATTAACCCAATGTCTGATAGCAGGTTAATCATCGGCGAGTCCGACTGAAATAGATTCCAGCCTGAGGGGCCCAGTACTAGCCCTGAGAAAACCAAACCCACTAATCCTGGTAATCTTAGCCGCTCAAACATGATGGGTATAACTAAAATAACCACCAGCAAAATAGCAAAGGGAACAATTGGTTCCTTGCCAAGAACTTCGGAAGTTGGTTCCAGAGCAAGAACTTGTGATATGAGTTCCATAGGTAGGAATTGAAGGGGCTATGGTAAAACTGCGATTACCTTGGGGCGATCGCTTAATCGATATAAATAGATAGAGAAGCTACCTGAGCAAAAATCAAATAAATCAAATATATTAACTTACACTAACTAGCCAATTGTCTCGGAACTAACTACCTACGGATGGATTTGGCTTAAAATGAACCGCAAGCGATCGTAGTCGTCTTTAAGTAGCACACTCAAGCTACGTCCAGCTTTAATTAGCCATTCTCGGTCAGCTTTGCGTAACTGGTATATATCTCGAATGGCAGCCGCGGTCAAAGACTCTACTGGCGCACCGTTAACACAAAGGAGTGTCCGCAAAAAATCTAGTTCTTCAGTAAATTTAATGATTGCTTCTGGTTCGCACCGATAAACAGCCTGATGAATTTGCGGGGGACGGGGTGGTAGATACTGATATATTCTTTGGTTATAACCTCGATTCTGGGAAGATTGCTCAAATCCCACGATCGCAGCCCGAAATTCTGTTCTGAGCATGGCAAATATCTGGGGTTGTTCTTCGCGTAAGTCTTGCAACGACAACCCCAAAGCTCTGGCCCTGTGTACGGAATCTATGGGCATAGTTGTGGCATAATATATTACAGCATAAACTTGATTGCCCGATTCTTCATCTACAGAACAGACCCAACTACCAAAGGGTGGCATGGAGGGAAAGCTCAAATCTGGTGGTTCCAAACACTGAGCTAAAAATTCAGTACTAGTAGTTTCAATCACCTCCGCAATGTGGTTGGGATGGCGATCGCCAGTAGCAAACTGTGGTAAAGGGAGGCGCATAGTAATTTAGTCATTAGTCATTGGTCATTAGTCACTTGTACTGAGCTTTGCCTCTGGCGCAGCCTCTCGTAGAGAAGTAGTAGTTTTTGCCAAACGACAAAGGACAAATGACTAATGACTAATTTTATTTGGCTTTTTTACGTCCGGCTGTGGTCTCTACGAGTTCCAATTCCCTCAGACGAAAGGTAATTAATTTATCCCAGTTACCACCTTCAAATAATACGGCTACTTTGCCATCACTCACCCGTTGCACGAGTCCTTCGGAGCGATAATAGGTATCTGCGGGATTGTTGACGCGAACAGTTGCTCCAGGCAGAATCATTTTTTTAGCCTCGCTTGTTTCCTTTTAATAGCTTAATACTTCTTATTAGTCATTTGTCATTTGTCATCGGTCATTAGCAAAGGACAAAGGACTAATGACAAATGACGAATCAATAATACTTCTGCCTTTGGCGAAAATTTGCTACTGATTCTACTATTCCCAAGGAAATGAAGTTGGTTAGCATCGCAGAACGCCCATAACTCATCCAAGGTAGGGGAATGCCTGCCACAGGCGCTAAACCAACAGTCATGCCAACGTTGACAATCAGTTGAAACACAATCATGGACAAAACGCCAATAGCCAACAACGAACCAAAGTTATCTTTGGCAGTTTGGGCAACATGCAGTAGACGGAAGCAAATTAAGCAGAAGGCAAACAGCACTACCAAACAACCAACAAAACCGAATTCTTCCCCCACTGCGGAAAAAATAAAGTCTGTATGCTGTTCAGGTACGAAATTCAGTTGCGTCATTGGCCCCTTGAACAGACCCCATCCCCAAATTTCACCAGCACCAATAGCAATACGAGATTGGATTAAGTGATACCCAGCACCGAGTGGATCGTGATCGGGATTCATGAATACAGTTAGACGGTCTTTTTGATACTCTTTCAAAACATGGTTCCAAGCGAAGACTCCTAATTCGCCACCCAGTATATTGAGAGTCCACGCACCGATAGCACCTAAACCAAATCTACGCCAGGGCAGAGTTTGCCAGCCCACAATCGCCATCGCAAATGACCAAACTATTCCTAATGGGCCAAAAGATAGTTCTTTGAATAAAACTATCGGCTCTGATAAAGGCCAAGATATACTAAACAAAATGGCAGCAACCACAGGAGAAATCATCAGAATTAACCAGCCTGGGTTAGCATTTGCCCAGTAAAGCATTCCTAAGACGATCGCACCAAATACCATTGATGTTGCTAAATCTGGCTGCAAAAATATTAATCCCCAAGGTATAACAGTGATTGCCAGAATGCGGAAAACACCTTCGAGGGTAGAAGCAGTCCGCCTGTGTAGCAAAGCAGCTATGGTAATTATCATGCCGACTTTGGCAAATTCTGAGGGTTGGACATTGAAACCAGCAATCGGAATCCATCGCTGTGCCCCTTTGGCGCTACTACCAGCAATCATCACTATGATTAAGCTGAAATTCGTTAGTGCATAAGTTACCCAGTGCCACTGCATCAAAACTTCGTAACGGATGCGAGATAAAAACAGGGCTATAAGTACGCCGATACCCGCTACCATCCAGTGCCACCACCAGTCAGTTACTGGCTGCTTCAGTTCCGTACTGAGAATCATGAGACCGCCAAAGATACTGACAGCAATCGGCAAACAAAATAGTAGCCAATCTACATTCTGCCAAGGCTTAACCCAAGACTTCCAGCGAATTTTGGGGAGCGATCGTTTTAATAACATTGTGTAAGTTTAGACTTTAGCTTTAATTGTTGGGAATTGAAAAGAGGCAGAGGGGCGGGGGGCAGGGGGGAAATTTTTGCTCCCTGCTCCCCTGCTTCTTCCCCACTCCCTAGTATTCCCAGGACATAGCCCAGGAAGCAGATAGAAATTAAAATTAATTATGTCAGGGCAGCAACTGATACTTTACCAGCAATGGTAAGAGCGATCGCTGTTAATGCTTTTGCCGAAGCTGAATCTGGATCACCAACAACTATTGGCACACCACTGTCACCGCCAACTCGTGTGGAAATTTCTAGCGGTACGCAACCCAACAATGGCACTCCCAATTCGGCAGCTGTTTTAGAGCCACCACCGGAACCAAATATGTCATACTGCTTATCTGGTTGATCGGGGGGGATAAAATAGCTCATATTTTCCACGATCCCCAATACCGGGACATTCATCTGCTGGAACATTCGCAATCCCTTGCGAGAATCTAACAGGGCTACAGTTTGCGGCGTGGTGACAATTACTGCCCCTGCCATCGGCACTGCTTGGGTTAAAGTTAACTGAGCATCTCCGGTTCCCGGTGGCATATCTACAATCAAATAGTCCAGTTCTCCCCATTGCACTTGATAGAGAAACTGGCGAATTACACCACTGAGCATAGGCCCCCGCCAAATTACTGGCTGATCCCGGTCAATCAAAAAGCCCATTGAAACTAATTTGACACCGTGATTAAAAGCAGGTTCCAGGATGTCTCCTGTTTCACTGGAACGCACAGTAATTTGGGCATCAGCCAGCCCCAGCATGGTGGGGTCATTAGGTCCGTAAATATCAGCATCTAGCAAACCGACTTTCGCGCCAGTTTGAGCTAGAGCCACTGCTACATTTACCGCCACCGTACTTTTACCAACGCCACCTTTGCCACTGGAAACAGCAATGATATTTTTCACCCCAGAAATACCAGTACGGTCAGGTAAACTTTTTTGTTGCGGTGTTTCTGCCGTCACTTCTATGCTGACATCTGTAACGCCTGAGAGTTTTTTGACAGCTTTCTTACAGTCTTCAACTATAAATTCACGTAAAGGACAGGCAGGAGTGGTTAACACCAAAGTAAAACTAACTTTGCCACCGTCAATTTTCACGTTGCGAATCATATTTAGTTCCACCAGACTTTTGCGGAGTTCTGGGTCTTCCACTGGTCGCAACACTTCTAAGACAGAGCGAGAATCGAGAACATCGTACATAAAAAATCAAAATTCAAAATGAATAGATACACTTGTGGCGAACATCTTAGCTATTAACTGGATGCTTTCTTAAGTAAGGTCAGCTTAGTGTTTTCACTGTCAATGCCGTAATAAAACTTAGCAAATTGCATTATCACCTAATAGAATCTTAACTTTCTTTGGGCATTGGGAATTGGGGACTAGGGATTGGGAATTGGTTTTCTCCCTGCCCCCTGCCCCCTCATCCCCAGTACCTAAAAATCCAAACAACTATCATTAAGGGATTTTTTCTTACCAGATACCGTCGGCAATGCCGCCTTTTCTACTGCTTCTACTAAAGACCGGGCTACGCGGTCTGCATAAGGACGGGATAAAGACCAAATTAGGGGCGATAACCAACCCCGTAGTGTTACAGAATAAGACAAACAAGTACCACAAACCGTTGACTCTACTTGATAAGTCACCCGTTCCTCTATCCCAGGAATTGCCATTACTCGGATACTCAGCATCTCCCTGTGATTGACGCGTTCCACAAAAATTCGGATGGGAATCGGCCAAAAGCGTGTTACAGCATGATAAATTAATCCCGGCTTGGGTACTAATCCGTAGGGCACGTTAGTACTTTTAAGTAGTGGATGCCAGGAAACATCAGTTAAATCAGCGACTTTTTGCCACAGTTCATCTACAGAAGCAGAACTTATCTCTCGATACGTCCGCACCAGAGAAGCGCAAAACCGACGACGTTTGCGGTGGATGAATTTGGATAACCAACCTTGCATTTTCCTAATCCTCCTCGCTAGACACTTTCTGGTAACTCTGGTATTGTGGTCAACTACGCTCAAACCCTAATAGGACTTATTATGCAAAACTATACGCGCTCAGGAGTAACTCATGAATTGCCTTAAGAAGAAAATCATTCTTTTCGACTATTGTTTGCCTAAGTCCTGCCTAAATTAAAACTTTCTCAGAAATGCCCTGAACATAGCAAGCCTGTATTCGGTACAGACGCTAACAGATACTATAAGCAATATGGCAAAGAAGTTTTGATTAGGCCAGTTAAACCCTTGATAATTCAAGGTTACGACTAAAGTCTAGTGTTTATACCAGAATGTTCCGATTAAGAATTTCAAATAAAACTCAGTCAATATACAAGCCTATACGCATTTGAGGGAAAATAACTCTAGTGATGCCCATCAATCGGATAAATGCTTAACCAGTAAGAAAAAGCGGGTTGGGCAAATAGAGCTTGATTGTTGGCGCTTGTTTCCCCCAAATTTTAGGATAAGAAATTTGTGGCTTTCTGGAAATTGTAATTTAGGTTCGGGAATCTATGTTGACCAACTCGCAAACACCAACTGTATCAGCAGAATCATCCAAGTCTTTGCCAGCACCTGAAGCTCAGACTAGAGTCAGTCAGTTTATGAAACAACTGCAAGACGAAATTACCGAATCATTGGCAAAACTAGATGGTGTGGCTAAGTTTCATGAAGATAGTTGGGAACGCCCAGAAGGGGGTGGAGGGCGATCGCGCGTGCTGCGAGAAGGTGCAATATTTGAACAAGCTGGTGTAAATTTTTCTGAAGTCTGGGGTTCCCATTTGCCAGCCTCAATTTTAGCCCAACGCCCTGAAGCCGCAGGGCATGGCTTTTATGCTACGGGTACTTCAATGGTATTACATCCTCACAATCCTTACGTGCCGACAGTTCATCTAAATTATCGCTACTTTGAAGCAGGGCCAGTGTGGTGGTTTGGTGGTGGTCTTGACTTGACACCTTATTACCCCTTTGCTGAAGATGCGGCACATTTACACAAAACGTTAAAACAGGCTTGTGACAAACACCACCCAGAGTATTACTCTGTGTTTAAGCGGTGGTGTGATGAATATTTCTACCTCAAGCATCGTGACGAGACACGGGGTGTAGGTGGTGTGTTTTTTGATTACCAAGATGGAGAGGGTGCTTTATATCGCGGGCCAAATCCCAATGGGGAAGCGGCTATTCATAGCAACCAGGTGGGAACACCAGCAACCCGCAATTGGGAAGATTTGTTTGCTTTTGTGCAAGACTGTGGTAGAGCATTTTTACCAGCTTACGTACCAATTGTAGAACGGCGACATGGGATGGAGTATGGCGATCGCCAACGGAATTTTCAACTCTACCGCCGGGGACGATATGTAGAATTTAACTTGGTTTATGACCGAGGTACTATTTTTGGTCTGCAAACCAACGGACGCACCGAATCAATTCTCATGTCCCTACCACCCTTAGTGCGCTGGGAATACGGCTATCAACCGGAACCCAATACACCCGAAGCCGAGTTGTATGAAACTTTCCTTAAGCCTCAAGATTGGATCAACTGGAAATAATGGGGAGTAGGGAGTAGGGAGTAGGGAGTAGGGAGTAGGGAGTTATGATAATTATCCTGATTTTGCCAGGCTCCCTGATCTCCCCATTCCCCACTCCCCATTCCCCACTCCCCCCTCCCCACTATTTTGCTGAGTTCAACTACAAAAGTTAAGCACTTAGCAAAAAAAAGGTGACAATTTTAGCTATAGCTTGTTAATCTCAAGTGGCAGTATTAGAAAATTCTGTAACTAGTTAATCTTTAGAAAAATGTCACGGGGAGGGCTTTAGTGATTCATATAGACCAAAAAACTTATACAACCCAAGACGGAAACACCGTTATTGTCCTGACACCAGCAGGCCGCCTAGACATTACTACTGCTTGGCAATTCCGGCTGAAGTTACAGGAGTGTATTTCCAAACTCAGCCGCCATGTAGTTGTAAATCTGGCTCAGGTAAATTTTATTGATAGTTCTGGTCTTACGTCTTTGGTTGCTGGAATGCGTGATGCTGATAAAGTCAAGGGCAGTTTCCGCATCTGTAATGTACATCCAGAAGCCAAACTTGTGTTTGAAGTGACGATGATGGATACTGTCTTTGAAATCTTTGAAACAGAAGAGGAAGCTTTAGAAGGTGTACCTCGTAGCATCGCTAGCTAAAAAAGAGTTAGGAGACGCGATTAATCGCGTCTGTACAGAAGTTAATTAAAAATTCATAACTTATAACTCATGACTTATAACTTTATGTTATAGAATACTGGTTTCGCTTGGTGTAGCGATAAGGCCCCATAATCGCTCCCCAAGTTGCGTTTCCAGTTGCTGGATCGATTCCTTTGTCGTAGCTGTGGAATTCTGCCGCAGTAGTTTCAAAACCCAAGGAAACATTTATGCTATTGCCAAGATAAGTAAAGCTGCAACTAGTCTCTGGTAATGGGGTAGCAGTAAACTTATAGCGATCGCCACCTAGTGTTTCCTGAGTAACTGTTAGGATACAACCTGGTAGTAAATCTAATTGTTCGGATGTCAGTGTGTTAAGTAGAGCCGGATTATTGCCTGCACCTATTAATGCACCTGGATCTTGAGGCATGTAGTATTGTACTTCCAAAGATGTGTCATTGCTGCCCTGACGCAACCGCATAATTCGCTGACGATAAGGTTTATCTAGGTTAACAACGTTAGCCTGTTCGGCAAAGAGGGTGATGCTAAGTAGGTCGGCAGGAAAAAACGAAACTATGTAACAATAAATAAATACGGAGAATATATCTACCGAGGTAACAAAAAATATGGGCGCTCGTTTGAGGGTATTTCTGACTAAAGAGGAAAACAAAA
>JAIVFU010000099.1 GCA_020829485.1 Nostoc sp. CHAB 5834 | reverse complement strand
TAAGACTTGGGTGGCCGAGAAATTTCGCTCAGATATCTTCATACATCCTTTAGGTATCAATCTTAAACGACTTGACTTATTTAAACGCAACTGATAGAATTGTATCTAAGAACAGCCTAAAAGGAAAGCACAATGAGTCTAAAATTCGTAGTGATAGTAAGTGTTCTGGTTGTTGCGCTATTACTCCTCGCGTATGCATGGTTGTATTTGCATAACAAGATTTTTGGTAACCAAGGTTTTAAGTCTCGGCGTTTCATTACCGACAACGAAATCGACTTTTACAACCGAATCTCCGCTGCCTTAGATTCTCGATTTGTCGTCTTTCCTCAAGTAGCGATGGGTGCGCTGATAGACACTACCTTGAAGTCCACTAGTTCAAAATATTGGAAAGAACGAGCTAAATTTCAGTCAAAAATATGTGACTTTGTTATCTGCACTCGTAGTGATTTATCCCCGTGCTTGATAGTTGAACTAGACGACGTGATGCACGATTTCAAAAAAGACAAGACAAGAGACGAGGTAATGGCAAAGGCAGGGTTTCAAACAATTCGATTTTGGTCACGAAATAAGCCAAGCATTGCAGACCTAAAAAAACAACTCGAATTGAAACTCGCGTTGCACTGAGATTTATGAAATGACAAGTAACGGTAATATTCAGAATTCACAAAGTATTTTGGAGCTACTAAAAGACTTTGACCCGAACAAGCTTGTAGACAAAGCCATTCGCGCTGGGGAGGAGTGGGCGGACCTGGACGCAGCTGCCTCCACACTGGAAGAAACACGAAAAACGGTGCTTGCACGACTTACCCAAAACGAACTGGCGAGTACTGTAGGAGGAAAGGGAATATCAGTTGCCCTTGCTGAAACAAGAGCGTTGGCGAGTGACGAGTACGAGCTTCATTTGGACTTGATGGTTTCATCAAGACGAGAAGCAAACAGAAAACGTGTAGTGTATGACTTGGAGCGTGTGCGAATCGAATTAATGCGAAGCGTCCAAGCTACCAAACGAAACGAAATGAGACTATCTGGATACGGAACCTAAATGACAAACCAATCTACCATGCAGAAGACCGATAGCCCAACACAACAATTGGAAGAACATAAAAAACGGCTATCTGGGCTACAAGAACGCAGAACCCGTGTTGTCGTTCAATTGGAGAACGAACGGAAAGCATTTGAAGAGGCCAAGGCAGAGGCAATAAAGCTTTTTGGGACTGCGGACCTTGCAGAACTGCGTAGGCTTTACACAGAGCGTGTGGAGCACAACAGCATGCAGGTCCTTGAGATGGGCTTGGCACTTGACGAGGCCGAAAGAGGCATTAGTGACATAGAACGTCAGTTGAGCTTGTAACATGGACTCACGAACTCTTCGTACCAGACTTCATCATCTGAGTGTACGCTCTGCCCAATATATGGGAGTGATGCGTTCGGATACCGCAAGAAAAGCCGAAAGAACTGTCGAGGTTCGGATGGCTAAAGGTCGTCTAGCTTTAAGCGAAGAAATGGGCAGAATTTTTGAAGTTCTTCAAGAAAAAGCGCATCAACGCAGTGTAGGAGCTTTTGAAAATCTTCTTACGGCGGTTACCAATGATGTCATTCCGGACCAAGGCCGAATTCGGCTAACCCCTTCCTACAAAAACAACGACACTCATCTTGACATAGATTTGGACAAAGATGGAAAGTTGGAAGATATCCTGGAAGGTAATGGCGGAGCGCTTACTAATGTGGTTTGTGCAGGACTTCGATTTGCAGCACTGACAAGAACGTCTAATCGCCGACTAATGGTCCTTGATGAGTCTGACTGCTGGATTAAGATGGAGCGGGCCATTGACTATTTTAAAGTTATCGGTGACGTTTCAAAGCAGACCGGTACTCAGACATTCGTAATCTCCCATAAGCCAAGAGACAAGTTTGAAGAAAGTCTCAATGTTATTGAAATCGAAGGAGCCTCCGGGCAAGCAGATGGGGTTAGAATTAAAAGCCAGGTTTTTGACGATTGGAATGACGATAGTACCCCAGGAATTCGGGGGATTGAGCTCTTCAATGTAAGAACTCACGTTCATACTTTTGTTCCTTGCTTGCCTGGCGCCACCGCCTATATCGGCGACAACAACCTTGGTAAATCAACTGCGATTACTACAGCACTTCGGGTATTCGCATATGGTGAGTCCAGTGATGCACTCATTAGGCACAATTGTGAAGAGGCGAGAATCATTCTTCACTTGGAAGATAAACAACGGTTAGAGTTTTCAAGAAAACGTGACCGTTCACCCGCTGTTGTTTACAAGTACTATAAAGGCGATACGCTTGTCACGGAGGGCCGTCAGCAAAAGAGAAACGAAGCCCCCGATTGGGTCTCAGCCGTGCTTAAAGTTCAGTTGGTTGACGATTTAGACGTCCAGATTGGCAAACAGAAGCAGCCTGTATTTCTCCTCAACGAAAGTGGCTCAAAAAGAGCAAAAATTCTATCTGTGGGTAGAGAATCAGGGCATCTCAGGGCCTTGATGAAAAAATATGACGAGCAAAAATCAGGCGATAGGGAAACTGTTAAAAAGGGTGAGTCTGAAATCACTTTGTTAAAAGTGAGGCTCGGATACCTAGAAAAATTGCCTCCGATTTCTCAGAAACTCGATGAAATTCTTATTTCTTCAGAAGAAGTTTTGAAAAACAAAGAAGAATGCGAAATATTAGAAAAACTGCTAAAATTGTTGGAAGGGAAGTCCGCAGCCGTTAATAGCTTGGAGCTACTCAGCAGTGCATATTCAAAAGTTCCGGAAGAAGCGCCCAAGCTCTTTGACGTTGAATCCCTTGAAAAATTATTGGATAGGCTAGAAAGATTCCAGTTCTTAAGCGATGTTGGTACACCCCGCGATTTACCAACAATTCCTGATTTTCACGTTGTAGAGCCGATTATCAATCTGGTACAAAGGCTTGAGTGTGGGACTTATCTACTCGAAATTATAGTGCCTGCACTGCCTGAAGTTCCCGAGCTTTTTGAAGTGGGAGAAATCACGAGGTTAGGCGTCACACTTGCCAAGGGCGTGAAAGCACTGAATAATGAGGGTATTCTTCCGAAGCTTCCTAGCACTGTAGAAAATCTATTAGATGTGGCGGATATTCAAAAAGTGATAAAAGTTATTGCTGAATCTGGCAAGAACTTGAATGAGCTTCAAATTGACGCTTCAAATACAGCGCTGGCCATACATACTATTGAAGGTGAAGTGGAAACGCTGAAACACGTACTTGGAAAATGTCCCCTTTGCGAAAGTGATTTCCATGCAAGTAACCACAAGCATTAATATGACTCCTTTTGTGGTAAGAGGATTTTTGTTTATAGGTGACCCCCATGCCTCTTCAAAGAGAGTAGGGCGCCGACAAGACGATTTCGCAAGCAGCGTTCTCGCTAAGTTGGAGGCCTGTGCATCCTTTTGCGTTGAAAATGGGCTACAAGCCCTTATTACTGGGGACCTCTTCCACCGCAGCGATGAGAACTCTTTAACTCTTCTCAACCGGCTAATTCGGGTTATGAAGAAGTTTCCAACTAAACCAATAACGCTAGATGGGAACCACGATAAAGCAACTACGGTTCTAGAAGACACGGACGCCTTAAAGCTGCTTGAGAATGCCGATGTGCTGCGGGTTGCCTCAGCCCCAGGGCTGTTTGAAACCTTCGACATAGAAGGGGTTACAGTTGGTCTATATGTATGTCCAAATGGCTTCCAGCTACCCGATGTCTTGACAGGTGACGCTCATATTCGTGTGCTTATGACTCATCACGATATGGCGTTTGCGTCATCATATCCAAAGTCAATTCCTCTTAAGGAGATTCAGGGCTGTGATATGGCTGTTAATGGGCACATGCATGACACCAAGCCATCTGTAAGGGTGGGGACTACTTGGTGGCATAATCCGGGAAATATTGAGCCATTGAGTGTAGACTTGATAAATCACGTTCCCTGTGCTTGGTCCTGGTCTCCTGACCAAGGTGTGGCAGAACTAATTCCTTACAAGCTTCCCCATGCTCAAGATGTTTTCAATTTGACAGGGTTGCAAGTCGAAGCAGCAAGCCCAGAAGAGGCGGTGTCTAGTGCAATTGAGAAGGATAACGCGGATAAATCTGCTGTCACAAGAACAATCGGTCAGTTTGCATCGCTCCTTGAATCAGATAACTCACTCGATGCTGAACGCACTGATATGGCTGCTATATTGAACGAAGATATTGCTTTTCTTCTATTTGAGTCAGACTTTTCCGAGCCTGCTAAAGATTTGATGTCCTTGATTGCTGGACAATTAACGAGAGAGCTGGAAGTGCAGGGCGTCTAGTATTTAGCTTTGTATGTTTTCGTGAATTGAAAATGGCCACCCTGTATAGAGTGGCCATTTGAATTAATTATATTAAAATTGCATCTTATTGCTCGCCTTCTTGTCCCGCTAAGTTCGTAATTCCTTATGTTTTTTTGTGATAGATTCTAGTTTTATCTTAAACTTAGAGACGTTTGGTTCGTAGTTTGTAGCCTTTCCTGAATATCGGGCCAGCGCTGCGCTAATATTTCCGTTATTGCCTCTGATGTAGTCAGCAAGGATAGCGGTTCCGACCTTGATATTTACAGTTGGTTCTGTAAGTTTTTCTACGGCTTCGGATTTATTCCTCACGGCACCTGCTGTTAGTTTTGATACCTTGTCCATGTGAAATCTTGGCACTACCTGCATCAGCCCTGTTGCGCCATAGTAGTTCACAACATCATGTCGAAACGAAGACTCTTTTTCGATTATTGCCAGGATTAACAGGGGCGGTACGTTGTATCTCGCGCCTTCTTCATATGCATCTTTGACTATTGACGCTACGAAGTCAAATGGCTTTGAGTACTTCGATGAGAGGTGTGAGGCTACCGCCTCTTGCTCCGGCATGAGTAGAGCACTATCCAAGAATTTTTCCTCGAATGTGTGCAGTTCGCTTATTTCTTGTTTTTTACCGTTGTTTGAAATCGGCAGCACAAAAGCTAGCATACCAAGAAGCAACACAAATCTAAGTGTCAATTGCATAAAAAATTCTCCAGTTACATAAACGTCTAGCTAACCCTTCAGTTCACTAATGGTTAGGCGTCCCTCAGGCGTGTAGCTCTTTGTTTTAGCCCTAGTAAAATGCAATTAACGCAATATTTTTTGGCAAAAATTTAGAAAACTTGTAGAATGAAAACTCAACTTGCGTTAATTGCATTATGATTCTGGCATTCGATGAAGCTGTTACCCGCTCAGGCAAACGATTCAAGGCCTCAAGCTACCAGGTGTACAAAAGCACTTGGAAACGGCTATGCCTTAACCTCAGTCCAGACGGACTAGTCCAGCGGCCGGTGTCCTCAGAGGCGTTACGGCAAGCGCTAGCCAAGTACTCCAACGTATCCACCGCAAAGAAAGCACTTGGTCTCTTCAAGTGGGTGGCCATCACTCTTGCAGATACCGACCAAACAATCGGCGATGCTCACATAGAGCTACTCAAGGAGTACGACTTAGATGAACGGCCACAGCATGAAATCGATGAACCTCGACTCAAAATGGTTAAGGCAGCTGATGTGGCCAAAGACACCGCAGTAAGAGGTTGGAAGGCTACTCGGCTAGAGACAATTGTTCTTCTTCTCAGCGAAACAGGGTTAAGGAGCGAAGAGGTGATAAAGCTCAAAACAAGTGACTTTTTAGTTACTGGGGATAAAACAGCCCTGGTGATACACAAAGGAGCGAGGACCCGGAAAGTCTTACTGTCGCCAAGCGTAGTTTTGGCACTGGAGGAGTGGCTCAAAGCTAGACCAATATGTTCATCTGACGTCCTTTTCGTTGCTGACGACTCGGGTAAGTCCATGACTCCATCAACGCTCTGGCGTCAGCTTAAAAAAATTGACGAGAGTATCGGAGCCGTTGACGGTAGGTTAAGTGGAGTGATGGCATATCGGGTGGCTGGCGCCGCAAGACTGCGACAGGAGGGAAAGAGTATTGAAGAAATTCAGCAGTGGCTTGGCCATCGGCTGACTTCATCCACTGAAGAGCTGCTAAGCAGGGTATGACCGGAGGTCCGGGAGACGGCCCTTTCTAGTTAACTGCGGTGGACACGACTCTGCCATGAACCTTTCGCAAAGCGTCTCAGCCAGCTCCCCTATATGACGTCCGAGTCAAGGCAACTGTTGCTGCATCGACGATTGTGGCAGTCAAGGCGAAATACCGAGTGGCTATATTCGTGCCAGCTGCATTGCAACATTAGCCCTGCGCTTATCTAACGCACGGCCCAAGACCATTTGAAGGGGTATCGAGGTGAGAGACATGAATATTTTCCAAGTCTCCATGCCCTCTTCCGTAATACGGTACATAAAAACTGGTTTCAAACATCCCTCTAATTTCACCAAAGTTCTCGCAACCCATCCCCGCTGAACAAGGTTCAATAGGGTTTTGTGGTGATGAGAACCCTTCATAGCGCCTATCTGGTTGGCTCGCCAATATTGGTCAGGTCTTGCATCGATTGAGAGTTGGTAAAGTTTTTTTAGGACCTCACTCTGATGAGAGGTCATCAAGCCTAAAAATTTACAGCGTTCGAACATTCGATTGGAAATTGTTGAGATTGAATGCTAAAATTCCGCAGCGGAACTGAGCACTTCTAATTTGTGGGTCGTATAGCGACTATTCTTGTTGTGTCTATACATCAAAGATTCATTTGGAGTTTATATGGAATACGTTAACTTCTGGCTGGCTCCCTTCGTGGTTGCCTTTATCGTTAACCTTGTTCTCAATTGCTGGGCACCCGAGGCAAAGAAAGAACACAAGAAAATTGGCGATAAACCACAGTACAAAAAGAAAACAGACGATAAGATTGACAGTGAGGTAAGAAGGAAAAAGCGATTTGTGGAACCTTCTGTCAACATGGAGCATGAAGGTAGTTCGAATGAAACTTCGCCACTTCTTCAAGCTGAACCTATATCCCCGAGAACATCAAAAGCATCTAGCAATTTGCAATCGCAAAGTCCCCAAGGTGCTCTTGACCTCGCTATGGATGTTCCCGAAACTTTCAATCTCGCGGACTACCGAAGCAATTGATTGATTAAAGCCCAGCAGTGCTGGGCTTTTTCCAATCATAAGTGCTAATTTAACCGTTCTTTGACGCAGTCTAACTACTCAAATCAACACTCCGTGGCACTTCTTGAACAATAAACCACCTCCACATGGGCAAGGGTCATTCCGCAGTACCCATCGAGAATCTTGAGCAACGGCCACCTTAACTCCCGCAGATGGTGGTGCCAGAGAGTCAACTTTTCCATAGGACTGTTCATCCTGGAAAACTACTCGGCACAGTTCGTATTGAATAGACTGTTCAAGCAGCTTGAAGAGCTGGTGAGCTTCTTTCCCAAACTGATGCTGTGGGTTGAGCCCCGATGTACCTTTCAAACCCATATTCAATTTGAGCTCTTCCAGTACGGTTAGATGTTCTGTCCAAAGGTTGTCGAGCGAATCTATGGCCCTTTTCTTCAACCCTTCATGAGGCCGCAGTGTTGCCAAGAGGGCCTCTGTGTGCTTTGTCATCAAGCGGGCCAAGGACGCCCCTGAATCATCGGATGCGCTGGCCCATTTGAGAAGGGGGAAGTCAACCCCTAATGACGCTTGAGCACTCTTTTTTGCTTCCAAAATAGTCGATGTGTTTAGCAATTGCTCGTGATTCGAGGTACACCAGCTTTCAACGCCCGCGATTATTAGGCCTTTCATTGCTGGAAGCCCTTCTTCCGGGGATTCGAGAAGGTGCTTACGAAGCTGATAGATAGCGTTTCGGTGCTCACCGAAAATCATGTCCGTCTGTAGCAGCTGTTTACGTGAAGAGAATCCATCTCCCTCGACACGCCGTTGAGCTTTTTCGATGAGTTGAGACACCATTTTTCCGTCGTTGAGCCCCAGGCTCACTATCCTGGATAGTGCCTTTTTCAGCGCTTTACTTTCACCGAAATGCTTCAACAAGTCGTCTTCTAGGCTCAGGAAGAATTTGGCCTTACCGGGGTTTCCCTGCCGACCAGAACGTCCCGCCAACTGATTATCAACACGACGAATGCCACTGCGCTCGGAACCCAAGACAACCAAGCCCCCGTTTGAAATGACAGCGTTTTTACGGTCCGTCCACAGCGCCCTGTTTAAAACGTACGTAGCCTCGTCCGAGTACTCGTTGCGACGGGGCTCTGGTCCACCGAGAATGATGTCCGTGCCGCGGCCGGCCAAGTTTGTAGCGACAGTGATGGCGCCAGGCAGCCCAGCTTGCGCGATGAGACTTGCTTCAACAGCGGTATTTCGTGCGGTCAAACTGTTATGAACAAGACCACTCTTTGACAGCATCGAGCTAAGGACATCGGCATCGCGAGGAGTAGCACAGCCAATCAACACCGGCTGGCCCGCTTCTGAGTAGGCCTTTGCTTCGGTAACAAGGCGCGCAAACTTCTCAGCCTTGCTAACAAATAGCACGTCTTTTTCTTCAATTCGCTGAACTGGCTTATTTGTTGGCACAACGATTGTGTCGAGGCCATAAAGCTCCGTAAATTCGTCTGCTTCCGTGGCAGCAGTTCCGGTCAGACCTGCCAATACTGGGTACATGCCAAAAAAGCTTTGATACGTAATCGTGGCTTGGACCATTGTCGATGGCTCTATTTCCAGGCCTTCCATGGCCTCAAGCGACTCATGAATGCCGTCCTCAAGACGACGGCCAGGCATCGTTCGGCCAGTGCCCGTATCAATCAGGACAATCAAACCTTTATCTACGACGTAGTCGCGGTTCTTCCGAAACAAACAACGTGCTTTCACTGCCGCGTGCATTTTGCGAGCCAACGCGAGGTTAGCTGGAAGGTACAGCTCATCCCTGGCGCCGATTACCCCCAGCTCAACCAACTGGTTCTCGACCTTTTCATAACCAATTTCGGTGAGAATGGCGGCGCCCTTACTGATTTCAACCTGGAAGTCAGTGCCGGGCTCAAGAGTGCTCACGCATCGTGCAATTGTCTTGACGGTGTTGGTATCAGCCTTAGCCTTGGTGGCAATAATTAGGGGCACCCGAGCTTCATCAATGAGGATGGCGTCCACCTCATCTACGATTGCTGCAAACAAAGGACGTTGGCGTGTCTGCTCACTTGTTTGGGCTAGGTTGTCTTTCAGATAGTCGAACCCAAACTCGCTCCCGACCCCGTAAGTGATGTCTGCGCTGTACGCGTCCTTCTTACGCTCAGGTGATTGGTCGCTGCTTGTGTAGTCCACAGAGAGACCCAGAAGCGCGTACACCTCACGAAGCTCTTCGGCGTCACGCTGTGCTAGGTATTGATTAGCTGTAACGATGTGGACTCCCTGACGGTGCAATGCCAGGTACACCGCCGGCGCGGCAATAGTGAGTGTTTTACCCTCCCCAGTTTTCATCTCTGCCAATTTGCGGTTGGCCAAGATATAGCCCCCAATCAGCTGAACATCATGGAGCGATAGCCCCTTGACACGGCGAATAGCTTCAAAGGTCAGGGCAAAGGACTTGGAAAGGCTGTCAGCACTTTGTGGCGAGAGCTGACCTACCACGTCTGGGAGTTCTTCATCTGACAGGGCTGCCGCCCAAGAAGAGAGCGCCTTTACTTGCTTGATGAATTCCTTTGACTTCTTCAGAACAGTTGAAGTACGGAATTGTGTGTAAGCGTCTGAGAATTTCATCGAATCAGCTGTTGAAAATTGAGGTCAGTGCGCGCTCCATCTCGAAGGGAGACAACTTGCACGCTTCGTTGATGGTCTCCTCCTGCGCAATTTCTTCGTCGTGAGCGATTCGGTAGACCGTAACGCACGAAATTAGGGAATGCACATCGTCAAAAAATCCGAATCCCTCGATTTCTCCCTGCGCATCACAACTGACTTCCACATGCACAGCGCCTGCAAATAAGCGCTGAAGATGGGTACGCACTTGCTGGATAGCTGCGCTGGCATTGGCGCAGATGTCTACTGACTCAATTTCTCCCGTTTTAGGGTTCAGCAGCTCAACGAGGTATGAGGGTTGTGAAGTGTTGACGTTTTTCATGTTTGACAGGATTTTGTAAATCTAGGCAACGCTTTTAGCCCTTTAGGTGCGCCATGTACCTATACGAACAGACTCACTTTAGTCGAGGGGCCTGTTATGAGCAATTTGCTTTATCACTCGGACATTCATATGCCTGCTGCCTACCGGCAGCCAATCTACGAAGGGAAACTAAGATACAAAGAACACGCAATAATCGCGTCTAAAACGGACAGGTACGGTTCGTTCATTTTGCCAGATGCCTTTATCGCAAAAAACGCTGTCTTAATCGAAACGGAGGTTGACGGCGTCAGGCTTCGGGCAATAAAACAAGTTTGGCGCCAACGATTGGATGCCAGTCGAGACTTAGTCCTTGTAATCAACTGGGATGGCTCAGTGAGAACTGTATGGCTGAACCTAAAAACTGACGAACACCGAACTCTGAACCGAGCAAGATACGTTTCTCTATAGGATGCCTGCGAATTATTTCACAGCCACTTAGGTGGCTGTTCTTCTTTTTGGAATTCGTGTTATAATGAAAGCAATGCAGTGGACAAGCAGCTGTTCTCTTTAATCCACTACATATTTTTTGAGGAATCAAATACGTACAGAACAAAGAAAGTATGAACATGTGGAACAAGAGCCCCCGACTAACAACTGCGCTGACAGAGGTTTTCGTCCCTCTGTTAGTAATCGCTGTTGTCAGCAATGCAAATGGGCGTACAACGGGAGACCTGCAGACGTTTTTTGCTGCAGTTGTTGCCGCTGCATTGATTCCATTCATACACATCTTTGTGCTATCCCCGGTCTTTAAGAAGACAACCCTGGGTTTCGACTCCCTTGAGTACTTAGCTCTGCGAGTGGCAATTAATGCTTTCGTTGGCTTTGGTTGCGCCAAATATTTTCTGAGCTGAGAACTCTAACTACTCCGTTCTAAGTCCTTTAGGGTTATCCCTATACAGAGGATGAAGCATGGATTTTTTAAGCTTTCCCATAGCGATATCCCCCTTGTTGTGGGTCATTTACTATCGTTACCCTTGCCCGACAGACGGAAACGATTCAATACATCGCTTTCTGACTCAAGCCTTATCCGTTGGGCAAGCTCCATCGAGCTAGGAAATAGCTGGGGGTACTTCTGGCATGGGGTTCTTTACGGCTTTGGCCAGGTCGCTTCTTGCGGAGCAGGGTCGGTGGAGTTTGCAATTTCTGTAGACCCTAAGGTAAGGGGGCTTGGGATAGCAAAACAACTTCTTCAGTTGGCTATTGAAGATAACCCGGGGAGAACCGTTACTCTTACCCACTCAACAGACAACATTTCCATGTCGAAGGTCTACAGCGCATACAGACCAAGTAGAAGTCGCAAAGACGGCGACTTCCAGGTGGACATCGATACAGACGTCGAGCTCAACCACGTGATGAAAGCTCATGCCATCCTATGCTGCGACGAGCAGGCTTAATTTCCAGGCTGCGTAACCTTGATGGTAAAAACCGCTTTTCCGGCGACAACAAAGACTTGAGCTACCCGTTCTTTTCCGGTGGTGTTTTCATCAAATTCTACCGACACTGAATTGCTGGAAGAATTGAGGACAGCAATTGCCCAAAAAGCGTCCGAAGATGCGCCGTTAATGCAGGGTCCCATTTCACTTCCTTTGAACTGGAACCTCGTTGAGCCCCCTTTGGGAGATACCACTGTTTTCAAGGGCCCAGAATAGACATTTGTACATGCTTTGCTCACCGATAGCTCCGTAGTCGTAGACAGCGCTGCTGGGCTTACGGTTGTCCCAATGACTGGCTTCTTCACGTCGACTTTCTCGGCCACTGTCTTGATGTTCTCCGCCTTTATTGTTGGTGCTGAAGAAGAGGCTACCGGCGTCTCTATCCCAGCACCCTTTGGACTCGCTGGTTTAGTCTCAGGGGGTGCTGCCACGACCTTAGACGGGGCCGTTAAAGAGGCTACGGTCTCCTTAGTCCTATCAGCTGGTTTAGCCTTGGCCAACAGCTCACCGGCGGGGGCGGCACTATTTTCAGCTGGCGATTGGATTTGCTTGGAAGCAGCAACTAAGCCAGGCTGGGGCGTGCTTTTAGACGGAGGAATCAATCCAATAGCAAGCATTCCCCAGTTGCTCAAGAGCGGAGATGAAAAGAAAGGCAAGGCCCCGGTAGGCGGATTGCTTTCTGCATTCTCTTGCCGTTGTGGCGGTACCTTGGGCTTTGTGACCCATTCGGTATAGGCGTTGTACTGGAGCTTAAGCGCGAAGGGAGCAGTACGGTTTGCTGAGGCTTTCAGGCGCTCGCTGGATGCGAGTTGCTCAGCGACAAGGCCCAAGTGCGTGCTCCACGGTAATAGGTAGCTTGGAGGAAAATCCTTCACTGTTTCGCCCGAGCGTTCACTGCCCTTATCCGCCAGGACAGCAGTCATCAAAGCTTGAACGCCGGCAATGCTTCGATACACCACATATGAAAAGGCTTCGGACCAAGATAGTTCAGATGGGCTTGAAGCAGAGGACGGATTCGTTACGAGGGGAGTACCCGCGCTTGCTTCGTTAGCTTGCAAGTAGGCGACTGCAGGAAGACCCCAGTTTTGATGGGCCATGGAAGCGAAGCGGGCGCTTTGTGACGGCTTTGACGTCGGCATTGGACGCGCATCTCCCCGAGTCTGCACTCCCGGGGAAGGGGGGGCGCTCGGTACTGAAACAGGATTCTTGTAACCCAGAACAATCTTCCTGGCAGTATGGTGAAGTGGATATGCTTGGACGATGGGCGTGGCCCATCCAACCATAAATGAGAGCCCATCCCGCTGAGCGGTCTCCTCGCTAAAGGGCTCTTCAACTTCATCAGAAAAATTGATGACACCGCTATAGGTCGCACCTGCTACCGCTACAAGAACACCGACTGCAACTATGGCAAATTTCTTCGCACTATCATCTTGACGAACCATAATCAGTCTAGGCCTCAACTTTATCTGAACGGCGACCTGCAGGTAGCCACACAGCACCGACATCACAAAAAATAGTGGCGCAACATCCATCGATGATGCGCCAGCGAATTATTAGAAGGTTACAAACTTAGTGCTATACGCCATGCTCGTTAACTGGCCACAATTCCATGGCCACTACCATACGGAACGTGTGCTGATGGGATGTTGTGCGTAACCGCACTGTCTATATTCTTAACCATATCGTCGAAAAAGATGTCTGCAGCGAATGCTTCGAGCAAAGGTCCTTTAGGTGTGCCCCCTGCAAATATACCTTCATCGATGCGAATATCCCAGCTACGAAGGGTATGTAGCACCCGACCATGAGCAGGAAGTCCACGTGCAGTAACCAACGCCACGCGGATAGGTGACATCTCTAAAGGAAACATCACCTGAAGCCTGTGCAGTTCCTCCAAGAAGACCTTGAATGGTCCGGGCCCTAAAGGGATTTGACAATTTTCAATTTCGTTCTGCCGAAAAGCGTCAAGGCCATTCGCCCGATAACAGTCGTCCGCCTCGGAAGAAAACAAAACAGAGTCACCGTCAAATGCAATTCGGATTGAGTTATCCGAGGGGTCATCTTCTTTTTTAGTCGGGAGCATGGTCGCGGCCGCTATCCCCTGATTGATTGCATTTTTGACATCAGGAGCGAAAGCGGACAAAAACAAATGGGCCCCTAGCGCTTTAGCGTACTTAAACCTGTCATGACCTTGACTGAAGACTGCTCGCTCGATATCTAAGCCGTAGTGCTGGATGGAGTTCATTACTCGCATACCTGCGTCCGGAGAATTTCGAGAAAGAAGCACCACTTCAACTTTGTCCCGCTTACCTCCGGGAGTATTCAAATTCAAGAGCTTTCGTACTAGAGAAAAAGCAGTGCCTTTACGAAGTGGCGTGTGCTCTTTGTCCCTCATGTATTTATTGAAAGCGTCCTGCCCTTCATTCACAAAAACGTCATTGCTGTCTTCAAGCTGAAAGAGTGCTCTGCTGGAAACTGCTATTGTTAACACATTGGTCCTTTAGAAATCGTACTGAACGGTATAGCTATTCAGCACGTTCTAAACTCTCAAGCTACGCGTTCCAGGTTTTTAACCCGGTGCTGGGGGGTGAAAGTTCGTTCCGATTGGCTTGCACGTTCATCGGAATAGCCGCGATTCCGCTGATGGGAGTGCTTTCGTGGATGGCCGGGCTGCGAGGGGACACTTCCGATAGTGGGGACCGATTTTTCTGTGCTGAAGTCCCCCAAAGCTATTGCGAGCCGCGCCACATTGACGCCTTTTTGAAAGGCGGCCTCACGAAGGCGTTCCCATTCACCACTTTCGGCCGAGAAAGACAACTGTTGCTGTAGTTCTTTGGCCGCGAAGAAACCCGGCTCGAAAGATGCAAAAGACTCTTCCTGTACGAAAATCAAGGGCTCTCCGTGAACCCAAGACAGTTCAGGCATCAAGGAGGGGTCGAGGCTGCACGACTTCAACGGATGAGCGGTGACCTCCAAGACTGCTGCGAATTCAGGGAAGCGAAGAGCAAAATGCGTCACTGCCTTGAGCGAAAAGCCGGGGTCCTTTTCAAGCGTTAAGTGAGCCATTTCAGCCTTGCCAAATGTCTTCAGCACAATCGACAACGCCCAGTAGGTATTGGAAGGCCGAGAAAACAGCCCCTCATAGACTCGCCAGTAGTGCACAACGTCTGGACGCAGCGTATCGCCTTCCACGCCCAGAATTCTCAAAACTTCTAGTTGCTCCCGATGCCCTACCATTGAGTCGCTGTTTTCTCCGTATTCATACAGCCAGGCCTCGAAGCGCGACAAGGTGCAGTTGATGAAGTTCGCCATCATCGCATTCGAAACCCCGCGCAGATGCATCAGAGCTTTTACGGCCGAGGTATTAACAATATCTTGTGTCATTATTTGGCAATCAGAAGAGCAATGGTTGTCAGCAGGAAAAACACACCGTATAAAATGGAGACTTGTGACAGCGGCGTTTGCCAGGGTGTTCGAGCCCTTTTCATTTGCTTTAGAAAGGACAGGGAGCCGAAAAACGCTCCGAGCATGAAGAGCGAGGCGCAAATCTCTTTCTGCTTAGGGATTTGGAAATAGTTTGACAAAGAAAGCTGAGGGAAGTTGCTGATTGCAAGAGCAATAAAGAGAATGACACCAATCCCCGAGACGTAAAGAAGGGTTGAACGACTGGTATCGATGGCTAGCGGTTTTGTCATATGTTCTCTTTCAGTTTATTTAGCTAGGTCCGCTGTGAGCGTTCCCTTGTCAAAGTGCGCCTTATCCCCGTCGGCGCCCTTGAATTCACCAAGCCCGGGGACGGACTCACCTTTTTTGAATCGCACAGTTCTCTTTTCGGAAGTTCGGACCCAGACATAGTCTCCTGCTATTGCAGATACCGAGGGGGAAACTCTTGAAGATACGTCGGCGTTGGCTGCTACTACCCCCCTGCTGAGCTCAAGCTCGGAGGGTAGCTTTTTGGGTTTCGAGACCGGAGGGGTATGTTGCGAAACGCTGTTGGGGGAAAAAATTACTTGCTCTGCAGGAACTGCAGGAAGAGGAGGGGGCGTGAACGTCACACCCTCCGCTGATTCCTCTTTCTCCTTAAAAGGCTTTTCTTCGGACACGCGTTTAGCTTGAATGGCAGGTTTAGCGGGCGGCTTTTGCTCGGCTTTTGGAGCCCTCACTTGGGAGGCAGCGCCTTTTGGGGTGGGTGCCTGTGCCAAGACGGATTCGGCACTTGAGGCCGGTACAAACTCCTCGTTGGGGTCAAGCGACGCATTCATTTCGCGCACAACTGCTGGCCCCGATGACGCCTGCTCTTTATCCGCGGGAGTTTTTAGCACCATATAAGTGGCGCCTCCCCCGAATAGCAGGGTAGCGGACATCAGGCAAATTGCTGCTGTATTGCTTCTCTGAGGTTGTTTGTGCATAAGTTGACTAGGGTGTGCGAAACGAACTATGGAGGTACTAGCCTTGTCTAGGACTAAGTTTTAGCCTGAATCGCCTGGGTCTCGTATAAGAAAGCGGAAGGTTGCCGTTTACCGGCTCCCTTGCGAGTAGAGCGGGACTCCGCATAGCTCATGATGAGGTTATCCTTGGCCCTTGTCAGGGCGACATAAAATAAGCGGCGTTCCTCCTCCTTTGGTGCCAAGGGGTGCGGAAACAAAGACGCCTCGCATCCAATCAACCAAACTTCTGGCCACTCCAACCCCTTGGATTCGTGAACCGTATGGGCGATAAGTCCAGCAATTTTAGGAACAGAAATAAGCGACTGCGTACGCGCCAAGATACATCTTGATAACGGCGATATTGCCGCCCATCGCATCGCTGCTTCCAGCTCCTCTTCCCCCGTCTCAAAAATCTTGACAGAGACGTCCCCTTCATCCGTTCGATGAGGGGTCCAGTTCAGCGGTATTCTGTCGGGGTTGAATCGAATAACATTGTTCGCATGGCCAAGTACGGTTTGCGCACAACGGAAGTTGAGGGTCAGGGGATAGAAGCCTGAACACTCGTCCCTTAGCTCATGCATCATTGTTGAGCTCGCACCTCTAAAACCGTATATTGCCTGGTCAGGGTCCCCGATGTACCAGAAAAAGGCGTTTGGTCCCACCCTCTTCAGGAAATTCAATTGAATTCGCCCTAGGTCCTGCGACTCGTCGACCAGGACGTAGTCATAGAGGTCTGCTTTGACAACTGCGGCCTTCGTGAGCAAGGACGAAAAATCTTCAAGGCCTGAATTGGCCAACAGCTCTTCGTACGCAAGGGCGACATAGCCAAGCACTGACGCCTTGTCCTGCTGCTCCCTGGCCTTTCCAATCGCGAGCACAAGTTCTTTGGTCGTCAGCTCATCATATTCATCAGGCAGAAATGGCTTTAGCTCCTTGACGAGCCCCGCCTCCTGTTCCTCGGTTGCCAATAGGAACGGAATTTTGCGCCGCGAAAGGACTTTGTACGCCAGAGAGTGGACCGTACCGCAAAAGGGGAGGTCCTTTGATTTCCCGAGCTTACGTTCTATTCTCTCGGTTAGTTCGTCCGCCGCCTTTCGGGTAAAGGTGACAACCGCGATACGGCGGGGGTTGGCCCCTGACTTGATAAGCCGTGTTACTCGCTCTACCAAGAGCTTTGTTTTGCCAGCCCCTGCGCCTGCGCAAACGATAGCGTTTTCGTGAAGAGGGGCGGAAAGTGCTGACTGCTGTTCTTTAGACAGACCAGGGCCTACATATTCAAAACCCGATGCGGAACGTTTTGAGCTCTCAAGCTCAGCAAATAGATTCTGGTAGACCATGAATAAAATTTTACACTAGACGAATGAATGAAATCCATCGTTCTCAAATATTTAGGGGCGGCTGTAGCTGTGCCAATCCTTTTATACGCTAGCTTTGTTGCGTTTAGCGGCTCCGGCGTGGCTGAGACATTTGATGCCCTGACTCATGGCAACAACATTACTTTCAAAGAACCTTCCTCGAAACCAACAGTGCTTGAGCATACAGGGGATGTCCCAGTCCCCGAGTTCCTCGATGACGAATTGGAGCTGCCCGCGACAAAGGGATATTTGGTGTCAATTCGCATAGGACTAGAAGTTGATGAGTTGCAAACGACCGTCGAAGTGAACGAAGGTGCATGCCCTTCTGAAGAGATTTTTAAAGGACGTCAAGAGTGGACGTTCAAAGTAGACGATTCAGACAACTCTAAAAAGGTCGTCGCTTGCATAAGAGCGGCCGTTGACGGACTACCCGCTGAGGTGGTCAACCGGGAGGGCGTTTGGACGCCGCTGTCCGGCACAGGAGACCTCAACGACGCGGTCACAGTGCTTGCCCAAGACATTTCTTTTAAGGACGAACTGGGTACCCCTTTGACCCTCACGGTATTGTCGTCCTCTTGGTGCTCAGAAAACCTGGATGAGGGAGTATCAGCGCCTCACTGCACCCTGAACTTGAGTATGGAGGCGGTTCCCCTGGGAGCGGTACCAACCCTTCCCCTCTTGACTGCCGAAGGAAAGGTTCGTAGACACGCGTTTACGGGGAGTTAACCTGCCGACGAATAAGTGCCTGGTTCTTCGATTCCCATGGCCACCTTGGCCTTTCGAACGTCTTCGGCAAATTCCCGTACAGCAAGTTGGTACCCGAATTTTCGCTCTTCGGTAAGAAACCCCATAAGGTTCTTCACGGCAACTTCGAACTCCTCGCTCGCCACAGCCTCTTTTCCCGTTGACGAATAAATTTCATCGTCATTGAGCTTTCGAGTCATAGTGACCGGCTCACCGTTTCGCGAGAACACTTCGGTCAGGTAAAGCGCTCCGATTACGCTCATCTCGCTACTACCAGACCGTGTCGAAACAACAATCGTCTCGTTAACACCCAAGGGAGGAATTGTGTTGACGTCAGTTAAGGCGATTGGGCCATTCCAAGGTTTCGTTTTCATTAAGTTATCGTGTTAGTTACTAGGAAAACCCGTATAGCAAGGCATTTCATACGTTGGTCAGTCACAACGAGGATGCCCAAATGAAAGAAGACCGATACAGAGTACCGGTCTTTGAATGAAAGCTACGCTGACAGCAGTTACTGGAGCTTATCCGTTACTGTTCTTGTTGGGGTTGTCCAGCAAGGTCGGCATAGTGATGGCGTATATCGTATTGTCCATTTCTGGCTTTCCGTCATTGCGAAGATATGCCTCAAACTGAGGGCGGCCCTCAACAATAACTTGTCTTCCTTTCCTAAAAAGTTGTTCTAGCTTGGCTGCGTCTTTGACGAGCGGACCGAACATCAAAACACTGTACCAAATCGTCTTCTTGTCCTCGCCCATTCCTCTGGTGGCGGCGACAGACATTTTGAAGTAGGGATTTTGGCACTTGGACATTTCCACTTTGGCAGAGCCAATATGCCCAATAACTACGACTCTTTCATAGGACATAGCTCACCCATATGCTCAAGACAGAAGTCCTAAGCCCCTTTCGCACATGACTCAATTTGAATTACAAAACGTATAGCTAACTTTCTGGGCTAAATGCGGTGCCCAAAGGGAAAAACCCTCTCAGGCGTTGTGCCTAGAGGGTTTTTAGGGCGCCGAGGGCTTACTTGAAGCGAGCCAGGCCGGGGTCGGTTTGAGGCTGCTCAGGCAGGCCGGTGATTTCGGGTAGCAATGACATGCCGAACATTCCGCTCACCGTCTTCACGCTGCCGGCCGACTTGTAGACAGTGGCGGGAGTACCCTGGAAGCCCCACTTGTTCATGAGAACGTTGTTTGCGTCAATCTTGGCGCGCTGCTCTTTGCTGAGAGCGGGAAGCGGAGCACCTTTCTTGCCAAAGTTCTTGTGCATCTCTGAAACGGCTTCCGATGAATTCTTCGCATTCATAATCTGCCCGGCCTTCTCGTAGGAGTCAGCAGACAGGAAGGCCACAGGCACCCATCGCACTTGCAGACCCGCAGCTACGTAGGGTTGCAGGGCCTTCCAAGCGTAGTGGCAGAATCCACAGTTGGCGTCCTTGAACACATAGATGTAGTTCTTTGCGTCCTTGGGTCCTTCGACTACCCAAGTTGCCTTTTCAAGCTCACCCCAGAACTTGGTGTAGTCGGGCTTCGGTGCATATTTTTCCAAGTATTCCTTCGTGAGGTTCTTGCCCGCTGTATCGAGCATGTTGCCCGAGATGATGACTTCCCCCCCAGGTGGGGTGTAGACAATCATGTTGTTGCCCACGCCTTGTGAGAGCACCCAACCCGTCATACCGCCTGCCGCTGGAAATGAAGTTTCAAGGGTCATGCCGCCAGTGACCGCCATTTGGACAGGTGCAGGAGGCTTCAACTCGGAAGTTTTGTTGGCCGCATGAGCAAAGGAAGAGGCGGCGAGAAGAGCGACACTGATTGCGAGGATATTGCGTTTCATTTGAATTTGGAAAGTTGTGAGAAAAAACCGCGTTACCCTGTATAGAGCAACGCGGTTTAAATTAGGCTGGCTGTGCCTGAGCTACGTACGCATCCAGCTTCTCATTCAGGAAGACGACAGCTGCCGAAGACAGCTTGGTCTTACCCTTCGAGTTGATGTATGCCCGCAGTTGAGCAGGGTGGTTCTTGGGGAACCGGCTCACGATGTCCAAAATCAACGCCAGCTCTGACTTGTAGAGGCCCGGGGGGAAACCCTCGGGTACCTCATCAGTAGATGCCAAAACGTCATTACCGGCGGGCTTAAATTCGCCGTTGCTCTGAGAACTTTGGGCGTTTGCCGCTGCTGGCGCTGGCGCTGGCGCTGGCGAAGGCGAAGGCGAAGGCGCGGGAGCCGACGAAGCGGATGGCTTGCTTCCCAACATCCGGTCAACGATTTCACTTTCGCGGTCAGCGCGAGAGGTGTCCTGTGGAGGTGTCTCTTGCGAGCTTGATTCCGCCAACGACTTAGAGGGCACCGGTCCCTTTTCAGGTGCGGTTTCCTTTGTGTTTTGCTCAACAACGGGTTCCTTGAAGTCGTTCACCGTCTTCTCGGACCCATCGCTGGGAGCTGCGTCTTGGCTAGCCTGCGCTTGCACGTCACTGGGGGTCGCTTTCGATGCGTTGGTACCTTTCAAAACCGCTTCAGCAGCCTCGCGGCTCTTACGAGCCTTTTCAGCTGTAGCATCAGCGTTCGATTTTTCGACAGCCGCGCGTTCGCGTTCTTCTTCCTCACGTCGAACAACCGCTTCCACTTCTGGTAGAAAAGCCGAAGGCAGTCGAGGCACGGTGACCAGCGCCTGCTTGTCATCGAGCGCAACCCAGGGCGCCTGGAAGGCGTACAGATACCGACCGATGCCCCATTGGACAGCGCTTCGCTTCTCTGCGTCCGAGTAAACACCCTTGAAGGCCATTGAGCGCGAGACTTCATCTTTCAGCGCCCCAATTTCGTCATAAGGCGCGGTGTCGAATTTCTCGACCCATTCGCCGTCAACCTTGATGGCAATGCCGCAGCGTACCGCGGCAAATTTGCCGTTGTTGAAAATCTCGACAAAGCTGTTGCGCCAGTTTCCGGGGCCAACAACTTCGTCCAGCCTGGTTTGCACAGCACGTGCACTGATGTACGGCAGGGCTTGCCCTTTGTCGCCATCGCTGAACGTTTTGCCGACCCGCCATGAAATGTCGGATTCTGGAAATGGAGTCAGAAGTGCTTTGAGTGTTTCGTTGGTTACTTGTGTCATGATTATTCAATGTCCTAGAGGGTGACAATCACCATCTCTACATATAGGAACAACCTGTACAGCAAGCGCTTTTAGCCCTGAGTCCGAAAGAAAATTACTTCTCCAATAAAGCCTGTCCGTTCATGCCCAATCCTTCCCTCCTCGACTTCCTCGTAAATGAGCTCATGGCCATAGGGCTACCCAGCCTAGCGCTCATTTTTGGTTGGGCATTGGTGTTGCGGTTTTTTAGAAGATTTCCGCTGCTCCTGGCATTTGTAAGCTTAGGCGGAACCTTTATTCACGAAATACTCCATGGGGCTGTCGGATTATTGGTGAGAGCTAAACCGATTTCGATGTCGATACTGCCCTCCAGAACAGATGGAGGCTGGGTACTGGGCTCCGTTTCATTCACGAACTTGCACATCCTTAACTCTGCGCCTGTCGCCTTAGCCCCCTTGCTAATGGTACCCCTGGGATACTGGCTACTACACGCCTGGATGCTACCGGCCTACGCTGCTGAAAATATTTTGATGTGGATAGTCGCCGGTTTTACAGTTGCCTCCGTGCTGTACTCTTCAATTCCGTCGGTTACAGACTGCAAAATTGGTGCAAAATCAATTATTTTCTATGTATTTGTTGTGATTTTTGCTTATTGCGCTATTTCGAGCATTTGGAGAAGTCCAGGATTATTTTAGATAGGGGATTACCCTCTATTTTTTAGATGATTCATATTCTATACCTTTCACTCTATATCTAAAATGTCGGAATGAATCACAATGCAGCTCTCGCTAATTGCCCGTCTAAAAAAATTCGCACCCGATTTCGATATCCTTATTGACTCACAAGGCGACCGAATTTACTTCAAAGTTCAAGAGGATGGGCGGGTCCGAGAATTTTCAGTCGACAAGCGCATTGCTGACGCCCGACTTACCGCAGAGTTCTGCGCAAAGACTGCAGCCTGGGTTTGTTTCAAAGTCACAGAGGACTGCGCTGAAACGCTGGACAAGCTCACGGATGAACGACTAACACGACTTGCACAGCTCTACCAAAAGGGGCACGGCGGGGTATCCCGGTCCCGCCGAAAGGCCCTTAGCCCCGCCACAGGCGCAGCTTTCCCGTGTCCAAGTGCGTAAACCCTTTGGAGGGGTAAAAGCCCACCCCGCCTTGCTTAAGTTGATAACCAAGCGCAGATACATCCCGTGCGGGTACGCCAGGGATAAACACGTCGACCGCCTTCCCGTATAAGTGCATTGAGTTCTTGGCAGCGCCTTCACTCCCGAGCCCATTGTTCGTGCGAAGTGTTCTGAATCCCGATGTAATCACAGGAGCGTGTGGCCAGCGCCAGGCCTCATAGAAGCCTGAGATACCCCTCAGAATATCCAGCACAGTAGGGTCCATGGATGTCATCACATTAGCCTTGGTATCCCTCAGCAATGCGCAAGCCTGCCAGTAGCCCTCAGCCACCAGACTCCCGTCTTTCCAGTAGACGACAGAGATTTCATCCCGCATGCGGTGGCGCTTGAGACGCAGTTCTCGCGGCCGTGACCAGAAATCTGCCGGAATCTCCCCCAGTCGGAGATTTTGAACCTGCACTTGGTTGGGGCTGCTAGTGGGCATCTCCCCAGAGGACTCTGGCTCCGCATTAAAGGTCATGGGTCCTGGGGGCGCTGCGTATGAGGGCAGTGCGGTAGATGCAAGCATCGCCCCTGCAATTTTAAGAAAATCCCGCTTCGAAAGCGCAGGTTTAGAGCCGGGGGCGGCATTGGTTACGTGTGGCAAGCCTCGTGCTGCCGAGTATTCAAAGACGCGGCTATCAAGTCTCGCAGCTAGGTTTTCAGGAGGTAAGAACATGCATAGTTTAGCACCTTGGCTTTAAACACAAATGCCAGCTCCTTTAGCTACACTTACTTAAAGGAATTTCTATGAACAAAGAAAAATTTGCAAATGTACTCCGCGGCACTCAAATCTTTGCTGACATCCATTCAAAGGATATGAGTACAAAGGTAGGTGCTGCCTTCGTAGACCCCGACGGGAATACCATCTTGAGCAGGGGTTATAACGGTATGCCCCGGGGTATTGAAGACCGTATTCCGGAACGGCATGTCCGG
>JAIVFU010000098.1 GCA_020829485.1 Nostoc sp. CHAB 5834 | reverse complement strand
AGAAAAAACTCAAGCTCAAGCAAAGTGGAAAGATGCACAAGCACTTAAAAACGCTGTGAGCGAATGGTGCAAACGAATAAACGTCCAAGTTCAGCAAATCCAACTACGTCCGATGAAACGTAAATGGGCATCGATTTCTATCACTACAGGACGCTTGACACTGAACACAGAGTTATTAGATTTGCCAAAAGAACTAGGGGAGTTCGTTATTGTTCACGAACTAGTACATTTGCTCGTCCCAAATCACGGTAAGGTGTTTAAGTGTTTTCTATGCGTTTATTTGCCTGATTGGGAGGAGAGAGAGAGGAAGTTACGGGGATTTGTAAAGTAGGGTGAAATTCAATACTGCTCGGTTAAGGATTTTTAACTCGGAATTGGGTTTTGGGAAAAGGTTAAAGGGTAAAGGTTTTTTCTTTCCCCTTAACCGACAAGTATTGGGGTGAAATTTACATAAAATAGCAAGCCTTGTGAAATCGGAATAAGCCTCAGTGCATACCCATAAAGTCTATTCTTTGGGTAAAATTTATTGCTTGAATGAATGGGAGTTTTTTAAGTGATGTTGAACTTGAATTCAAGCGTTCGCGTTCAGCGTCTCGTAGAGAGGAAAAATTGCCAAACAGCGTAGGCGTAGCCCGCCGTTAGGCATCGCCCCCCTTTGTTCCAGAACTGGTATATACACTTTCTACCCCGGCAAGTAAAGACCAGAAGAATCGCTTGGTTTAGCGTGAGCATAGCGGCTGGTAGTATGCAGACTTGTATGCCCTAAAGTCTGCCTCACCAATTGCACCGGTGCGCCCCGATCTAAACTGTGACTGGCGTGGCTGTGTCGTAACCAGTGGGGGCTAACTTTTCCTTGAATACCAGCTTTTTTACCAGCAGCAGCAACGATATTGCGGATATGCCTATCTTTTAACGGTTGCCCACCATTGCGACTTTTAAACACCGCCGCATCTTTGCCATCTGATTTAGACCGCAGGGCCAGCAGCGCCTGATAAACTTTCTTGGGAATTAAAACAGTCCTAGATTTCTCCCCCTTACCAAAGAGTGTAACTTGTCCCCGTCCATCTCGATTAGCACGAATATCATGCCAGCGCAACTCGTCAACTTCCCCCACCCTAGCCCCGGTGTAGTAGAGGAATTGAATCAAAGCGACATCGCGCTCCTTAGTGGTAAGTGCCACCATCGTCATTACTTCCATTTCCGAGAGAATCCGCTCTGCCAGCGTGTCTTTCGGCTTGGGCAGCAAGGTATCATCTGCGGCGTTAAAGGATAAATATTTAATTTTGCAGCCGTAATTTAAAAGACTTTTAACAGCAGAAATTCTCCTGGCGCGGCTGGCTGGTGCTAGAGGCTTTCCGGTTATGGTGTGGTGAATTTCTAGATAATCTGCGAAAGCTTGCACATCATTTATATTGATAGTCCGCAAGTCGATATCATTTAACCGCACTTGAAGAGGATTCTCGCTCAACAGAAAACCGAAAAAAGAGCGAATATCGTTTTCATAAGCGCGGTGAGATTCCTTACTGCGTTTAGTCGCCAACCACAGCGAGACAAGCTGCGCGGTGTTGGCAACATCAGCCATGCTCCTGGTGGGAGTCTGCTGGTTATGTGTCAACATAGATACAACAACATTATATTAATAACCCTGCTCTGGAAGTAGGGTTTATTTTTTTTGATTTAATTGCCGATAAGATTCGTTATCAGCAATTAAATCTCAGTTTCCCACACAACAGTCAGGGCGTAAGCCCCAATAAAAAAAAACCGACATAATGGAGAGTAGCGCAGGTACCATTTTTCCCAATATTGGGAAAAGCGATCGCAGGTCGTTACACCTACACCTTATGGGCTTCCCGAATTTCTGGCTGGATGCCTGATGACTTATGATGATTTACCAGAAGCACTTTGCAAGGCGACAGTGAAGACGACAGCAAGTGAAGTGAGAGAAGCATTGCAAGCTGTGCGTAATTCAATATCGCCTCAGCAGATATCGCAAGTATGGCAAAGATTATATGAACGCATTGCAACTTCTTGATGACCACTTAATAAAGATTGGTCGCAAGCTTTATCCTAAATCTAGGATTGATAGGATTTATGAAAAGCTTAATGCTCCAAAGTCGGATGTTTTTTATGAAGGAAACAGAGTTAAAAGTTATATAGATCCTGATGGAGAGGTAACAGTAGCTACTCGTTATCCAGATGTTAGTGATAAATTTTCTGTTACGACACCTGAACAAAATGGTTACGGTGTTTCTAATTTACCCCCTCCTTATAAAGAGATGGGGCAAATGTTTAAAGAATTTAAGAAATTCACAGCAGAAAATCCAGGCTTATATTATTCTCGCCCTGTATCTTATGAAGGTGCTAAGATATCCCATAAAATGGGCTTTAAAGGAAATATCTCAGAAGGAAAACTTTACCGAGACACAAGACGTTTTCAGAATATGCCAGCTATTAATGAACTGGTAGGGTATAAAGATATGGAAACACAACGTATTCCTTCAGAAGAGTTTGTAGCAATTAGTAATGCTAGAAAGACTCCAGGATATTTAAGAGGGGTATGCGAACGTATTCTGCCAATCAGAAAATACACTCTTCAAGATTCTGAAGTAATTCGTAATGGGGGAGCTTTTGATTCATACGGAAACCTTATTACTCGTGAAGGAAATTCTGCTAATCCTGGTGGATATGTCATTAGCTCTGATGGAGAGAAATATTGGCCAAGTAGAGCATCTCAACCAGCCTATAACTTGTACAATAGTTACGAAGACGAAATACCTTTTTAGCTTTCACTAATTAATTTTCTAATCAAGTTTGGCTAAAAACTGCCATAGGTGCGGTGAAATGTTCTGGGGGGTATTGCAGGGATGAAGGGTGCGATGATCGTCCATTTCCAAGATAACTGAGGGGGAAGAAAGCGTAGGCATAGCCGCTACAATCGTCAGCATGAACCAGTTACAGATTCAAGTCAAAGTTACGAGAATTAGATATTGGTAGAGAGTAGCCAAGTCATGACTCGTGATGATTGCATAAATTCCCCAATTGGGAATGGGCATTAATTCTTTAAACTGGATATAAATTATTTAATGCACAATATGCGATTTTTGGCTCTGTGCGGCGGTTATTGGCTTATTCGTTAATTCTCGCAATTTCCCAATTTTGGGAAACTTGTAGTGAGAAGATAAGCCCAGAAATCCTCACTGTGACTTGAAGAAGATTTTGAACAGGTGAATAAAATTTTGGGCTTATTTGCATTAAACATAACCCTACTACAACAACAATTCCCCACACCAAAAAAAGGCATAGGGAATAAAGAATGAATACGGGAATTTTGGCTCTGTGGGGGGATAATTAGCTAATCTTCATCTACCATCCGTTTCTATGTTTCTTGCGCTCGTTTCTCAAACCAAATTAAGAACTGCGGAAAAGTTTTAGGATTAATAACCTGATCTACAGGGAACTCATGGAGGTATGCGTAGCGGCTAAAATATATGCCTAAGCGCCTTATCTCTTTAATCTCTGGGTCAAATCGTCTTTCGATCACCGATAGAGTATAGTATCCTAACAATTGGTCAAAGGCTTTACGCTCCAAAGTAAATTTTATTGTTGTCTTGACATCGATCAGTAGATCATCCAAAATTAAATCCGCATCTGCTCCTTTAACTAGAAGACTGCCTGGGCCCAAATCAGGATTTAAAAGAACCCTTCCTTGTGTCCTAAAAACATTAGGCTCGACAATGTTAATTAAATTCCTTAAGTCTGCAATATCTTCATTATCGATGGATTCCAGATTTTCGACAATATAATCACTGCGGCGATTGAGTGGATCTAATTTTGCCAATAATAAAGCAGAGCGGAGCAAATCATCTGTAAATTCTCCAGTTCTCAAAAATTGTTGGTAATTTTCTCTAGCCTCTATAACGGCTGCATTACCAAGCTCATAAAGGCTATTTTCTCCTCGCCTTTTCAGCATCTTTACAGCGCGTTCCGCCACCCATCCACCCTCGTCCTCCTGGGCGTGAGGGTTTATGTATTTTACATAAAAGCGGAGGCAGTAATCTGCGGCTGTGCCTATCAACCGAGAATGTCCTTCTAAAATTAGGGGTGCTAATAATTCTCGTTTTACATCAAATTTTGGTTTTTGAAATTCAAGGGCGAATTTAGCTTTAACTTCGGGAATCTCCAGAAAAGAAGTAAGCGACATGGCTAATTTTCAAAAAATCAGAAACCAGTGTAATTAGATTAGATAGGCACAAGATATGATGAAATATCATTGACTTTTGCAGCGATATAGATTAGAGCGTGTACCTTTAAAAATCATCGACAGGACTCAGCAGGAGTTGTAGAAAATCTGGCAATTCATCAAATCGCTCTAGAATAATATCCGCGAAACTTAGATGCCATAAATAATATTCCTGGGGCGATCGATGTATGCGTCCATGAGCAAACCAAGCGTTGATCGTCCGAAGATCACAACGACAAATTTGAGCAGTTAATTCCCGACTAATATCCCACTTAGATAGGAACTGGTAATGATCCAAGGGAGGGTCAACATAGATATATGCCCGTAATCTTTGTAATTGTTGGGAAGTTAATTCTCTGGGCGAATGGGGATTGGGCATAATTGTGATAACTATCTGTGTCGTTCAGTTAAAGTAATTGATTATTAATTTTTTCTACATTACATTTGTGGTGTGGTATGGCTGTGGCGCTTACTGGTAAAGCATCCCACAGATTCTCGCCACAGCACCACGCCACACTGCCACACCCTCGAAAGCATAGTTTTTACTGTGGCGTGGCGAACTACCAATCATATTTACGCCAGCTTTCTTTGCCATCAAAAATAAGCTGTCCAGTATTAACTAATTCGCATAAAGCAGTAATCAGTTTTATATCTCCTTCCTGCCTAAGCTCATCTTTTTTCTTCAGGTCTGAGAGTAGCTTCGGCTCCTTATTTTTTGCATTTTCAAAGAATGATAGTAGACGCAAGGCTAGGTCAGATAAATCCTTTTTTACTCCAATGTCAACTTCAGTCCTGGGGGCATCTATAAATTCTGGCTGCTCAATTAGTAAAGCTAATTCAAGCCGTGAAACATCGTCTAATTCGCCCAACTTTTCATTTTCAGGCAGAGATGCGGAGTTATGTTCTTGCCGCAATTCAGGGAAGAAAGTTAGAAGCGAACGTACAGGGTCGGGCTGATTGTTACCAGGATGCAACTTAGTCTTTAGCCATTCGGGTAATGAGCCTAACTCTCCTCCCTTAATCGGCTCCCCAAAGTTATTAGGGTTAGCTTTGAAATACGCTCCGCTTGCAACATTAATTTTCCGAAGTGCGCCAATCGATACTGATTGAGTTTGGCAACCAATGAAGTTAATTCCAGCCTTAAAAGTTGCTGCCAAGCCTCCGGTTTCTTTTCCAGCAATTGAAGTCAGGTTCGATGCGTGAAGCACAAGGATTAAAGTCGCGCCTGTTTTCTCGAACCTTGATAAGAGGAATTGTAAAAGTTCACTTCTCTCCGACTCTGACAACAATGAAAGTAACCTCATGGCTTCGTCGATTACAACCAGTAAATTTTTGTTGGAATAGGGAGGAGAGTTTTCTAACTTCTTCAGGAATTGTTGCAGATATTGTGCCACTAATTTGTCGGCTTCATCTGCCTTTCTCCCCGGATGACCTAACCCGCTATGAAGGCTGCAAGCAAAGGGATAAACGTCAACTCCTGCCGTGAAATATTCGACTTTCAACCCGGAATTATCTGCCACTGATAAAATCGTGAGTATTCCAGCAAGTGTCCCCTTCCCGCCTCTTTGGGAACCGCAAATAGCAATAATCTGAGAGCCGATGGCCTCATCAATCTTAAATCCATCCGCTTTCAACGAATTAATAATTGTGCTTGCCCGTTGAGGCAATGGCATATTGAGTAATGCCTGTGTGGACGGGGTTGTAGAGTCAGTTTGAGATGCTGGCAGAGATATTTCAGACTTCCCGCTATAAAGTTGGTCGTCGGTAATGTATTTAGTCGGCTGCGGCTCAATGAATTTAGGCTTGTTGGACTCCAACCTAGATGCCTCAATTTGTGCGCGATGTTGGTCTAGTGCATTTAGAAGATTGTTGTTAATCCTCAAATCTGGCGCGACCTTGGTGATGTGATTATTAATTTGTTCCTTAGTAGGAATCGCTCCGTTAAATTGAATAAAGGAATCAAACATCCATCTGTATGCATGGAATCTTTTTAAAGATTCTACTTGCGTCAAATAGTCGGTCAAGAGTGCAAAATGAGCATTTAAAAACTCGTACTCCTTGCGCTCTCTTGGGGAAAGATAATATTGCAGTTGTTCAAATTCATCTGGATTGTTACTCGAAGATTCTCTCAAATCTGCATTGCCCAAAGTCCCCGCTAAATCCAGAATATTCCCTCGAAGAAATGGAAGCGGAGAGAACGAACCTGTGTGGCTGGCATCGATAAAGCATCCATGAATGTATCCCACCAATCCCAGGACGACACCAACGGGCGCTAGTGGTGATAATGCGTGTAAGAAAAATCCGGCGGTCAAAACCACACCAGATATCAGTTTATTGGCATTGATGCCAGAGCGTTCTTCTCTTGCTAGCTCTAAAAGTTGGTCGCAACGCTCTTTTAACCAGTCCGCAACATAGCCATTTTCAAGATATTCAATCGTAGGGTAAGATGCACGAATATGTGCAGTTTGGGGTGTTTCTAGACGTGGGAAAGGAGGCTTATCTTCCATGATTTTAGTGCCTTATTGTCAGGCGATTGCCCTGCCAAATTACCCGGAGTGCAATCGCTATCATTTGTAATTAGTTACCCTTCAAAATGCGGTAGACGACATAGCCCAGTTCCGCAGCGACGATAGAAAATAGGTTATAAACCAAGCACTTGAAAATATCACCTGGGTCTGTAAACTGCAAGGGATTGCGACTGCTAAATGTCTGGATTAAATCAAAGCTCCAACTGGCGATTGCAATCAACCCAACCGTCCTGGGTGATATCCCGCTAGCACCTTTTACTCCAAATGCAGCATTCCGAATCGTGGCTGACTGGATAATTTGGATCACGAACGAAAGGGCGATAGCGAATATAAAAGCAGGATTAAAAACAATTCCAGCCCAGGCTTTTAGTGGATACAAAGTAAACCCCGGCAACCAAGACCAACCAGCCCATACTTGCTCAAAAAATGGAAACAGTGCAGCGCCGCCGAATAACGATTGCCAATAACTATCCGCAGTAAACAACACTCCAACCACAAATACGAGAGAACCAAGTGCAATTGCACCCACACTTCCTGCCTCTGAGAAATGCTCCATTACGGATGCTAAAAAGCGGGGAATGATTGAGATTAAAATGACGAGCCATTTAGCCAGAGTGTGAAAGATGTCAGATTTATCTTTCTGTGGTTTACGGGCTGGTGCGGTCAAAGGAGTACGCCCATCGGAAGCTGTTAAAGGTGGTTTATTACTTTCCATTATTTCCTTAATTGTCTGAATTAATTACTGGTGCGTTTTTACAAGCTGTTGATGAATCGCCCTTCCAGGTAAACTTACGATTCTGAATTCTCCCCGCACAAATGTTGCTCCTGTCGTAGACGAAAATCAATTCATCAGCTAAATAATTTTGAAGTGTTTGCTTCCTTAGCCGAGGGCGAGTTTTCGAGTTGTCATAATCAATTAATCGCAAGCTCCTACCTTCTGGTAGTAGTCCAGTTTTCTGAATTAAATCGGCAGTAGTTTTGCGCTGCTGGATGCGGTCACGGTTTATTTCCTCGCTAACTGCCAACTGCTTTTTAGTTGTAAAAGTTTTATATTCAGATGGCATTTGCAGAAACAATGGAGCAAGGATTAAGGCTCCCCCGATTGCAGCAACAGAGGATGGGAAGATATATTTATCTGCTCTGGATGACATGATTTTACTGGGGACATCAACTGCCCCAGATAGATTTATCGCTTGGTCAGATTGGATTTAATTTGATTGATAAGTGCCTCACATAAACCTAATTGCTCCTGGAAAGACAATTCATTAAATCGCTCAGTAGCAGGGGTAATGCAACCATCTACTTTATGGGGGTCGTAATATGAGTTTGCCTCTGTAGTCATCGTTCCGGTTAATGATGAAAGTAGCCAGAGTCTTTCGGAGTTGTTTAATTGCTCAAATGTCTCCCCCCAGATTTGTTTCATCTCGTCAAGTAGGCTGAAAGTATTGCTGTCCATAAGAAAACTCCCTATCGATATGGCGAATAATTATCTATATTTTGCCGACACAGTAATAACCCGTTCTACGATTTCGTGAGATCCTGGATAGTCTCTTACTGCTTCTCGTACCGTCTTTATATCCCCATCTTCTATTGCATTGGCAGCTACCATCGCGTTATCCCAGCCGCCCAGCTTCTCCGCATTAGCTCCTAATTGTGTGTGGGCTAGCGTGTCCTTAAAATCCCTATTCATGTGGTAAGGAAACCTATTATTTTTGTTGTGGATTATTGAAGAGATATTACTTTTACTCAGACTTAAGGCTTGTTGAGATGAGCAACTATTTCAGCTTTAGCAGAGCTTAATTTTTGTTGCGCCTCCACTTCCAACAGCAGCAGCGAGGGTGAACATTGTGTTTCTCCCGAAGTACAAAACTCCGAAATATCCAATTGCGATAAACCCAGTCGTGACAACAAAAAACGCAACTCTTTTAGATATTTCCATCAGGTTCAAGTGGTAAACAGATCATCATAATTAGCCAAGCTCTCATCTTTAGGGCTTGGATTTGTGGTGGGTGAAGCTGCGCTAAATTTATCTCTAAAATATTTTCTTAGTACCCACGCCACAGCAGCCGTCAAATCGTCACTCAAGAACAAGCTCTGTGCCTCAGCTTTTAAATACGGAATTAGTTCTCGTGGGACGCTCACTCTGTTACTTTCAGCCATCTTCCTTCCCCCCTATTTTTGCTTTAAAGTTGCGAGTTTTAGTAATCCCTGCACGTTTGCAACCTGGGAATTTGGGATAGTTGCAATTCCTTGCCTTGCTGCGATCGCACTCACATTCGCCAGGAGCGCCCCACCACCAATCAGATAAACGGCATCCAAATCATCAGCACGGGATTGTAGATGCTTCCACGATGGCGCTAAACAACTTGCAAGCCACCCCCTCAATTCATCGGCGTAAATGCTCGAAAACTCCCAGGCAGTAGTTCCATAACTAAAGTTCTTTGCCAGTCCCTCGCGGATTAAATGAGGGTTAGCTGGTTTACCAAGGTGGCGACGGGTTTGCAGATTATTAGCGATCGCCTCACAAAGATGATGAACGCCAACCGTGTCAATTTTGCGGCTGTTCTGTAGCAGCTTATTACCCTCAAAAACTGAGGTGATGGTCGTACCATGCCCCAGGTCAATGAGCGCAATTTTCTGCTGCCCAGGAGCGCGAGAAACAATCAATGCCCCCGATCCCTCCTCTACTATTTGGCAATTGACACAAATATTTACAATGTCTTTTCCATCAAATTTGACAGTGTGCTGACCTTGCAATGCTTTCTTTAAATCAGGGGCAAATGCCTGAGAGTCATGCAGAGAAGCAACTACGAGTAAATTGTAATTTTGTTGCCTTGGAGTAAGCGCGATCGCACCCAACAGCATTTGTAGCCCGTAAGTAATTTTATTTCGCCAGTCGTCAACTATACGTCCGAAACCTTGCTTGAAATATATCTCCGCAGTCTCTCCGATTAGCCATTTTGAGTTAACTAAGTCAGTGCAATCACCTTGCAAATATTCGATTAATGCACCATTGCCCAAACTCTCGTAGTCGTTTTTATCACTGTCGGATACTGGCTTGAAGTACGAGGGGATGAGGATCTGTCCCTGTGGTGTGTGTAGTTTAGAGTACCCGTTACCGCAGTCCCAGCCGCACGGGGTTATGTCATGGGTAATTGTGCCACTACTGGCAATAGCTTGCAGATATGTCAATTAAGACCATCCTATTTGATAGTGGGGAATTGTTCTTTAATCTCGCTAAACGGGCTTAGTGCTTCACTTTCAGCAAGTCGGGGTTACTGTTTGCAGCAATAGCTGGGGCTGTTATCCTGCGACTGATTTGGTGGGGCTTGCCCTTTGTGGCTTACACTTGCTAATATATAGCAGGTGCTAGCACCTGTCAACACTTGCTGAAATATTGAGTGATGAAATGACAGGAGCTTAAGATGGTTAAATAGTATGACTAATTGCTATAAATGCCATCTAAAAACCCGCAAGTGTCGATACGGCTGACTCCTGAAGAGTACAAATATCTTCAGGAGGTGGCTGAACGAAACTTTGTAACTTTGCCTCAGTTTGTCAAAATATTGGTTAAAAAAGCGATTGCAGAAGATAAACAGAATAAAAAGGTATCATGACCACCGATCAACCCCAAAACACGCCTCGCCTAGATCGCATCGAAGCAGTTTTAGACACTGTAGCGATGCGAACCTGAACCAGTAGATTAGATTGCTTGAGGCGGCGATGCTTAGTTGATCTCTCGCATCATGCAAAGGAGAACTTCATCTACGGAATCGCGCCTCAAGTTGCTTGAGTCCATTATTTTTTTTGTGAATCTCATCCTAGCTTAAACTCAAGGTTTTCAATTTCCTTCTCTTGCGCTAGTCCTTTTACTTCTTCGATTATTTTGGGTACAGATATCTGGGTTTGTCTGCCTTTATTATCTATAAAAGGAAAACCCTCACTACCGAAAAGATTCCTAATGCTTTTCTCCTCTATCTCATCCTTCACATTAATTAAAGCTTGTACCATAATTTCTAAATGTAAATCAGGGTATACGCCAAATTCCCCAAAAATAACCATGACAGACTTGGGAAGCATTTGAAGAATTTCAGTAATAGACCGCCTAGAGTTTTCAAAACCTGTAATAACTTGCTGAAACGTCCATCGTTGGCGGATATGATAGAGAATTCTTAACAAGATTATTTGATTCCAAGTATAGAGGATAGCATATTCCCTATCTGGTCTAACTATCCCAGTTTCCTCCCAAGTAAGCAGCTGCGCCCGGCTAAAACCAGAAAGTTCCACTGCTTGTTTTTGGGTGAATAATTTTCTTTTTTCTATCTGACCCAAGCGATGTACTCGTTTCATCTTTCTGATTATATCAATAGCAAATAATTTTTATTGTAGTCTATGCAGTTGCGATCTACAAAGATCGCCTATACTAAATGTAGCAGTTTATCTGGCAGATGCTTTTAAAGTAAAACCGCCAGATAGAGCAGTTGTCAAGCTGTCACCTGGCGGCATTTTTTTTCAAACTTATTGCGAGTTGTCAACTCGCCATTTTAATGATGTCAAATTATAAGCTTTTTAGCGACTATCCTGGTATCGCTAATCACCTAATTGTCGCAGATTTTTCGCCTGTTAGCAATTCCCAAAGCTGGGAAAATTTAAACTTGGCTCTGGTTTGTGGAGGTGCAGCATGATCGCATCACCATTAATCACAAATGATGCTGCATTGCCAGCAGCGAGAGCTACAGTCCACTTGAAACACGGTAATAAAAAGGCATCTGAAAGCTTTGACTGGAGGGCTTTTTCGGATGAAGCCTACTCACGATTAACGGTAGATCAACTCTATACACACGCTAGCCACCAGTTTAAGCAGTTGCGAGAACGCTCTTGTCGAGGTGGGTGTCCTTTCCATGATAGTAAAAGTGGCACTGCCTTTGTTGTCACTCAAGAAAACCTCTTATTTTATTGTGCTGGTTGCCAGTTCGGGGGGTCAGGGATTGATTATTTGCACAGCCTTAAAGTAGGTCGTTGGGACAAACCACGCGGTAAAGATTTTATAGGAGCAGCCAAAGAATTAGCACAATTGGCGGGAATGACATTTCCTGATATTGAGTGTTCGCCAGAAGAAATTGAAAAGCTACGGCAATGGGAATCTCGGCGGGAAATACTGCAAGCAGTCGGAGAGTACGGGGAAGAAGTACTCTGGTCATCCCGTGGAATTGATGCCAGGAATTACTTAATCAACGAGCGCGGTTTTACAGAAGAGCAAATTAAATCTTTTAATTTGGGCTTATACCTTAGTCGCAAAGAAGTTGAAAAAGTACTGCTTGACAAAGGCTACAACCTGGATGATGCTAAAAACGCTGGCGTTCTTTGGAATAAACTTGAAGGGTATATTTTATTCCCGTGGAAGGATTCACAAGGCAGGCCACTCACAATATATGGACGTTATCAAACTGAAGTACCACCCGAAGGTAAACCAAAAACAATCGCCTTAAAAGGTGAGGGAACCAAACAATCTCCACTCTATTTTGATAAAGCATTGCAGGCGGGACATAAGCATATCGTTTTGGTTGAGGGAGTGATCGATGCTGCCTTACTACAAGCCAAGGGTGATACCAGGGTGTCTGCCTATGTGGGAGCAAGTTGTTCCGAGTTGCAAATAAAAACTTTAGTTCAACGGCGAATTGAATCAGTAATATTGTGTGGAGATCCAGACGCGGGAGGTGATAATGGGACACTGAGCAATATTAAGCGAATAATGGCTGCTGGCATAGACGTTTATGTTGCGCCCAAACTTCCTGATGGATTAGATCCGGATGAATTTGTAAATAAAGTTGGGATGGAAGGATGGAAAGCACATATTAACAATGCGAACCATGCCTTTAGTTATATGGCTCGTGTCATACTCAATAAACATGACATCACCAATGATCGTGGGAAATTATCTACCATTAACGAAGCATTTTCCTATGGTAAAGAATTTACAGAACCAAAGTTTCAAATCGCACTTGAAACTTTCTTATTTCCAGAAATAAGTAAAGGGCTGGGAATGGATAAAGAAGAATTATTCGGTTATTTCAACAGCAGCAGCGCCGATTGGTGTGATGCCAATAGTGTTGATGCTGAAAATGGAGATAGTACTCCAAAGAATGAGCCGTCCGGCAGAGAATCGCGGTGGCAATGGCAGAGAGAAAACTGGAATGCACCAATTTCACATCAAGGCGAAATTGGATTCTGGGAAGAAGACAAAGAAGGAAACCGTTTTTTCAACCCTGCGTGTAATTTTGATTTTCAGGTAGAGCGTGAAATCCAAGATGCTGATGGTGGTGGAATCGTCCTGCAAGTCAAGCGTAGTTTTGAAGACAAACAACTTCGGGTGATCATTAATTCGACGGATTACACTAAAGTTGATGTTTTTGAGAATGCTTTAAAAAGAGCGATTGGAACAGGCATTTCATGTAACCTAAATAAAACACAATTAAATGCTCTGATCCACACGCGGCTCCATGAATACCGCACCAACCGAGGAGGTCAACTATTTAAGCGAATTGACCGTTACGGGCAACAGGCGGATGGGACTTGGGTGCTTGGGGAGGTTCTACAATATAAAAAGGATGGCACACGAACAAACGAGAACGAATCAGGCTGGGTCTTTAACCCATCGTTGGGCAAGGAAGATTTTATCCCGTGTCCAGAATTAGCACCAGAAAACCCACTGGCATTAAAAAGGCTTATCAATGCATCTCGCACATTCTTTGGGGCAAAGAACATATACCAGCTTCTATTAACGATCGGCTGGACAGTAGCGGGGCTGAACTCTCAAAAAATATTTGCTCAGGAAGGTTCTTTCTCAATTGGCAATGGCTACGGGGTAGCCGGCAGTCTCAAGACTATAGGATTTGAAACGGCAGCATCACTAATCGGTAAGAATTGGCCAGAACTCGGAATACTTGTGAGAGTCAGCACGTCTGCTCTGTATGAGCTAGGCTCTAGGCTAGGCTCGATACCTTTCTTTTGGGATGATCCGCCACGTTGCCCAGAAACGGAGGAACTAGCTAAAAACTGGTTTAATCGCAAGCCACGCCGAGTTCGGGGCAACGAACAAACTCCTCACTCCCCAATGGCGATAATAAGCAACCACGTACTTGGCGGAGAGCAAGCCGCAACTTACACCCGAATGACGCGGATTGCTTATGATGTGGCTACTGGTGGCGATAAGGCAGCGTTCCAAGAACTCAAAGCAGCGCAGGCAGAAGCAAGCGGGGCATTTCCACAGCTAATAGCCCTTGGTTATCCTAAAAAAGCCATCGATGAGATTGAGTCGGAGTTATTGCAGTATCTACCATACGCCCATGCCCGGATTGCCCAGAGCCTCGCTATTGTTACTTGGTACGCTCAGAAAGTAGTGGACATGACCAATGGCAGTGAAGATATCAAACAATGGGTAATAGAGAATTGCTGCCAAGCTGAAAATGACAGCGATGCCAGTGGTGATTCCCTCAAAGACTACCTAGATAAAATCCTGACACTAGAATCAGAAAATTCAATCGGTGACTGGAACTTCAAACGCAACGTTGAGCGCGACGGACAGCTATATCATGCACTTTACGCTCACGACGCTTGGAAGTTACTCGATCACCGATTCAAGCCAGCAACTTACAACGAGCGCTCACTAAAAGCATTGGTCATAAAAGCTGGCGGCATAACTAACACAACATTTCGTTTCTCTTCCGATCGTGACCTAGTACTAGCTTATAAACGCGCATTTCTGGTTCGACGGACAGATGCCGATGGAAATTCAATTCTTCCTCGACCACCCGGAACCCTGCCCAGGAAAGCTTGGCTGATTCCAGCATCACTCTGGGATGAGGAAGGAAACACAGATAAGCCTGTAACCAATATCGTAACCACTGTAACCGACTGTAACCAGAATCCGGTTACACCCTCAAACCCTGATGATACAAGTACTTTTGACCATTCAAATACTAACTGTAACCATGTAACCAATAAAAAAGAATTAGAAAAAGAAAAAGATGATGAAAAAAAATTCAACACCATAGTAAATCCAAGCACTCCAGGAATTGAACCTTGTAACCAAAACTCCGGTTACACTGGTTACACCCCTTTAGAAAGTGAAAAAACTGAGGAAAATCGCGCCATTGAGCCTGTTACCCCAGACCAGTTACAGCCGGTTACGCGGTTACAGTCAGCCCCAGATGCTTCTTTGCTAGCAACCTATCACACTCCAATGCTTGAGGATGAAACTGTGACGGGTGTGACGGGTAAACCGGAAAAATCACGCCATGAAGAAAAAAATAAATCAACTAAACCATCAGGTCACTCTCTACAGGAGAAAATAATTGACCTGTGGAGTGACCATCTAAAATTAGGTGAACTTGTTTTCAAAGCTTCCCGGAAAGAATTGGATCGCGCTCTGGCTTCTTGGAGTGATGACCAAAAAGCCCATGTAATGTCATGCCTGAAGACGACCCAGGAGGCGGATTTGATGATTATGACAATTAGAAATATGCCCGACCAGTTTGACCATGATTCAGTTACTAAGCTGATTAAATCCTGGAAGCCAGGATTCCGGGAAGCTGTTTGGTACATAATGACCCCCCAGGAGCGCGAGGTTGAATGCTTCAGGCAGATTAACCCTAATGGGGACTTGGGGAACGCACAGGAACTCGGACTATTCAAACTAGAGTGAAGCCGACCACTGATGAATCACAACTACTTCTGTTTGTAATTCTTCCAGTATTTATCACTTTTCCTTTTGACCTGTCACATCCATCATACTGCTCACAGCTTGGTCATCAAATCCCTATGATGCTTGGTTGACTGTGTGTGGGGGCTGTGACGAGTCATCAAATAGTCCCCATCCACAGTCCCGCCACTAGCAAAGAACATGATTGTTCCACAATCTTAGAACTTACAGCACGGCGATCGCTAAAACGAATAAATTCCCGATTTCGGGAATCTTCGTTACGCTTCTTTACCACTGCGAGTTTTATTTAAACTTCCCCTCGATGGGGTAAACCCTACCCTCCTCCGGTATAAAATACTTTTAGCGAAATAACGATTTCGTCCTTTGTTTAAATCTTATTTTCTTGCTATAACGAAGTCGTGGCTGGAATAAAGAACGAAAACACGATATAAATAAATCGCTCTTGGGCGAAAGGACGAAAACACGATGACCGTATTAGTGGGTGTCATCTCCCAAAAAGGCGGCGTTTCAAAAAGCACGATTGCTAGGTTGATTGCCCGTGAGTATGCTGCTGCTGGATGGGATGTAAAGATTGCCGACCTAGATATCTCTCAAGGTACAAGCACAGACTGGAAACAGCGTCGGGAAGTAAACGGTATCCAGCCGGAGATTGCAGTTGAACAATTCCGCACTGTTCCCCAAGCTCTGAAACACGCTGATGTTTATGACCTCATGATTCTGGATGGGCCACCACATTCTATGCAAGGCACTCTAGAAATTGCCCGTGCAAGTGATTTGGTAGTCCTGCCCACAGGCTTGTCACTAGATGACCTCAAACCATCCGTTCTCTTGGCCCATGAATTGGTAAATTCCAAAATCTCTGTCGATAAAATTATTTTTGTTTTATGTCGAGTAGGCGATCGGGAGAATGAGATCGAAGAAGCCCGATCGTATATTCGTAAGGCTGGTTATAACACAGTGGCTGGCTCAATCCCTGAAAAAACTGCTTACCGTCAGGCTTCTGATAACGGCCGCGCTCTTTCCGAAGTTACCTTCCCAACGTTAAAGCAACGGGCAGAACAAGTCGTACAAGGAATTATTGATTTATTGAATGAGCAGGAGGCATGATATGGCAACCAAACCACCAGCACCACCACGTAAACCAAATAAAGGTGAACCTCCTAGTATTGATGAAACAAAGTCAAATTTGGAGAAGCCCGATCCAGGGGAAATTTCCAACCTGAATTTTAAAGTACCTGCCGAGTTTAAAAAGGATTTTAAGATTGCGGCTGCTACTTACGGTTGTAGCCAAGTCGAGCTATTACAACGGATTTTTAAATACTGGACGGATAATCATGGCTAGTAAAGATTCGTCATTTAACGAAAAAACGAAAAGACGATTTCTTTATTTCTTCTTTCAGCGATTTGTGATTTCGTGGTTTTCAACACAAGAGATACTGAGAAAGCATTAGTCTTAGAAACTAGGCTGAATCGGTTTCACAGGGCAATGGAGATTTAGCATAACTTTCTACACCACTGGTCATTTCACCCCGTAGGTGCAAGATATCACCCAAGCCAGTAATATTAAAAATCTCACAGCAAAGCTAGGTAAAGCTGTAATTCCGGTGTGGTTGGATCAGATTTATCAACAATTGGCTAAAAAACTTAGCTAATGTTGGACTTTACTGGAAGAATGGTATAGATGTATCGGAGTAAGTCTCGTGCCGCGTGGAATTAGGAAAAACAGTAAAAAGCAGTCACCAAATGATTCAGTAGGGTTGCCTTTATTAGAGGAAATTAACAAGGCTGAGGAACAATTGGACATTCCTGCAATGGAACAATGGCTGTGGGATGCTGCTTGTAAAATACGTGGTACTACTGATGCACCAAAATACAAGGATTTTATTCTACCGCTAATTTTCTACAAACGGCTTTCTGATGTTTTTGATGATGAGTTCAAAGCCTGCGAGGAAAAGTTTGGTGGTCAAGATTTAGCTCGTGCTTTTATTGAAGCAGACCATCGGGATGCGTTGAAAAATAATCGCCCGCCAATTGTTCGTTATTATATTCCTGAAGAATACCGTTGGGATAAAATCCGCTTTAAACCAAAGGATGGGTTAGGCGAATTTATCACAACAGCGATGCGGGAAGTGGCAAAACTTAATCCGATGTTGTCGGGAACGCTGACACTGAAGGACTATAACGAAAAACAAGAAAATCAGCGTGTTTTAGATGATGATCGTTTAAAGGATTTAATTGAAGTAATTAGTCGGCATCGCTTGGGGTTAAAAAATACTAATGCAGATGTTCTAGGAGAAGCCTATGAGTATTTGCTGCGGAAGTTTGCAGAAGGACAGGGGCAAAGTGCAGGGGAGTTTTTGACACCTTCTAAGGTTAGTTGGTTGATTGCCGAAATTATTGACCCTGAACCATATACTACAGTTTATGATCCTACTTGTGGGTCGGGAAGATTATTAATTAAGCCGCGTTTGGTGTTTAACCGCAAGCATCCAGGGGAAGAAAGCAAAGCACCTCGGTTGTATGGGCAAGAGTTGAATCCCACAACTTTTGCTATTGCCAAGATGAATATGTTTTTACAGGATTTTACTGATACGGTTCTTGATATTGGCGATACTTTGAAACAGCCTAAATTTATAGTTAATAGTAAAATTAAGCGTTTTGATTATGTTGTTTCTAATCCCATGTGGAATGACAACAACTATGATGTAGATGCTTACGAAGCTGATTCTTTTGAACGATTTCAAGTAGGTATTGCACCTAACAATACAGCAGATTGGGGCTGGGTACAGCACATTTGGGCATCGCTTAAAGATAATGGAAGAGCAGCCATTATTTTAGATACTGGGGCTTTGTCTCGCGGTTCGGGAAGTAAGAATAAAGATAGGGAAAGGGATATTCGCAAAGAATTTGTGGAAAGGGACAGGGTTGAAGGAGTAATCTTGTTGCCAGATAACCTATTTTATAATACTGCTGCACCAGGAGTAATTATATTATTGAATCGACAGAAGCCTTTAGAAAGAAAAGGCGAGTTTTTACTAATTAATGCTGCTAATTATTTTTTGAAGGGCGACCCGAAAAATGTTTTGAAGGAAGAGGGGATTCAGGCTGTTGCTGAGGTTTGTCGCAATTGGGAAACTAGGTATAAGTTGAGTCAAATTGTTAAATTAGAGGAGTTGAGGAAAGCAGATTATAATCTCAGTCCTTCTCAGTTTGTGAATATTAATGATAAAGTGAGTCATCGTTCAATTACAGATATTTTGGCTGATTTAGCGGTTGCAAGATGGGAAAGGGAACAAGCAGATAGAAATTTAGATGAGGCTTTGGCTAAGTTAAATCTTAATATAAGGAGCAGGGATGAGTGAGATTAAACTACCTTTTAAATGGAAAAATATTTTTTTTGGAGAATTATGTACTATAGGCAAAGAATCTGTACAGCCTACAGATAATCCAAATATAAATTATGTCGGATTAGAACATATAGACCCAGGTAATCCTAAGCTGACTAGATGGGGGATTGCATCAGAAGTAAAAAGTTCTAAGTCAAAGTTTTACCCTGGCGATGTATTATACGGTAAACTTCGACCTTATTTAGATAAAGCAGTTTTAGCTAGTTTTGAAGGGATTTGTTCCACAGACATTCTTGTATTTAAAACGAATGGATTAATCAAACCTGAATTTTTAACTTATCTAATCCATACCAAAGAATTTATTGCCCACGCAATCAAAACAACACGCGGAGTCAATCATCCTAGAACTTCTTGGACATATTTAACACAGTTTAATTTTCCTCTCCCCACACTACACGAACAAAACGATATTGTTCACATTCTGCAAACTGTCCAGAAAGCCAAAGAAACCTGTCACCATGAATTAGAACTGGAACGGGAACGTAAAACTACACTGATGCAGTATCTATTTACTCAAGGTACTCGCAATGAATCTCGTAAGCCAACCGAAATAGGCGAGATTCCTAATAGTTGGAATTTAGTTCACTTAAAAGAAGTTGCTGATATTGTCTATGGAGTACAAGCTGCTGTTGCTAATTTAACTGATGACAGTGTAGGTATTCCTATCTTTACTAATATAAATATTACAAATCGAGGTACATTAGACTTGACAACACTTAGATATTATGAAATAGCAGATTCAAAGAAAGAAAAACTTATTTTGCGACCGGGAGATTTGCTATTTAACTGGCGAAGCGGTAGTCAAAATCATGTAGGGAAGACTGCTTTATTCGACCTACAAGGAGAGTATACTTTTTCATCTTTTATTTTGCGCTTTAGAGCCAATGATAAAATTAATAACATATATTTATTTTATTATTTACAATATCTTAAATTTCAAGACTTTTTCGCTCGCAAGAGTTCCCAATCATCAATCAACTCTGTTTTTAATGCAAGCAATGCATCTGTAATTCCTATAATGCTTCCATCTAATATTGATGAACAAAGTGAAATAAGTAAATTTTTAACAACTTGCGATTGCAAAATTTCCGCCCTAGAAAAAGAAATTGCTACTCTCGACGAACTCTACCAGGCTATGCTAGAACAGCTGATGACAGGTAAAATTTCTACCCAAGAGTTAACCGAGATACACGTATGAGCGAAGCCTCCGCCGTCCAAAGACCTATGCTAAAATACGCCAATCAAATTGGCTGGGACTACTTACCCCAAAAAGAAGCATTACAACGGCGAGAAGGCAGAAGTGAGGAAAAACTCAAAGAGCGCTACTTAGGTAATCTCCTCCGCACGCAACTAATAAAACTCAATCCTGGTGTCGTTACAGCCAATAATATAGATGGTATTCTCCAACGTCTGCGAAACATCGACAGCACCATCGAAGGAAACCGCGAAGCATTAAACTGGTTGCAGGGAAAACAAACTGTTTTTGTCGAAACAGAAAGACGTGACAGAAACATTACTCTTATCAACTTTAATAACCCAGAAAATAACATCTTCCACGTCACCGATGAATGGACACAAAAAGGCATTGCTTTCTCAAACCGTGCTGATGTTATTTTTCTAATTAACGGTATCCCCATCGCCATTGCCGAAACCAAAGGAGAAAGGAAAACCGATGGTTTAGCATTAGGTGTTGACCAAATTCGCCGCTACCACAAACAAACTCCCGAAATCCTAACTTTTCCCCAAATTTTTGAAGTCACGGAACTTTGGAATTTTTGGTATGGCTTAACTTGGAATACCAACCGCAAAAATTTGTTCGAGTGGAAAATAAAACAAGATAAAAGTATTACAGAAGGTGATTACGAAGAGCAAATCAAAACTTTCTTTGATAAAGAACGCTTTTTAAAAGTTCTCAGATATTACATTGTTTTCCTCGAACGCGATAACGGGTTAACAAAAGTTGTCCTCCGTCAACACCAAACCCGTGCTGTTGAAAAAGTGCTGCAACGTATTCAAGACCCTGATAAAAAACAGGGTCTTGTTTGGCATACCCAAGGTAGCGGTAAAACTCTAACTATCATTACAGTTGCAGCCTTATTAAGCAATATTAGCGGCGACAACACCGTCATTATGGTAATTGACCGCAACGAGCTAGAAAACCAACTCGATAAAAACCTCAAAGCTTATGGTATTAAAAGCTATGAACTAGCAGAAAATAAAGCGGAATTCCAACAGTTAATTAGACAAGATTATCGTGGCTTAATTGTCACCATGATTCATAAATTCGACAAAATGGATGTAGTTAACCCACGTTCTACAATTACCGTTTTAGTCGATGAAGCGCACCGTACCACTGGCGGTAATTTAGGCACTTTTTTAATGGCTGCCCTTCCTAATGCTACTTTGATTGGCTTTACGGGTACACCTGTTAGTAAAGTCGCTAAAGGTAAGAAAGGAACTTTCGAGACATTCGGTGAAGTTAGCGACACTCAATTAACCTTAGATAAATACTCAACAGCCGACTCAGTAAAAGATGGTACAACATTAAAACTCAATTATCAATTTGCAAAATCTGAGTTTCTTGTTCCTAAAGAAATTTTAGAAGAAGAATTTTTACAATTAAAATCAGAAGAAGGTGTTAGTGATATTGAGGAACTTAACGGCATCCTTGACAGTGCAGTTAATATCAAAAACTTCCTTAAAAGCGATGACAGAGTTGATAAAGTCGCTAAATTTGTCGCCAAACACTTCCGAGAATCCATTGAACCAATGGGCTTTAAAGCCTTTTTTGTAGGTGTAGATAGAGAAGCTTGCGTTTTTTATAAAAAAGCTTTAGATAAATATTTACCTACTGAATATTCAACAGTTGTTTATTCTTATACTACTGCCGAAGGACTACGAGATTACAACCTTAGCAAAGATGGAGAAAAAGACGTTCGTAAAGCCTTTATTAAAAAATCAGTCGTTTCCGCTAAAATTAGCTTACTAGACGAAGCCGTATGCTTTATTGAATCTCGCCCTCAAGATTTTACTTACAATACCAACACCAAAACCTTAACTATTACAGGTTATTGTTCTGCTGTAGATGCCCAAAATTTAGAAAACTATTGCGCTAGCGAACCTGATTCTGTTACCAAAATTCGCCAACTTTACGAAGAATATCGCAAAGCATTACCTAAAATTCTCATTGTCACCGAGAAGCTGCTCACAGGATTTGACGCACCGATTCTGTATTGCATGTATCTCGACAAACCCATGCGCGATCATGTTTTATTACAAGGTATAGCGCGTGTTAACCGCCCCTACGAAGATACAGACGGTTTAATTAAACCCTACGGATTTGTTCTCGATTTTATCGGCATTTTTGGCGACAATTTAAAGAAAGCCTTAGCCTTTGAATCTGGAGAAATTAACGACATTATCCAGAACCTTGATGTGATTAAAAACGAGCTAAATAGTTTAATGGCAAACACTGTACCTCAGTATTTACCATTAACTAGAGGATGGGACGACAAAGCTAAAGAAAGGGCTGCGGCATATTTTGCAGATAAAGAATTACGAGAAGAATTTTTTAAATTTGCGCGTAAATTGCAGACTATTTACGAAATTCTCTCACCTGACCCTGACTTGGGTGGCGAATTTATGAAAAACTATAAAGCCATTGTCAGGCTTTATGCCACAATCCGCGCAGCTTATAATACTAATCCTTACATAGACTTGGAACTAGTCGCCAAAACCAAAGAACTGGTACGCCGTAACGTCACAATTGGCGAATTAGAAATGCCAGGAACGATTTACGAACTTAACGCCGAACAATTAGAACAATTCCGTCAAAGTGACACAACGGATAACGTTAAGGTTCTCAACTTGAGTAAAGCAATATCTAAAGACGTACTAGATGGAAGTGTGCGATCGCCCTTTCTCATTTCTATTGGTGAACGAGCCGAAAAAGTTCGTCAATCCTTTGAAAATCGCCAAATAGAAGCACACGAGGCTTTAGTTCAATTAGATGAAATAGCCAACGCATGTGTCGAAGCAGAGGAAGAACGCCAAAAGCTTGATGTTGATGAAAATACCTTTGCCATCTACACTGTCATTAAGCAAGCAATCAGTAACCTCAGTGTTGAGCAAGCTAAAGCCATCAATGCAGTTTATGCCAACTTCTCAGATTACTGGTGGGATGCACGTCAGGAAATCGACCTGAGAACCGAACTTTACGCCACCCTTTATCCCTTGACAAACTCAGTTGAGCAAACTATCGAAGTCACTAACAACCTACTAAAACTGGAACGAGTCGAATGATGAACCCGACTCCCTCACAAGAAAAAACTCAAGCTCAAGCAAAGTGGAAAGATGCACAAGCACTTAAAAACGCTGTGAGCGAATGGTGCAAACGAATAAACGTCCAAGTTCAGCAAATCCAACTACGTCCGATGAAACGTAAATGG
>JAIVFU010000097.1 GCA_020829485.1 Nostoc sp. CHAB 5834 | reverse complement strand
GACACGATTCGCAAGTTCGAGAATGGCCGTTCTTTCCGGGTTTTCATCTACAGCGCTTACAACGCAATGGGCCTTATTGGCTCTGAATACAACGGTATCGCCATCCTTGACGAAGACAATAAATGCGTTGTTGCCGACCGAATCGCAAACGATTACAACGGCCGCGCCATCCCGACTAAAGCCCAACTGGACAAACTGAATGAAATCCTCTCGCCGGACTACAAGTTTGCAGACTTCAAAAAACTCGTAAACGGATGTGAACGAGCGCGAGTTACACTCTAATTTAAAAGCCGACTTAGTCGGCTTTTTTAAGGGAGAAAAGCTTGACATACTGCTGCCACCGCTGTCCTTGAAATTTTCACCCCAAAAAGAAACAACAGGGCACCCGCTGTATTGTCGAATTTTTTCCGATGGCGAACAAATAACACCTCTAATTTTTCTAGAGAAGCCATGTCAACAATACTACCACACAGAAACAACGACGAGAATGCGACGGAAAAATCCGGTGCTACCGCTACAGCTACAGCTCCCCAAAATACAGTGGAGAAAAACTCGATTGCCTGAGGTTTTCCCAAGCCTAGTAGCAACCCTTTACTAAAAGACTCAAACAGAAAGCCCCCTAGAGCAACGTCTAAGGGGCTAAATTAGGGGTACTTTTTAACGTTAGCGTTGAGCTTAAATGTCGTCCACTTCGGCCTTGTTTCGGATTTCGCTGAGCAGGTACTCTGCAATCACTTCTCGCAGCGGGTTGGCCTTCTCGGACCCTGAGAAATACAGTCCAGCGTAGTCGCCTGTCTCAACACCGAGGCCTTCCTGCACCGACAAGCAGAGTTCATCGAGTGCACGAGTAGTCGATGAGTCCAAAAGGTCGTTTACCTTTTTCAGGTAACTGGCGGCTTCGTCGCTCAATCCGACAGTGAGTGTTGCACCCTGAAAATTGCCCTCCCGGATGTATCCGATATGAGCATCACCATTGGAGCGGGTGTAGGAACGTAGTTCATAGGGGAACTTCATCTAAATCTCTCTTGTAGTGGTCCTAGTCAGTGTAGGACTCGCTCCATGGCCACGGCACATCTCCGTCGGCCGTTCTCTGTAAGCTGGTAACCCCCTTTGTTCTCAATCATTCCCGACTGCGCGAAAAGGGCGAGGGCATAGTGGAGCTTATCTCCTCCCAAGGAGGGCTTCGGGAATTCTGCCGAAAGACTTCTGCGCTCAAGGCCCCTATCCCCCTCTGAGAACATGAATCGATTCTTCCCGTCAGGGATACCCGTATTGGTCTCGCTGCGCATGCAGGCCACTTCGAAGTGACGCTCTATCACCCAGTCTCGGACCAGGTAGCGAACAAACTCCGCGAGCGGCCGGTCTTTGTAGACACGCGCTAGGTCGCTCAGCCTCAATAATGAACAACGGTCCATATCGGCTTCGAGTGCTGTGCTCTCGCTAAGACGTGCCTTCAAGTTGTCCGTCTCTACGGCGCAAAACACCAGCGCCGCAATGGCCTCTGCGCACGCTTTTTCATTGAGTCGGGGGTCCGTAGCGCCCCATTTTTGCTGCTGCAAGCGTCGCATGTGCCCAAACAAGTCACCTGTTAACTTGCCCGGGTTAGCCCCTCCCGCTTTTAGGACCGCAGCCTCATACAGGGTTGTGTACTCCCCCTGCGTGTTTTTCAACTCTGTGAGCAGCGCGTTTAGCCGTAGTCCCGGCAGTGCGTTCCACTGCGTAGCAAATGCTTGCCAAATGTCTTCAGCGCATAGAAGGGAGCTGGTGCCCTGTCCCATCACCCCTTGACGGGAAATCCAGCGCTCCACCTCGCAATACAGCGCTTCTGTTGCCAGTCTTTGAAGTTGCCGCACTTGCAGGACCGCCCACCATCCTTGGACGTTTTCGGATTGCCCCATCGGGACACACGTACCACCGGGGGCCCTCCCTGATGCCATAGTGGCCCTGATTTCATCTTCCGTAGCGCCCGGCAGTTCCCCTGCCGCGGCCTTCTCGTCGTTAATGGTTTCAATCGCGTTCATCATCAGCGTGAGGGCCGCTTTTCGGTCAAAGGCCCCTTCAGCGCCGGGCTCCCTCTCTGTCACCTCTTCCGGGTAGAAGCTGGAAAGAAAAGACTTCTGCTCCCTCTTGCTGGGCTTATTCACATCGAGAGCGGGGCTCAGGGTGTCAATGAGGCTTTGTCTGCAGTTGAGCTTATCAATAGCACAGAGCCACCTGTATCCCTCCAGGCCCTTCAACTGATAGTCCAAGGCCTCCGCGAGCGCCCTGCCCTTATCCGTGCAGACATAGCCGCCCGACGAGCCCCTGCGCAGCAGCTGGAGACCGTTGGTGATGCTTGGCTTGTAGGTTGCATCTGTAAAGAGCGTCGCCTGGCTGTTATCGAAGGACCCAAACTGCAGCTCAACCCAGCCCCCGCTATCGGGGAACTTCCGGGTGCTCCCGGGCAGCCCCAATGCATTGCGGTTTACCCAGCCAACCACTAGCTCCATCTTCTCCCTCGATTTTGCAAAAACCTCGGGTGTGATGGCCTCCTCGTCACCGAGCACTCTTTCCAGGTTGTATGCAACCCAGCAGAGTGACGAGTACGCCAGGATGTGCTTTGTGAAGTTGTTGAACCCGGGAAACACTGCGTTGTACAGCCGCATGTTGGTCGCACCCAAGCCAAGGGGGTCGCCGGCGCGAGCATCCTGAACTTGAGTAGGGCTCGCGTAAATAGCTTTGTTAGGCATCAGGCCCTCCTGCCAGGCGTTGGCCAAACGACTCATACTGGTCGGAGTAGAAGATAGCCCGGTTACAACAAGAATGAACCAGCACGTGGTCTCGCTTCAACTTCAAAACATCCTCTGCTGACAGCTTCTCAAACTTGTGGGGGCAACCGCCGTGGGCAAGCAGTTTTGGTGACAAAAGGCCTTTGCGCAAAACCGCGTCAGTGGGCCTGCGTGAAATGAGCCAACTAAGAAAACCATTTGGCACCTGGTGAGGAGATACGTCAGCCATGGCTCTGGATTGGCGAATGAGCTCAAGAATTCTTTCGTCTACGTCATCAGAATCTTCGAAAGTTTTGACGGCTTCCCTCAAGCGCTCTTCAACCGAAACCTCCAACTTCAGTGTTGATGACAAAAAGGCTTTATCCAGGTGGTCAAGAAGAACCGCCTGGGTTGGCTCGCATTGGAAGAAACGTCTCAACGACTCCCGGATTTGGTTCATAGGGGGCTCAATGCTCTCTTGCTCGTATTTCAGGAGTGCGAAGGCCGCAGTCAGCGCAGCCTCTTCACGAGCGCTGTGAATTTGGTCCGAAGCGTATTGGACCGTTGAAAAGGCTTCAAGCCACCCCACTACGATGCTCGGGCTGACCTTGTTCGCTTCAACCCGATGGCGTGCAAGTTCTGCGCACAGTTTGCTCAGCAGTAAGGCCTCGGGATGCTCTGGCGTGACATAAAGCAAATCAGGAATGCGAGAGCACAGGGCCGTCAGCTTGACGGTGGGGTCCATCGTTTTTCCTTCCTTTGGGGCTCGCCCTCTCGGGGGCTCGTTATCAGGAAGGTCCACCACCCTACGCGGTTTTTTATTTTCCGAAGTGCGCGGCTCGGGGTGAGCTGGCTTTCGCAGGCTCTCCAACCAACGACTGACTGCCTTGAGGTTGTCGTAAGCGCTTCTCCCCAGTGAGGTGGCGCCTCGGGGTGAAAAAGGGCCGCGCACGTTATCGGAGGCCATAGTGCCCCCTCCACTCCTCGGAGACGGAGCGAAGTTGCGCACAGCTACTCTCGACAACTGGTCAATGATTTTCGAGAGCGACTCATTGCTGAAGGAGCCATATTGAACAGCTCTTGCATGGGCTCTGCTGCTCCTCTCCGCGTGCGACATGGCCAACTCCTCCTGGATATTTAGCCATCCATGGGCTGTTATCCGCATGAAGGAGACCTCAACCTTTATAGAAGTCGCACCCGATTCCAACCGAAGCGGTCCCAACCAAAACGCACCCGCATCAGAGAGGGCCACCGTTTCATTTAAGAGGTCCTGCTCCCCTGTGCGCAAAGTAAGTTGCACCTCCGCGGGCTTGTGATTCCGGGAAGTTACCCATCCACGAAGAACCGCTGATTCGTCCAAATATGCTTCAACGTAGAGCGCTTGCCGGTCTTGGAAGCTTGAAGGGTCCTGTGTCGGACGGAACCCCTTAGGTTCTTGTACCGTCCACTTGAAGGGCGAGGTACGAGACCATCTAGCAAGGGAGACTTCTACATTGAGCTGGGTCTCAAAGCTTTGATGGGTGGCATTTACCGAGCCTGTCATCACCAGAGACTTCGCAGCCCCCTTCAATTCGAAAATTTTCGCGTGAAGAGGCTTCGGGCTCCCCTCCCGTTCCGGAACTACAAAAGCGGTGAAGATTTCCGGGGAAAACCGGGATTCATCGAACGGCACCAGGTGAGAGTTTTCGTCAAGCCCTACGCTGAGGGAGCGCGCGTTAACTGCTGCAGCTAAGCGAAGCAAGGGCATGCCGTCTGGGGCGTGAAAAGGGGCCTGCACGGTCAACGCCTTTGCACGTGGCTCTTCTGCCAGAAAAATCGATTGTAGGGTCTCGCTTGCGCTTGTGCCCACCGTATGGACAAGTTGCGGTGCCAAGCTACCTTGTGCTATAGCCCTAGGCTCTACCTTAGGCAGAGAATCTAGGTAGCTTCCAGTTTCTCTCAACACCGTGAACGCCTGCTTAGAGTTGTGCTCAATTGCGTCCGCAAGCCGTCGGCAAAATACCGAAAATTCATCAAATACAGTCGGGCAGCTTGACCTCAAAACCCAGTCGAAGCACTCCAGCTGAGAGAACTGCCCTGAAATCGTCAAATTACCGCTGCCTATCGTGAGAGCTACATCGTCGTCACTTGAAAGCAAGGCAACTTTTGGGTGGAAGACTCCGCCCCCGGGAGCTTGCACGGGAGCTACGGCATACACCTTGCCAAGAGCATAGGACCGCGAAGCGCTGGCGGACTTAGCGGCCTCGTCGGCATCGACGAGTACAGTAATCGAGTCACATCCGACTTCCTTCAAAACAGGAAGGAATACCGTATCGAAGTAACCCGCATTGAAGGTGTACGTAAAGAAAACTGCGGCTCTCGGCCGCAGTTTTTGTATCAGGTCCAACAGGTTCTCGGCGTCCGTCACGAGGGCATCCCGTCCGTCGAAGTAACGCTCAGGTAGTTCTGCGCTATCGAGGCCGGATGTGTGTCCGGTAAATCGCTCGGGAACAAGCCGTCTACCGTTGGCCAAAGCAGCTGCCATGCAGTCAAAGCATTTTTTGAAGGCACTACCGTGGCCATACGAAGCACATCAGGCACCACAACCTCAGGCATTTTCCGGAACCGAGCTGGGAGACCCTGGAATATGCAGTCGTAGCTCGTGTCTTCATTAAGCTCAATCTCCCCTGATTTCAGAAGCCCTGCGACTTGATTCAGAATATGGCGAGCTGTCTCGTAGTGTATTCCGATGAGAACAATCTCGGGCAGATTAAACCGGTGCGAAAGGCCAACGGTGTAAGTATGGGGAGGGTTCCCCAATACACCTTGAACAATCCATTCATGCTTATCTAGCAAAGCCATCACCTTGGCTATGATTTCGGTACGCTTGTCCATCTCCGGGCCCCTCCTGAAGCTCGCCAAAACAAAAGGCCGAAAATTCGGCCAAATGGTTATTCCTTCTCGATGAGGATTTGTGCAAACCCAAAGTTGGACAAGGGGTCGTATACCTGATAGTGGACGTTAATGACGCGCCAACCTAATTTGTAAAGGTCCGGCAGGGACTTCTCAAGACCGTTGCCGCACGTAAAGACTGTCTTGTCGGATGTAAACGTGGAGCCGTTGGACTGATTAAAATTGACACTTGGGGAGCGGCAAAAGCTCGCTTCTTTAGCCCCGACCTGTCCAGCAAATACAGCAGCAGCCAGAACCAAATAACTTGACAAACGCTTCATTGTAGTCTCACTTTAATGTTATGCAGTGAGCTCATTATAGCACAAATCTCCCTAAACAAAAACCCTCTCGAAAATTTGAGAGGGTTTAGAATAAGTTTTTGCTGGGTTTAGTAGACTTCGATGACTAGAGCGGCATCATTGCTCAGGACGCCATCTTCTGCATCCACTTCTGCCACGAAACCGGCCTTTTTAAGCTCCGAAGCTGCGCGTTCAAGCAGCTCCTTAGAATGCGAAGAAGGAACTGGCAATTCAGGTGGCGCTATCCGGATGAAGCCGGCTTGAAACGCACCAACGTTCATTTGCTCAACAGCTCGCTTAAGCTCACTTTCCACATGGCTGCGGAGAATGTCGTAAGCGTTTTCGCTTCGGATTTCCCTGTTTCGGCTGGCAGCTCTGCGCAGCTCTATATTCAGTTCAGAAAAATTCATTTTTACACCTTGTTGATATCTCTGTTTGTATAGCTAGAGCCCCAAACAAAAAAATCAGCCATCCGAAGATGACTGATTATTCAATCACGACTTTAAATCGAGAGTTTTCGTCTTGCCAGCATAACGTCCGCAGGCATCGGGCGGCCCGCCGAATTCCACGCTCCGAACAATGCTCCAGCGAGGGCAATCAGACTCGAAACACCTTGCCATAGCAAGCCATAATGAATAGCTGCTAGCAAGAAGATAAACTGCGTTGTTCCTAGCCCCAGGCGTAGGCGAGCCTTACCCCAGTAGAACGAGGCGTACGTCGAAATCAGACTCCCCCCCATCAGCAGAAGGGAGAAAGGCCCCTTGTACGTCAAGTATGTAGCCGCTACGCAAGATAACACGCAAAAAGAAAAGAATCCGTTCTTCAGCGCCCCCTCTCGCCCTTCTGCCCATATTGCGAAGCAGTGCCGCACAACGACTGTCAACTGCAATGCCGCAATTGTTGCCGCTCCATTCATGAAGTTGTATGTGCTCATCAGCACTGCCGAGATACATGCAAGCTTACGCAATGACATATCATTCTTTTGCGTAAGGCCGTAGAGGCTAACACAAACACCCGCAATGCCTAGCAATTGCGTAAAAATAGACTCCAGAGAAATCATTAATATCCCATAAAACTATAAAAAATAGTTATCCCGCCGATAAAATCGGCTTGATTAACTACCGGTATAGCCATGCGTGATATAAAGCTATTTTTATTTTGGAAGGTACTCCAAATATTATGGGGGGGAGCCCCCCTAAGTCAGGGTAGCGACTTCAAAATTCCGTGTGGATATTCATCGCGCTTTCCAGCTATCGCGGCCGCCAGCGCTTTCGCAGACCCGCACGCCATCGTCCAGCCCAAAGTCCCGTGGCCACAGTTGAGGAGTACGCCTTGCTTTGTGGTAGCGCCGATGAATGGAACGCTAGAAGGAGTACTCGGACGATGTCCCGTCCAAAACATTGCAGTTCCCGCGTCACCCGCGTTGGGGAAGAGTTGCGTCACCGACTTCTCTAGGACCGTTCGTCGTGCGTTGCGAAGTTCACTGTTGAACCCCGCAAGCTCGGCGGTACCCCCCACTCGAACACGACCGCCAAGGCGCGTGATGGCAACCTTGTAGTTTTCGTCCATGACTGTCGAGGTAGGGGCACTACCCTCATCCTGAACGTCGAACGTCAGCGAATAGCCTTTAACAGGGTACACGGGCAAATGGACGCCTAGGGGTTTGAGAATTTTTGGAGAGTCACTTCCCGCGCAAACAATCACGGTATCCGAGCGAAAAACCTTGCCGCCAGCAACAATACCTCGCACTTTGCTGTCGGCGTCAAGCACCCAAGTCTCAAACGCAGTGTTCCATTCGAACTTGACTCCCGCTCGTTGCGCTTGTTCCGCCAGCTGATGGGTGAAGGCATAGCAGTCTCCGGTCTCGTCCCCTGGCAGATACAAAGCCCCTTCGATGTTAAGAGCCCGTGAGAGCCCTGGCTCCAGTGCGTAGACATCCTCTGCAGAGGAGAGATACCTTGCTTTAACTCCCGCTCCTAGCAATCGAGCTTCATCCAGGCGGCCAAGGGCGGCTTGAGCCTTGGTGCGAAACAGCTGCAGGGTGCCTTTGGCTTGGTGGTCAAACGCCAGCCCCGGCAACTCCTCTCGCAAGCTCTGAAGTGCTTGCTTGCTGTACTGCGACAACGCAAGCATCGACAGCTTATTCAGGTTGTACCGGAACGGCTGGCACTCACGATAGGACTGCCGAAGCCAAGATAGCTGTCCAAAGAAGTCATCTGAATCGATGTGAATCTTCAACGGTGCTTCTGCATCGAGCAACCACTTGAGTGCCTTGAGAGGCATACCTGGTGCCGCCCAAGGCATCGCGTAGCCGTAGGAAAGTTGGCCGGCGTTCGCGAAGCTGGTGTTCTGAGCAGGCTTGTCAGAACGTTCGATAACCGTTACGTCGAACCCCTGCTTTCGCAAATACCATGCGGTTGTGACCCCGATGACGCCTGCGCCCAATACTACAACTGACATTAAAGACTCCTTTGTTTAAGGAGTCTAGAGAGCCGTTTTAGCTCAACCGATTTTTAGCTAGAGCAGACGAGTAGTCTCGGGGAACGACGTGCAATTTTCTTTAAGAGTCTGAAGCGAAAGGGGACCAACGAAACGTCTAACCCTGAAGCTCTCTGCAGGTGGAGGCGAAAATGAACCTGGTTGCGCCAACCAAGCGAGGGCCTGTGTGCCCGTGCGAAATGACCTGCTCCCGCGGTAGCCCACCTTATGGTCGACCACTAACCCTTCAATACGCGACAACTCCCAAGGGCTGAGCTTTCTTAAAAGCTCAATCAAAGGGGACTTGCACTCATACTCCTGGGGCAGCCGACCCGTGGTGACCCAACGCATGTGCGCTGCCGGATTGGTTGCAAGTTGACGCATCTGCCGAGACGTGGCCATGAAGAGAAACCCCCAATTAATCTCGAAGCAATTCTAAGTGCACCCGACTTACGCGGGCAAGAATCGGCCTGCTACACCCAGGTTGGCCAACTGGTCCGCAAGCTCATTTCCGGGGTCTCCCGTGTGCCCCCTGACCCACTTCATCTCAACCTTGCGCAAATCGAGTTCCGCCCAGAGCCGCACCCACAAGTCGGGGTTAGCTACGGGCTCCCCTTTGCTGTTTCGCATACCTTTACGCTGCCAGCCAGAGCGCCATGATGTACTGCCCTGAATCACGTAATTGGAATCGGTGAACAAAAGCACCTTGCCTCCAATAGGGCACTGAGCCAAGGCTTCGATTGCTGCAAGCAGCTCCATCTTGTTATTTGTCGTGTGAGGGCTAGTGCCATATCCGATTTTGACACTCGAATTTCCCTTAATTCGCACTACGGAGCCCCAGCCCCCAGGACCAGGATTTCCGGAGCAAGCGCCGTCACAGAAAATTAGAGCGTCTTTGTCATCAGGAACCGAAGGGAGTGACGCCAGGTACTGATGAACGGCTGGGCTGGTAATGTTGTGAGCGACAGCCTCTGCAGCGCTTGAAATGTTCAAAAATTGAGTCATCTAAATTCTTTGTGTATGATTTATTTAGGATTAATTGTATCAAAAAAATGCCGACAAATGAATGTCGGCATTAATCAGTTACACCAGCTTACCCTTAGCAGATGTACGCAGTTTCACCCTTCATAAATGAGATGTAAAGCTGCGCCAAAAGTGCTGAAGGAAATCTTGCGTGAATACTCCCCTCGTGAAAAACTGATACTTCAGAGTCATCCAAAGAACCTGTTTTCCATGAGCCCGTGTTAAAGGAGGGATGCTTGAAAGCATTTCGAAGTGACTGCGAGACCTTTGGGAAAGGTCCATCAGTTTTCGTTGTCTCAACAAAATCAATACGCACAATGACGTGCGCGGAGATTTGTCCTCCTCCATCTTCTCCGGGCAGAACAAGGAGGGGGACTTTCACCGGACCAGTAGACCGGCCGACCGTTCCAAGGACTTCAAACTCGTCTGGGAAAGCTTTGCCCGTTGCAGGGTCGCCGTACCAAATTCGCACTACTTTTTTGTTGAGATAGGCTCTCGTCAAAACAGAGCGCACCGCGGGAAGCGTATCCGGGTGGAAAAACAAACCATGGTGCTCTGTGTATAAATTCAAATCCATCTTGGACTCCTAAAAAATAACCTATTTAATATAGGTATCAAGGAGCAAGCGCATGGCTCGGATATATTGATTCTCTGCAAATCCCCTCGCGCACCGATACACCGGAGTGCTTTTTTTCGCTAGGACTCGGAAGCAAGGGTAAATTTGAAAACAGGAGTTCTTTTTTTACACTGGAGGCGCCGCCTCTTGGGTGCGCACTGTAGGTCTGGTCAAGAACTCGACTGAAGAGATTGGGATGTGCGTAGAGCCCCCGGACTTCACCAACGTCATCATATGAAAGGACCCAAGGTGCATTCATAGTGAGGAGATAGTCCCGCAAGGCCTTATGTCCGTCATCATCGAACACGAACCCGTACAAAGACTCCGCCTTGTAGTAGTAAGGGGGGTCGATGTAAAAGAACGAATTCGCGTTTTGAGCCTCTTTGTCCATAACAGTAGACCAAGGCATATTGCTAACGGTAACGCGGTCTGAAAAGCTGCTGAGATATTCAATCTTTTCAGCAAGGAAATCTCGGTTAAACCGCACCCCTACCGTCCGCTTATCTTGAAGCTTGCCCCCCAGCGGGCCTGCAACGTAAAGGATGCCGTTGAAGGACGTTCTGTTGAGGTACAGGCACTTCAGGGCCATTGTCCGGACATCTGTAGGGACCAGAGTTTTCTGCCGATGCCATTCATCCAGGGTGAGAGGCACCGTATGCACCTGGTCAATCAACCACTTGGATTCATCCGGGTTAAAAACAACCGACCAGAGAGCGGACACCAGGGGGTCCAGGTCATTGAGCGCAATCTCGCCCACCAAGTCCGATTGCATGAGCGAGATAGCCACACCTGCGCCTCCACAAAAGGGCTCAACAAGGCGCTTTGCTTTCAAGCCGTTCAGTTCAGCGATTTCTGCAATCAAGGGGGCGAATCGGGCCTTGCCGCCCGGGTAACGCAATAGGCTTGCGCGGTACTTGTTCACCTTTGCCATGGGGGCCTACAGAAGTTCAAAACTCCTATAGGCAGCGCTTCTATATCTGGGCCAGTGGCGCACTATGCCTTGTTTCGAAGAGGCACCCCTGTTCAAACTGAGCCGCGGGATTGAGCGTCTAAAATGAGCGCTTAGCTTCGAGGACACCTGTGACCTACGCTCTTAAACCGCAACCATTCGAGGTTGAGAAACCGCGCGATGCCAAAACCTTTCAAGAATTTTGCTGCACGGTCTACAGTGAAGTTTTCAGGGACACGTCTGCAAAGGAGTTCGGCCGCATGGGGCAGAGCCAGCACGGACTTGACCTTATATGCCGGGACTATGTGAACTGGGTCGACGGCCAGTTGCCAAAGAAAACTATCGTCCAATGCAAGCAAACGGCTAGGACTAAGCTGACCTACGACAGCGTGAAAGGCGACCTGCAGAGAATCCGAGCGCTAGTGAGCGCCCCTGACAGTGGATTCGCGGATGTAAACCGTGTAATTTTTGCTACGACAGCTCCCAACTGCTCGCAGCTTACTAAGCGGATTGAGCAGTACCTTGAACAGGAACGACCTCCTTATGTAGTGGAGGTGGAAAGCTGGGATGTTCTCTCGCGCTTAGTCACGGAGAGCCCGAGCCTATCTAGGCTCTTTATCCCTTCAGCGGCTAGGCCGTTGTCTTCTGATGAACGAACTCTTGTGGGTGCTGTCTACAAGGGACTCAGGGAAAACAATCTTTTGAGTGCGAAGGTGCACCTGGAAAATGTATGCCCCATCATCCCAGTAAAAGGGGGGCTGAGGGCCCAGTTATCTGAAACCAATCCTCCGCACCCAGAGGTTGTGGAGTCCCTGCTATCAATAGCATTAGCTGCGGACGACTCCCGCCGCACGGTGGCCCTCCTTGAACCAAGACTTCGGGAGTGCCACCATGAATTGGCCCTTGAACTTTTTCGTAGACTCAGGGCCCGTCGCAGAGTCAGTGGCATTTGGCCTGCTTTGCCTGGGCTGCTACATGTCGAGCCCTCTTTGAGCTTTGCTGATGAGCTCCGCGGCCTTACCAGCGTACTGCCTAGAGTTAGAGGTAACGTGCACGAACTGGCTTGCCTAGCACTACTCTTCGTAATGGAAGCTGATTCCGAGGAGGTGGCTACGGCAGGGTTTAGGCTGATTTCCAGTCGGCTGCCCGCGTCCCAAGATACTCAGGACGAGAAGCATGTGCACTGGTACCAGACGGTGCTCAGCAGATTCTTTTCTTCAAGGTTTCAGCATCCCAACGATGCTGAAGATGTTCAGGTGGGCAACCTCAGAGCCGCAGACCGCGCGATTCTACATAAGAGTATCAAGCCTCCACGCCCTATCGCAGACCCTTGTCTTTCGTTTCTCGGCCGGGGCGCTCCTTCGGCAGCATTTGAATCCCTGAGACAGGAGTACGCCTACCCTTTCCCTCGGAGCAATCTGCTGTCCTTCAAGTCCAACGGGGGGTATGTCACTCGTTTCATTGCAAGTGCAGAAACCTTGTTATCAATTGCGCTTCTTGGAAAAGATGTCGTAGAAAACCTCTTGAAGACTAGAACTCTTCTCACGACTGAACAAGAGGCAAATCGAATTCTAGGTGCCTTAGCTCGCGTACAAAATGCTTGTAACCGGGACCCCTCAGACTTGCAGGCGAGCAACCATTTTTCGGGGATTTCGTTCCTCGTCGCTCGTCTAAGGTTGACGTTCCCCAATGTCAGCTCACCTGAAACGGTATCGGTTCTTCCTAGCTACGGGGCGAAGTTACTTGGAGGCCCCGAAAGAAGGAGTGGCTGGACGGTTGACAACGCAACGATTTCGAGGGTAACCAGCCCTGAGTACGCAGCTTTTGCTCAGCGGCAGTTCGAGCGTCTATCGATTTCTGCGGAAAAGGTAGCACTGGCAGCACTTTGCGAGTTAGCCCTCCAGTTTCGCCTGGGCTTAACTTCGTTCGATGTTCATGACCAGCTGTTGGCGGTCAGTGTGGGTGTAGCAACGGTTCCGACCCCTTGTTTGATGCCTCCTCTTAAAAAGTCATCCCAGTCTCACAATGCCTGGGATTACGAGCTTCTCCCTGAGAATGAAACATTCTTCTCGCTCGAAGCATTCCCCGAGGGGGAGTGGGGGCCTAAGTGGCGCTTCTAGCCGAGGTAGCAGGCTGGTTAGCTCCCTATTCCCAGAACAGGACAACAAGGAGAGTTACATGCAAACAGCTGCACCGGGACTGCCCCAGCGCCACAGCGCTTATTCACCGACGAAGCCGGCCGCCTCGTTGAGGTGCTTTGGAAGTCGACAGACGACATCGTGGAGTTTTCCGCTCAGGGCGGCGGCTTTGTTAACAAGGTGTCTCGTTCCGAATTTGAGAAGCGGTTCAAACCAGCCGAACAGCCCCCCCCCCTTTTCACTGCAAGCTGTCTCGGCGGAATGGCTGCCTGACGACATGAAGGTGCCAGCGTACACCAACGGTCGCCGCTGGAATGGATGGGCAATACTGTGCCGTAAAGCATAAGGTGGCCACTTGGCCAAGTTATGCCTTAACTTCCTGCTTCGCCGAGGGCAGTTTCACCGAACGCTTGCGCGCTCGGCCATAGCTTCCCTCTCCACAGGCTAAAACCCCCGCACCGGGGGCACATGTTTCTTCATTCACTTGCGCAGCGTCTCTCAGACTCTGCGCCAGTATGTTTTAGGCGGCGTTGTGGTCCCGGTCATGAGTTGCACCACAGGCAGTAGCGCACCCACACCGCCTACGTGGGGGAGCTCCAGGGTGCGGGAATTGGGGCGAACCCTTCGCATCTGCCTATGCTTTCTTCCCTAGCCCAGTGTTCGTTTCGGGCAGCCCGAATGTCGGCTCTGAACTATGCGCTACCAAAAGTGTACGTCCCTTGTTTAAATGAAGTGTCGGTATGCTTGCCCGGTGCGATTTCGCGTCAACCTGACAGGTAGGCGATTCTGTGCGCCTCAGTTGGAAGAGGTAGCTCCCACTTGTAGACCATCCCCTCCAGTGCCTTGTTGGTAAGCGAGGTATCTCGGCGTGTGTTTCGACGCAGTAGCTCATGCCTGGGGCGCTCCAGATACACCAACTCTACCTCAGCGCCGTAGGCAAACAGCAGGTCCAAGGTCTTGTCGCGCATCGATTGGCTTAGGTGAGTCGCATTCCACACAAAGGGAGCCTTAGCCCGGAGAAGCTCTTTAGCTTTGTCCACCGCGTGGTGTGCTGCCATGCCTTCATTCTTCCCATGCTTAAGCCCCAGCTCTTCTCTGGAATCGTCGAAGCTGACTACCGGCATGCCCTTGCGGTTTGCTTCCACCCAAGTGTTCTTGCCAGAGGCCGGCAGCCCACACATCACTGTCACCCGTGAACCGTTCTCCTGGAACAGTGAGTAGTTTGGATGGACGTCAGCACCCCGGAAGTAGCTCACGCGCGTGTGGTTGTCCAAGAATGGACGCGGCGACTCAAAGCAGCCTTCCTCTTTAGCCAGCTCGCGGAAGAGCTCGATGTTGTCGAGGGCCGTCTGAGCATCGTCGCAGATGCGCCCGCGCATGTCAGCCTCAGCCACCAGCGCCAGCAATCGCAGGTTCATCTGCCAGGACAACCAGCGCACAAGGTACTCAGGACTTTTGCCTGTACGTGAGCCTGCCAGCGCCCACATCGGGTACTGGTGGGCCCCCACGATGCGGCAGATGGCCTCCCGCTGCTCGAAGGGGGCGCCAGCATCCCATAACGCCACCCGGGCGTCGATAGCGCCCTTTCGAGAATGGCCGGGATGCCCAATCCGCCCAGTCTCCGGGTCCACTACCGTTGTGGAGCACTTGGCGATGTCATGCAGAAGCATGCCCAAGAAGGTAACCTCTTGGTCGGCCCGATGCAGGCTCTGGTACTCCGGCAGCGCCAGCAACTCCTCGATGCACATTTGTGTGTGTACCCATACCGTTCCTTCCCTGTGGTGGGGCGCGGATTGGTCTGTGGTTACTGCCAGGCGGAGCTGAGGAAATGCTTCCAGGCAAGCTTCAAAGTCGGGACTTTTTCCCGCAGGCGGGACCAAAGCCTGTATGTCAGTCCAATTCATGGTGTACTCCCTGCGGGCCCGTGGGGCACCGCTTGGTTATTCAAAGTAGGAGGACGGCATCATCATCGCCATGAAACCTCCCTTAGCTAGCGCACGTCGGGCGCCCACATCGTGTTCTAACGGACCCCAGGACCTGACTCCTGAGGGCCACAGCCTATTGCCCCACTTGTCGTAGCGAGCGGTCAAGAGAAAGCCTTCGGGAAGCACCACGCGTGTAACGCCAGCTGCGGCCCGTACCTCCTCCACACTAATCGCGGTCGTTTCGCAATCCCAGTGATGCTCTTCGCAAACTGAAGAACCGTTATTCCGGTAGTACCCACCATCCGGGAAAAGCTTGCGCTCAAGAATGTGGTGGGCATTGACTGCCGGCCGAGAGCAAAAAACGCACATCCCCTTGCTGGCGGCAAATACAGCTTCTATGAAACTCTCCCTCGAAAGCAGCAGGTCGCCTGGCGCTAAAGCAACCGCGGCCGCTCTACGCATGGCGGGGCACTAAGAAGGACTCCAACTCCTGGGTAGTCACGGCATTGAGGGCGTCAAGGCCCTTAACGACGCGATGACCAAGGGACTCCCAGGTGACACGAGGCGTGTCGGCATAGAGGTCCACCCCCGATGCCAACCCATTCGGCAAGATGGGACGATGCAGGTGGTGCGACTCGGAGTCCAGAATCGTTTGAGTGAACCCGGGCCGCACGTACTTGAACCGTGCCAATACTTTGTTGTCGTCCTCAATCTTGATGTACAGCCCCTCCGACGAATCGGACTTGTCTGTCTGTTTCCAAGTCAGAGGCAGAGGCAACCCTTCGCGACCCACCGCAGTCTCAAAGTCTTGCTTCCAGTCCTTTGTCTTGGACAGCGAGTGGAACACGAGCTTCCGCAACTGCTTCTGCGAAGTTGGGACAGGGCCTTCGTAAAGTACCGGTACCGACAGCACAGGAGAACCCGCAAGCATTGCATGACGCCGCTTTGTCGACAGGAACTCGCCCGTGTGCCGGTCCAGGATGTCGAATTCAAAAAAGAGGTGAGGCAGGGCGTTGTAAAAAATGGAATGCTTTGAAGCGCACCACTCCCCGTACATCACATACCGGTCTTCCAAAAGCTCCAAGAACCGGGACTCATGGTTTCGAGACCACTCTTTGAATTTGTTGAACTGTCGCTCACCGCCCCCTCCTTGGAGGTAGTGACCTCGACTTTGCAGTAACAGGTCTGCAGCCCCCGAGAAGGAAACGCCCGAGTTGGCGCCATCTTTCTTCTCCTCGATGACGCAGTACAGCCCGGAGAGGCTGGCCAAGCTGACTTGGTCTTTGTCTGTATCCCCCTGTTGGAGCTTTGAGCCTTCAAGGTGAGGCGTACGGGGGTACTTAAAAATGGGAATGGATTGGGTGTGCATGTTCGTCTGCGGGAGTACCGCCTATAGGGGTTATGGGCCGACGAACGGTTTCAGAACAGACTGGGCACCCTATCCCCTTTTCGGGGCAAGAGGGGTCGCAAGAAATGATAGCTGCAGGGCAGTCCTCATGCATCACCTCATGGCAAGTGATGAACTAGGGTCCCGGGCGCTTCATTTAAGGCGCGGTCTGCTCGGAAACGAAACTGCAGAGGGCAGTCGTCGGCGTCAGTTGGTTACGACGTTGAAAGACACGATAAATTCCATTTTAGGTTAGGTCTTACATGCTTTAATTATAGATACTCCGCTATAATTCGTCAATAACATCTTAAACTTCTCAATCAGAATCCAATTTATGACGAATTTAGTCTCTCAGATGGAGCGAAATACTTTCATCGAAACTCTTCGATTGGTCGTGGCTGCCGACAAGGCTTGGGGGCGAAGGACTTCTACCAGCATTACGCTGGAGTTTTGGCTGGAGTTTCTCACCGAGCAAGTTTCAAAAGAAGAGACATTGGCTCGGTTTTCTCACATAAGCTACTTCACTGAAAAAAACCTCCGCAGCTTGGGCATTGGCTCGTTGCAAGCGTTGTGCTATTTACGAATACTCCAGGAAGTGGCTGCGCTCAAGGCTTCATGATTCGTTAAAAATAAGCCGTTTGGCTCATTTAGTTAAGGCCAATTCGCTTCTTGGCGATTCAAGGCATTTTGCCGAAGCTCTAGGTCCGCCAGAGTTTTTGACTGGGAAAGATACCTGTGGTATCTGTCAAAATGGGCTTTGAGTACAGGAGCCCAAAGTAAGTCAAGAAGAATGCTCATTGTCATGATAGCGATGGTAGTGTTTACCCGTATAGGCAAAGATACTTCAGCCCTCCATCACTGATTAATGAAAAAACTGCGCCATAAGCGCAGTTTCTAAATCAAGCGGAACCTAACATTGCAGCTATTGCCTGACGTTGGGCTTCGCCAATTGCTCTACCCACTTCAGGACCTGGGGCCATTGCAGCTGTGATTGCTTTTTTATCGACTGAAAGCACACTCCGATGAGCACTGCGCATCAAGGCCGTTTCAGCGGGATGGCTCAAAGAAAGCGCATCCAAGGCGTGGCCAAAGTTCTCTCCTGACCGAAAAGCGTCCGTCTTGAGCATAAAAGCATGCAAATTAGATGCACTAAGTTCTGTCGACGCGTTCTTGCAAAGGAGCAGCATGGCAAAGTACGCCCTGGCCGTATCCCTAACAGAGCCAGGAATTGCCGAGGGATATGCTTCACAAGGCTCCGCCCCTACGAAAGCCAAAGAAAACAAAGTCTCCGTTGACCATGTTCGGGGCATTTTTTCAGCATTGCGAGAAAAGCACGCGTTCACCTGGCGGTAGCCAACAAAGGCCGGCAGGATGTGGAGCCCCCACTCAACCAATCCATCTAGGAACAATTGAGCGTGGGGCTCGTGCAGAGCGCGGGAAACCTCCTTCCAAACTCGTTCTTTTGTCAGGTGGTGGAGAGCCCCCTCCTGAATCATGCGAGCAATGAGCGCTTGGGTCTCCTCTGCGATGGACCATTGCGGGCCCAGCCGAGCTTGAAACCTCAGTAAGCGAAGCACCCGGACCGGGTCTTCCGCGAACGCCGGGCTCACGTGCCTGAATACTTTCGATTCGAGGTCGTTACGGCCGCCGTAGGGGTCCACCAGGACGCCCTCTTCGCTCATTGCCATGGCGTTGATAGTGAGGTCCCGTCGCAGCAGGTCTTCTTCGAGGGTCACATTTTCGGTACCCACCAGAAAGCCGTGATAGCCTTCGCCCTGTTTTCGTTCAACACGGGCAAGTGCGTATTCATCCCAGGTTTTAGGGTGGAGGAACACAGGGAAATCTGCGCCCACTTGCTCGTACCCGAGGTCAACCATTTGTTGTACGGTGGCACCTATGACCACATAATCCTTGTCGACTTGCGGAACACCCAACAGAAAGTCTCGAACACAGCCGCCTACTGCATAAATTTTCATAAATTCCTTAAATTGGTTCTATCCAAAGTGTAGGCAGAGAAATCAGGTCGGTAGCTGCGCACTAGCTACACAGGATAGGCCCTATTTACGAAAGCAAGAATGTCCATTCAAGACCTCAAATTTATGCCGGTGAGTTCCTTCCGACAACCTACCGACCCAAAGAGACTACAAGAAATCTCTTTCTGTCACTCTCCCGTACTTTGTTTTGAAGCTGTCGCTAAGGACGCGACTACTCCAACTCAAAAACGAAAGTTTGGCGCGCATTTTGAAATGGTGGAAGCAATGGAGGGGACCAGTCGAATTTCCCATGAGCAGGAACCTGGTTGGCCCGCAGCGTATGCACTAAAGCCTGGAAGACGGTACACTACGGAAGTTTTCGAATGCACAGGTGTAGTTCCCGATGCTAAGCACCCGTTTGACCAAAAAGGCTCGAACGGAATCATTTTTTATGCGACCTGTCGTGCCATTGAAAATTTCACCTTAAAAGGGCACAAGAAAAAGGGGCCGAGCGTTCATGCAGTATGGACGGACGGCCTGCTTGTAGACGTTCCCTCTGGCGAGGGTTCGCCCTTGAAACCGGGCGCATCCTACCGCATCGCCGTGGAAGAAATGCCACTCGAACAATAATTATTATTCAAAGACAGCTCTTTCTTATGAAAGAGCTGTTTTCCATTAGCTCCCCGGCTTTCAACCATTCAAAAGATTTGACTGCAAGTCATATATCGCGACCAGCTGGACAGAACTGAACCGCACCTTAGCGTTCGCTTCCCTCCATTCAATAGCCTGAGGTAACGCACCCGTGCCATAAGTGGAAAAAGAGAATCGCTTTTTGTTCTGCTGCCCGTTTTCAGAATAGTACGCGGTCCACCCTCTCAAAGCATTAGGGTCTCGGGCTCGCCCGTCATAGAGAGGGGAAATTCCCACAATGCCGGAGGTGTTTCGAGTGTTGGACTCTTTGTGCCGCCTGACCAAAGGGATACCCCGCGCGGTGAACACAGCATCTCTGCGCTTTCTAGCCGCATCCCTAGCGGACTCACTGCTCCCGTAGACCGAATCGGCAAAGTAGCTCGTCACCGGCCCATCTGGATGCCATGCTGGAACCCGGAGCTGCCAGCCTCTTGTCCGGTCACCCTCTGTACGTACGAGGTACAACAACTGCTCATCAAGGGGAACTCTGCGGGGCATGCGGATTCGGGACCGTTTAAACAAGCGCCTTATTCTAGGCTTAGTTCATGAAGAGCTTCAACTATAGGGACATACCTTTTGCTATACGGGTGAGGAATACATCTTCAACTTTAGGAAAACATGGCAAAAGTAAATATTGAAAAGTTCTACCGCGAACTCATGGTGCCCACCGCCCAGCTGGGGATGCTGCTGTCAGTAATCTTGGATATCACCAACCCCTATCGAAAAGACACCAAGTATCTCCAAACCCTTTTCGACAGCTTGCATTTTGTGAATGCGGGGCTGTGCGCAAAGAACCTGGATGTTTCACACATGAAACTTCGCGCAGTTCTCAACGGCATTCAAGAAGACCTTGTCGGCCTACTCACCCTCTACCCGAAGTTGATTATTGAAGCCGCCGTTAAAGGCGAAAAGCCTCGGGTGAAGCTTATTGACTACCCCTCTGGCAACACTGCGAATTCGTTGAAGTCCCTCTCAGAACGCATCGTCTTGCAAAAAAATCAGCTCTTCGAAGCCATTAACTTGGCAGGCGAGTCTTCTCAGCAATGGCGAACCGAACATGTGAACCAGTCTCACCCCCTCACAAGAGGAGGAGCGATTGGAAAGTGGACTACTCTCGCTAAGAACGGTAGCTGGACTCCAACTCTCAAGTTGCTTGATGTATCCACTACTTTGGCGGGTAACGCACTGCAGACATTTGGCTCTCGGCAGGGGCAGGCGCTTCTTCCTGAGTTGATGGAAGCTGCGTTCAATCCAGAACAGTCTTCTGAATTGGAATTGAACCTTTTGGTGCCAAAGGAGATTTCCATCTCCACAACAGGTGACGGTTACATTCAACTGAAAGCCGTAGTTCCTGCCTTCAAGTTTTCGAAGAAGCAGCGCGAAGAATTCGACAACAAGATTCCGGCTGATATTCTGGAGAAGGCAAAAGGCGAAGAAAAGGTCCTTATTGCTGACTTGGGTACGCTGGACGAGCAACTGGGTGTTTTAGTTGCCTGGGTTACAAAGACACGCAAGATTCGGGCTGTGGAAATGCCTGAGCTTATAACAAAGGTGTCCGAGCAATCACGTGTTGGAAAACTTCGTGAAAAGCTGGACAAAACGTTTACTGCCGATGAACTCAAATTGCTTGAACAAATCCTGAAGCCAAAGCGGGTACGCAAGGCCTCGGGGACCAAGAGTTCCTAATTCAATGAAAGTCACACTCAACGGTGTGACTTTTTTAGTTATACAGGATAGGTCCACTCACACAAATCCCTCATGACTCCTGAATCCCAAGTTACTCTGGTCAAAGCCTTCTGCAACCGTCTTGCGCTCAATCCGGCCGTAAACAGTGCATTGGTTGACGACTGGGGGCGATATGGAAACTTCGCACTGCTCATCGTTCCGGCCGTACCTAATGGTCACTTCACCCGAAAGTTGAGGCGGCTGCTCACAGAAGAGCTTGCCCGGTACACCTCAATGAAAGGCGCCCACATCCGGGACATCTTCAAACCGGACACCCGCTATGAACGCGACTGGGAAGGCAAAAAGCGTGCTGTAGGCTATGCGCAGCAGTATTGGAAAGTCGATTTGGATTTTCAGAGATACGACGCTGCGTCAAACACGTTCAGCACTTCTTGATTCAGAGCTCCCATCCGGGAGCTTTTTCATCGTCAAGTTCGGTTGTATAGAGTCCCTCGCTAAACAAAAGCATCAAGCTGTCGAAGCCACCAAGGCGAATTCTCATGAAAAAAAGCTCAAGCACTCGGACCCCCGCCCCTCGTTCATACTCTTTTAGGGCAGCTCTCGCGCTCTCGATAGCTTCAGGCGCAGCGGTCACGGGCTCCCTTATTGCCCAGTATGTTTTTCAGATGGACCCCTGCCCCCTTTGTCTTTCGCAGAGATTTACTTTTCTTGTCTTGTGCTTACTAGGAATGGCCTGGGCGGCTTTCCCTCGAATACACGTGGCAACCCTATCATTTTGGACGCTGGTAGTTGCGCTGTGCGTTTTCGGGCTCTACCTGTCGGGCTATCACGCATCACTGTTGATGTCAGTAGGCGAGAGCTGCAGTATGCTGGTCCCAAAGGTGCTGGGCAAGATTCAGGAAGCGTTGCCTTCAGCGCTGTCCGTCATACTGGATGGAACGGGGAGCTGCACTCCGGATAAGGGTAGCCTTGAGTTCAAACAAACGGCCTCGCTCATCGGCGCAGCCGTGGTGCTGCAAATGTCAATCCTTGGGTTAGGAGTGTCCAGTATCTGCCGCCCCCTTTTTGGTCTAAAGTAATCAGCCAAACGGGCGGAGTTCGCTTGGCTCTTGCCCCGAATAGCCCAGTACCGCCCATGCACCTGCTTTTTGTCTGCTACCCGCGGAAGCAACCCCATTGCCGTTGGCGAGCTGCCCTACATAACGAGGTAGCCCGTGCCCTGGTTTCCGAGAAAAGGTTCTCACTTAGGGGACGCACGGCCTGCGAATCGAGCTTGGGGCAACCCCCGGGGCGGGGGGCTTGGCAAATATCTAGAAGCCTCGATTCCAGAGAGACAGCTTGTTCCGGAACTGGGCGCTAAGTCGGTAAACCTGGGCCGGCCGATGGGCCGTGCCTTCTTCCATTAGTCCTTCCACCGGTTCCACAAGCCCCATCTCAGCCATCTTCCGTCGAAAGCTCACCTTGTTGAGGGACTCGCCAATGACCGCTTCGTACACCGCTTGCAACTGCGGAAGCGTGAAGTGCTCACCGCAGAGGTATGCAGGCAATGACGAATAAGCGCTCTTACCCCGCACCCGCTCCACCGCAGCCTGAACAATCTGGGCATGGTCATAGGGCATCGAGCGAATGGAAGCGACATCCACAAGCTTGATGTCCTCTTTGCCAGATACCGTGATGACCTCAGGGGGCACCAAGGCGTAGTACGCCACGGAAATAGACCATCCGCGGGGGTCCCGCGCCGGGCCACTGAATGTCCCCAACTGCTCCAGGTAGGGGCTGGTGATACCCATCTTCTCCCGAAGCACTCTGACCGCAGCATCCCGCGTATCCAGGTCCTCATCGGGCTTTATGTACCCCCCAGGAAGCGCCAGCACTCCTTCAAAGGGTGAGTGGTCGCGCCGTAGCAGTCCGACCTGCAACTGCTGGCCGGTGAGCGTTAGCAGCACAACGTCCACCGAACAAATTAAGTTATCCATAAGATTTAAAGCTCCTTAGTTACATTGTATTCCAAAGACTGCCTGTTGAGCAAACATGCAATCGAGTTTGCATATGTGTATAGCCTCAAAAATTTTTAGATAGCTTAGTTGCGCAACTGAACGAAGGTGCTATACTAAGCACAACAACCAAGGAGAACCCTATGAAATCGAACATCCACCTGCTCATCATTGACCCCCAGAACGACTTCTGCGACCTTCCAGCGGAGTACCTCGTCAAGAATCCCCAGACCTCGGAACATGTCGCCCCCGCGCTCGCAGTCCCCGGTGCCCACGCAGACATGCAACGGCTCTCTGAGCTGATTCATCAAGGACTTCGAGGCTTCTCGGATATCTCGGTGACGCTGGATAGCCACCACCACATCGGCATCGAGCGCCCAACCTTCTGGATTAAGGGCGACGGCACAGATGTTGCACCGTTTACCGAAGTCACTTCGAAGAGCGTGCGCGACGGCGAGTATTTGCCTCGCAATCCAAAAGCACTGCCCCGAGTGCTTGCCTACTTGGACACCCTTGAAGCGGGTGGTCGCTACAAGCTGATGGTGTGGCCTGTTCACTGTGAGATTGGCACGTGGGGCCACAACGTTCACTTC
>JAIVFU010000096.1 GCA_020829485.1 Nostoc sp. CHAB 5834 | reverse complement strand
AGAAAAGTAGCTGCGATATTTAAGTTTGACTTAAGTGGAGTAGGTAGAGGCATTTTAAGTATGCCTAAGAAAGTTCTTTTGTGGACTCTTCAGAAATCCCCGCGTCTTCAGACCGGGGAAGCTTAATATAGGAGATTCCATATAATGACTCTTGTGGAATAAACGTCTCGCCCATCCCATAAGAGCCATTATTTTAATTAATTCCGAGCGATACCTTCTTGACGCGCTGCTTGTTGTACAGCAGCAGCAACAGCAGTAACAACGCGCTTATCAAAGACGGAAGGGATAATATGTTCCCGATTCAAGTCTGAAGGCTTAACTAAAGAAGCGATCGCATTTGCGGCTTCTAGGTACATTGTGGTGGTAATTGTATGGGCCCGACAATCTAAAGCACCACGGAATACCCCAGGAAAAGCTAAAACGTTATTGATTTGATTCGGGTAATCACTGCGACCGGTAGCAATCACAGCTACATCTTTGCTGATTAATTCTGGCTGAATCTCTGGAATCGGATTTGCCATTGCAAAGACAATTGGATCTTTCGCCATCGATTGCACCATTTCTGGTGTCAAAACTCCCGGTGCGCTGACTCCAATAAACACATCTGCCCCTTGCATTGCACCCGCTAATGTACCTTGCGCTTTCACGGCAAATTCAAGTTTTTCTTCTGTCAAATCGGTGCGACTGGTAGAGATAATCCCTTTAGAGTCGCACATCCAGATTTTTTCTGCCCCAGCTTTCCGCAGTAATCGAGCGATCGCTACTCCCGCCGCCCCAGCACCATTAATCACGATGCGGATTTCCGCCATTGCCTTTTGTACCAGTTTCAGCGAATTAAATAACGCTGCTAAGGTGACAATTGCTGTACCATGCTGGTCATCGTGAAAAACGGGGATATCTAACTCTTGGCGCAATCTTCTTTCAATTTCAAAGCAGCGAGGTGCAGCGATATCCTCTAAATTCACACCCCCAAAAACTGGCGCAATATTCTTGACTGTCTGGATAATTTCTTCTGTATCTTGGGTGGCCAAACAAATGGGAAAAGCATCTAGCCCTGCAAATTCCTTGAACAGCATTGCTTTGCCTTCCATGACTGGGAGAGCAGCAGCTGGGCCGAGATTTCCCAATCCCAAAACGGCGCTACCATCGGTAACAATGGCAACGGTGTTTTGTTTGATGGTTAACTTGTAAACTTCCTCTGGATCTTGAGCGATCGCTGTACAAATTCGACCAACTCCAGGTGTGTAAGCCATTGCTAAATCAGACACACTTCTTAAGGGAATTCTGCTAGTAATGCTGATTTTGCCACCGCGATGCAAATTAAAGGTGCGATCGTAGACGCTGAGTAGCTTGATGTCTGGTAATGCTTTGACTGCTTGCACAATGGTTTCAGCGTGTTCAGTACTAGCAGCATCCACAGTCAGATCGCGGGTGGACTCTTTGCGGGTTTGCTCGATTAAATCAATTTGACCGAGATTACCGCCAGTAGTTGCGATCGCCTGGGTTACGGATGCTAACATCCCTACACGATTGGGAATTTGCAAGCGCAGTGTCAAACTAAAACTAGAATTGGGAGTTAGGTTTGCCATGTTGATTTTGGATTTTAAGTTTTAGATTTTATATTGAATTGAGACAAAAATTAAAAATTGAGAGTTGTAGTCAGTGGAAATACATTAACTCTGGAGATAACCGTCAGTAGTTAGTTTACTCACTGCTCACAGTTTTGATAATTATTTTTATTTATACCAAAGCATTTACTAATATAGATGAGTAACAATTTAGTAATTGTACCCAAATACACCAGATATTTTTTTAAAATTTTATCTGTGTCACTATTTATATTTTTCAAGGCACTTATATTAAGTTTTACTCAGATAAACGCTCAACAAACTCAACGTGTTCTTTTGAATTTAACCCTTGTTGCAGTACTGCTAAAACTTTCGTCATATCTCCTGTAATTAGTGAGGTGGCAGCTAACCACAAACCTGGAAATACTGTACTTTTAATCACACCATCTGCATCCGCCACCAGTGGTAAATATTCACCATTTTGCAAACAGAACCAGTCGAGTTTATTTTCCAAAGTCTGCCAAACGATGTATTCCTGTACTCCGTTGCGACGGTAGGCGCGTTTTTTGTCGTATAAATCAATAGATGCACTACTAGCTGCTACTTCTGCTACTAATTCCGGTGCGCCTTCTACGTAATCATCTTCACTTATTTGTGCCTGTCCTCTGGTTGGTTTATCTATCAACAGCAAAACATCAGGCTGTGGCTCATTGTCTAAATCCAAGCGCACGGTAGCATTGTCGCCTAGCGCTAAACCTGGAGTGCAAACTTGATAAACTCCCAACCAGGTAATTAACTGTCCATGAGGTTGGCCATGACTTCTAAAACGCAGTGGTGATGCCACGTAGACGACTCCTTCAATTAATTCTGCTTTTTTATTAGGCATTGCTGTATAACGCCGCTCGAATTCGTGGCGGGTTAAGCGATCGCCACTTTCTAAAGGAGGGATAAAAGCGCTATTATTTAAACCATAGCCATGTTCCACAGAAGCAGTCATTACCTGATTCCTCATCCATAGGAGTTGTAGCTTGAATCTAACAAAAAAAGCGCCCCCCATTTCTGGAGGGCGCTTTTTATTTAGCTAAATCTTCAGAATTAACCGTTGATAGCAGGAGCAGTCAGAGCGACAGGAGTAACTTCACCAGCAGCTAAGTCTAGGGGGAAGTTGTGAGCGTTACGCTCGTGCATTACTTCCATACCCAAGTTAGCGCGGTTGATTACGTCTGCCCAGGTGCTGATAACGCGACCTTGGGAGTCAATAACTGATTGGTTGAAGTTGAAACCGTTTAGGTTGAATGCCATCGTGCTGATACCCAAAGCGGTGAACCAGATACCGACGACAGGCCAAGCTGCGAGGAAGAAGTGCAGTGAACGGCTGTTGTTGAAGGAAGCGTATTGGAAAATCAAACGACCGAAGTAGCCGTGGGCTGCAACGATGTTGTAGGTTTCTTCTTCTTGACCGAATTTGTAACCGTAGTTAAGGGATTCGGTTTCGGTGGTTTCACGCACCAAGGAAGAAGTTACTAGAGAACCGTGCATTGCCGAGAACAAGGAACCGCCGAATACACCAGCCACACCTAACATGTGGAAGGGGTGCATTAAGATGTTGTGTTCTGCTTGGAACACAATCATGAAGTTGAAGGTTCCAGAGATACCCAAAGGCATACCATCAGAGAATGAACCTTGACCGATTGGGTAGATCAAGAATACTGCGGTAGCAGAAGCCAAAGGTGCGCTGTAAGCTACGCAAATCCAAGGACGCATACCTAAGCGGTAAGAAAGTTCCCACTGACGACCCAGGTAGCAAGCGCAACCGATCAAGAAGTGGAAAACTACCAATTGGTAAGGGCCGCCGTTGTACAACCACTCATCTAAGGAAGCTGCTTCCCAAATGGGGTAGAAGTGCAAACCGATAGCGTTGGAGGAAGGAACAACTGCACCAGAGATGATGTTGTTTCCGTAGATCAAGGAACCTGCAACAGGTTCGCGGATACCATCGATGTCTACTGGAGGTGCTGCGATGAAAGCGATTACGAAGCAAACAGTAGCAGCTAGCAGGGTTGGGATCATCAATACACCAAACCAACCGATATATATACGGTTGTCGGTGCTGGTGATCCACTCGCAAAAGCGATCCCATACGCTAGCGTCAGAGCGCCGTTGTAAGGTTGTGGTCATTGTTTTATAAGTGCTATGGGTTGTTAAATATGGAACAAGCAATATTTATTTTGCCTGTTGAAATACAGTCTACATGAATTTACTTTGAGGCGATCTCTGACTTAATATTCTGTAACAGAATTATTTAACAAGCTCATAGAACTGTAAAGTTTTCCTACTATAAACAATAGTAATAAAAAAGGCGTTGTCAGCCGTTTCAACACCAAACTAGCTATAACTTTCAATGATGCGATCGCTTAGTTAATTCTCTTTATATTCCTTTACAAAAAGCCTGTTGCAAAAATTTTAAGTTTTGTTGATTTGTAAAGAAATAATAAGTTGTAAATTGTCTTATGTTTTATTAAAAATCAAAGTAGATGTAGGGCAAACTGCCTTCAGGAGCAAATAACCAAACAGCGTAGAAACATAGAGGAACGAAGACAAGCTTAAGAGGCCAGTTAAACTCTAACTTTAGTATTCGGTTGAAGGTATAGACTACAGTCATAAGAGCAGCTAAAGCTATAAGTACCCAAGTGAGTTGAGATTGGCTTATATTTAAGGCATCTACATAGACTTTTTCAGCAAACTGGGCATCAGCCGGATAACCCCAAAGATGCCGAATTACCAAAGAAGAGTCTTCGAGGTTAGGTAGACGGAACCAAATCCAAGAGGTAAAAACCATTAGTTGGGTTAATAACCAAGCGACAAAGATACCTAGAGGATTTTGCCAGAATTGTTCTAGATTTTCAAAGCGATCGCTCATAGTATCTGTAAGTCGATGAACCACCAAGGCTAACCCATGCAATATGCCCCAAACTAGATAACCCAAAGCAGCACCGTGCCAGATACCAGCGATTAGCATCACAATAAATAAATTCCAGCATGTACGGACTAAACCCCGACGGGAACCACCTAAAGGGAAGTAGACATAGTTACGTAGCCAATCTCCTAGAGTGATATGCCAGCGCCGCCAAAATTCTGAAATATTGGTGCTGAAGTAGGGAAAATCGAAATTTTCAGGTAGAACCAAGCCGAAAAGCATCGCACTACCACGGGCAATATCTACGTAACCGTTGAAATCTAGATATAATTGCAAACCGTAGGCAAATGTAGCTAACCACAAATCGGTACTACCCGCCCGTTGTAGATTACCAAAACATAAATCGACAAAAATACCAAGGTGGTCTGCAAAAATACCTTTTTTGACTGCACCTCTAGCAATCAACCACAGCGCCTGGGCGACTCTATCGCTATTGGGTAATTCTAGTGTATTGAATTGATTTGCTAAGTTGTGGTAGCGCGTAATCGGCCCTGAAATCAGTTTTACGAAGAATAATTTGTAGGTAGCAAATTTGAGAAACTGCTCAGTAGCAGGGGCACCGCGATAAACATCTATTAAATAAGCAATGCATTCAAAGGTAAAAAATGAAATTCCCAAGGGTGCAATTAATTTAAAAGAGCTATCGGGTGAGTTTGTTTGCACATTAAAAACAAACTTTAATAAAGGAGTAAAATACTTATAACCTAATAACAGTAAAATATTTAGAATTATCCCTACCCACAAAACTTTTAAACGACGGCGATTCCAGTCACCTTGGGCAAATTGCCACTCTTCATTAGAAATTTGCCAGTCAAGAGAATGTTTTCCTGGTGAGGTATTTTTACCAATCTCTAGCCCCACACGGAAATTAATATATGTCAACGCTAATAGTAATGGCACGTACTGCATCTGCAAAGATGCGTAGAAAACCAAGCTGGCAATTAGCAGCGTCCACAATCGCAATTTCTGTTGTGCTAAAGACCAATAAATTCCTAACACACTTAATAAGAACAGCCCATAAAAAATTGATATAAAGTTCATTTTTTAGTTATTTATCATTTGTCATTGATCAATAATTAATAGTTATTCTTCCCCTGCTCCCCCTGCTCCCTCATCCCCCACTCCCCACTCCCCACTCCCCACTCCCCACTCCCACTCCCCACTCCCCAGTTTCCTACTTCACTGGCCAGGGAATCATCGGATCATTAGCCAGCTTTTTGGAGATTTCGTATGCTCCAAAGCGGTTGAGGTGGCTGGGATCAGAGAAGTAATTATTTGCTTTTGGCCACTGTTGGCTCAAATCTCGATAAATAAAGTTGGGATTAGTAGCTAAACGCAACATATATTGCTGAAATTCTTGCTCATGTTGTTTACGCACTGGATCTAAATAATCTTCTGTCAGAGGCATGTTGACAAACACTAAAGAAATTTTCTGAGACTGGGCAAACTGAAGCACTTCTTGAAAGGCAGAATCTTGCTGTCCTTCTATTTGGAAAGATTTATAGTCGTTGTCGTAATTTCCGGGAACTCTAGAATGTTTTTGATAGTATCTTGCAGGATTGAAGCGAATTGACAAAGGTAGAAAGCCATCAAAATCAACTGCTTGCTGGGAAATAATTTCATCTGAAGTACCGTCTGTTAGCTGTTTTTGCGATCCCACCGTCTGATTGCGACCACTTATAAGCAGTTGTTTTTGCAGTAAACTTTTAATTTGGTCGCGGTTTGGATAGCTAGCAGAAAGAGATGCTAGAGCCTGATTTAACGACTGATTCACAGCTTGATAGGCGCTAATCTCTGGTTTTTCTTCTTTTATCTTTTCTTCTCCCGAATTTACTGTATTTTCGGGCAAATCGCTGTTATTGGCAGTTGTTGGGGCTTTTTGGAACGCTTGTTTATAACCAGCTGATGCAGCGATGGATTTAAAGGTAATATCTTCGCGTCCACCGTTGAAGGCACGGGCCCCATCTGCCCAGATAATTACTTTAGGCAGTTCTGATGCTTCCAGTACGTGGCGAATTACAAAGTCTACAACTTGTGCAGTGGCACCGTTGATTCCAAAGTTAAATACATCAATATTTGGATAGCCTTGAGTTGCTAAAGCTTTAGAAAGTGCTGCGGGATCTACTCCCCTGAGAGCGCGGGAGGAGCCAATAATCAACACATCTGGCGGAGTACCAGTTCTAGCTAAACGCTGTTTATACAGTGCTAGTTGCTCGTCTAACTGCCTGACATTAAAACTTGGCATCTGCGATCGCGCTGCTAATAGAATAGCGGTAGCGGTTGCTTTTTCCTTCAGTGGTGCGGCTGCCAAATTATTTGTCGGGGTATCATCAGTTTGGGTAAACTCCGAAGCATTAAATACAGAACTCTGATTTGGAGAAGATTTTGTTTTGGAAGTGCTGGTAAAAAATGTCGTTTTCTCACTCTGAGTTTTCCCAGATGTCAAAGATGCCTTTTCACCAGAAGATGATGAAGGTAAGACGCTGGCTAATTTTGGACTTGGCATACTAATTGCAATAATTCTACCCAACACCCAATCAGTTTGAAGGGTAAGCAATAATCCCAGTGTTCCCCACACTAAAGCAACCTTAAGTCCTTGAACATCAGGGCTTTGTTCTGCTGACTGATCGCTTTCGATAAATAACTGGCTTTGTAACAGGAATTTTTTCGCCGTTGCACTCGCCGTTGTTATCCAATCTCGCGCGACTTCTGTTACAAAACTTTGAACTTCTTCAGTTGTTAAGTCGGGGCGCAAAATTGGCTCACTAGTCTCAGAGGTTACTAAATCATTAACGTATTTAGAAGTAGCAGCAAATTCTGGGGTTGCTTCTGGTACTAACCGTTGGCGATGCTCAATATCAACGCCATAATGCCAAAAAGGTTCTTTATTCCCAGCGCGGCGACCGTAGACACGTACCCCCATAATACCGGGAATTTTTAACTGGCGGATAAACTGCGTAACTTTAGTTGCTACTTGTTGACGGGCTGGACAAACAGGTGCATCACACATGATGTGCAATAAATCATTTTTGTTCAGCAGAAGTACGCGAACTCCACCTGTCAATAAACGCCAATCCAGGTCAGGATTGAGTAAACGCTCCAGTAAAAATATGATGGCTGGTTCATCGCCAGTATTCGCCAAATCTAGCGGTGATGTAGCAAAGGCGGGATAATTTGTCGCAGGTAAAGCTATCCAATCAATCCAAGTTGGTTCATTGTCGCCTGCTTTTTGCCCGTATATGGTGGCGGCGAGAATGCCTTGAGGTGCGATCGCTTCTAGTTGCGGTAAAATCGCCTCTAAGCAAACTTCCTTGTCGGGGATTGGCGCAGTTCCCAAAGGATCAAAAGCTGGGCTACAAAAGATATGTAGCGTTGATTCTTTCAGAAAAGCTTGGACAGCAACTTTTAACCCTGACAATACCTCAGTTAATAATCGCGCGATCGCTTGTATATCGCCCCAACGCGCCCATTCCTTCAGCATTACCTCTGGTGGTGTCAAATCCACCCGCAGCAACCAATCAGGGGCAGTTTCGCCGCTCACCTGGGAAACAATTATTGCATCTTGGTAGCCGATAAGCTTGAGATAACGCAACTTTTGTGCTATTGGTTCAGCAAGCAATGATGCATCAGGGCTATAGCTCGACTGGCAAAATATCCACAGGCGATTTTCTTCTGGCTGAGAGTTCTTTGGCTTATATGGCTTGATTTTTGCCTGTACTGATACACCTAACGTACTCAGAGTTTCGCTCAGATAGCGAGCGATCGCTTCTGGGTTCCCTTGGCGTGCCAAACTTTCGTTAGAGACAATCAGCGCCCCAGCCGATTGTTTTGATTTTTCCGAATCTTCTAGCAGCGCTTGCTTTACCTGTTCTAGATGCTTATCTATTTGATTCAAGTAAACCCGATGGCACCATTGGGGGCGCTGTTCCCCTTTTCTTCGTCCATAGACAAATACTTGATATATTGAGGGTTGTTCGTCACTTGTGAGAATATCCAAGTCTGTCTGCTGTAGTGCTTGCAGCAAGTCAGACAAGGTATGCCAACGCTGCGGACAGTCTGTACCTTCACAAAGAATATGAAGGTTATTTCCCCGTAACCGGACTTTCACCCCGAAAGTGTTGATCCCTGTTGCTTGGCTTACCCACTGCACTAAGGATTGCTGGCGATCTGGTAATACTGTTTTCATGCTCAGTTAATTTTACAAGAAGCGATTGTTGGGGGATAGTGCCTGCACTTGTAAACTAGAACCATAGGTCTACCACACTCTGACGGTTTTTTTTAACAATTTTGTTACCTTCGTAGCTCATAAAATCGGCCAAGATAGTCTTGTACAGGTTGCAAGTCTGACTAATGTTGAGTTTTGCGTTTATTTTACTAATAGGGAGTCAGAATTAAGAAGTTAAGAGTTAGGAGAGACGCGATTAATCGCGTCTGTACAAAAGCCAGGAGTCAGAATAATTCTATATGACTGGCTAATGACTTGTCCTTTAAAGCTAGACTTGCGTCCCACTGCGCTAACGCCCCTGATGAGCTAAACAAACAACAAGCTTATCTCATTTAAACTTTCTCTCTTGATGATCGTTGGAGTAATCATAATTCCTAACTCCTAACTCTTGTACAGACGCGATTAATCGCGTCTCCACTCCTAACTCCTTTTGCCTCATATTCCCATAACCAAGAATTAGCAATGCCTCCTGCCAATCAACAACCCTCAACTAACCCCGCATCCAATCTGGATTTCTTTAGCATTCCCCAATCTTTCCTTTTACAAATAGGTACAGCGTCTATATTACTGCTGCTCATTACCGGAAAAACTACAGTAAGAGCACTAGAAGCCATAGGGGAAGCCAGTGAAGAATTATTGCGAGGCGATCGCCTACCCAACCTCGACTTCCCAGAGGATCACGAAACTAATCAAACTTAGAAAATATACACCAAATAATTATTTGCTCAGGAACAACTTGGTGAGCATTCAGTGCAAAACCTAGAAGCGTAAACAGTAATTAGCTTTACAACAATAGAGAATATGGGTTCCCTTTTATACTCTTCGTCTCAAACTGCGGATATATACCCGGTGTCGGAATTATTTTTGCGTCATCGTCTCCAGGTAGTGGAAGAATTGTGGGAGTCAGTTCTGAGGCAAGAATGCGGTCAAAACATGGTAGACTTGTTGGGGCAGTTGCGCGATTTGTGTTCCCCAGAAGGACAAGCAACAAATGACCAAGCATCCTCAGCCGTAAAATTGATTGAACAACTAAATATCAACGAAGCAATTCGTGCGGCTCGTGCTTTCGCTCTGTATTTTCAATTGATTAACATCATTGAGCAGGAATACGAACAACGGCAGCAATTGAGTCGCTATGAGGCAGAAACAGAGCCTACAGATGCAGAAAGAGCATCTAATGTCAACTATTCTTCTAATCAAAGAGAAGATGACGCGCCTGTTAGCAAGGGAATAGCAGCAGAGTTGCTCAGAAAGAATTATTTAGAAAAAGCGCAAGTCAAACCAAAAGGTACTTTTGCTGCTTTGTTTCCCTATTTATTCAAACTGAATGTACCACCCCAGCAAATTCAACGTTTAATTGCACATCTGGATATACGGTTAGTTTTCACAGCGCACCCGACAGAAATTGTTCGTCATACCATCCGGGATAAGCAGCGCCAGGTGGTACAACTGTTGCAAAAACTGGATGCCTTGGAAAACCATTCTGGTGCGACAGCTGGGGGATATGCTTGGGAAGCAGCAGATGTGCGCGAACAATTGCTCGAAGAAATTCGCCTCTGGTGGCGTACAGACGAACTTCACCAGTTCAAACCCACTGTGCTAGATGAAGTAGATTATGCCCTGCACTACTTCCAAGAAGTTTTATTTGATGGCATTCCTCAACTTTATAGACGTTTCAAACACACGTTATCCAACACCTTTCCTTGGCTAGAACCACCGAGTAAAAACTTTTGCTCTTTCGGTTCCTGGGTAGGCTCAGACAGGGATGGGAACCCATCAGTCACACCAGAAATTACCTGGAAAACAGCTTGCTATCAGCGCAAAATGGTGCTGGGGAGATATATTCAGTCAGTGAAAAATCTGATTGAATTATTGAGTGTGTCGATGCACTGGAGTGATGTATTACCAGATTTACTGGAATCTCTAGAGTTAGATCAGTCGCAGTTGAGTGAGGTATATGATGAACTGGCGCTGCGTTATCGACAAGAACCATATCGGCTAAAACTGGCTTATGTACTCAAACGGCTAGAAAATACTCGCGATCGCAATCTAGCTTTGTATAATCGGGAAACGCCAAAAAATCAAGATAGCCCCCTGTATCGTTCGGGAGCCGATTTTTTAGCAGAACTGCGGATGATTCAGCGCAACTTGACAGAAACAGGTTTAAGCTGTCGAGAATTAGAAAATCTGATCTGTCAGGTAGAAATTTTTGGTTTTAATTTGACACAGCTAGATATTCGCCAAGAATCATCTCGCCATGCCGATGCGCTCAATGAGATACTACAATACCTGCAAATATTACCTCAACCTTACAACGAACTATCTGAGGAGCAAAGAGTCGCTTGGCTAACAGGAGAACTGCAAACCCGGAGGCCATTAATACCGGCAGAACTGCCATTTTCTGAAAAAACCAACGATGTAATTGAAACCTTTCGCGTCGTGCGATCGCTGCAACAAGAATTTGGTCTAAATATCTGCCAAACTTACATTATCAGCATGTGCCGCGACGTGAGCGACGTGCTGGAAGTATTGCTTTTAGCCAAAGAAGCCAGACTTTTTGACCCCGCCCTTGCTGTCGGAACAATTCAAGTAGTCCCCCTATTTGAAACAGTAGAAGACTTACAACGCTCCCGAAGCGTCATGCGGAAACTCTTTGAACTCCCCTTATATCGCGCTTTATTAGCTGGCGGCTACGAACAAACAAAAACAGAGAATGTTGTTGTGGATGAAAATTCATCCCCCCCTGCCTCCCCTGCCTCCCCTGCCCCCCCTGCTCCTTCCTCCCCCCTCCCCCCAAACTTACAAGAAGTAATGCTGGGGTATTCTGATAGCAACAAAGACTCTGGGTTTTTAAGCAGCAACTGGGAAATTCATAAAGCTCAAAAATCACTGCAAGAAATAGCAGAAAACTACGATATAAATTTGCGGATTTTCCACGGACGCGGCGGTTCTGTGGGACGAGGAGGTGGCCCTGCTTACGAGGCGATTTTGGCTCAACCGGGTCATAGTATCAATGGGCGAATCAAGATTACCGAACAGGGGGAAGTTTTGGCTTCTAAATACTCCTTGTTGGACTTGGCATTGTACCACATGGAAACCATCACCACTGCGGTGATTCAAGCTAGCCTGCTGCGAACAGGGTTTGATGATATTGAACCCTGGAATGAAATTATGGAAGAATTAGCAGTGCGATCGCGTCAACATTATCGTGCTTTAATCTACGAACAGCCTGATTTTGTTGACTTCTTCCACGAAGTAACTCCCATTGAAGAAATTAGCCAGCTCCAAATTAGTTCCCGTCCAGCCCGCCGTCCATCTGGTAAGAAAGATTTAAGTAGTCTGCGAGCTATTCCTTGGGTATTTAGCTGGACACAAACCCGCTTTTTACTTCCTTCCTGGTACGGCGTTGGCACAGCTTTACAAGAATTCTTGAACGAAGAACCAGAAGAACATTTGAAATTGCTGCGCTATTTTTACGTTAAATGGCCGTTCTTCAAGATGGTGATTTCTAAAGCCGAGATGACGTTGGCAAAAGTAGATATGCAAATGGCACATCACTACGTCCAGGAATTATCAAAACCAGAAGATCAACTTCGTTTTGCCAAAGTTTTTGATCAAATCGCCAGCGAGTTCTATCTCACAAGAGATTTGGTATTAAAAATCACCGATCACAATCGACTCTTAGATGGTGATCCTGTCTTACAACGATCTGTGCAGTTACGCAATGGCACAATTGTCCCCTTGGGATTTATCCAAGTTTCACTGCTCAAGCGTCTACGGCAGTCCCTAAATACTACTGCTACTTCTGGAGTCATCCACTCTCGTTACAGCAAAGGTGAATTACTGCGAGGAGCATTGTTAACTATTAATGGGATTGCTGCTGGGATGAGAAATACAGGTTGATTGGGAATGGGGAGTGGGGAGTGGGGAGTGGGGAGTGGGGAGTGGGGAGTGGGGAGTGGGGAGTGGGGGATGAGGGAGCAGGGGAAGCAGGGGAAGAAATTGACTAATGACTAATGACTAATGACAAAAAATAGAATTTTAATTTGCACTTTTTTGGCACTATCATCAGGTTTTTTTGGTGCTTACACTAGTGGGCAAATTACCATAATGCTGCATAGCCAAAAGTGTCAAAACCAACCTTGGGGTTTCAAGGAGATGTGCAAGGCTTGGATGACACCAGGAGCAATATGGCAAGGTAGCACAACAGGACTATGGACAGGCACTATCTTAGGGGCGTTTGTTGGTGGTTTGGTGACGCGAAAAGGTCGTAATTAGTCTTGCGTGAGTTCGATGAACCTCTCCCTGCCTTGAACTAAAGTTCAAGTCTGTCCCTCTCCGAGTCGGAGAGGGACTAGTACGGTTCGGTTAAGCCCAAAAAATAAAAATGTGTAGGTTGGGTTGAGGAACTAAACCCAACATTTTGCGGGGTTTGTTGGGTTTCACAAGCTTAATCTAAGATAGATTTCTCGTGCAAAGAATTGCAACTAATCCTCGACCGCAAAAAAGCCAGTAGGCAGGTTTGGTGTCAGCAAGACTGGTAAAATCTACCCATAGCGAAGAAGAGTAAATTACCATGCCTACCGAAACTAACCCAGGAAATCAAACTACCACAGGTGCTGATGCTATTGATGAAGCGATCGCACAGGGAATTGATTTTGATGGTTCTCCTATTCCACCTGCAAAGCTAGAACTTTATGGTAAAGTTATGGCGCTAGAAGGCAATAGACAGCGCAGTGGCGTATCTAATACTATGCGATCGCGCATTGTGCGAATTGGTGCAAAACACATTCCCCAACCAGAATTAGACCAATTACTTGTAGATGCTGGTTTCGCACCCCTAAAAGAAAAAGAAATTGCCTTCTTTTATAGCGGCAAATAATTGTTGATGTTTTACAACAGTTTTCGTTTATTTGAACCAAATATGTTGTAGGGGCACAGCAATGCTGTGCCCTCAATTGTCTACCTCACACATCCCAAATTGCCATCGGTATTTTGATTTCTTGAGTTCTTTCCCCATCGGGTTCAAAAGTGTATCTTCAGCAAGATTTTGTCAATTTTCCCTTGTGCTTGAATTGGCAGATGGATATATGTACTTAAGTAATAGCTGATAGACTTGGAGAACACATGTCAGAAACTACGTCAAATTCAGAAATGCAATACCGAGTCCTCGGCAGTACAGGAGAGAGAGTTTCTGCCATTGGATTGGGTGGTTGGCACATCGCCTTAAAACACGTTGATGAAGAACTGGGTATCCGAATTGTTAAAACAGCGATCGATCGCGGCATCACCTTTATGGATAACAGTTGGGATTACAACGGCGGAGTCAGCGAGATTCGGATGGGAAAAGCCCTGCGCGATGGCTACCGTGAAAAAGTTTTCCTGATGACGAAAATCGATGGTCGTTCTAAAAAAGAAGCAGCAAGACAGCTAGACGAATCACTTCAACGCCTGCAAGTCGATTGCATCGATCTCGTTCAGCACCACGAAATCCTTCGGCACGAAGATCCGCATCGAGTCTTTGACGAAGAAGGGGCGAATGCTGCCTTCATTGAGGCACGGGAAGCTGGCAAACTCCGATACATTGGCTTCACTGGGCATAAAGACCCCTATGTTCATCTGCACATGTTGGAAGTTGCAGCCACTAACGGGTTTAAATTTGATACAGCGCAAATGCCGCTTAATGTGATGGATGCCCACTACCGGAGTTTTGCAAAGCTGGTTGTGCCAGAACTGGTTAAACAGAACATCGGCGTTCTGGGAATGAAAAGCTTGGCAAACGGTATTCTTTTACGGTCAAATACTGTAACGCCAATTGAGTGTTTACATTATGCTTTGAATCTCCCCACATCGGTTGTGATTACTGGAATTGACAGCATGGAGATTCTAGACCAAACCTTTGAAGCCGTGCGGACTTTCCAGCCAATGAATGACGAACAAGTGCGATCGCTTTTAGCAAAAACAGCACAAGCAGCATCACGCGGCGAATTTGAGCCTTTCAAAACCTCATCAATCTTTGATAGCACTGCCCAAAATCCAGATTGGCTAGGAGAGGAACCACAGCGCCTTCAGCAATTGATGTCAGCGTGATGCTTTCTTAGTGCTGTCTCTAGAGAAAGTTCATGCATTGGCTATGCTACCACTCATACCTTTCTGGTTTCATTCGCTCCCAAGCATTTCGCCAGTAACTTTTAAAAAAAACTATGTCCTCTAGCTAATGCCATTGTTTAGACTGACAATGTGATTGTTTCGACTGACAATGCCATTGTTTCGACCTGCAAAAATTAACTCACCATTCCTGTAACTTTGATTCTATTTACAGCTATTTTCAGGTAAATATAGCGCTTCTCGAATGGAAGCAATACACTTTGACCTCTCTCCTTTTAGGAGCTACGGTGTACACACAAGTTATCGAATCACTACCAGTCCTCGAATTACCCCACCCTAACCCTCCCCGATGCATTGGGGAGGGAACAAGATTTTCCGGTTTCCCCCCAATACATCGGGGGGATTAAGGGGGGTAATTCGACTTGTGTGTACACCGTAGCCTAAAAGGAGAGAGGCTTTGAATCTTACTCCCCTTCCCTTGTAGGGAAGGGGCAGGGGGTTAGGTCTGTATTTCATGTAATTGAGAACCGCTATAAACTAAGCGGTAGGGGCGCAAGGCTTTGCGCCCCTACAATAGATGTGGTTCAAATACATGAAAACTGCTGTAAAAATCATTCCATCTTCGGGACGCACAGTTCCCGCATTTCTTACAGGCGGTAGGGGCGGGTTCATTAAGATTATCGTTAATCATGAGTAATTTCTGTGAACCCGTCTCTACAACCTTTGGACTGTTAGTTTTATTATTTTAATGGGCACATTAAAAATGTACTTTATACTAGTATCCATATATGCCTGCCTAAGATAAAACACGCCGTTTGCCTTCTCAATTAATTAGTCAAGACATAAACTCATTACACGGTTTGCAAACTATCACCACATATAATACAACCCGTGCTGATGCGTCTGTAGTAAATTTGCAGCAAGCTTATCAGACCATGTTGGCACAGCAACAAGCCGCTATCGAGAAACTAGCTTTATACCGTGCTGCTGCTGATGCTGCGCGATTAGCAGGATGGGAATTTCCATGAAAGAAGTTGTGCGCGGACAATATGGATCGGATAGCGATCAAGCTCAAGCAGTTGGACTAAAGAAAAAATCAGAACGCAAGCGTCCCAATCGTAAAAAGTCAGTTGCGGTAGCGTAACCGCCCGATGGAAGCGATCGCTAACTTTTCCCAAAGGCGATCGCTTCTGTCTACAATCTTTAACTTGTTTAATTAACCTTTAATTACCAGCAAAAAAATTCTTTTACAAAATTCAATCTATCAAAATAGTGAACTTTTTTCATAACTAATGATGCAAGAACTTCTATCTGGGGATCGATATGGTGAATAAACTAAATGAAGTAGAAATAGTATACTAAGTCACATGAGATTGTATTCTATGAAATTGAATTATCTTACAAAACAGCTTTCTACAGTAAAACGCTGGATGGCTACAACATTGTTTTGTATGTTAGCGATCGCTTTTGTTTGGCAAGGCGCATTTTTATCGAACACTTCAGCAATGGCTGCTCCTACTGCAACCTTGATCGCATCATCAGACGCAGGCGATAAAGTTCAAGAAAAAACCAGTAAAGATGCTGGACGAGCCAAGAATTTCATCGAAGATACGAAAGATAAAGTTAAGGAAGCTGCCAAGAGCAACGCCAGTAAAGTTGATCAAGCAACAGACAACGGCAGTTTTGTTGAGCGCAAAGCAAAGAGAGATGCGGCTACAATTCAAAAAAGAGCAGACGAAGATGCCGCCCGGACTAAAGAAGCAGTAGACAACGCAAAGAATGTTGTTGAGCGCACTGTTGATAACATCAAGGATGCTTTTGGTAAATAGTAATCCTATTTGATTTCCTTCAAATCGAAAGGCTTAAATTCCCGACTTTTCTAAGAAGTCGGGAATCTTGCTGTTTATGAATAATTTATTGAAGAATAATTCAGGAGTCAGAATAAATCAGTCGCGGGTCTGAATCCCCGACTGATTTAAGACCGAATACGGTTCAATTAAGGCTAAAACTTTTTGTCAAAGTCAACTTTTTTAACGTAGACGCTTCGGCTTCCCGCAGGGTACCGCAGAGGCGCAGAGGAAACAGAGAGAAGAGAAAAAATGCTTAACTGAACTGTATTGATTTAAGACCACGAAATTTTCAATTTGGTGGTCTTAAACCCGATTATTCAGACGCTCGCGGACTCGCTAAGGCTGCGCTATCCGCTTTTTCGGTCAAAATTCATTCTGAATTCTGACTCCTAACTCCTGAATTCTGTTTGATAAAGTCTAAATTTATTGCACATAGGACTAGCCCTTTCAAGGTGACGAACGAAGATACGTTGTTTCAGTGCTACCATCTTGAATCCTCCGCTCAGATTGTGGGCTTTTTGAAGGTTGAAATAACCAATTATCGTTCTAAATTTCACCACCTTGAAAGGGATAGGAGTAATTATGACGTTTTGGCAGGTGACGTTAATGGCGATAATCGGACTGATTTGATTTGGAACGAAACAGGAGACATCAATCGCACTTACGTTGGACTTTCTGATTTCTAAATTTGCCTATAAGGGGTAATTTAGATGTCGTTTGCTCTGGGGATTAAGGTAGGGCAAACACATCTAAATTCCTCTTGATAACAACCAAATTTCTTGGAAGTCCCTAAGCTACTTGCTTTACGTGTGATTTTGCTAATTGATCAGGTGCGATCGCTCCATTCTCTGTAATAATTGCTGTAATCAACTCAGCCGGGGTGACATCAAAAGCTGGGTTGTAAAAATCTACACCTTCAGGTGTGAGAATAGTATCGCCAACTTGATAAATTTCTGTTGGTTCGCGTTCTTCAATGGGAATTTTGCTACCATCGGTTAATTCAAAATCAACGGTAGAAAGGGGTGCAGCGACAAAGAAGGGGATATTATGTGCTTTAGCTGCGATCGCAACACCATAAGTACCAATTTTATTAGCAGTATCACCATTAGCAGCAATGCGATCGGCACCCACAACTACAGCATGAATCAAACCCTGTTTCATGCAATGGGCTGCCATATTATCAGTAATTAATGTAACTGGAATACCTTCTTGAACACATTCCCAAGTCGTAAGTTTTGCACCTTGCAAACGAGGACGGGTTTCGTCGGCAAATAAACGTTCTAAACGTCCTTCCCGCCAAGCAGAACGCACAACACCTAAAGCAGTGCCATAACCAGCAGTAGCTAATGCTCCAGCGTTGCAGTGGGTAAGTAGCGTCAGCTTTTCTGGGGTAGCGGGTAACACTGCCAAACCATTGTCGCCGATCGCTTGACAGGTTTGCAAATCTTCAATATTAATCGCTTGGGCTGTTTGGAAAAGGGTTTGCTTAATCTCTTCTACAGTTCCCAGCGTTTCGTAGGCGGCTTTCATCATCCGGCTAATTGCCCAAAATAAATTTACTGCCGTCGGACGAGTAGAACGTAACAACTGGGCTACTTTATCTAAGTGTTGCAAAAATTCGGTGCGATCGCTTGTTGCAATTTCCCTGGCACCAAGATACATTCCATAAGCCGCAGCTACACCAATTGCAGGCGCACCTCGGACAATCATAGTTTTAATCGCCCGCGCCATATCTTCACTGCGGTGAATTTCCACAAATGTATATTCGTTGGGTAAGCGAGTTTGGTCAATTAGTGATACCGAGTCGTTGTGCCAAATAACGGGATAAACCTGATTTGTGGAAGGTGTCATAGAAAGAGGTACTTAATAGATGGGCAATATTTTTTACTTTAACAAGAAAGAATTCAGGAATTAGGAGCCAGAATTTATTTTATTGCGATCGCTGAAGGAAGTTAAGACACTTCCAAGAAATGTAATTAACAAGATTAAGTATACAGATAATGAAAAAACAAAAATAAATTTCAGTAATTATTTAATACTTGATCATTTTCGGTAATTGACTAAGGTTTAACCGAACATAATATTAGTAATGTTAAACTTGCCGTTTCCATAAGCAAATCGCCCACACCTGAGTAACAAGTGTGGGCGATTCATTCTACAAAGAATTAACTAAACCACAGCCGATACTTGCTGCTTAAAGAAAGCTTGTAAGACTCTCTCTGCTATTTGATGGCTAGTTAAACCTAGTTCTGTTTTAGATTCATTGGGTTCAGCATGATCTACTAACACATCTGGTACACCAAATCGCTTGACAGGAACAAGAATATCTGCATCTAGTAAAGCTTCAGCGATCGCACTACCAAAGCCACCCATGACACAGCCTTCTTCTAAGGTGATAACGCGGCCGATTTTCTTAGCTAAAGGTAAAATCAACTCGGTATCCAAAGGCTTAACAAAACGGGCATTAATTACAGTTGCTTCAATGCCGTGTTCACTAAGAATTTCCGCAGCTTGCATTCCTGGATAAACCATTGTGCCATAGCCGACGATTAACACGTCATCACCTGTACGCAGAATTTCGCCTTTGCCGATTTCCAAAGGTTCCCAACCTTCTTCCATCAGGGGAACACCGTAGCCATTGCCACGAGGATAGCGCATAGCGATCGGGCCACTGGTATGGTTAACGCCAGTTACTACCATGCGTTGCAATTCTGCTTCGTCTTTGGGTGCCATTATTGCTATGTTGGGAATGCAACGCAGATAAGCGATGTCATACATACCTTGGTGGGTGGGGCCATCAGATCCGACAATTCCTGCCCTATCTAAACAGAAGAATACTGGCAGGTTTTGGATGCAGACATCATGAATTATCTGGTCATAAGCGCGTTGCAAGAAAGTAGAATAAATGGCGGCTACGGGGCGCATTCCTTGAGTTGCAAGTCCTGCTGCTAGGGTGATTGCGTGTTGTTCAGCAATGCCGACATCAATATATTGATTGGGCAGTTTGGCTTGAAGTTTATCTAAGCCTGTCCCCGTTGCCATCGCCGCAGTAATCCCAACGATTTTGGGGTTTTGTTCGGCAAGTTTCACCAGAGTGTGAGAAAAGACTTTGGCATAAGCTGGGGGTTTGGGTTTGCTGGAAGGAATGGCTTTGCCAGTTGCTACGTTGAAGGGGCTTTGGGCGTGGTAGCCAACTTGATCGAGTTCGGCAATTTCATAACCTTTGCCTTTGACTGTTGCTACATGTACCAAAACTGGGCCTAGTATTTGATGTGCTTGTTGGAAGGTGGCAATCAATTCTTCCAGATTATGCCCATCGACTGGCCCAATGTAGGTAAAGCCGAGTTCTTCAAAAACTGCACCTACCTTGGGAACAGCCAAGCGTTTCATACCTTCTTTGATGCGTCCGAGTTCGGGAGACAGGGATTCACCCACGAAGGGAATTTGCTTAAATTGTTCTTCAAGATTATCTTTAATAAATTGCACCGGTTGGCTGAGGCGCATTTTGTTCAGATAGCGGGGAATCGCGCCGACGTTGCGAGATATAGACATGTCGTTGTCATTGAGAACAACCAACAGATTAGTTTTCGGCAAATGTCCGGCATGGTTGATGGCTTCTAAAGCCATACCCCCAGTCAGCGCCCCATCCCCAATCACAGCAACAGCTTTAAATTTTTCTCCTTTTAAATCTCGTGCTAAAGCCATGCCCAATGCTGCTGAAATACTTGTAGAAGCATGTCCAGCCCCAAAGTGGTCAAACTTGTTTTCACAGAGTTTGAGATAACCTGCAACTCCGTCTTTTTGTCTGAGAGTGTGGAAGCGATCGTAGCGCCCTGTAAGCAGCTTGTGGGGATAAGCCTGGTGTCCTACATCCCAAATCACTTTATCCCGATCTAAATCCAGTGTCTGGTAAAGTCCTAGTGTTAATTCTACAACACCCAACCCTGGCCCTAAGTGCCCACCATTAACTGCTACGGTTTGGAGATGCTTATCTCGAATCTGACGGGCAATCTGTTGCAGTTGGCGAACAGATAAACCGTGCAACTGATTAGGATGGGTGATTTCGCTCAAATGCATATTATAGGGTTTTCCTCTCTAACTTCAGGTTTTCGGTATTTTGATTTTCCCACAGCCGGGTTGTTCACATTATCAGACTCTTACATTGTTACTAAGTTGTAGCGGAAAGTATAACTTCGTAATTGATAATGGTGAAAAATTTGTTAACCATTAACAATTTGTCTAAATAAGGTTAAACTCAAAGCACATTTGTCAATAAGCAATGCTACTTAAAGCTAATTTTTAATTCTAGGACTAGCCCTTAGCCCTTTCAAGGTGGTGAGATTTAGAACGAGAATTGGTTATTTCAACCTTCAAAAAGCCCACAATCTGAGCGGAGGATTCAAGATGGTAGCACTGAAACAACGTATCTTCGTTGGCCACCTTGAAAGGGCTAGTCCTATAACTATTGAAACTTCAGTAGCTTTGAGTTGGAATAATTTCAAGCTTCAAAATCTGCTTCAAGTTCTGAATCTCGAATAGCTTCCAATACGCCTAACAAACTCTTCAACATCAAATAAGCAGAAGTCCCTCCTGGATCTGGATGTCCGATGCTTCGTTCTCCCAGGTAGCTAGCCCGTCCCTTTCTCGCCTGCATTGGTATAGTTTCTTGCAATCCCCTGTGGGCTGCTGTTACAGCCTGTTGCATTGCTTGCACCGTCCCCTTACTTTCTCCTACAGCTTGCCCAAAAGCAGTTACAGCCGGGGATAGCACATCCACCATTGTTTTGTCTCCTAGTTGCGCTTTGCCACGTTGCAGCACGCCGTCTAAGCCTGCTTGGAGTAGCCCTAACACATCTTGTTCTGTTAATTCTTGCTTACCAGCTACTGCTGTACTGGTTCGCAAAAACCAAGTGCCATAAAGAGGGCCACTAGCACCGCCAATGGAAGAAATCAAGGTCATACTCACAGCTTTGAGAATACTGCTGATGTCTTTGTCTGTAAGAGTTGGTAACTGAGCGCTTACCTTTTTGAAGCCGCGATCCATATTGATCCCATGATCTGCATCTCCGATCGCAGCATCCAATTCTGTCAAATATGCTTTATTCTGCTCTATCTCGGTTGCATAAGCCTGTAACCATTGTAATATCTGCGCCTGACTCAACATATTAAAATAATTCGTAATTCGTAATTAGTTAAATTCCCCAGCACCAACTTGGTGTTTTTACTGGTGCATCCCATAGGCGGATCATCTCGTCATCTAATTTCAGCAGGGTAATGGAGCAACCTTGCATTTCTAGAGATGTGATGTAAGGGCCTATCAAGTTTCGCACAATTTGCAATCCTTGCTGTTCGCAGATTTGGGCGAGTTTGCGGTAAACAATATAAAGTTCAGAAATCGGAGTTCCACCCATACTATTGACAAAAGCTAATAAGCGATCGCCTTTGGCAAATGGTAAATTTGTTAGTTCTACATCTACCCATTCTCCTTTGTTTTCATCCCACTCGCGCAGTGTGCGGCTGTATGGTGGATCTTCAAGGAGCGATCGCGTCAATATTTCGGTAATCTCGTCTACTGATTTAATGTCCGTACGTTCTATTCCTGGCTCACCGTGAATACCGATACCTAATTCGATTTGGCGATCGCTCAATTCAAATGTTGGTGTTCCATTAGCTGGGACGGTACAAGATGTTAGAGCAATTCCCATACTCCGCCCATTCAGATTTACCCGGCGACATAAATTTGCTATTTGTGGCAAATCATACCCAGCCTCCGCCGCCGCACCACAAATTTTTTCTGCCAGTATTGTTGTTCCCACACCCCGCCGTCCTTGGGTATAAAGACTATCTTTCACTGCTACATCGTCATCAATCAAAATATTTAGCGATCGAATGCCTTCACTACGGGCTAACTCTGTTGCCATCTCAAAGTTCATGACATCGCCACTGTAATTTTTGACGATATAAAGGATACCTGAGCCTCCATCTACTTGTTTAGCTGCTTCTAGCATTTGGTCAGGAGTCGGTGAAGTGAAAACCTCACCAGGACAAGCTGCATCAAGCATTCCTTTGCCTACGAAGCCAGCGTGCATTGGTTCATGTCCACTGCCACCACCAGAAATAATTGCTACTTTACCCTGTATAGGTGCATCGGCTCGATAGACAAAAGTGGGATCATAGTTCAGTTTAATTAAATCGGAATGAGCCGCCGCCATACCTTCTAGACTTTCCCGCACAAAGTCTTCCGGGTTGTTGATCAGCTTTTTCATAATCCGTGTTTGGTTAAAAGGGTGCTAAGACTCAGGTTATAGCGCTTATGGTTTGTATGCAATACAGTTTGACCTCTCTCCTAAAAAGGTACGGTGTACACACAAGTCCACAGTCATATCTTTATTAATAAATCTCTCACTGCGTTTCTATCCCGCCTCGGAATGAATTCCGAGTCTCATAGCTTAAGTCCACTAAGCGTGGACTAAATAATCAATTCAGTCCACGCTTAGTGGACTTTCGCTATCAGCCCTGAACTTCAGTTCTGGGCGGGATGTCGGTAGAGTGTGACAGTTTCACTTTGACAAAAATGTGGCTAGAAGATTTTTCTATATGACGTGAAAAGTCAGTTATTTAATGTCAATTCACAAGAAACTCACCGAACGGCACGGAAGCCCCTTGGCTTTTAGACAGGGGAGGAAGTGCCAACGGTGGTTTTAACCACCGTCAATATTATCCGTGATGAGGATCTTCGATATACCTTTTAATTA
>JAIVFU010000095.1 GCA_020829485.1 Nostoc sp. CHAB 5834 | reverse complement strand
AGAAAAGTAGCTGCGATATTTAAGTTTGACTTAAGTGGAGTAGGTAGAGGCATTTTAAGTATGCCTAAGAAAGTTCTTTTGTGGACTCTTCAGAAATCCCCGCGTCTTCAGACCGGGGAAGCTTAAAGATTCCATCCACTCAATACACTTGTGCATCTGCTGGCGCGTGGTTTCTTTATCGGCATGAAACCTTCGCCCATGACCCAAAAAATTAAAACTTTTAGTTTGTAGTAAGGGCTTTAGCCCTGATTTTGAGGACTAAAGTCCTCACTACAAACTAAAAATAATATGCCAGTTGCGTAAGTCCTAATAGATTTAAAATCGAATACAACTAAGTTAAGTGGGGAAGATTGGAGACAACGAAAAAATTGGGGAAAGCGTGGAAACTGGGACAGTTCGAGGGACTGGGATAATGAGGAAATTTCGGGAGATTGGGATAGTTGGGAAAGTTACGGAGATTTTAGATTTTAAGTTTTAGAGATGCGTAGGCGTAGCTCGTCGTAGACATTGCTGTTCCTAATTTACAATAATTACATCCCAGAGGATTAGCTATGAAATGGCGCGTGATTCTTGAATCAGACCTAGAAACAGGCGATTGGGCTGTATGGTGTCCAGAATTACCTGGCTGTACTTCAGCAGGAGAAACTGAAGAAGAAGCTTTGGAAAATATTAAAGAAGCTATTCAATTGTATTTACAGCCGGAATCAATTGAGTTAGCCCCCGGTGCGATCGCGCAAGAGATTATTGTCTCATGAGCGATCGTAAAATTTAGTAGTTAAGGGAAGAGTTATGACTGAAATTGTATTTCTCGTTGAAGATGATCCTGATGGTGGTTATACAGCAGTAGCTCTAACCGAGTCAATTTTTACTCAGGCTGACGATATAGAAGCACTACGCGAAATGATCCGTGATGCGGTTCACTGTCATTTTCCTAATGAACAAAACCGTCCCAAAATTATTCGGTTACACATAGTACGTGATGAGGTAATAGCTTCTTGAAGCTTCCACGAGACTTATCTGGTTCAGAATTAGTTAACGCTCTTGCTCGTCTAGGATACGAGGTCAGTCATCAAAAGGGCAGCCACATTCGGTTAACTACTCAACAGAATGGTGAGCATCACATCACAGTTCCCGCCCATGACCCGATTAAAATTGGTACTCTTAACGCCATACTGAAAGATGTTGCTGCTCATGCTGGTTTCACTCGTGACGAATTACTTGTGTTGCTTTTTCCCTAGCTAAACCTCATCTAAGTTGAAAACCGTAGTTTTTGCCCTCACCCTAAATCCCTCTCCCATATCTGGGAGAGGGACTTTGAAATTCTGGCTCCCCGAATCCCAGATTTGGGGGATGAGGGCAAATCCTTTTCATCACCGAATAACTACAGGTTTCAAGATAGACGCGGTTTAGTAAAAATTAATAAATAGGTGAGTGTAATTAATGTTTAATAAATTCACTTATGACTGAAACTTTATTTGCGTAGGCGTAGACCGTCGTAGACATCGCAAATCTGCCAAACTCTAATTATTATGTATATTTTTTAACTTCCAAAAATGCGATCGCGCCCCTTTCCCAAACGCGATCGCTAAATTTTCCATCCCCTATCCAATAAAATGCAGATGATTGCTCACCGCACTAATTAAATTATGGGTAACGGGAAGACTATCAACTACCATCCCCAGACACAACAGCATCATGTAAGAGATGGAATAGAGAAACAGCTCTTTAGCTATAGCGCGATCCTCTGGATTTTGCAACAAACGCCAAGATTTGTGGATAAATAATCCTCCCAGAATTAGGGCGATCGCAGCATAAAGAATTCCACTTGCGCCCAAAGGATAAACCAATAACACCGTTGCAAATACTGTTACCAGCGTATAGTACCAAATCTGCTTAACGGTTGCCGTAGTACCTTCAATCACAGGTAACATTGGTATCCCAACTTTTGCGTAGTCATCTTTAATCATCAGAGCTAGCGCCCAGAAATGGGGTGGTGTCCATAAAAAGACGATGGCAAAAATCAACCATGCTGACCAGCTTAAAGTGCCTGTGACGGCAGCCCAACCTACTAACGCCGGAATTGCCCCAGCCGCGCCACCAACAACGATATTTTGGGTGGTGTGGCGTTTTAGCCAGTGGGTATAGACCAAAATATAAAAGACGATGCCAGAGAAAGCTAGCAGCGCGGCTAATAGGTTGGCAAATACTGCTAGGAGTGTAAAAGAAATCGTTGCTAGTGCGATCGCAAAAATTAGAGCATCACGCGGCTGCACCTTACCCGAAGGCATCGGACGATGGCGCGTCCGCTCCATGTCATAATCAATATCCCGGTCATACACACAGTTAATCGTCTGGGCGCTTGCAGCAGCCAAAGTGCCACCAGTGAGAGTTACTAGCAACAGCAATGGGTCTACTTCACCCTTAGCAGCAATCCACATACTCCCAGCCGTAGTAATCAAAAGCAACGGAATAATCCGAGGCTTCGTTAGCTGGTAGTAACTTTGAATTACCTGTAAAAACGTTCCGTGGTGGCGAGAGACATTAGTCTCAATCATTTTGGCTCTGGTTCCTTATTTTTCAACAACTTATATACAGCCCCCGCTCAAGGTGGCTCTTTTAGGCAAATGAAACACAGATTTTCTGCACCTGCGTGGGTCGCAATACTCGCCGTTGCGGCCATAATTTAGTAGAGACGCGATTAACCCTTGTCTGTACAAAAGAGACGCGATTAACCCTTGTCTTTACAGGAGTTAGGAGTTAGAAATTCTTCCTTCCGCTACTCCCCCTGTTCCCTCACTCCATACTCCGCAGTCATTGCTCAACACTGTGATGTTGCGGCTAGTAGCCCAGTCACGCAGTGCGAGAACTGTGAAAACCACCAAAGTACCCAGCAAAGTAGCTCCTATAGCTTGGTGAGAGACGGTGAGAGGCTCAACTTGCAGGTGTAATTTGAAGGTGGCGAATCCCAACAAGATTTGTAAGGTTAACAATCCACCAGCCATATTTGCCAGTCGCCGCAAGGCTGGATGTAGTGCTGGTGTCCACCAACAGATAAATACCATTGCCAAGGTTGCTAATGTTGGCGGCACCAAACCAGCAATATGGCTGTACATTACAGTACAAAGTTGAGAACCGCCGAGGCATTGGTGTAGTGCCCAGCGAGAGCCTACCAAAGCACCTAGCAGACTTTGCAGGTAAACCAGAACAGCAGCAGTTAAACCGACCCAAGGCAACTTACCAACGGTTCCATTCCCCTGATAGGGAGTGAGTGCTGTGCCAATAATCAGCAGGGTGCAAAAAAACAACAGCGCCGTTCCTAAGTGGGCGGTAACAATATCAAACCGCAACAGTTCGGTAACGGTGAGTCCACCCAAGATGCCTTGGAAGACAATTAAAAATAGAGCGAATGTGGATGCCCAAGGTAGCCATCTGGGTAAGACACGACGATGCCACCAGGACAAGCCGAAAAGTGCGATCGCGCTTACACCAATTAAAGCTGCATCCAATCTGTGAAACCACTCCAAAAACACTTGGAGATTCATTTGTTTAGCTGGTACCAGTTCGCCATAGCATAAGGGCCAGTCTGGGCAAGCAAGCCCAGCATTCATCACGCGGGTGGCGCTGCCTATTGCCATCAAAATTAAGGTGGCTATGCATATTTTCCACACCAAGCGACGAATCATTTCCTTGGGTTTTTGCTGCTGAAGCGCCGCTTCATTTTGTTGTTGTAGGACAAATTCGCTCATGAAGGATACCTTCTGCCCGCTCTTGGTGGATCTGTTAAAATTTTCAGTTTTCTTTTAGCGTCGTATCTTCACCCTAGCGTATAGGCTAAGGGTTTATAGATTAGCACTCACTTATACTTTGAATCACTCCAGAAAGGTTTTGTCTGAAGCTTTAGGTATTTTTCAAGATGTGAAAAATTGATTAATCACAATTAATTTAAACATTCTAAATTTTTCCTTAAGTTTTTCCACTGATTTTAAGAGAAGGCAGGAGGAAATAATTATGAATCAAAACTTCAGTTTTGGGTATAAAACCCAGTGATTAAATCCCATACTTTTAAATGCATCTGGGTTACTCCTACTTTCTGCCCCCTACCTCCTGCCCCCTGCCTTCTGCCTCCCGATAGTCACCTTGTACCCAAAATTAGTAAAATAGTTAAAAAAATTAATAAAAATTTCAGACCTTTGTACTCCATGCCTTCCAGCCTAGACTACCTTAGTAAGTGGGCAGGTTTAAGATAACGTAGTAAATTAAATTAAGTAAGCCGTGAAGATTCCAAGTTCAATCTGGACATTACTCATTGGCATCGTGCTAACGCTAGCCAGCCTTTGGTACGGTCAAAATCACGGACTGTTGCCAGCAGCAGCCACGGATGAAGCCGAATTGGTGGATGGTCTGTTCAACGCGATGATGATCATTTCTACAGGTATATTCCTGCTGGTCGAAGGTATTTTAATTTACTCTGCATTTAAATACCGTCGGCGTGCAGGTGACAATCAAGACGGCCCACCAGTTGAGGGCAATGTACCTCTAGAAATTCTCTGGACGGCGATCCCAGCAATTATCGTTATCGGTATTTCTGTTTACAGCTTTGATGTCTACAACGAAATCGGTGGCTTTGATCCCCACGCTATTCATGAAGCGCCGATGATGAATCAGGAGTCAATGGCAATGCCTGGAAGTGCTATGGCGGCAACTTTAAGCGATACTCCTCCCAGCACCGAACCCAACCTCAATCAAGAAAAATCTGATGAGGCCATGCAAGACCCAGCTACGGCAGAAGTTCGTAATGCTGACCAAATTCCCCAACTGCGGAATGCTCCAGGTGTCGGTAGTGTTGCCCCGACAATTGGGGGAACTCCTGATAAAGCAGGTAAACCAGCAGGATTACAGGTCAACGTCACAGGTCTACAATATGCCTGGATTTTCACTTATCCTGAAACTGGTATAACTACAGGTGAAATGCACGTCCCCATCGGGCGAGAAGTGGAAATCAATATGACAGCCAACGATGTCATCCATGCCTTTTGGGTGCCAGAGTTCCGCCTGAAACAAGATGCGATTCCTGGTAGGCAAAGCGAGATTCGCTTCACCCCCAAAAAAGCAGGAGATTATGTCCTAATCTGTGCTGAACTTTGTGGCCCCTACCACGGTGCGATGAGAGCAACAGTAGTCGTTGAGCCAGAAGAAGCCTTTGACAAATGGATGCAAGAACAGCTAGTTGCCAGCAAAGAAACACTAAATCAAGCCGTTGCTGTTAACCCTGCGAATCTATCCCCAAATGAATTTCTCGCTCCTTACACCAAGGACATGGGAATTAAGCCAGAAATCCTCCATCAAGTTCACCATTAGTCAATATGTTATTTAGTCAAAATCCAGTGACTAATGACCAATGACTAATGACTAATGACTAATGACTATGACACAAGCTCAGTTGCAAGAAACTGCCAATATCCCCGCCCTTAGTGAGGAACCAGGGGTCAGAAAATGGCAAGACTTCTTTGGCTTTCAAACCGACCATAAAGTGATTGGGATTCAATACCTAGTCACTTCGTTTATTTTCTACTGCATTGGCGGCGTAATGGCTGACTTGGTTCGCACAGAACTGCGAACTCCAGAGGTAGATTTTGTTACCCCAGAAGTCTACAACAGTCTGTTTACGCTGCACGCCACGATCATGATTTTCTTGTGGATTGTGCCAACCGGGGCAGGGTTTGCTAACTATCTAATTCCCCTGATGATTGGGGCAAAAGATATGGCATTTCCTCGGCTGAATGCTGTTGCCTTTTGGATGATTCCCCCTGCGGGTATATTGCTGATTGCCAGTTTAGCGGTAGGCGATGCACCGGATGCAGGTTGGACTTCTTACCCTCCCCTGAGTTTGGTAACAGGGCAAGTGGGGCAAGGTATTTGGATTATCAGTGTCTTGCTGCTGGGTACATCATCTATTTTGGGTGCGATAAATTTCCTAGTAACATTGCTGAAGATGCGTATCCCCGGTATGGGCGTTCATCAAATGCCCTTGTTCTGCTGGGCAATGTTTGCAACTTCGGCGCTAGTTTTGGTATCAACCCCAGTGCTAGCAGCAGGTCTGATTTTGCTTTCCTTTGACTTAATTGCCGGGACAACATTTTTTAACCCAACTGGCGGTGGCGACCCAGTAGTATACCAGCACATGTTCTGGTTTTACTCCCACCCGGCGGTTTACATCATGATTTTGCCCTTCTTTGGCGCAATTTCAGAAATTATCCCCGTGCATTCCCGCAAGCCGATTTTTGGCTATAAAGCGATCGCTTATTCGTCTCTTGCAATCAGCTTTTTGGGGCTAATTGTTTGGGCGCACCACATGTTTACCAGTGGTATCCCCGGTTGGTTGCGGATGTTCTTCATGATCACCACCATGATCATTGCCGTACCCACGGGAATTAAAATTTTCAGCTGGTTAGCCACCATGTGGGGTGGAAAAATCAGGCTTAACAGCGCCATGCTGTTCGCCATCGGCTTTGTTGGCACTTTTGTAATCGGTGGGATCAGTGGCGTGATGTTGGCATCAGTGCCCTTTGACATTCACGTTCACGACACCTATTTTGTGGTAGCCCACTTGCACTATGTGCTATTTGGTGGTAGCGTGCTAGGGATTTTTGCCGCCATTTACCACTGGTTCCCGAAAATGACGGGACGAATGATAAACGAATTTTGGGGTAAGGTTCACTTTGCCTTGACCATAGTGGGTTTAAACATGACCTTCTTACCCATGCATAAGCTGGGTTTAATGGGCATGAATCGTCGTATTGCCCAATATGACCCCAAATTCACTACATTGAACGAAATTTGCACGTATGGTTCTTATATACTGGCAATTTCGACATTCCCCTTCATCATCAATGCCATTTGGAGTTGGTTATACGGCGAGAAAGCTAGTAATAATCCCTGGAGAGCATTGACCTTAGAGTGGATGACGACATCACCACCTGCGATCGAGAATTTTGATCAAACTCCAGTACTAGCTACAGGCCCCTACGACTACGGCTTGGAAAGGGCTAACGAAGATGTACCTTTGTATGATCCCAATCCAGTCTTGTCTGGCGGACCGAACTCAGTATTAAGAGCAGAACCCGATCCAGCCGTTGCTGCTAATCCCGAAGACCGTAAATAGAGTTAGGCGTGAGTTATAAGTTATAACAATTCCTAACTCCTGTAGAGACGCGATTAATCGCGTCTCTACTTTTAACTCCCCATTCCCCATTTATAAAAATTCATGCAAAGTCAAACTATTGACCCAGCTAAAACCGACCTGAATCATCACCACGCGGCGGAAGCGTCCGTCGGTCATCACGAAGAACATCCAGACCATCGTCTGTTTGGGCTAGTTGTCTTCCTGATTGCTGAAGGGATGATTTTTATGGGATTGTTCGGAGCCTATTTGGCTTTCCGTGCTACCTTGCCTGTATGGCCGCCAGCAGGTACTCCAGAATTAGAACTATTGTTACCCGGAGTCAACACCATCAATCTAATTTCTAGTAGTTTTGTCATGCACAATGCCGATACTGCTATCAAAAAGAACGATGCGCGGGGTGCGCGAATCTGGTTAGCAATTACTGCTGCAATGGGTGCTATTTTCTTGGTGGGTCAAGTATATGAATATACCCATTTAGAATTTGGTTTAACTACCAATTTATTTGCTAGTGCATTTTACGTTTTGACTGGTTTCCACGGATTGCACGTTACTATCGGCGTTTTGGCAATTGTTGCTGTGTTGTGGCGATCGCGCGTTCCGGGTCATTATAGTAACGAAAAGCACTTTGGCATTGAAGCAGCCGAAATCTATTGGCACTTCGTTGACGTAATTTGGATTATTTTGTTCGGATTACTGTATCTACTGTGAGTATTAATTATTAGTTGTTCATTCCACGCGAACAAATTAATAAGCCCCCAATAGGGGGCTTTTTTCATTAATAGAATGCTCCTGTTGCAGCTAGCTCATTACAAGTCATACAGCCGCGAGTAAAAGGTGGGAAGGTCGGAAAAGTTGGATGTTTTGTAGAAACTATTGAACAAACCTAGAAGATGGCTCCTAAATGTTGTCTTCTGCCCGCAGTTATAAATACGTGGACTAGTGTTAAATTTACTTAAGTGATAAGATTATAAAACTATTACAAAAATAAATTTTTATATTAAGATACCCACATAAGGTATGAAATAAACCAATCAAGCGGCCAATCATAAAATAGCTCAAAAGCATCGGTCGTTTGAGAAGCTGACTGCCTCAAATACCAACAAATTTAGCGGCAGGTATTCATAACCTCACCTAAGCTCTGAATGGTAAGTAAAGTAACAAGTAATATACGCCACATGAGCCAGAACCCTCTAGTTAGAAAAAAACTCCGTAGCCGCTTTGAGACAGTCAAACTGCTGGAAAGCGGAGGATCTGGTAATACTTACTTGTTATCAGGTGCTAGACGTAAAAGACATGAATACTCTCTCGCCAAAAAAACACTTCGGAATCGCTTTGAAATTTTCAAACACTTAGGAAGCGGAGGATCTGGTGATACCTACTTAGCCATAGACCTAGATTTACCAGGACGACCCCATTGTGTTGTCAAACATTTCCAGCCAAAAGATACCAATCCTGCTGTTCTACCCATCGCTAAAAGCCTATTTGATCGAGAAGCGGAAGTTTTATACCAGCTAGGCAACAACCACGATCAAATTCCTAGACTATTTGCCCATTTTAATGAAGATGGGGATTTCTATTTAGTTCAGGAATTTATTGACGGTCATGCATTGACTCAAGAAATCTTACCAGGTCAACCTCTTAGCGAAAATACAGTCTTAAATTTATTAAAAGACATCCTAGAAGTTCTGTCCTTCGTCCACCAAAATAACATTATTCATCGGGATATTAAACCCCAAAATTTAATGCGGCGGCACTCCGATCAGAAGATTGTGCTAATTGACTTTGGGAGCATTAAGAAAATTGGTGCTTTAGGAGCAGGCTTAACAATTTCTGTTGGGACTCCTGGCTATATGCCAAGCGAACAGGCTAAAGGAAAGCCAAAACTTTGCAGCGATATCTATGCAGTAGGGATGATTGGCATTCAAGCTTTGACAGGTTTAATGCCTGAACAACTACAAGAAGATCCTAATAGTGGAGCAGTTCTCTGGCGCGATCAGGCACAGGTAAGCGATGCTCTGGCAAATATTTTAGATACGATGGTTTGCGATCGCTACAACCAGCGTTACCAATCTGCCGCAGAAGCTTTGCAAGCGCTTACTTCTGAACTGGGGTTGTCAGAGTCCTTACAATCTGCTGGCATAAACCAAAACACTGACGATACATATTTTCTAAGTTATAAAAATTTTCTTTTGCTTTTAGGAATAGGGCTTGGTGCTATCACTAGTTTGATAGTACTAGTTTTAACCTATACATTTATTAATACAAGTACATCACCTCCAAACCAACCTACTCAATTAAATAATTTTAGAGAAAAATTGCTTGAGCCACGGTTCACTAATATTAAAATCAATCGCTAAGTCGCTAAATCAGGAGCTAACAGAGGAGTCTATAAAAGCAATTCCACCATTGCAAAGACTACCAAAGAGGAAATTGAGCCTTAATACATGAGAAAGACTTACATCATTTACCAGTAATCATAAAATTCCCTATTAACTGGCTTATTCCAGATTTGTTCTTAACCTAAACACTTATAGATTCCTGTAGGATAAATAGAATAAACAACATTTAAAGATATGGACAATACAAATCAAAGAAAAGCTTTAATTAACGGTGAAATTGGCCTCTTTATTAGAGGTTTGATTGTTGGGAAAGTGCTGACAATTATGGTTATTGGCGGACTGCTTTGGTGGTTACTGAAGCCGAATTTATTGTCTCGCAACAGCGTTAATTCCTCTAATCAAAATGTAAACAGCCTTTCTAGTAATGCATCAACTTTTCAGACAGTTACTAATGTCCCCAATGCTTCATTCAACTACGGAGGCAGTACAGCTTGGGCATCTATCCGGCAATTGGTAGATTCTCAGATCCAGAGCGATCGCCCTGAATTACAATTACGCTACGTAAACCCTGTTAATGACAGCCCTGGTTCTAGCTCCGGCATTCGGATGTTGCTTGATGGGAAACTAGACTTTGCTCAGTCTTCTCGTCCCCTGACAGATGAAGAACAAGCTATGGCAAAAGAGCGAGGCTTCACCCTTGAGCAACGTCAGGTGGGTATGGATGGGATAGCAGTGGTAGTCAACCCCTCACTCAATGTGCCTGGTTTAACTGTTGACCAATTACAGCAGATTTATTTAGGGAAAATTACTAACTGGAATCAAGTAGGTGGGCCAAATCTACCCATTACACCTTTGTCTCAACGACCAGAGGACGCAGATACAGTAATATTCCTTAGTAACAGCAACTTGAAGGGGCAAGCACTTGGCTCTAATGTGCAGTATGTGTACTCTAGTACAGAGGCAGTGCGCCAACTCAGTAAAACTCCAGGTAGTATATATTATGCTTCTGCCCGTTCAGTATTACCTCAATGTAGTGTAAAGGCTTTGCCATTGGGTAGCACTTCTGGTCAGTTAATTGCCCCCTACCGCGAACCTCTAGTGTCACCTGAGCAATGTCTACGTCAGCGCAACCAGCTAAATACTCAGGCTATTAAAGATGGCAGTTATCCTATGATTGCTAATTTATTTGTGATTATTAAGCAGAATAAAGGCCGGGAACAGCAGATTGGAGATGCATATAGCAAACTTTTATTAACTGACCAGGGGCAAAAAGCAATTGAGCAAGCTGGTTTCGTCGCGGTTCGTTAGTACAGCGATCGCACCATATCCCTTTTAATCCAATCAGATCCCTGACTTCTCTAAGAAGTCGGGGATCTTGGGGAAGCGATCGCACTCTCCATTATTCTGCATTGCTGCGGCGAGTTTTACGACACTTTTCAAACATCCTCTTAGATTAAAAGAAGACGATGGCAGCATCCAATAAATTTCTGCAATTCGGTAGGATAAGCATAGACTAATCCCAAACACCATTGTCATGGTAAAAACAATTCCACAGCATTGGACAATTCCCCTTCTGGAAAATGGCGACAAACTCAGCCTTTATGAATTTGAGCGTCGTTACAACGCCATGCCTAACTTGAAAAAAGCCGAATTGATTGAGGGAATTGTCTACATGCCTGCTGCTTTACGTTTTAGAAGTCACGGTCAACCGCACGGTTGGATTGTTGGTTGGTTATTTACTTACGAAGCCGCTACACCTGGTGTAGCTCTAGGAGTAGAACCCACTGTGCGCCTAGACTTAGATAACGAACCTCAACCAGATGCTGTACTTCTGATCAACCCAGAAGCGGGTGGTCAAGCAAGGCTGAGTGAAGATGATTATATTGAAGGCGCACCAGAGTTAATTGTCGAAATTGCTGCTAGTAGTGTCGCCATCGACCTCCATGCTAAAAAACAAGCCTATCGTCGCAATGGAGTCAAAGAATATATCGTCTGGCAAGTACTTGATCAGAAATTGACCTGGTTCTATTTGGAACAGGGTGAGTATCTAGAGTTGGCTGCTGATAGTAACGGTATTCTGCGAAGTCAAATTTTTCCAGGGTTGTGGTTAGGGGTTGCAGAGTTATTAGCGGGGAATATGCAGTCCGTGTTGAGTGTTTTACAAACAGGCTTGCAATCTCCTGAACACGCAGCATTTGTCCAGATATTAGAGCCTTTTGCCTGATGCGATCGCTTGTAGATTTTGACCATTTTGGATGGTGGGCTACCAGAGCGACTAACTGTAGGGTAACTAAATGTACAGCAACACAGAGCAAGTATAGGGCATACTACAGCAGTAGAGGGCAAGTATAGAACACATTTATAATAACTATGGCGTAAAGTTTTTCAACATAGATACACCACACTAGTTATAATTTCCTATAAGTTGAAAAAACTCTTAAGATTCAGCGTAATAATTACGCTTCTCTCACACCGACTAGCTGACAACCACATTAGGAGGACTATCTATGGCGCTTGTACCACTGCGGCTGCTGTTGGATCACGCAGCTGAAAACGGTTACGGCATCCCAGCTTTCAACGTTAACAATTTGGAGCAGATTCAGGCGATCCTGAAGGCTGCTGTCGAGACAGATAGCCCCGTAATTTTGCAAGCTTCACGCGGCGCTCGTAATTATGCAGGAGAAAACTTCTTGCGCCACCTGATTTTGGCTGCGGTAGAAACCTATCCTCAGATTCCCATTGTCATGCACCAAGATCATGGTAATGCTCCTGCTACCTGCTACTCAGCAATTAAGAACAACTTCACCAGCGTGATGATGGATGGTTCTTTAGAAGCTGATGCTAAGACCCCCGCTAGCTTCGAGTACAACGTTAATGTTACCCGCGAAGTTGTAAATGTAGCTCATGCTTTGGGTGTCAGCGTTGAAGGTGAACTCGGTTGTTTGGGTTCTCTAGAAACTGGTGCTGGTGAAGCTGAAGATGGTCACGGGTTTGAAGGTACACTCGACCACTCTCAACTGTTAACTGACCCCGATGAAGCTGTTGACTTCGTAGAAGCAACCCAAGTAGATGCTTTGGCTGTTGCCATTGGCACAAGCCACGGTGCTTACAAGTTTACCCGCAAGCCGACTGGGGAAATTTTGGCAATCAGCCGTATTGAAGAAATTCACCGCCGTCTGCCTAACACCCACCTGGTAATGCACGGTTCTTCTTCTGTACCTGAAGATTTGCTTGCACTGATTAACCAGTATGGTGGTGCAATTCCTGAAACCTACGGTGTACCTGTAGAAGAAATCCAAAAAGGGATCAAGAGCGGTGTACGTAAAGTAAATATTGACACCGACAACCGTTTGGCTATTACTGCTGCTGTCCGTGAAGCTTTAGCTAAGAAACCAGAGGAATTTGACCCCCGTCACTTCCTCAAGCCTTCTATTACATATATGCAGAAGGTTTGTTCTGAACGCTATCAGCAATTTGGTACTGCTGGCAACGCAAGCAAGATTAAGCAAATTTCTTTAGAAGATTTTGCTGCTAAGTATGCTAAGGGTGAACTCAACGTTGTTACCAAAGCTGCTGCTAAAGTTTAATTTTGACAACAAATAAATAGGAGCATAGCAAGACTATGCTCCTAAAAAAGCGAGGATTTTAATGTTGTCAGAAACCGGGTAAATACCCGGTTTTTTATTTTATAGCAGTTCTCTATTGCATGGAATACAGACCTAACCCCCAGCCCCTTAAGAGCGAGCGTTGGGGAGCAAAATTCAAAGCCTCTCTCCTTTTAGGAGAGAGGAATGGAAGTGAGGTCAAAGTATATTGCTTCCATTCAAGAAGCCCTATATTCATAAGGGCGGTATTGCTCTCCGTGTTCCCAGTCCCTAATCCCTAGAACACCCGATGCTGTAAAGAGGGCATTTGACGACGAACTTGTTCAAGTCTAGTGGGCTTGATTTCTGCGATCGCAATTCCCGGTTTCTCTCCAGCATCGGCTAAAATTACACCCCAAGGGTCGATAATAACGGCGTGACCGTGGGTTAGACGGCGGGCGTAGTTATTGCCTGTTTGGGCAGGAGCAATGACGTAGGCGGTATTTTCAATGGCTCTGGCTTGTAGTAGTACTTGCCAGTGGTCTTTGCCTGTAAAGGCGGTAAAGGCGGCGGGAATAAAGATAACATCAGCTCCCTTATCTGCGAGATGACGGTACAGTTCCGGGAAGCGGACATCATAACAAATGGAAAGCCCTAAATTACCAAGTTTTTCTGAAAAATGGACAGGTGGTAGTTGCGTACCAGCCACAACTGTGCTGGATTCCCGATAGGTGTTGCCGTCGGGGACATCAACATCAAATAGGTGTACTTTGTAGTAGCGGGCAAGTTCTTGACCGTTTGGGTCGATGAGTACAGTGGTGTTATAAACTTTGCCTGTATTGTCTACCGGAACTGGAAAGCTGCCGCCCAAGATCGTAATTTGAAAGCGTTGAGCCATTTTTTTGAGGAATTTTTCACTTTCAAGAGCGATCGCATCACCTTGCGCGAGTTTGTCTTTTTCTTCTCCCATATAGGAAAAGTTTTCTGGCAAACCTACCAATTGGGCACCTTGACGCACGGCAAGCTCTATTAATTCTTCTGCCTGCGCCAAATTTTTTTGTAAATCGGGCACACTGGTCAATTGAATAGCGGCGGCTAAATAAGACTTCATAGATTCAACAATGAACAGTTGATTTATGGAAAAGAGATTATCAAAATATATCGCTACTTCAACATCTGTGGAACTTAATTAGAAATGTCTCAGCCAAGATTTTCTTTAGAGGATGTTTGAAAAGTATTTCTCTGTAACTTTAGGCACTTTTGATCCCCCCTAACCCCCCTTAAAAAGGGGGAAGAGTCAAAGTCCCCCAATTCATCGGGGAGCCAGTGCGGTCTTGGGGGTTTCCCCCATGAGCAACTGGCGTGGATTTAGGGGGATCTAAAACTTTTGATACCGACAAGAGGACTTTTCAAACATCCACTTAAGGGACTTGTTTTATGCTGATTTTAATCTTCCTCTGGGTTATAGCAAACTGAGCAAGATAAAGATTAGGTTGTGATCAAACCTTGATAAAAGCTGTGTACTGTGGATATTCCTATTCTCATTCAAACATTTATCGCTGTGTTTGTCTTGGCGGATGCTGTGGGCAATATACCGATTGTTTTAGTTTTGACTAAGGGCATGATGCCAGACCAAAGAAACAAAGTTATAGATAAAGCAATTATCATTGCGATCGTAGTTCTTTTGCTATTTGCCTTTGCAGGGCAAATAATTTTAAATTACTTAGAAATTAGTATTGGCTCTTTGCGAGTAGCAGGAGGACTATTATTGCTGTTAATTGCCTTGCAAATGCTGCGAGGAGAATTAGATCAGCCGATTATTGAAGAAGGACGGGATGTCGCAATTACTCCACTAGCTTTACCACTATTAGCGGGGCCGGGGACTTTGACAACGGTGATGTTGCTGATGTCGAAATCACAGAGTCCGCATATTGCTGTCGCAGTGGGTATCGTAGGGGCGATGTTTGTCACTTGGTTAATTTTGCGTTTAGCAAATCTGATTGACCAGTGGATTGGTGCAGAAGGTGGAGTGATTGTGACTCAACTTTTAGGTTTTTTGTTGGCGGCGCTAGCGGTGGAAATTGGTAGTACCGGAATTAAAGAGTTGTTTTTGAGCTAGAAAACTCCTAAAAATATTCTGAAACTGTATACAAACGTAAATAAGTTTGAGAAACGAGGAATTCGCGCCTCTCAAACTTGTTTATAAAAATTAACCTAAAGTTAGAACACAATGAATAACTCAAGATGAGTTTATTGCCGATTGTCTGTAAGATACTTTTCGATAGTGGAAGCTAATGTAGTTTTAGGCACAGCGCCCACCACCATATCCACTTTTGCTCCATCCTTAAAAATCATTAATGTGGGAATACTCCGGATGCCGTACTGACTAGCAACTTGAGGATTTTCATCCGTGTTGACTTTGACGACCTTAATTTTACCTTCGTACTGTTCGGAGATTTCATCGACAACAGGAGCTACCATACGGCATGGTCCGCACCAGGGTGCCCAAAAGTCAACTAAAACGGGTACATCGCTGTCGAGTACTTCTTGCTTGAAACTAGAATCGGTAACTTGCGCGGCTGTTGACATGCCTAAAACCTTTGCCAATAATATCTGAGCTTGGTGAAAATTCTACCATAGCAAAAACCTCAGCTTGGAAGTCCGAGGATGTACATTTGCAAAGAAGCTCTCTTATTTTATTTATAAACATAAGGAACCGCCCGAACAGTAGTCCGGGCGGAGTGTGGTGTGAGGAGTGAACGGAAACATTCGTCTCCGCTATCTCTATTGTAGGCGAGATATAGGATTTTTCCAGCAATTGTTTAGGGGGCTGGAAAAATTTAATAAGCAGGGGAGGCAGGGGAGGCAGGGGAAGAAGAATTAATAACCCATGCCCCATGCCCCATGCCCCATGCCCCAATTCTATTTCCCCATACCTAATTGTTGAGCTTTTTGGTAAACTTTACCCTCGGTTAATAAAGAAGGCGCAATCACAACTTCCACTTGTTGCATTTCTTTAATATTTTTGGCTCCTAAAGTGCCCATACTGGTCTTTAAGGCTCCTAAAAGATTGTGAGTGCCATCATCTAGCCCTGCTGGGCCAATGAGTATTTGCTCTAAGCTGCCGGTGGTGGCAACGCGAATCCGGGTGCCACGGGGCAAGACTGGGCTGGGAGTCGCCATGCCCCAATGATAACCTCGTCCTGGGGCTTCTGCGGCTCTAGCAAAGGGAGAACCAATCATTACACCATCGGCACCGCAGGCGATGCATTTACAAATGTCGCCACCGGTGATTAAACCGCCATCAGCAATAATAGGAATATAGTTGCCAGTTTCCTTGTAGTAATCATCTCGTGCTGCGGCACAATCTGCGATCGCAGTCGCTTGTGGTACACCCACACCCAAGACTCCACGAGACGTACAAGCAGCACCAGGCCCAATTCCCACCAGTACCCCAGCTGCCCCAGCTTTCAACAAATTCAAAGTGACTTCGTAAGTTACACAATTCCCCAACACCACAGGGATAGGCATGGAACGGCAAAATTCTGCTAAATCAAGTGGTACTAAAGACTCTGGTGACAGATGTGCAGTAGAAACTACCGTAGCCTGTACAAAAAATAAATCTGCCCCAGCTTTTGCCACCGCCTCGCCGTATTTACTTGCACCGGCTGGAGTCGCACTTACTGCCGCAATGCCACCTTGTTGTTTAATTTCCTGAATCCGTTGTTCAATTAATTCCGGCTTTATTGGTTCGGCATAAAGTTCTTGCATCAGGGCAACAAATTCATCTTTACCTACAGAGGCAATCCGATCTAATATTGGCTCTGGGTCAGCATAGCGAGTGTGAATACCCTCTAAATTGAGGACACCTAATGCTCCTAACTCCGACAAACGTACAGCCATGCGAACATCTACCACACCATCCATCGCACTGGCAATTATCGGAATTTCTCGCTCAATATTGCCAATACGCCACTTAGTATCTGCCAAACTGGGATCTAGTGTTCTGTTACCAGGGACTAGAGCAATTTCATCTATTCCGTAAGCTCTGCGAGCTGTTTTTCCCCGCCCAAGTTGAATTTCCACGCTTTAATTTTTCTTAAATCTGTTTAAGCTAGGGTATCAAATTGTGAGATAAGTTGGGGCGTTTTTTTCCCTGAACTACACAGATAAATTCGAGTTACCCAAGCTGCCACTAAATGAGCAAAAATTGTTAATTGGTTTTTATATTGTGTTCTTTAAGGGTTGATGTTGCGCTAGTTTTTGGATAATTGTAGTTTCATGTGTTTTTTATTACTTAGCTAATCTCACGATTATTGGCATTAATTGGCTTAATTTACCTGTATTGACTTAAGCCAAGCTCATCCAAATTACCACTGATAATTTATCGTTTATTTTTAACTGCATCCACACCAGTGTAACCAGTAGCTAGCCAAAGTATTGCTCTAGCTCCATCACGAATAGATTTTTCAATAGATTCAGGTGGTTTTTCTGAAGGAACTGGCACTGGTTTTAAATAAATACCTCGACTACCCAAAATAATTTCGCCGATGACACAAGCCCGGCGCATGTGGAAATCTGAAGTAATCAAATAAACGCTCTTGATCCCACGAGCTTGCAAATCATCTACCAACGTAGTAAAATTAGTAACTGTATCCACAGCCTCATAGTCCAAATGTAAACGTTTGGGATCAACACCAGCTTTGGTAAACACTCGTTGGGTGAATGTAGGTGGACTACCCCCGGTAATCCAAATTGGTATATTTGGATGCTGGCGGACAAATTCGGCCGTAAACTTCTCTCGCTCCAAACGTCTCGTTGAACCACCCAACACTACAACTGCTTGCGGCTGTACAATTTGATTTTGTACTTCTTTGTATCCCCACCAGGTGATTAGCGGTAAGACAAAAGCCATAAAACGAAAAGATTTACCTGTAAAAAATAGCTTATTCAAGGCTCGATAAATTTATTTACTGAGTCAAAAATTTCCTCTGGCTAGAAGAAAAACAACAATTGATAGTAGAAGAGTAGCAAACTCCTATAAAATCTGCCCAAATTTATATACATTTGGGTGATTTTCATGTTGCAGCGCAATTAAGCGTGCTTGAAGTTTTACCTTTAATTGATGGATTATCCTAACCGATATCGGACAATTCATCAAAGGGTGTTAGCATCTTTTCAAAGAACCCCATTTAGTTAAAGCTTCCCTGAGTATTTTCCACAGTTTTGGCCCGACAGTCCGCTTGAGATATAGCATATTTCAGGTAAATGAAGTACACGGGTAGGGGCACAAGATGTTCATGGGTGTCAACTTAACGTGAAACCCTTGTCGAGACGTGATATTCAGTTCTCTAGCTTTCCATCACTCACCGCGTCACCCCACCCTAACCCTCGCCTTTCTAAGGGGAGGGAACTGGATTTCTTTTTCCCCCCAATAAATCGGGGGGATTAAGGGGGTTAAAACGCCTGTGGGACATGCTATTTTAGCTTAAGTTGACACCAATGAACATGTTGTGCCCCTACGATTATTGAAAGAGCGATCGCCGATCACAAATAGCTATTAATACTCACAACAATTCCCTAAATTATTCACGAGTTATTTGGCAATCGCGTAATATTTGTGCCAATAAACCACGACCAATTGTTTCACCTGAATGTACAGGAACTACTGTCCTACGACCATCGCTGTGTATCATAATATGATGACTACCACGTAGCCTAGCCACTTCAAAATCGACTTTGCTAAGGGCTGCAATAACTTCCCTTCCTGTGACGCTTGGTAATTGACTCATATCTCAACTGCGACTCGCCCAATACCAACAAAGTCCAGTGAATCTTGCTGTTTAGATTTGGGACGGAAGCAACAAAGTAGCCGTCTGCATGTCGTTCAATAATTACATTAAATTCTCGCTTCATCATCAACTTTTCTTTGTGTTGAAAAATATTTTGTGCTTTTGCTGTCTTTAACCCTGTGAGACTTATAGAACGAATTGGTAAGTCATTCCCTTCTTTGGCTGCTAAACCTTTGGGCTTTTCACGTAAGTTAATAGCAAGCAATTTTGATGGTTTGTTTCTGCTATAATTATATTTTTAGAGATGAGTAACTTATGACTCAATCAGATGAACAAAAACAATGCCAGGAACTTCTTGTAAAACTACATGAAGATATTATTAAAACAATGAAAGAAATACCTGAAAAAATTATAGGTATTAATTATACTTTAAATAATAAAACTCAAATGGAAATTGTTAAACAACTTGCCATTTTGCAGCGTATTGAGATTTTTATTTTAAAAAATAAGGGGAAAAAAATAAAAAATACATTTGAATTTTATAGTTTAGAATCAAAATTTTATTGTATAAAAAATACATTATATATTATTTTGGAAAATGAAAAGTATATAGAAATTGCTAAAGAGCTAAGACATGAAATAGAATATTTCTTAAATACTAGACAATTTTTTCTTGGTTTAGGAAGTATTAAAAATTTTTTTAAACGTTCTATCCGTGATTTTCTTACACCAACAAAAGTTCTTGTTGGTCTGGCAATGGTAATTCCAGTTTATAGTATCGGAATACCATTAGTATTAACAGGTGCTACTGCATTAACTATTACTCCTGATATTATAACATTTTCTGTATATCGAATAATGCGAATAGCTACAGGGCAAGCTCCTAGCGAGGAGGTTTTAAAAAAAACCGAAGACAAAATAATAGCAAAGTTATCATCTTCATCTTTGTTTGATAACTCATCATTGATAATTATGGTAGCATTTGCCGGAGCATTTGGTAGCATAGTTAGTATCTTTATTAGACTTGATCAATACAAAGATCCTGACTCCGGAGATTCAGCAGCTCCTATTGCAAACTACAAAGGTTCAGCAGCTCCTATTGCAGACTACAGAGGTTCAGCAGCTCCTATTATTGTTGGTTTTGCAAAACCGTTAATTGGAACTGCATTTGGTATTTTAATTTTTGCAATAATTAACTCAAATATTATCAGCTTTCCAATTTTTCAAGGCAAAGGAAGTGATCAAAATAGTGATGCTAAATATTTTTTCTTTTTTACACTTGCTTTTTTAGTGGGCTTTAGTGAACGGCTAGCTAATGATATTGTCAGGAAAGCAGAAGGAACTTTATCATCACAAGAAATCGGTAAAAAAGTAGAAGAAACCGCAGAAAAAATCGACAAAAAAGTAGAAGAAACCGCAGAAAAAATCGACAAAAAAGTAGAAGAAACCGGAGAAGAAATCAAGGAAGAAGTACAAAAACAGAGGGAAAAGAATCAGTAAAAAAGTAGAAAAGATTGGGAAATAAGTCACAAAAAAGTTTGAAAAAACTTTAGATTAACAATCAACTTTTAATTTTATGGTTACTTTTGTAATTACTACTATTCAAATATTATAACATTTTCTCATTACGTAATGCTAACTGATGAAACGATAAGATTTAAACACTCACCAACTGAGCCAAGCGTTTCAGGATTCGTAGTACGTCGTACAATTCATTTCCAGGGTTTCGGATTAAAAACCCCTTTGATAAAGCATAATAAGTTGGATTTCCTTTAACTAATTTGACAAAAATAAATTCTCCACCGCTGCAAATCATCCCAAAACTAGGCTGATTTGCATGAGGATTACCTAACATATAAGCTAAAATTTATGCGAGTCCTCTTTCAATGGAATATTCTGCTTGTTTTGACTCAATAACCATCACCCAAAATTGGTCTTTCAGAACTAATGTATCTATTTTGCCTTTTACTTTATTTTATCGCGATCGCTCAGTTAAACATGAAAATATAATTGGCATCTATCCTATTCATTAGTTGCTACTTCCAGCCAAACTTCTACATCATCTGCTAGCAGCTTCTGGGCTGCATCCATCATTGATACTGCTATGTCTTTAAGGTCTTCGCGGTTGTTCAAATAAGTTTTCAAAGCTTCCATTGGGTCGATGCTGCTACTTGCAGTCAATTCAGGAATGCGGGGCCTGGCTAATTGACTCACTAATTCTGCTTGAATGGTGTAGGTGTGAGCGAGACTTAAAGCAGTATGTAGAGAAGAACTGTTAATTAAATCCATCTGTTCGGAGCGGAGTTTGTAAATTAGCCGCACTACAGCATCTTGAATATCATACTTAGCGATCGCTTTCATTAACACCCCTTGAGGATCATCTGCTTTCGAGACATCCACCTCAATGGTGCGGAAAGTCCGAACTGTTAAGGGACAAAATTCCCATTCAGCCTTCCCCCGCTCCAGTTCTATCATCACATAGCCTTTGTCTTCTTTTTCTTCACTAAAATCTACCCGCTCAATGCTCCCTGGATAAATCACCGGCGGGTTGTTGGATTTATTCAGATTTTGGTGGCGGTGGACGTGTCCCAAGGCTACATAATCAAAACAAGGTCGCGTCAGCAAAGATAAGGGCAGAGTAAAGCCTTTACCCACTGCCAAAAAACGTTCTGCGCCCAAGGTAGCATTGTCAGACATCAAGTGAGCCAAAAGGATAGTTGGCACATTGGGGTCAAGACGGCGAATTTCCCCTTCTAGAACAACTCGCAGGCGTTCCGTTAATAGTTGGTTGACTTCCGCCAAAGATGAACCTTCAGTCTCTTGGCGAGTCATCAGAGTGGAACGGGTGAGCCAAGGAAGGGTGATTACTTGCACTTTACCATTGCGGGTTTCGATGCAGTGAGTGGTCAATGTGTCACCGACAACAAACCCTGGCACTCCCAAAGTGCGGTAAATATTTAAACTCGCGCCTCCCTGTCCTTGGGAATGTTGGTCGTGGTTGCCTACCAACAGCACTGTTGGAATATTGGCATCCATGAGACGGCGAAATTGGCTGGCAAAAGCTTGCTGTACATAAGGCGGTGGTGTAGCATCCGGGAAAGCATCGCCACCAAATATCACCATATCAACAGTATCAGTCAGCGCTCGGTCAATACATATAGACAAGGTGTTGACAAAATCCTCCAATCGTGTATTTAATCCAGTCGTGGGATTAATTCGTCCGTGGGAGAAGCCGCTTCCCATGTGGATGTCGGAGAGATGGAGGATTTTAATCATATTTGTCTTATTTAACTACTATATGAGGTTAAATTACCACGCCAATCATAAACAGCAAAGCAATCTTAAGTAAGTAGGCGAGAACAAATCAAAGTAGATTAAGTAATGTAAAAAATCTTGAGATGAGTTCGTAGTGAACGCGAGTGCGTCTCGTAGAGAGGGCTGGAGCCGCTCTCTACGAGACGCTACGCGAACAAATTAGGACTAAAGTCCTTACTACAAACCTCTTCATTATTCACGCCGCTCTACTTAGTAAATTTCCAGATGATTTATAAATATTCAAAAAATACTTCAGGTACTAATCTGAATTCCCCAGATTTCAAGCGAGAAATATCTATCCATAAGGCTCTATGTTTATGAGTTTGTGATTCTGAAAAAACTAAACTTTCCAGTTGATAAAATTTTGAATCAGCAAAGTCACATTGATAAAGCTGAATGATTTCATGACCTTGCCTACCATTAAATGTAAACAGGTTTTCTATACAACCTAGATATTGAATATTCGTTAAATCTGCCTGAATTTCCTCTTGAAACTCGCGTTTTAAGGCGGCGTGGCTGGTTTCGCCAAATTCAACACCACCGCCTAAAGCACGATAAAATGTTTCTTGCTTTACGGGATCGTAGCCTTCAGAAAGAAATATGCGTTCGCCATCCCGAATTAGCCCCAAGGCTATTACCCGAATTTCGCCTGCTTTATTCATTTTGGTAACTAATTATCGTAAATAGACTGAGGACGACTTTCGCTACCCTCAACAGGCCAATCTGGATTTTCGCCACCGATGTATAATTCTTCAATGGTGACATATTCTTGACTTAGCTGGCTGAGGGCGTTGATTAAAATATCCAGAGCGATCGCATCACTGGTTCCTAAGTCAAACCAACAACGTCCCCATTGACCCTCATATTCAAATTCACCAATGTTGTGCATTAGTGCTAGTAGGCTTTTGTCATACCCTTGCTCATCATAATTCATGTAGCTGATATCGAGTCCAGTGTCCTGCACCTGAAGATTCTCTGCATTAAATGCACCCAATTTACCCAGATAAAACCAGGAATTGAAAACTTCTTCTACATACTGCTTTTCACGCGCAGAAGGATTTGTGCTAAATTTCAGCCAAATCCACACATCAAAAGGATTAATTTCGCGGAACTGAATCTCCATTTTGGTCTAGTATCTCAATTACTCTTCTGCAAATAAGCATATCAAAGTAAGGAGTGGGGAGTAGGGAGTGGGGAATGGGGAATAGGGGCTAAGGATTTTTCAGGCTAACAGCACGGCTGCGTTCACTCTCAATTTGTTTGACTAAATCGCTTGGGAGTTGGGATTTTTTAGTTAATGCTTTGTCAAAATTAGCGATCGCTTCCTGGATCATCTGCTGGCTTTTTTCTTTTTGCCCCAGTTCTTTCAGGATTTGGGCTTTAAGATAATAAATTTCTGGATTATCGGATGTGGTTTTGATCGCCCTGTTGACATACTCTAGTGCTTGTGGATACCGTTTTAAATCGCGGTAAGCAAGAGCAATACCCCGATCTACTAGATACCCAGGAGCAGCATTTTTTTCTAAGCGTCCAATTGCCTGATCTGGGCTAGCAAAAGGCAAATTAACCGCCAATAATAAATCCATATAACCCTTGATTAAATTCAGTTCTGGATCGTTGGCAGAAATTGCTTCGGCTTTGTCTAAATATTCATAAACTTGCCGCAACCGATTAAAAACTTGCGGTACACCATTGACTGTACCTTCACGAGTAAGAACTAATGCACCCTCTAAAAAATGACCAACAGCAGTGTATAAATTACCACGCAATGGATCGCTAGGAATTAATTTTTGTCCGGCTTCTAGAGTTTTCTGACTATAGGTGTCTAATTTAGCCCAATCTTTATTTCCGTATGCTAAAGATGCCTTCATAGCATAAGCTAGAGGTTCATTTGGTTCTTTGGATAGTGCTTGTTGCAGATAACGCTCTGCTGCTGGATAGTTGCCTTGTTGGAAAACCGCTTTAAAAGCGGCTTCTGTTTGGTCGCCAATTTGATGAGGTTCACGATTACGAAACGGATCGCCAGCCAATGAGGGATTTACCCACAGATTAAGTGCGATCGCAGCGCCAAAAGCAGTCTGAGCAAAGGTAGTGAGTCTCGCAGACACTACTAATCGAGGCGAAGAAAACCTTTTAGTCATTTTAACCCTCAGAATAATTGCGGTTGAAATAGTTGTAAGTAAGTCGGCAGGAAAAATCATAACTATGTAACGAAAAGTTAACCAGAACTGTTAGAGCTAAATTTAATACGTTGTGTACTGTAGTTTCCTTTTTCCCCTCTAGCTTGAATACCACCAATC
>JAIVFU010000094.1 GCA_020829485.1 Nostoc sp. CHAB 5834 | reverse complement strand
TATTCGTTTGGCATCTGGGAAATGTCTTTGTGGGCGGTGGCTAGGTAACTTTACTATCACGGAGGAATGTCTGCTGGTAGGTGTTTTTCAGTTTACTTGCAAACAACACCAATTAGATAGCTAGGGGTGTAAGTGCGAAAGTCTTATGCACGGTTCTTAGGGGAGGGGAGAGTGGTGACACTCAAACCTTACCCGACTATCCCCCATCGACTCAACCCAAAGAACAGAGAACGGGTTTGAAATCCTTGATGCCGGAATTCAGCTTTTTGAAAAGAAGGCGAAGGAGGTAAAGCCAGACGTGGGCGCTGCTGTATCTGAAGCAGGCGCTTCTTCATAGACAGATTTTCTTGGCGATCTCGGTTTTCTTTAAAAGCGATCGCTTTTATTTGGTTACGTTTTTTTATTCAGCACCAGATGGAAGCCAGTGGGCTAGTTATTATCCTTTGACTAAAGACCAATGGCGGCGCGGTTGCTGCCGGATTGAACATTTGAAAAAGCTTGATGAAAATTTTTCCAATGGTTAACGGTGTAAATAGCTATGTTATTGAAAAGTTGTTGTGAAGCGATTTTGAAGAGTCAGTAATCACCGAAGACATCCACCGATAGCTCATTGTAAGATCGGCATATATACAGAAATCCTTATAACGAACTCTCATTATTCGATTGTGTCCTTTTAGGCACATCAACCACATCAATCGCCCCCAGAATATGGGGGTATTTTTTATGGCGGTAGTGGCTCAAGCAGTGCCTCTGAATGGCATTAAACCGAGATAGATGTAAGTGCGATTCATGAATTTTCTGTTAATAATCGAATCTTTTTCGTTAAAGCCAAAGAGCAAGCTGTATATCCTTACATACCGAACCACCTATACAGTAACCGGGGCAATGTATATATGCAAGAGCTACAGACAAGAGTTGTTTTATGGATTGCTCGAACAATTAATCCTCAGGTTTACGCTAACCGCGAGTTTAGTATTAACTTAGAAGAGCTACGTCAACTACCTAAAAGTACCCTCGGACATGAGGTTGCTCGGTTTCTCGATCAAAACGGCTTCAATCCAATAAATTCTGGAGATTGGATTCAGCGAACTCATGATGTCTGGCATGTTTTAACTGGGCTTCAGCCTTCAAAGCACGACGAATTCATGCTACAGGCATTTACACGTGCTCAAGTGTTTCGTCCCTCAAGTACAATACTGGTGTTAATTGGACTACTAACTCGCCAGATTAATTTCACAAATATCCTCAAGGCATATAGGAGTGGCAAACTAGTTAAGCATTTGGTTGAATGGGACATTGAATCTGAGTGGCAAACTCCACTTGCTCAAGTCCGGCAAAAATTGGGGATTTTACCTTTAGGGACTTCCAAGGAATAAATTTTTCAACAAAAACCCCCATTTTAACAAAAATTATAATCATTATAAGGGAGTAAGAGGTGGTTGCTGTCGGCAACCACCTCTTACTCCCTCGAGTATTTACAAAAAACTCTACACTCTGTAATGAATTTTAGGCGCATGATAATAATTAATATTGATGATTTTAAAGTTCCTTAGATAGTCCTAAATAAGTTAGGAGCGAGGTAAGTTGTTCTACTCTACAGTCATCAGAAATCTACTAAAAAGCGTTTATGTTTCAGTTTGTTTCATCTTGGACTGCCCCTAAAGCCTTCAGCGTAGCAATAGTCGCTTCAGTTAAACCGACAACACCAGTTACGTTCATCTGTTCGTAGGGTCTAACAGCTCTGAGAGTTCTTCGACAATTACCAGTCGTAATATCCCAAAACTTAATCGTCTCATCAAAGCTGCTACTAACTAGCGTTTTACTATCTGGACTAAAGACGACTGACGATACTAAATTAGTATGTCCCTGTAAAGTTTTTAGGCATTCACCCGTGCTAACATTCCAAAGCTTCACCGTTTTGTCCTCACTAGCACTAGCAAGCATTTGACCATTTGGGCTAAAGGTAACTGACATTACTGAACTCACATGATCCTGCAAAGTCGTCAGGCACTTATTTGTACCAATATCCCACAACTTAATAGTGTGGTCACTACTACTGGCAAAGGTTTGACCATCTTGACTAAAAGCAACAGACCACACGGAATTTTCGTGTGCGTGCAAAGTCTTTAGGCATTCACCCGTGCTAACATCCCACAACCTCACCGTTCGGTCGTAACTACCGCTAATTAGAATACCATTACTTGGATTGAAAGCAATTGTCCGTACACCACCATCATGTCCTTGCAAGCTTTTGAGAAGCTGACCTGTACTAACGTTCCAAAGCCTTACTGTTTGATCTTCACTACTACTGGCAAGGATCTGACTATCCGGACTGAAAGCGACTGACCAGACCCAACTGCCATGCCCTAGCAAAGTTTTTAAGCATTGACCAGTACTGGCATTCCACAATATTACAGTGCGATCGCAACCACTACTAGCAAGCATTTGACTATCAGGGCTAAAGGCAACAGATAATAAGCGACTGGTATGCCCTGGCAAAGTTTTTAAGCATTGACCAGTATTGGCATTCCATAGCATTACAGTCTGGTCTCCATTCCCACTGACAAGCGTGTACCCCTTTGAACATAAGGCAACGGAAAATACGGAATTTTTATAGCCTTTCAACGTTTTCAGGCATTGACCAGTATTGGCATTCCATAACTTTATTGTCTGGTCATCACTCCCACTAGCAAGCATTTGACCATCTGGACTATAAGCAACAGACCAGATTAAACCAGTGTGCCCCTGCAAAGTCCTCAAGCACTGACCCGTATGAATATCCCACAACTTCACTGTTTGGTCATAACTACAACTGGCAAGGGTTTGACCATCAGGGCTAAAGGCGGCTGAAACTATTGAATTTGTATGTCCCTGCAAGGTTTCTAGGCATTGACCTGTACTGGTATCCCACAACCTTACTGTTCGATCAAAACTACCACTGGCAATAAGATCACCCTTAGGGCTAAAAGCAACTGCTGCCCGTATCCAAGCAGTATGTCCCCGCAAAATTTTCGAGCACTCACCCGTGTGAACATCCCACAATCTCACTGTTTGGTCATAACTGCCACTGGCAAGTACTTGGCCATTAGGACTAAATGCAACAGACCAAACTGAATCAGTGTGTCCCTGTAAAATTTTTAGACATTGACCTGTACTAACATCCCACAGTCTTATTGTTTGATCGACACTGCCGCTGGCAAGGATACTACCATTGGGACTAAAGGTAATGGCTTCTACCTGGTCAGGTTCTGGCAATATTTTAAGGCATTCACCTGTACTGGTATCCCACAGTCTTGTCGTTTTGTCAATACTGCAACTGGCAAGGATGCTACCATCAGGACTAAAAGTGATAGACCAAGCCCAACTACTATGCCCCTTGCAGACAAATAATTGTCTCCCGGTTGTGACTTGCCACAAGCGAATCTTGCTATCAGAATCACTTGTAGCTAAAAGTTCTCCGTTTGGACTAAATGCGACTGAAAAAATACTACCTAAAGTTTCAGTAAAGGTAGACTTTGCTAAATCTGAGTAAGCAAAATTGACATGATGCAAATTCACATCCTGTAGGTATGCTTGCCAAATAGTTAAATGCGAGAAATCATAGCCAGTTAAATCAATATTGAGTTGCCGAAATAAATTAATAATATTTCCACCACCATATCCGCAAGAGATATCTTCTTTCAGTTTTGATAAAATTTTATTCAGTTTATATTCAACAATTTTCTGAGAGCTAAAAGTAGCGGTTAGTTCTTTTGCAATCGGCTCTAGAATCACACGCTCCTGTATTTTCCTAACGTAATCTTTCGTTTGAGCTTTGACAAGAGCATATCTTACTAAAAAATCAGTTTTTTCGTTAGCAACCTCTTGCCAAATTTGTTCTATTAGTTGTCTAGTGATATACTCCATTACAACAGGTTGTTGTGTAAACCCTTTTTGATTCTTTTCAAGCAACGAGCTTCGTTCTAAAGCTCCTAAACTGCTGAATAATCTCTGTTTTGATTTGATGGATAAAATGTCCTCTTTTAATTCCTGAAATGTAACTGGCTCTCGATTAATTGCTAGCCAATACATAATTTCTTGTTCTACATCTGATAACCGATTAAATTGTCGTTTTAGCAAATCATCAATATCATCAAAACCGAGCTTTTCTTGCTTCAAAAGAAATATAAATTCGGAAATATCACTATTAAGTAAGTCTTGGATAGCAACAGCCGCGATCTTTAAAGCTAGAGGATTACCTCCGTAGTGGTTTATGAGAATTTGCCATTCTGATTCTGAAGCCGAAAATGAACCCTTTACTTGAAATATTTCCTGTACTTCTGTTTTCTTCAACCCATTCAGTTTCAATGAATGAATAGGTATTTTTTCTCCTTCTAGTAATAAAATTTCTTTAGGCTTTTCTCGACTGGTTATTATTACACAACTTTGATGATGTGTTTCTCCCACCCGTTTTAAAAGTTCAGCATAAGCTCCGACTCCCTCTGGATAATACTCAGCACTATTGCCACTCGGGAGAACTGTTTCAAAGTTGTCTAGTACTATTAAACAACGACGTTTGTGTAAACAGTCAATTAGTTTGGATATTTTACTATCTACAGATTTGGGTAAATCAGTTTTATCCTCATCATTTAGAAATTGAATGAGTTCTGACAAAACATCTTCAATAGGGGGCTGATTACGTAAAGAGCGCCAAATAATGTACTCAAACTGGTCCTGAATTTGTTGTGCAAGTTTGAAAGCTAGACTAGTCTTGCCAATTCCTCCCATGCCTAGTAAGGCCACTAGTCGGCAGCGCTCCTTCACAATCCATTGCTCTAACGCGACTAGCTCTTGCGTACGTCCAGAGAAAACGGATGCACCAACTGCCTCTCCCCAGTCTTGGCGTCTGTTAGCAGTGGCTTCCTCATACTCTGCCTTATACGGAAATAGCTCCGAATTAGCCTCTTGGGTCTGTAAAGGTTCTTTCAGTTGTGCTTGCCGCTCTAACGCTGCACGAAAATTCGTCTTACTGACCTCTTCCCCTAGTGCCTCTGAAATTAGCTTCCATAATTTAGGTCCAACACCTTGCTTCAGATAGCTAGGGGTATAGAGGTAGTTGGAAGCCATTGCCATCTCGTCATAAGTCTGACCCTGCCAAGCTGCCTCAAGGGCAAATCGTTCGACATCCTTTAAATGTTTTTGTGTCTTAGCGAAGACAGCTGCATCTATTTCGCTGAATACTTCTTCAAAGTTCATAAAAGATCATAGCTCAATCAGGCGTCAAGATTTTTTCTGGATCAGAACTTGGACAAATAACTACTACAACTAGCCGCCAACTAATTACGGAATCGGGTGCTGGAAAACGTGTTTACGTCATTTGACGCAATTTTTCGGCGAGCTTACCAAATTATTTGACAGGAAAAATGTATAAAATTTTACTAGTTTAAATAAGTAATACTCCCATTTTTTTATTCTTACCTGTAAAATATTCTACACTTCAGAAGTATAAATAAAAACAATTGCAAATTGTGTTTTTTAAACTATGTCTATGTAAACTTGCCCAAAATTCAATTTTTTAATCGGAACTGAAATTATAAGAGCTTTTATAACCTTGTTTGACGCAAAACTTATGAACTTTTCTATATCGACGCCTTGTAGAACTTGCTGTTATTAATTGAATTAACGACGGGGCTAAGAGCCTGTCAAGAAACAACTTTTACAATTTGCTATATAGAAAGCTTACTGAGAAAGCATTTCTAACTCAAAAAAGGCAAGGTTGTTTTGTGACAAGCTTTAAGTGATGAATTGACATAGTGCTTTCTCCATATCTGACTTAGATTCTCTATCGTTGTTAAACGTAAGTAAACCCGCTTAATTTTCCCAAAAAGGAGCTTCTTATAATGGTGAACTTCATAGATGAAGGTCAAAGCTTGAGTATAATAAATACTACTGATGTCATTTTCCAAGAAGGTTCAGCTTCAAATATTTTGTCAATCGATGAAGGTCTAAGTTTGAATGAAGATCAAAGTTTGGATGAAGCTCAAAATTTAGATGAAGATCAAAGTTTGGATGAAGCTCAAAATTTAGATGAAGATCAAAGTTTGGATGAATATCAAAGTTTGGGGGTAATAGATCCTACTGAGGCTGTTTTTCAAAAAGGTTCCACTCCAAATCTTTTGTCAACAATTCAAAGGGAGGTTATATCTCGCCTTCGAGTTGTTGCTAGCTGGAGAGGTAGAAGACCTAGAGACAACTCTCTGTCCGCTGTTTACACAGCACCACCAGGTTTTGTTATACTTAGTGTGCAAACAGTTGTACACAGTTCAAATAACGGAAGTCGTTCAGTTAGTGTGTTAGGCAGTAATTTGAGCCTTATAACAGAGACAGATATTACTGAAGTTTATAACCAGTTCATTAATGTTGCTGTATCAAAGAATGATCAACAACTAAAGGGGAATCTTGAACAGAAAATGAATTCTCATATTAATGAGCTGCGGAAATACCAGTCCACTCATAATGTTATTGAGGCTATTGTCAAAGCATCAACACACGGAAATATTTTTGACAGAAAACGTGGGTGGGAAGAAATTAGTGTTTTTGCAGAACTGATGTACTTAGGGGGATCTAAGCCTGATGTGGCTGCTTCTTTAGAAAGAGAGTTCTTTATTAAGACATCAGTACCCGTGGCTAACGCTAGTGTTCAATTGAAAGGTAACAATGGGCAATATGTTTGTGCTGAAAACAGCGGTGGAGAATCGCTTGTTGTTAACCGCGATGTACCATTGCAGTGGGAAAGTTTTATTCTGATAAACATTCAAGGAACTGGTTTGCAAGACGGTAGTTTAGTAGCTATCAAATGCAATAATGGTCAATTTGTCTCAGCTCAGAATGGTGGAGGTAGCAATTTAATAGCCAACGCTAATAGTATTGGCCCTTGGGAAACATTTACTATTAAAAAAATCGGCGGAGGAACTATCCAAACTGGAGATAGTGTTGTATTTTTGTGTAACGATAAAGTACATTATCTTTGTGCCGAAGGTGGTGGAGGGCAGCAGGTAGTTGCTAACCGAACAGCCATCGGCCCCTGGGAAACATTTGTAGTCACTGTCCTACCCCTCGTCACCGCATAGAAATAGAATCGATTTACTGCGATAACACTGAAGATGTTACAGGGAAAGACGAATTGTACTTCGTCGGAGCAGGGGTGAATAGGAATGACGGACAGACAAAACAACTTCCACCGGATCAAAGAATTGTTTTTGATGGCACAGTGGAAGCCGCAGATACTATCGTTATTGGACTTAAGGCTTATGACGAGGATTCTGCTAAAAACTGGGACGATCGCGGCGATAAGCTGTCGAAGATTGCTTCTGCCGTTTCTGCGGGGCTGAGTGCGGCAGGCCCACAAGGTGTAGTTGCAGGTGCTGTAATCGAGTTAACGGTTGGCCTCCTTAATCTAATTATCTCCTTAGATAAGGATGATGATCTGGGTACATGGAATATTGAACTCCCCGTGCTAACGTTGCCAATCCCTGAAAGCAGGCTTACTTGGAATTTCTACCGCCATCGTAAGATAGGCTATTCTACTTGGGATTACAAAGTAACGTTTTTAGTTTTGGTAAATTGAACTTTGACATAAGTGCCTGAAGATGTAAAGAAGTACTTACATGAATGTATAACAATTAACTATAAATTAGGATCAATGTTGGTGTTATACGTTGTTGGGTATATCTCCTTTAGGTACGTGTCATGAAAGGACGCCCTACTGTTATTGGATTCAGTAGGGTGTTTTTATTTGGGTGTAAGCACTACCCTCCGTAGATATCGCTTTTGATTCTGCACCTGTTTTACCCCACAGGCACGGCTACCAATGGGGGTGATGGGATGATGGGGAGTGGTTCAGCTTAGTGTCTTTTCAATTCTTGACCTGAGTTCGACGTAAGAAAAAGTCTCTAAAACAGGCAGAAATAGAGTTTTATGGGTGCGGGTTAGATGATAGCGAGTGCCAAGATTTCATCAGGGAATAAATGTGCATCCGTGCTGAAGGGGCGACAAAAATAGCTAGAATGCAGATAAAATAAGCCTCATACCTGAATGGCACTAAAAAAAGCTGAAAGTAATGAAAGATAAGCATTACAGGCTGTAATGCCATTGAGCAGTGTCGGGATGGGTCAGGCGAACAGACAAACAGGCGCTACGGAATGGATGCGGTAATGATGCACAGGTTGTCCGAAAATTTTTTTAGGTAGAAAAAGCGAAGCTCGTCCGTGAAATACTTTCAGTAGACCGAAAAGTTTTGCGTTCGCCAAAAAATAGTAGTGTATGATACCGTTTTTTGGGAAATGTCCAAAAGCTGATTGCCGTTGAGGAATGATAAACTTAGCTTATAAATTAACTTTTTATTTTAACCTTTCACGGATGCCCTAAACCCCAGCTACCAAGCTGGGGTTTGCTAAAGGTTGCCACTTGGGAGATTTTTGAATTTGCGAAATGCTATATTGTCGCCAAGGGAAATTGTTATAAATAAAGAAATACAAATTTTCGTTATTTAAAAGGTAAACTAGCAGCATTTACTGGAGTACATCTCGTGATAATCACCCTTGCCAGTTTCAAGGGAGGTGTCGCTAAAACAACAAGCGCCATCCATATTGCTTGCTTTCTATCTCAGCTAGGCAGCACTTTGCTAGTTGATGGCGACCCAAACCACAGTGCTACAGGATGGGCAAAGCGAGGAGCATTACCCTTTAAAGTTGTGGATTTACTACAGGCTCCTATGCATAGCCGTAATTTTGACCATGTAGTTATTGACACAGCCGCTAGACCAAGCCACGAAGATTTGGAAGCACTCGCCGATGGGTGTAATTTATTAATCTTGCCTACTACCCCTGATGCTTTAGCGATGGATGCGCTGTTGCAAACTGTAAGCACTCTCAAATCATTGGGCAGCGATCGCTATCGTGTGTTGCTTACAATCATTCCCCCAGCCCCCCGCTTAACCGGACAGCAGGCACGGGAAGCATTGTCGGCAGAGGGAATACCACTATTTCAACATGGGATTAGACGATTTGCTGTTTATGAAAAAGCGGCACTGGAGGGGTTGCCAGTTTATCAAGTAAAAGACCGCAGCAGCAAAATAGCATGGCGCGAGTATCAACAGGTGGGTAAGGAGATATTGTCATGACCAAGCCTAGCCCTTTTAAAAAGTTATTTGAAACCAAAGACGAACTAGAACAAGAGCCAGAACAACCGTCAGAAGCAACTACAGAAAGTAACGTGACGCAGACTCCAACACCACTTGCGCCAGCGCCAATTCAAGAAGAACCCCGTAAACGTGGCAGACCTGCAACAGGTAAGCGGTCTGATGATGCTTGGATTGGGCGCACCTATTATGTGAAACGCTCAACAGATTTAGATGTAGAGGAAGAATTACTCAAACTCAAAAGACGTGGCGTAGAGATTGACAAAAGCGAATTGGTAGATTTTCTCATGGCTGTCTGGGTAAAATGGCAGCAAGGTGAAAATATAAATTTGCTAATTGACGAATTTACGCCAAGGCGAAATTCTAAATAAAATTGAGTCGTTGCTGAATGAGGAGAGCGTGCAGGTGAACTAGCACGGGAGAAAGTGCGTCAGCAGCACGGCGGAAGAACCGCTATTCCTACCGTTTACAATGTGGAAAGTAAGGACGATGATTAGAGGTAGAAGATGACTAGCAAAGAATTATTAATCCAAGAAATAGAAACTTTACCACCAGAATTGTTAACAGAAGCACTTAATTTTATTCGAGAAATCAAAACCAGTCATACAGCAAAACAGTCAAGTACAAATAACTTACGTGGTTCTACAGCTGAAGATTTACTAGAATTTGCAGGAACTTGGTCAGGTGATGATATTAGAGAATGTCTTCAGCTTGTTCATGATGCTCGTATGCCACTGGAATTTTAAGAATGTATTTGCTTGACACAAATCATTGCACTTTTTTGATAGAAGGTGAACCAAAAGTTGTCAATCACTTTCGTGAACTAGGTAAGGTTACACTCGCCACTAGTGCTATTGTCGCAGGTGAACTCAGATTCATGGCACAAAACTCCCAACAAAAAACTGCAAATCTCATCAAAATTCGCGCATTTATCAACCGAATTGATATTTATCCAATTGATGATGAAACGGCAGAAATTTACGGAGATTTCAAGTCGGAAATTATTAAAAGATTTGCAGCCAAAGAAAAGAGTAAACGCAAAACAACTCAACTACAAGAAATTGGCATCGGTGAAAATGACCTGTGGATTGCTGCTACAGCTTTACGCCATTCATTAATTCTCGTTACATCAGATAGTGATTTTCAAAGAATGCGTCAAGTCAGGGAATTTCCTGTAGAAAGTTGGATTTGATTTATTTTATTGGGATTGCCGCCTTTTCCCCACACGGGCTGCTAATTTATTAGTTAACTCCAACTGATACTGATTCTTATTGTCCTCGTAAACCAAAATAGTCCTGGGGTCAGCATGACGGCTCAAATGCTGCACCTTCCGGTAGTCACCTTCCGCCAAATCCAGCGCATCGGTAATCCCCGAATGCCTGATTTTATGGGGTGTCATCCGCTTAGTTATGCCAGCACGTTCACAGGTTTTTCTCACAATGGCGTAGATGCCATCCCCGGTGAGTTGGTGTCCATAATTGTGGAAGTCAAGCGCGATAAACAAAGGATCGCTGGGTTTAATATTTGTACGACAGCCCAGCCAGTCGCTAACCGCCTCTGCAATTTCTGGGTTTAAGTCAATCCTAGTAGAATCATTGCCCTTACCCTTGCCATAAATAATTAAAGTCAAATCGTGGTAATCAAAATCTCCCACCATTAACTTCGCCACCTCCCCCCGCCGCAAAACATTTGCCCAAAGCAGCAGAAATAAAGCATAATCCCGCTTTCCCTTGGTGCAAGTGGTATCAATTACATCAAAAACTTTGTTGTATTCATCAACTACAACACCCCGCGTATCCCTGTACTTAGTCACAATCATTGACTCAATGCGGTCGCTATCAAAGTGATATCGGCAGTGCTTGAGGTTCCGTCCCACCTTAATTAAATACTTGAGGGCGGACAAGTACCGATTAATCGTCGCCGCCTTCCTACCCTCTGCCACCAAATGATTCTTAAACTTGAGGATTAACCCGTTAGCCGTCTGGTCATCCAACCCCCAGAACTCAGAGACATCCTTTTGGGTCGGCTCCCTTTGCAAAAAATACTCAAAAAATATCCGTATATTGCCAGCATACCCCCGTTGCGTCGTCTTAGCTTTCTGCTGCAACTCCGCCAAAAAATCATTTGACGCTTGCAGCTGACTGGCAACTTGAGTCAGAGAACTTTCAGTATATGTACTTAACTTATTCATTTTTAGCGTTAATGACAATGCACCTTTTCATTAACGTCTTATACCATTACACGCATCACCAACGCAAAATACACTCTTCTCCTTCCATCCCAAACACAAAAAGAGATTTTTCCGATTCTGGAATGCCTGGAATTAAGACTTCTTGGCTTCTAAGTGAGTTTTGTAATTATTTTGACTCTAAAGCATCGGCTTTGTGGTCAAGGGTGTCAATCGGCACAGTTATTGATACGACTTTGGCTTTGTTGCGTGCTAAATGTTAGCAAAATTGCTCCAAGAGCGATCGCTTTGGTAGAGATGCTGATGCGTTGTAACTGGGTCAAACGCGCACTGTTTCTAGCAGACCGTGTAGCCCTGGTAAATCAGGCAATAAATGTATTTAAGAAACACCTCCCCGATGCCGCACCAGTTAACTTGGTGACAGAGAAAGATACCGAAGGACGAGTGTTTGCTTGCACCTATCCCACCATGATGGGATTAATTGATGATACCCGCGACGGGCAGCGTCGTTTTGGTGCAGGGCATTTCGACCTGATTATCATCGATGAAGCCCATCGCTCGGTCTTCCAGAAATACCGCACCATTTTTAACTACTTTGATTCTCTCTTGCTGGGACTGACCGCCACGCCCAAGGATGAAATAGACCGCAACACCTACGGGCTGTTTGACCTAGAAAACAACGTACCTACCGATTCCTATCAACTTGAAGATGCTGTAAGTGATGGCTTTCTCGTACCACCCAAAGCTGTATCAGTACCGCTTAAGTTTCAACGCCAGGGGATTAATTATAATGAACTTTCTGAAGCAGAAAGGGAAGAATGGGACGCTCTGGAATGGGATGACGAAGGCAACGCACCGGAGCGCGTGGAAGCAGAAGCAGTCAACAAGTGGCTATTTAATCAAGATACTGTAGACAAGGTGCTAGCGCATTTGATGACTAGGGGTTTGAAAGTTGCTGGTGGCGATCGCCTGGGGAAAACTATTATCTTTGCTAAAAACCAAGATCATGCCAATTTTATTGGTGAACGGTTCAATCTCAACTATCCGCACTTTAAAGGTGAGTTTGCCCGCGTTATTACCTTCAAAACCACATATCCCCAAACCCTAATTGATAGCTTTTCCAACAAAGATAAGGAACCCCATATTGCTATCTCGGTGGATATGCTGGACACCGGGATTGACGTGCCAGAAGTAGTTAATCTGGTGCTGTTCAAACTTGTACGCTCCAAAACCAAGTTCTGGCAGATGGTAGGACGGGGAACCCGTCGCTGCCCCGATTTATTTGGTGTAGGGCAAGATAAGCAATTCTTCTACCTGTTCGACTATTGCCAGAACCTGGAGTTTTTTCAGCATAATCCAGAGACGACTGATGCCCCAATAGGTAAATCCTTGGGCAAGCAGTTGTTTACTGCGCGATTGGAGTTAATCACAGAGCTAGATAAAAAGGTCGTTGAGGTTGGCAGTACCACAATCAAAGCACCTCAAACCTCTTCCTCTGAACCAAAGACCGATGCAGAATTGCGCCACCAAGTGGCTAATCTACTCCACACAGAAGTTGCAGCTATGAATAGCGAAAACTTCGTAGTGCGTCCTAAGCGACGACTGGTAGAAAAATATGCTAGTTCCGAAGCATGGGTATCGCTATCGGGCGAGGACTTTACCGAACTGAGCCAAGAAGTAGCTGGTTTGCCCTCGCAATTGGAAGCGGAAGCAGAAGAGACAAAGCGGTTTGATGTCCTGGTGCTGAAGTTGCAATTAGCAATTTTGCGATCGCAGCAGCATACTGTTGAGCGTTTGCGAGAACAGTTAAAATCACTTGCCGGGTTGTTGGAGGAGAAATCAGCTATCCCATTAGTACGGGAGCAGTTGCCTTTGATCCAGGATGTACAGACCGACGAGTGGTGGCAGGACGTGACATTGCCCATGCTTGAGGTACTACGCAAACGCCTGCGGGGGCTAGTAAAGCTGATTGAAAAACAGAAACGCCAACCCATTTATACCAACTTTGAGGATTTGATGGGGGATGAGATCGCAGTAGAGTTACCTGGCTTTACATCATCGGATAACTTTGAGAAGTTCCGAGCTAAAGCAAGGGCTTTTTTGCGATCGCACCAGGATCATGTGGTTATTTTCAAACTGCGAACAAACAAGCAACTGACTTCATCTGACCTATCCGAGCTAGAGACAATACTGGCACAGAGCGGTGTGGGTGAGGCGGAGGATATTAACCGTGCTAAAGAAGATTCACAGGGACTGGGTTTGTTCGTTCGCTCCTTGGTGGGGTTAGATCGTGAGGTGGCTAAACAGGAGGTAGGTAAGTTTTTATTAGGTAAAAATCTGAACTCTAATCAAATTGAGTTTGTAAATATGATTGTGGATTACGTCACAGAACACGGTGTTATGGATATGGCACTCCTCTATGAATCCCCATTTACTGACGTTACACCACAAGGGCCAGATGGATTATTTACATCTCCTCAAGTGGACGAATTGGTTTCTCTACTTGAAGAACTTTATGCACGAGCAGTAGCTTAGGTATCCAATTGAGAACGTACTGTAGTAATTCACTAACTTGTTTCAAAGTAGCGAAAAAACCTTCAAGTTTTTGCACAATAAAATCAAATCCTCACCCTATTCTTTCCCTCAAACTTACCTGTTAATTAATGAGCTTTTTAGAAAATGACTTCATCGGTCATATCTCTTATCACTCCGGTGATAGAACAACGGTTAATAAAAACTTTAGGCATCACCGTGCCAAACCGGGTTAATTGTACTCTAAGGCTGAAAGTAAGATGAGGTAAGCCTTTCAAGAAGCGCTTTTTAGTGAAAAAACTATGATTATGCTGCTAGTTTTGATCGAGTTTGAACGAAAAATCGTCGTTTCAGGCACTTGAATTTTTCTTAGCGTACAAAAAACCTTTTTTGGCACGGTGATGCCAAACACAAGCTTATATCCCTTGGCGAGATTTGACGATGGCTCAACGACACTTCGTTTACTCTCCCCATCAACTCTTGCTTGCAGTTGGTGCTTTCAGCAATTACCACCATTAACCGCTTTCATCCCCGCTTTACAGCTTTGATAGTCAATCTCTTTTGTAGGGGCTACCATTACTGGTAGTTTATGTGCTTTTAACCCCGCACCAGGGCAGTAAGAATTGGTTCTTTGTGAACCTCACTTACATGGATATCAAGTTGTCATTAGTAGAGGATTAAAGTGCGAACTCAGCCCCATAAGGGTTACTCTACTAAAGCCTGGAATCCCCCCAATAAATGGGTTTCTCCAGAACGAATCGCACTTACATGTATCTGGCTCAATACCTTTTACGTGCTATGTACTTTTAAGCAGATGTAGCACTATCCAAAGATTTTTTCTTTTTCTTTGCTATCTTCTGAGCTGTGGCTTTATCCTTCTTAGATACCTTCAGGAATCTAGGTAAAGTTTCTTGAGGTAGCGACAGTAAAGCATCAAAGGAGAAAACGTTCTTTTGAGGAATGAATTTCGCCTTAATGGAGACAAACATGGGATGTCCCTGGTCTTCCTCTGCTTTAGGATTAAATTTGAATGGTTCGACAAGCGCATCCTTCCACAATACAGGGACATGGCTAGCCTTCATGTATTGAACCTTTGTCATGGGTTCAGCTTGCTTAATATATTCCAGTCTTTCAAAAGAGAAGTTGCGAAAAATTGAGATACAGGGGAAACGGCAAACGGGAATGAATTGCCACAGTCCACTCACATGAAACTCGAAATCTTTTAATTTCCTCAAGTAAACATCTCTTTCCTGTCCGCGATCAAAAGCCAGCAGTTGAAAAGAGATTTGATATGGCTGCTCCTTTCGAGGAAAGTGCATGACTCTTGGGTAAACAAGCAATCGTTGAGTGTGGTTGCCAGTAGTTTCAATCTCTTTGGCTAGAAGCTCAAATTCTCTGACTTTTCTGGGAATATAAAAAAATTGATAGGTTGAACCATTGATAGTAATGGTTTTCTCGCCTGACGAAGATATGTTGACCTCCCCAACAATTACCCCAATTGCCTGAAATATCACTTCAGAATGCTCTACAGCATCTTTAGGTTCCTCAGCAGTATGTTGATTGCTGTGTTTGTGGTCAGCATCAGCAAGAGCCATAATAATTATTTTTCTCCAAACAGAAAATTTATAAGCAATTTTGAATTTATCGTATCTAAGTAATCCCAGCTACGAGCAGAAACAAATTATTTAGCTGTGAGCGATGACTTGGACGTAGCTTGAGCAAGTCTTAGCCTATTTTATTGCTTAGTAATCAACTACTGGAAACCACCACTGTAATAAATTGCAAAACACTTAGTGTTTAATCTCATATTTGACATGGTACAATCCTGGAAAAGTTAAAAGCACCCCGTTGACCTGAGTCAATTTCGGAGTGCTTTTAAAAATTACTATTTAATCATACTGGAGTTAGTATACCATGACTGCATCTGAGCGAGATGCTCAAACTCAAAAAGTTGAATCCTCCGCAGAAGTTACACTGCCACTACCGTTTATTCCAGCATGGCTTGACGACTACGGACTAAATCCACCCGAATTCCGAGTCTACGCACATATCGCCAGACGAGCTGGGAAGACAGGAAAATGCTGGGAATCAGTTGTTAATATTGCTAAAGCTTGCAGGCTCTGTCGTAATCTCACGCTCAAGGCACTTCAATCGTTGACAGAGAAATATAGGTTTCTCATTAGAAATAAACGAGAAGGGGAGACGTATGAGTATTCATTAGCCCCGCAATCAGAGTGGGCCCCACCTGTTCCTCCAGAGGATAGGTGCTTAAGCAGAGCTAAGAGAGAAAAAGCGCCAACTGACCCATCCCTACAAGGGACGGGTAGCGATACCTTGGAGGAACACCAACCAGTTGTTGGAGAGGACACAAAGGTAATCCAATTTAAGGGATACCAAGAAAGGCAACAACAGGATAATGTTGTTGTTCCTATAGATTTTGACAAACTTTCCATTTGGCGACGCAATCAGGACGCTACTCGCTACTGCCAAATACCTCCCATCTACGATGAAGCGACTGGAGTTGAAGTACAACAGCAAATGGATACAGAAGGAATAACTGCCCAGAAAGTTGTTAGCAGAGCGATCGCGTTATCAAAAGTTCCCCGCTTAATTTTAGAAATGATGGCATCTGCGGGCGAGAAATTAGTAGTTGCGTACAAATCATTAGAAAAGGGTCTGCAAAAGCGCAATAACCAAAAACAGACACAAATAACTGATACTGCCAAACCAAGTAGTGTTCCTGAAACAAATGGTATCCCGGAACATGAGTTTCAACGCTTGAAAGAGCAAGGCATTTACCTCAATCTAGCTGTAGCAGATGAACTTTGGCTCAAATATAGCAGCGATTTTGCTGACGCGATCGCATATGTGTTGAGCAAGGATAAGGTCAAAGATAAAGCGGCATACTTGCGTAAGTGTCTGGAACAGGGATGGCTGAAAGATAGTAAATCTCAAAGGCGAGACCCTTACGATCTGAATGAAGAACAGAAACAATGGTATGAGTGGGCTTCATCCTGTGGATTATGCGATGGGCGACCAATTAGGTATTGCTGCTTAATGAACGGTGAAGTTGCAATTGTTGTTTTTGAACCAGAGCTTAAATGTCATACACCCATGCCACTTTCAAGAGCAATGCAGAAGTATCCATATTTACAGTTAGAGGGTGTTTGAAAAGGGTCGGCTTGAGCCTCAAGTGCGACTCAGGGGTGCGCTCTAAAATCCCAAAACTCCGATTCTCTCGTAGCAGTTTTTCGGTAGCTAGGGTAGTGAAACACACGCTGGAGGACTTTTCAAACATCCTCTTAGATTAGAGTTCGATAACCTGCATAATTTTTACTGCTTGGGGTGAATATAGCCAAGCTGACACCAGGGGCAAGATAGCCTGAAAGTATTGCTGTATATACTTTTCAGTTATTAGTGTCTATCGAATTGTCTAGACATAGTTCGCGCTCATCTGCCCAAAGTCCCCACAAGGGGGAACGAAATCATAAGGGGTTCAGCCGGGATACCTGCAAAATGGGACATGTTGTAAAGTTTTGTAACGCATAGAAAGCGAAACCCTTGATATACGGTTGTTTAAATAGCAAACTTTACTTGACTCCTCTAGGTGAAACATTTCCAAAAATGATTGTTTATGGGCAAGCTTGAGGCATTGAAAGCGGTGAGGAGTTGATTTTAGCGTACAAAAAACCTTGTTTGGCACAGTGATGCCTAGTTCAAAAACCTGGATGAAATTTCTCAAAATTAATTTCTTTAGGTTGAATTTGCCAACCGAGTACTTTAATTAAGTCATGTCCACCAAGTTCATCAACGGCAGATATCACCTGCCCTGTCTGTATCTGTTCTCCGATCTCAGCCTCAAACCATCGTTTAAACGCATCAATATTTAGCAGTATGCTATTTTCGTCACTATATAGGCACAGCCAGCTGTGCATAAGGCTTGCTTCTTTGCTAAGACGAATTTTTTGACAGATCATTCCCACCAATTATCCACAATACACTCAATTAAATCATAATCTTTAGTAACTATATCAGCATAATCATCATCAATTTCTACACTGTGACCAAGTAAAGCGCTGAACGCATCTTTTTCATCATGTTTACCTAATTGTCTTAGATGTTTAGCTGCAATATTTCGGAATCCATGAGGATTTAAGAATTTGGCTTCTCCAAACAATGCTAATGTTGCATTTCCCATAGCTTGTGAGATTCTTCCACTAACATTACCATAATGAACCTCTTCAAAAGAAAAACCAAATTTTTCTGGATATGTACGTCCCAAAGAAAAAAATAAATGGTTACATTTTTTTACATTGTGTTTAGCTATGTTTTGGGCAGCTAAACGATTCTTCTTAGCTCTTAATCTAAGTTGAAGAGATTTATAATATTTCTCATCAGGGATTCCCTCTATCTCACTCTTCTTTATCTGCTCTTCTAAAGACGAAATACTGTGTAAACTATATCCCCAAAAAGAGAACCAACTTTCTATAGTTTCAGGCGCTTGAATAGCAAGAGAACGAATCTCATTAATCCAAGTAGTTATATCTGCTGTCAAAATATGAGGCAAAGGATAATATCTTGGTTTACCCTTACTAGAAGAGTTTTTATAATTTTTAATTTTTACTGCATAACGCTCATTACCTTGAGAATCTGTTATTAATTTAAGGGTTGTCCCGATTTTTAACTTTCTAAGCTCTTCCTGGCGAACTGGCACATAAACTAAAAGTTTTATCATTAAATAAGTTTGCCAATTATCAAAAACAGTCGATGAATGTCTTATAGATTGTCTAACTTTAATCCTATATCCACATTTATAATATTTATTAAAGCCACAATTGTTACAGTATATATAATTAACAATCTCCTGAGCTTGTAGATGAGAGATATACTTTCTATCCCATTTCTGTTCCTGAATTTTAGGATAATCTTTTCGATAAGTTTCTACATACATGTGCCTTTGTTCTCTAAGAAAAGTAACTAAAGGAATATCAGACCAGTCAATTGTTTGAGAAGTTTTAAAATTTTTATATTTAGCTACTGAAATGCTAACATTCAAAAGTTTCAAAGCTACGCTTGTTCCACAACTCCGCTTTTGTATTAACCAAGCAATATAAGGTTGATAAAAAGATTGGCTAGTTATTAGTTCAAGATATAAATCTTGTATATCATACCCTTCAATATTGACACACCAACCAAAAAACCTTAGTATGTATTCTTTATTTTGCGATAAAGTTTGTATTTCTAATTTTTTAAAGATAGGCATAAGTGAATAACTACCATTACAAGCTTCCTGTTCTGCTTGCTTTAGTCTCTGAATCCTACGTTCTTCTTGAGTTGCTACTTTTTCAAGATATATATCTGACAAATATTGAGTATGGCTATTTTGGCTCCAAAACTTTTCATATTCTTTTAAATCTAAATACATTTTAGGCGATAGATTCTCCTCTTTTAGCCCATACTTTCTTTCTCCATTATAAGTTCTTGATGGGGTTTTATAAGCAGATATTCTTTTAAGAGAAACTTCTGGAAGTAAAATTTCAATCTTATCTATATACCAATCTTGAGTTTGTAGCCATTTGAAGAATTTAAGAATAGCAGAGCGATAATTGCCTTTTGTACTTTTATTAATACTATTATCTTTTAAGCGTATTTTAAAAGCTTGCTCGAATACATCAAGCACTTTTTCTAAAGAAAGTTCCGAAATATTTATTTCATAACAGATTTTATTAAATTCTTTTGGCATAAATAGTAAATTTAACTCATTACTCAGAGTTGGTAAAACATAAAGTTTTAACGCTATTTTTAGATAGCCTATCAACGGTGTACCTTGCGTAGTTTTTATATTAGCCCAAAGTTTTATTGCTTGCCCTAATGTTTTATCTGTCATAAATTTACCTTTATAAAAGCCTAAATACCCAGTATACAACACATTCAATTATTTGTTATTACTATATTATTCCCACCAATTATCTATAAAAGATTCAATTAATTCATAATTATCGGTAATAATATCTGCATAATTATCATCTATTTCGATAGAGTGTCCCAGAAAAATACTAAATGCTTCTTTATCTGAATTTTTATTTAGCATTCTCAAATGTTTAGCCCCAATATTTCGGAAGCCATGAGGATTTAAAAATTTGGCTTCCCCAAATAAGGCTAATGTTGCAGTTGCCATAGCTGTTGATATTTTAGTTGAGACATTCCCGTGATTTGCTTCTTCAAAAGAAGTACAAAATTTATCAGGGTGACTACGTCCTAGCAGAAAAAAAAGATAGTCAAAATCTTTAGCATTCTCTTTTGCTGTTGACCACGCTTTGAGACGGTTATTAATACCTTTGTATATGTATCTAAGATTTTTTAAATATTTTTGATCAGGTATTGTATTATCTTCAGCTTTATGTAATCGTTTTTCAATACTTGAGATTTTTTTTACGGAATATCCCCAAAATTCTAACCAACTCTCCACAGTTTCAGGAGCTTGAATAGCAAAAGGACGAATTTCATTAATCCAAGTTGTTATGTCCTTAGTTAAAATATTCGGTAATGGATAGTACCTAGCTTTTCCGGTATTACTAGCAACTTTTGGGTTTGATAAAAATCAAAATTCTGATAAAAGCTTTCTATGCAAGCATTTAAAGCCATTGCGCTTCCCATAACTTTCGTATTTTTAAAAGTACGAAAGCTATAAAGATTGAAAGTACTACTGTAAAAGGTTTTCGAGAATTTATATAGCTTTAATGTTTGTACTTGCTGTACGGTAAATGCTGTTTTATTTTTCAAACTTAAGATAAGATTTTATTATCAATTATTCTATTTGGAGCGATGCAAAAATTAACGAAATGTTAATGTTAAAGCCATTTCTGTATAACGCTCTTCCATCACTCTCAGAAAACAATAATCGAAGTAGAAAACTGAAACTATTACTGAATCAAGGTTTGAGGCTTTATTTTCTAATATAAATTCAAAAATGTAGCCAAAACTTGGAAAGTGAAGTCTCGTAAGCCTTGCAGCGATTGCTTTCTCCAAGAGTGATGGAAGAGAGACAATCCCCAAGCCATACATGGGATGTCTGCATTACTTCACATTATTAGACCAAATTTTGTCATTCCACGAAAATGCCCTTTGGTGGAATTACTACATAGATGTCTAAGTCAGGGGGGTGACATTAGGCATACAGCTAGAGAAGAGGCTTCTGCAATCGCAATTTATAAACTCTATATTGTATACGACTGGTATTTTGAATTACAGTTGTACAAATCAGATGAATACTATATGTAAAATTACTAAGTTCATAATTGACAATATTGAGAATTTTTTGAGATATTTATGTTTTGATAGCTCATCATTCATAAGCATCGCTTGAGTAATCGAGTAAAACTCCAACACTAATAATGACAAAACCCTTCCAGCGATAACCGGAAAGGCTTGATTTTTGATTTGCTATAAATATAGCATTTTAATACTGGTCAGACGACAGGAAATGCATGGTCTATGCACAATAGATAAATTAGCTCTATAGCCTTTAGTGCTAAACCCTCAGTCATCAGAGAAGACTTTCATTATTTTCTGCCTTTTGCAAAAATGCCAAAGCATCTGAAGCACTATTAGCAAAAAACTCCTCATAAGAAAGAGACGTGAAGTTAACCACGTCTCTAGATGATGGAAAAACAATTTATCTCAATGATTACGCTACATCTGCTACCAGCAACCCGTTGACAGCAATGATGAAAAATAGTGCTAATTCGGAGGTATCACAACAGGGTCTTTCATCCCTATTACAAGGTTGTGCTATCCATTTGCCTTCAAGATTTTGGTATATTTCCAGTCAATCCGACCACGAACCGCATCGGCAGCTTGCCTGTCGGTCATTTCTTCTATATACTGCATTACGCATACTAGGGCTAATCGCCAAGGACTAAAAGCTGGTTGCCCAAGCGTAGAAAATAGTGATTCAAAATCTTTGTCGCAAAATAGAGTGCCGATTTCATCCCTCATTTTCATGTATTGGTTGTCTTTTGGGAAAGCTAGTCGAGCTATACGTGCTGTTTCTTCTGGAATTGGGTCAATTTCTTGAAGTTGAATCATCTGATTCCTCCGCACTACGGCATCCGAAACTATATGTAGAGATAGAAGTCTTTACATCGTCCCACGGAAACCTGCTACTTGCTTGAGACTACGTTTACAGCAAGAGTTTAGCCAACAAAATACTGGACTTATGAAAGCTTTGGAGTATTAAGAAATATTTCGCCAACAGCATCTGATGATACTCATACCCCTACGCCTACGCTCTTAGCGTTCCCGTAGGGTAGGAATCCCAGCTTTGACCAAATATTTTGATGTTGCTAACACACAATTGAAAACAGCTACCTTTGGGCTATTGTATGAAAAAAATTCTTACCAGTTTTTTGGCTTTGGGTATTTGTCTAACGCCTTTAACAGTAATGCTAATAGCTCAACCCACCTGGGGACAGGCTCAAAATTCGCGATCGCAAGAAGCAGAAAGTCTGGTAGAGCAAGCGAGAAAACTGACACAGCAACAGGAACACCAAAAGGCAATACAAATATTACAGCAAGCTTTAACCATTGCACGAGAACTCAAAGACCAAAAAAATGAAGCAACTGCACTGCTTGGGCTTGGGTTTAACTACGACGCTTTAGGAGAAAAGCAAAAAGCACTCGAATTTTACAACCAAGCTCTGCCCCTTTTGCGTGCTGTGGGCGACAAGGCAGGTGTTGCCACTACACTCTATAATATCGGTGGAGTCTACTCCGATTTAGGAGAAAAGCAAAAAGCACTCGAATTTTACAACCAAGCTCTGCCCCTTTTGCGTGCTGTGGGCGATCGCTATGGTGTTGCCAGTACACTCAATAATATCGGTGGAGTCTACTCCGATTTAGGAGAAAAGCAAAAAGCACTCTCATTTTACAACCAAGCTCTTCCTATAAGGCGTGCTGTGGGCGACAAGGCAGGTGTTGCCAGTACACTCAATAATATCGGTGTAGTCTACTCCGCTTTAGGAGAAAAGCAAAAAGCACTCTCATTTTACAACCAAGCTCTTCCTATAAGGCGTGCTGTGGGCGACAAGGCAGATGTTGCCAGTACACTCAATAGTATCGGTGGAGTCTACGACGCTTTAGGAGAAAAGCAAAAAGCACTCGAATTTTACAACCAAGCTCTGCCCATATTGCGTGCTGTGGGCGATCGCGCAGGTGTTGCCACTACACTCAATAATATCGGTGGAGTCTACGACGCTTTAGGAGAAAAGCAAAAAGCACTCTCATTTTACAACCAAGCTCTGCCCATATTGCGTGCTGTGGGCGATCGCACTGGTGAAGCCAGGACACTCAATAATATCGGTCTAGTCTACTCCGCTTTAGGAGAAAAGCAAAAAGCACTCTCATTTTACAACCAAGCTCTGCCCATATTGCGTGCTGTGGGCGATCGCTATGGTGTTGCCACTACACTCAATAATATCGGTGGAGTCTACGACAATTTAGGAGAAAAGCAAAAAGCACTCTCATTTTACAACCAAGCTCTTCCTATAAGGCGTGCTATGGGCGAGCGCGCAGGTGTTGCCACTACACTCAATAATATCGGTGGAGTCTACGACAATTTAGGAGAAGAGCAAAAAGCACTCTCATTTTACAACCAAGCTCTTCCTATAAGGCGTGCTGTGGGCGACAAGGCAGGTGTTGCCACTACACTCAATAATATCGGTGTAGTCTACTCCGCTTTAGGAGAAAAGCAAAAAGCACTCTCATTTTACAACCAAGCTCTTGCTATAAGGCGTGCTGTGGGCGAGCGCGCTGGTGTTGCCACTACACTCAATAGTATCGGTGGAGTCTACTCCGCTTTAGGAGAAAAGCAAAAAGCACTCTCATTTTACAACCAAGCTCTACCACTATATAGTGCTGTGGGCGAGCGCGCTGGTGTTGCCACTACACTCAATAATATCGGTCTAGTCTACGACAATTTAGGAGAAAAGCAAAAAGCACTCTCATTTTACAACCAAGCTCTTCCTATAAGGCGTGCTGTGGGCGACAAGGCAGGTGTTGCCACTACACTCAATAATATCGGTCGAGTCTACTCCGCTTTAGGAGAAAAGCAAAAAGCACTCTCATTTTACAACCAAGCTCTACCTATAAGGCGTGCTGTGGGCGACAAGGCAGGTGTTGCCACTACACTCAATAGTATCGGTTTCGTCTACTCCGATTTAGGAGAAAAGCAAAAAGCACTCTTATTTTACAACCAAGCTCTTCCTATAAGGCGTGCTGTGGGCGACAAGGCAGGTGTTGCCACTACACTCAATAATATCGGTCTAGTCTACTCCGCTTTAGGAGAAAAGCAAAAAGCACTCTCATTTTGCAACCAAGCTCTACCTATAAGGCGTGCTGTGGGCGAGCGCGCAAGTGTTGCCACTACACTCAATAGTATCGGTTTCGTCTACTCCGATTTAGGAGAAAAGCAAAAAGCACTCTCATTTTACAACCAAGCTCTACCTATAAGGCGTGCTGTGGGCGAGCGCGCAAGTGTTGCCACTACACTCAATAATATCGGTTTCGTCTACTCCGATTTAGGAGAAAAGCAAAAAGCACTCTCATTTTACAACCAAGCTCTACCTATAAGGCGTGCTGTGGGCGACAAGGCAGGTGTTGCCACTACACTCAATAATATCGGTCTAGTCTACGACGATTGAAGGTTTGAGCCTACGTAATACTTTAAAATACAACTATGTATTACATTCGCCAACAGTATCTGATGATACTCATACCCCGGATTTCAGGTTTTTGCGGTTTTCTTAGCGTACAGATTTCCCGTTTTGGCACAGTCTAGGGCGTGTTTTCAAACTATAACCACAAGAGAATGGAGGCGATCGTAATCATGGCTGTATAATTTGCAGCAAGTTTCTCATATCGGGTAGCGATGCGGCGAAACTGCTTGAGTCGATTGATAGCGC
>JAIVFU010000093.1 GCA_020829485.1 Nostoc sp. CHAB 5834 | reverse complement strand
TCTGCGGCACATCCTCCGTCCTTAGATTTAGAAGGGTTTTGTTTTCCTCTTTAGTCAGAAATACCCTCAAACGAGCGCCCATATTTTTTGTTACCTCGGTAGATATATTCTCCGTATTTATTTATTGCTTGATAGTCTTCCAAACTAAAATTGCCTAATCCTCTACCAAGGTAAGCATAAGCATTATTAGGTTCAATCTTCAGGATTTGGTTAAAATCTTCAATTGCCCCCTGATAATCTTTCGACTCCAAGCGTTTAAAAGCCCGTTTTAAGTATTCTTCGGTATCATTTTTATTTTCAGTTTGTGAGCCGATAACTTGTGCTATTACTTGTCGAGTGTTGAATAAGTTTTTAGCTTCAGCTTTCGGTGCAAAAGTCAATATTCCAAATACTAAAATTACTGCTGTTAATTTTAAACCTTTCATTGTTGTGTCTCCTCAAATACTAAGTGTTTTTATTGATTAGTAAACCAATCGATGTTACCGATCGCGAAACTCTTCGATTGCAAAGGTTTACTTGCTGCTCACAGGTATATATCTCTGAGTGTTGAGAGGTTATGCAAAATCAGAGCTATTTGCTAACGAGTTGCAGAATTATTAGCGTCTGATTTAGGTACGTCACATAAGTTATGGATATTTTTGATCATCTTCTGCAATCCATCTGAAGGCTCTTGCACGGAGTAAGCTTGCTGTAAGGCATCTGACCACAGATTAGAATCAGCAAAGTACTTGGCTTTGGTAAGAGTGATCGCCTCAATATCTGCTCCTTGTGCTTGTAGTTGATTTTCTAAAGTCTTTAATTCTGCGGTGATGTGATCGCGCTGTTGCGTCTCCATAATTTGAAATGGGACGAACGCTGATGAGTTGACTACCCATTCATAAGTTTGACCTGGTTGTAGTGGTTGACCTTGATAGGTAATATTCTGAGTCTGTGTTACTGGTTGATTCCATAAGTCTTGCTCACTATTTATGGGACGTACTGCTATTGTTTGCACTCGACCTTTCCAAATAAATAACGGGCGATCGCTCCAAACAATTCTGGGTTTAGCGGGTGCATCTGGGGAAACCATACAGATAGCATGAGTGGGACGAGAACCACCTTTGCGCGGTTCTACAGGAGGTTTTTTACTAAATAGAATTCGAGAAATATTTGCCCAAGAAAAGGTTTGTTGTATTATTTTTTTTTTAGCAGGTATCGCTTGATTAGATAGAACAGGTGCAGTACTCAAAGCGATAGTTGATAGCACCACAATATGTAATAAAAGTTTATTCATGAGTTTTCCTTTTGAAAATAGTAGGTAAAGCGTAAAACCAGAATGCTATCGATGGTAAAAACCAAGGTAATAGGATTGCAGTTGCAGATATATAAATTTGCAAGCTAACCAGTCCATACAACCCTGTAATAATACTGGGCAACATTAACGATTGCAATAGAGAATACTGCTTACTTGGTCGCAGTAAATATATCGTTTTGCCTAGCAATATCGCTATGCAAATCATCCAGAAATCGGGAATTGGAATAACTAATCTCTGAGTTAGAAAATGATGTATTATGTAAGCATGATATTGTCCACCTGTAAATACTTTGCTTTTGTTAATGGGATTTTCTTGATTGCGCCAGTATTTAATAGCAGGTGGTGACTCGGAATCTTTAAAAGTATCATCACCATCTTTGACAATCCCAGCTTCGTTATATCCTCCGGGTGCAATAATCACAATTTGCTGCTGTAAGCTTTGAGGAACAGCTTGATTTTCTAAGAATTGCCAAGCCGGAATAGAATGATATACCTGATTAGGGGGAATGGAAAAGTCAATGATTGGGTGTAACCAACTTTGCTTGAGTGAATAACTCAAAGCTGTAACTAATTGTAGATGTGTTCGCTCTGATTTTAAAATCGTCTGATTAGCTTTATTAGCATCTTTTAAAAAATCACTAATCTGTTGAAAAAAGTCTATTTCGCTGTCGATTTTTGGCTGCGGCGCGTTGGGAATTTGTTGCACTTGATGCCCAAGAGCTAATAAACTAGCAAAGTGCCAAGGCTGGGATTTAAAATCATCATGGGGTAACAGTTCCATATACCAAGGATAATTGTCAATTTCCCCTTCTAAACTCCAATTAAGATTAGCAATCTCAGGTAGTACCCTCAGCCATACGCTATCGTTAGAAGTTGCAGAAAATACAAACAATGTCGGACTGGGTGAAGATACAGCAGCTTGAATAGATTTGCCAAGAATGCGATCGCCTTGCTCTTGAGGCCGATCTAGGAGATAATCGATACCGACTACCCTAGCCTTATTAGCCGTCAGTCAGTCAACTAGACTCGCCAAATACTGACGATTCATCGGTTTAGGATTGGATATTTTGGCTTTTCTAATCGATTCTTCGTCAATTTGCACCAAGAGGACTGGCGGCGGACTTGCAACACTTGCAACTTGACGGGTAATTTGACGATAGAAAGCCTGTACCAGTACACGCCATTGTAACAAAAAGCTCTGCACTGGCAATAGTAAACTAATTATTAGCAAAACCGAAAGTGCGATCGCTTCTTGACGATTTGGTTTCAAACTCTGAAAAAATTGCTTGATACCAAAAGGTTGAAGACGAAATAAGTCTGCTTCTGGATGGCAGAATAAAGAGGGAATTAAGTAAGCACTCGGATAAGTGAAATTCTTTTCTAACTTCAGATATTTTGATGCTGCTAATAATGATTCGTGGACATCTTGATATTGAGCTAAGGCTTGGATAAATTGCAGAAAAAATTCTCCAGCAACGCGATTGTGAATTGGTTCGCGCATGACTGCAACCTGACTTAATCCTAAATCAATGAGTTTATTGGCAATGCTTAAACCCTTACAAGAATTAAAAATAGCAAACTGCAATCCTCTTGATTTAGCAGTAATTAATGCCTGTTCTATCTCACTAATTAATAAAGCTGTATTGGGAGCGATCGCTATTTCTCCACCAGTCAAACTTGTTTCATTACTGTGACCTGCAAAGAATAAAATGTCCCATCCTGCTTCTGAGGCTATTTCCTGAACAATTTTAGTTTTTAATTCAGTAATACTTTCGTGGGGTTGCCAACCAATAAAAGTAATTTTAGCTACCGATTCTAAGGAACTTACAGCTGATTTTTCTGTTTTGAAATCTAAACCATTTTCATCTCCTAAAATTACTAAAATTCTAGCTTTCCGAGCATGGTAGCCATTAGTATTTATTGCTTCACGCCTATTTATCGGTGTGCGAACAATACGAATTTTACTAGAATCGAGAGCAAATTCTGCGCCAAGTTCCCAGACTTCCCACGGTAATCGTGCCAATTCTAGAGGATTGCAAGTTATAAAAATATCAATATAGCGATTATTGCTGTTTTTGGTTGCTTGGGCGATCGCTGCCCGAATTTCATATAATTCTGCACTGCGTAACCAGTGATGAAATTCATATAAAAGTTGTGCTTCTGCCTGGACTAGTTGCGAGTGCCAATCAACAGGCGGTGTAGTAAAACTCCCAATCTCTTCTACTTTGCCTCGCAATTTTGTGTTATAAAAACGGAGATAAATTCGCTGCCATTCTTGGTATTTGAAATCCAGATCATCAGGATAGGCGAGTGTCACACCAAGTTGCTGACCCTTACCCCAAGATAGTTCAAATGCACAAAGTTGATCGAATTGTTGAACTTTTAAATTAAAAATAGAAGCAGTCATAATTAATTAACCGCCGATAAACCCTGATAAAATATACTGTAAACTCTTTCCGTTCCCTCTCTGCGCCTCTGCGTGAACTTTTCCTAAGACTCCCCAATCAACGTAAAAGCCGCCCAATTAACAGGCTGAGGATGCTTTTTCATAGTAATCAGCATCGCATTCCGTAAAGCCACAGCCTTATCAGGATTTTGTTCCCATTGTTGATAGAACTCCGTCATTAATTCTGATGTGGCTGAATCAGGAACTTTCCACAAAGAGACAATCACACTCGGCGCGCCAGCCGTAATCAAAGAACGAGATAATCCAACCACACCATCACCAGTAATTGCACCTCTACCAGTGTCGCAAGCGCTTAACACCACTAATTCAGCGTTGATTTTTAAATCGACAATTTCCGCAGGGGTGAGCAAACCGTCATCGTTACTGGTGGGTGTAAGGGCGATCGCGCTTGGTATACTCTTATCAGCATCATCTAACAATCCATGCGTTGCTAAATGAATAATCCTGGCAGTTGATAATTTTTCTTTAAAAGCCGCTTTTGTGGCATCTTTACCAGTAATCGCTTTAATTTTGAATAAATTAGCAATAGTTAATGCTTCCTTTTCTGCACCTGCTAATGGTGGAAGTTGTACAGGTGGAATACCCACTTTTGGCATGATAGGATTACCCATAACTAATACATCTTCACCTGTCACCTTTTGCCGTTGCTGATGTGTCAAATCTAAAATTTGAATAGCTGGTGCAGTTAAGATTGTATGTTTTTCAATCAGGTATTTACCATCTTTATCTTGCAGTGCAATGAAGGGAACTAAAAACAGTGAATCGTGAGGGATGAAGATAACGTGTTCATCTGGGTTAGTCGGGAGAAGAGATGCGATCGGTTCAATTAATACCTGATACAGTTTTTGCAGGTTAGGATTATTTTTTTGTAATTCTTGGTTTTTATTAGACTTACAGACCGATTCAATGTTGATACCACGACCTCTCACACAAATAGATACACGGCTTTCCTTTACTAGGTCTGCCAGTGATGTATTTAAAGATTTTATGTCTACTTCTTTAAAGGCAATTTTACCAGTTGGTTTAATAACCCAAATGTAAAGTTTTGATTCCATAATTGAATATTCAACAAGTGTGGCGTTTTGTACTTTAGCAATTTGCTTAATTTGCTCAATATTAGGTGGTTTGATCGCTTGTTGATTGTCGATATTTCCAGATATCTTGGAGGCTAATAACTCAATAAAGGCTCTAGCTCGACTTCGTTCAGATATTTCTAATGCTGTGTTAGTTTTATTTTGGGCAATTAAAGCTTTTTGTAAAAAACGGTAGGTAGAAGCTTGTGTTTCAAAGATTGATATTTTTTGGTCATCAGTTAAATCTCGTGTTCGCAGAGTCTCGTTAACTTTAATAGCAGCAAATAAGGTTTTTTCCGCATCGGCATATTTACTCTGACTGCCATAAACTACGCCAATATTGCTAAGAGTTATCCCTTGTCCTGCTGTATCACCGATTTGTTTGTGAATAGCTAAGGCTTGCTGATAAAACTCTAATGCTTTGGTGTATTGTCCAAGAATGGCGTAAACTCCCCCAATATTGCTGAGAGTTAGCCCTTTTCCTGCTTTATTGCGTATTTGTTTGTGAATAGCTAAGGCTTGCTGATAAGACTTCAAGCCCTCGGCATACTGTCCCTGACTTTTGTAAACTTTGCCAATATTGTTGAGAGTAAACCCTTCTCCTGCTTTGTCGCTAATTTGTTTACGAATTGCTAAAGCTTTCTGATAAGACTCCAATGCTTTGGCGTACTGCCCTAGACTGTCATAAACTACGCCAATATTGTTGAGAGTTATGCCTTCCCCTGCTTTGTAGTCAATTTGTTTGTGAATTGCTAAAGCTTGCTGATAAAACTCTAATGCTTTGGCATACTGTCCTAAATCATCGTAAACTGCGGCAATATTGTTGAAAGTTGTTCCTTCTAGCACCTTAGTGCCGACTTGTTGGTGAATAGCTAAACCTTGCTGAAAGAACTTTAATGCTTTGGCATAGTGTCCTTGATTTTTGTAAACTGTAGCAATATTGTTGAGAGTTACCCCTTCCGCTGCTTGGTTGCGGAATTGTTTGTGAATTGCTAAAGCTTGCTGATGAAACTCTAATGCTTTGGCATACTCTCCTTGATTTTGGTAAACGGTGCCAATATTGCTGAGAATTACCCCTTCCGCTGCTTGGTTGCGGAATTGTTTATGAACAGCTAAGGCTTTCTGATATAACTCCAATGCTTTGGCATACTCTCCCAGCTTGTCGTAAACTTGTCCAATATTGTTGAGAATTATTCCTTTATGTGCTTGATTAGCAAGTTGTTTCTCAATAGCTAAACCTTGCTCATGGAACTCCAACGCTTTGGTGTATTGTCCCAGACTCTCGTAAATTTTGCCAATATTGCTGAGAGTTATAGCTTCCCCGGATTTATCACCCATTTCTTTAAGAATAGCTAAAGCTTGCACAGAAACCTCTAAGGCTTTGGTGTATTGTCCCAGGTTCTCGTAATTTGCCCCAATACTATTGAGAGTTGCACCTTCGCCTTGGCGATCGCCTATTTGTCTAAAAATGACTAAAGCTTGTTCAAAAGTCTTTACCGCTTGTTGAAATTGACTTTGACTAAGCTGTTGAAAACCTAATTGAGTCAGTTGCAGTGCTTCTTCCCTAAGTTCTTGTGTCGTTTGCGCCTGTGCAGTCAGAATAGTTGGCACTAATCTTCTTGTCTTTGATTGAGCAAAACTTGTAAATAAGAACAGCGAAAGCACTAAAGTAGCAACAGAGAGGAATTTAAGACGATAATGCACGAGAAGCAGTCCTCCAAGCAGTGTGAGAGTATTTACTGGCTGATTATCTATATCTCTCACGCTTGGGAGGTTATGCAAAAATTTTGTTTGTAGTTGCCAAATTTAACCTACAAAGGTTTGTAACAAACAAGTTTCAGTTAGCGATCGCCTAAACCAAGGTTTAGAAATCAACTACGCCATCAGGTTTCCATTCCACAAATTCATCAAACGTCAATAGATTGAGTTGTGCTATGGCTTGAGACATAATTTATCCCTGTTTGGGTATTTTCCAAATGTGCTTTCATTTTAGCGTTACAAAAAATGTAACCAGAGAAACTAAAACGATCGCACTGGATAAAATGCAAATGGAGGTAAGGTCAACTCTATACCATCTATTAGACTCACGCTAACCAGAAATTTCTCATCCCACCCGCCAACCACACGAGTAAACAAATAAGAATTTCCCTGTTCTTGATTTGTACTCTGTTCTAATAAAATACTCGTTTGGTCACTGACCCGCATTTTTAAATGTGAAGGTAAAGCATCATGTGAAACTGTACCTAGCACTAACAATAATGTCCATAAATGTTTGTCTGATTCAGATAATATATGCCAAGTTACAGCATATAGCCGCAAAGAAATTCCTGCTAATACTAAATCGTGATAAGCACCCCGCGCCTGGGAAGGAATTTCTACACCTCTATGCTGAAGTTGGGTGATAATTGCTTGAAATTCTTCTGTAGGACTTCGCATTGCGATCGCAGGTGTCAAACTAGGTAACAGCACCCATGAAAATTCCTCCCCTAATTCATCTAATTCATCCCACAACCAACGTCCGACATTGAGGGCTGGCTGTGTCAAGAATTTCAGTAAATCTTTTAAGTTTATTTTGGGTGTATTGTGTGCTTGCTGCAAATTATAAACCCAATTGAGTAATTCTGGATTAGTCAAAACAGCACTTCCTTGTTCCCAAGTCAACACTTCCCAAAGTTCACGTTCGGGTGATTGTAACTGCGGTAATAATGTCGCTAATTCACCTTCCATTGTCGATAAAATATGAGAGCCTTCGCTCTTGACATTTGGTAAAGAAATTGCTTCAGATTCTAAACAACGCAAATATAACAACAAACGGTCTGGTTGAGCTTCAAACCAACTCAAAGGTATTTGATAAGTCCAGTCTGACTCTGACTGTAAGTTCGCTCTTACCTGATTTTTTATTAATTCTTGATAGGAGATAAATCCAGAAATCACGGCAGATTCTTGTTCTTCTAAAACTTCTACCAATACATAAAAATGAGGAACATATTGTGGTAAATCTACGACTACTTTAGGTAGAGTCACTTCCAAATCAGTGAGGCTAGCAGTGGGAATCAGGCAGAGTTTAAATTCACCAACTTGCAAATTGGCCACGGCTGCGATCGCATTCGCAAGTGGTGGCTGCAAAACTGTACATTGTTCCCGATTAATAGTTAGAGAATCGGCGCGTTCTTCTAGCCATTGTTCAAAAGCAAATAGTGCTAAAGCATGAATATAAGTTTGCCACTGCCGAGATGTACTGGGAATTTGCTGACTGAGTTTTACTGCCTGATTGATTTGGTTAGATGAGAGAATAATTGTTTCTGTAGGCAGAACTTCAAAATCTAGCTCTAGCTCAGGAATGTTACTTGATATATTTTTCATATCTACTTATTTATTCTATCGAGATAACGACATAATTGCTGGGAAAAAAGATTGCTTATTACAATACTTTGAGGCGTTTGAGATGAAATTTTGGCATCTCTAATTACTGTAGAAATGTGTGACTCCAGGGCAGATGAAATCTGATCTTCTAGGGTTTCAAGACGACCTGTATCAAAGTAATTTTTTGCCAAATCAAGGACGCGATCGCGCAATATAACCAAAAGCTGTTGTTGCACATCAGCACGGAATTCCTTGAGTTTTAGCAAGCGAGTTACTGCATCCTGTGCCCTTAATTCTAACCGACTAGCAATTTCTGTCATCGGCATTTGTTGACAGTAAACTAGCTGGAGTGCTGTCAGGAATTTTTGGGCTTTATCTCCTTTCTTAGGAAGTAACTGTTTCACTCGTGATGTAATCACCACAGCTAATGCTTGGTCTAAACAAGCGAGGAATTCAGGACGATATAACTGCAAAAACTCTGCTTGCTCGTCTTCATTCTCTCCAGGATTGCTAACATCAGCATTCAGAATACTTTGTTTACCCAACACATCTATCGATGTTGTTGGTAAAAAACCACCCCGGACATGAATTCGATACTGTCGCAATAGAGAAGCAAGCTTTTGTAATTGTGCCATCACAGTTTCACTCTTGGGCATCTGACCGCTTTGACTTTGGATATTTAAAGCAATTTCTTGTAATTGCTGCGTAGTGGGCGGCAGACATTTCCCCCTGATACCTAAAGAGCGCTGTTGCAGCCTTTGTGCGCGATACACAAGGTGGTAACTTTCTAAAAAGATGACGAAATATTCAATTTCTTTAGGCGTTAACGAATAAAATTCTCTGAAAATTCGCTCTAGCTGTTTAGGTCGAGTATCGTTGAGAATTGCCCAGTCACTCACAAGATATAATCCTGATTCCAGCAAAAATTGATTGAGCGCCGGATATTGTTTTACCTTTGTCGTTGTCCAGGTTGTGAGACTACTTTGGTCTGGGTCAAAACTTTGTAAAATTTTTCGAGAAAGGCATTGGTAAGAACCTGTTGGTTCTAATCTGCCATCGTCATCTAGGACATAAGGTAATAAATCACTGCAATTAAAACCATGAGCAATCCCAAAATTAGTTTCTAATTGTAAGCAAACTTGCTCAATTTGCCAAGATATAAAGCAGAGTAGGCAACGCTGGGCTAGCAAGCATCTATCAGCAGGAGCATCCCGCGATAATTGCACCAGTTGGAGTTGAATTTCTGCATCTGGGACATCATTATTATCTGCGTATGCGTAGCCCGTCGTAGATATCGCGTTGTGCCCACCGCAGGCGATCCCTGAAAACACATCACTGAAAAACGCTTTAGCTCGAGCAATTGCCTGGACTTGCCGCCGTCCAGCAGCATCAATTTTCACTAGTTGCCAATATCGTGATGCTACACCCATAAATATTTGAACTCAACCATCAACAGCAGTATTGCCTGACATTCATTCTTAACTCCAGACTCACTGATCTTATGCAGTTTTAGCTTGTATGACAAAAACTCATTCAGGACAAAAACTGCGGTTTGTCCATGCACTGCGCTTTAGCTGATTGCGGTAAGCATAGCCATGCTGTCAGGCTGCGCTATTCTTCCTCTGTCAACTCCTCAACTTCCGCAGCAGTAACAGTAATCGTTGTTGAACTTGGATCTACTTGCTGAGAGATATCCTTGTTTGCAGAGTTAGCTGCTGAAGTTGAATCGGTAGATGCGGCAGAGGTGGCTTTGTTGCGATTACGGGGTGGTTTATTCATTTTTCCACCTATTTTGGTTAAGTGCCATTGCTTAGAGTCGATCGCAAATCAATTCTCAAAATCGAGCTTTCATAAGAGAGATACAGCTTCAGAGGAAAAATGCTTTTGACTTATCAGCTAGCAGATGTTTGTCAAAAGCGATACACTACGATATTTGCCCTTTCGGTTCATCCGGCACATAAGTTAACAAATCACCGGGTTGACAGTTAAGAGCTTTGCAATATTTCTCCAATGTCTCTCTCTCTAACCTCTCTGGCATCACACGAATATTTTTGTGCTTGCTGATAGTCACAGGATGCATACCTGTCATCTCAGCAAGCTCTTTATAATCAATTTCTCTATCAGCCATCAATACAGCCAAGCGCCACTTAATCGGCATTGATTCTTTTATAAATATCGGCATCTTTAACCTTACACCTCCTTGTGTTTGCCCCTTAGTAGCTGCGACTATACCATAAATCTTAGCCAAGTATATGTTAGTCGATATCTTGACATTATTAGTCGCAGCGACTAATATGATAATCATAGAGACAAACAAAAGGCGACCGCTCACAGCCTGGAAAACTTCGTGCGATCGCCTTTTGAAAAACCCATACATTTGTACAGGGAATCTTAATTATGACTCACGTTATTTACACAGCACAACAGCTGCGACTGAAATCGATTGCCCGTCTCAAGCAAATCTACAGCGAGATTGCCTGCACAGTCGAAGTAAGCGACAAACGCTGTAAGGATGCCTGGATTTCCGCCATTGTTAACTATCAGGCAAGCAAGATTCAGAAAATCGCCCCTGCCATCCCCGACGAACAAGCCCTAGCTCAAGCCGAACTCGACAACTACATCGCTGACCAAGCCCAAGTTGTAGCTCCCGAACCCCTCAGAATAGTCGAAATCTCGTTTGACCATCACGAATATTACGCTGATGACAAACTGGTAGCCAGCATCAGCCATGACGACAACCATTTAACGCAACACTGGGTAGTCACGGTCAACAGTAAAGAACTATTTCGTGCCAACACTCTAATGCGTTGCGATCGCTTCATCTGCACTCACTACAAAGACGGCTCATTACCTGTGCAGGAACAACTTGCAACACCCCCCACGACCGAAAACCAAATCATGGCGCATATCTTCAACGAGTGCCAGAATTATGGGTTTGAAATTCTCGATGATGGCATTTACAACAACAACGGCGTGAAACTGGGGCAAGTCGGATGCACTGACGGTGACTGGTGGGTGAAGAGGCGTTATTCAGGTCAACAGCAGTATTCTAACTCGGTCTATGATGCTGTGCGCTCATTGTCAATGGTGGACACACTACCCCATGCAGAAGCGGTTAACTGCGAAGAATTGCTAGACCGACCATTTGAGATGCTGACTGCCCTTGACTGGGAAATGTTACGGGAGTATGCGCCAGTTGCAGAAAGCCAAGAATTAGTGGCGGCGTAATTCTCGCACAGACGAGAGCGATTGCTCTACATCTACAGGTAGCGATCGCTCATCAACTATTCGCTTATTCACCAATCCCAATTAAATCTATGCAACGCACAATATCAATCCCTCAACACTGGGGCTACCCTCGCTTTACTTTGGAACAGCGTACACAAGACGGCATCATTCTGGGATTTTATTACTATCCCTCTGGTACTGAATTAGCTGAACAATTTGATGATGGTTGGCGTTATGTGCTGATGCCTAACAAGAATTCTGATGAAATATCGTACTTGAAAGAGGATCAAATCCAACCGCTCACACCAGAAGAATTATTTCAGCAAATTACCGCAGAGATTGACTTTTATCAACAACAGATAAGCATTCTCAACCGACAGTTAACCGTATTAACTAAGGGTGCAAACAATGGCTAATTCTACAAACAGTTTTGACCGTAGAGCTAATCATTTGCTGCGTTCGATTCGGCTTTGTGGTGGTTGTGTACCTCTGCACCGTTTGCAATTCCAATTCTCCGATTCAGTAATTCAAACACTACTAGATAGAGAACTGGTGCAAGTACAGAACACGGGACGCGGCTTTTTGTTGGAGATTGCCGAGAATTTTTAACTCTTAATTGAAGAGGAAACAATTATGAAACTTTACGCGAAAACCATTCCACAGACTTTACCTAATTGGGCAACTGTCGTCACACAGAGCGCAGATTTATTTGAGATTGAAATTAACGATGAACATCCGAATTTTCAATCTCTGCTTGAAGAGGTAGCGACGGAGATTGAGCCAGGAACAATAGGAGTCAAAGCTGAGGATTTATGTTCCAGGCTGGGCATATAAATGTCTAATCCACATCTCCACTACCTAGTTGAACAAGCTCAAACCCTGATATCCGAAATTGCTACGCACCCAGACTACAAACAACTCCTGAACCAGGGATATCAACCTGATTTAAACATTGCCGATGCTCAAAATGCACTGACTTATCTGCAATGGGAGTTAGAGCGTAACCCTGAACCTTCTAATTAGTAAAAAAGCGTTCACCTAAAGGAATGCCATTACTTTAGGTGAACGCACGGAAGTTTTTCTCCCGCTACAGAATTCCCATTATTGCACACGAAACACTAATCAATGAAACTTAGCCGAGGTGAAACATGACTGCTGAAATCAAACTAGGTTTATGCAACCCTCCCGAACCCATCTATTTATATGTGAATCAGGGGGAAGTAGACGGGGAATCATTCGTTTGGTACAAGTTTAATATCAGCCAGGATAAGAAAATCCCAGTTCCTCAAAGAGCATTAACTGGGTATCTGTCAGAACTGCGATTGACGACTAAAGAATTCAAAGGCAAGGACAATCTCAAACTCGATATTGTCGTGAGTGCTGATGAGCTTTACATAATAAGAACTGGTGTTGAAACCAACTTTGCCAAAAGCTTCCTTTTAGCTGCCTCATTAATCCAAGATTTCTCTAAACCACTGATTATTGTCGCTAATGCTGGCGACGAAAATACGGTTTTCTGTAACCTTTATGATGCTGCAAGTAAAACCAAAATTTACAGAGAATGGAGTAGAGATTTGAATTGGGCAACTATCATTCGTGACATCCAATCTTTATTGGGTGCAACTTCAAGCTCGATTCCCGAACCCCCACTGACTCCACCAAAACTTAGCGTAGTTCCTCAACCAGTACATCCTCAAGACTTGCGAGTTAAAAATATTCGCACCTTGCTTGACTATCCACTTGATTTAGTCAAAGAGTGGTTGCAATTTCAGGATGTTGACCGCCCAAGTTTACTTGATATTAACCAGATTAATGAACTAATCAAAACCATGTGTTTGGCTTGGGCGGCAGGCAAGTGTGAATATCCCAATCATGCCGAATCTTCTTATGAAAAGTTAGTTGTTGATGCTGTTGCTAGCGATACAGATGAGTTAACTGCAATCAAAACGTGGATGCAACAGGTGCAAACAGCAAAAGTTGGAGCAGTGTAAATCACAAATCAGGATTCAGAATATTTTTACTTCTGAATCCTAAATTAATCAAACAGGAATTACCCATGAAAGTCATCGTTACAGTTGTTGAAAAAATCACAAGTGAAGCGCACATCGATATCCCTGATGGGCTGAATCAATCCACAATCAAGCAACACATCGTAGACCGCTACAACAGTGGGGCAATGTCCACAGATATGAACATCTTCCAAGTGGAATTTGAATCTATCAACGCTCAGATTGTTCAAGAAAATTCTTCTCCTAAGTCTGCATAAACATTGGAGGTAATAAATGAATCCCAAATGGACTGATGAAGAACTCGGAATCATTGAAGCTAAAGCTGAACTTTATACCCCTAAGCAAATAGCCTCAATCTTAAAAAGACATGGCTATTTTCGTACTCCAATTGCTATCGCTACTAAGCTTTGGGCTTTAGGTTATTCTACAAGCCCCTTTCTCGATAACTATAGTAGTGCTGAAATCGCCCGTGTTCTATGTGTGCATTCCACCACTGTTTCTGGTTGGGTGCGCCGTGGTTGGTTGAAAACTAGCCGCCGTTCTTCTAAGCGTTATCAAGTTCGGAGATGGCATCTCAAAAGCTTTTTTGAAAATCCCCCACAACATTTAAAAAAGCGTATTGCCTCTATTGACTCCGAAGCCATTAATTACCTATTAGGGAGAAAAGCATGATTGACCACATTAACGCACTTCAAACAAGCTGGTATCTCTCTCCACCTTGGCGTGGAACAATTCCACCTGTTGCAGTTAATTTACTGGAGAGAGTTTTCCTACGAACTACAAGGAGATTTGGTTACTGCTGCGGTATGCAATGGAAACACGAATGTTGGATTTATTCAATTGATTGCGGTAAAGAAATACTCCACGCCACACAGAACCAAATCATCGGGACTGGAGAGTTAGAAAGCATCACTGTGCAAAAACCTGCTTTTGTTTTAGGCGAAAGAGTGATTCTCTGTTCTCACGATAAGGGAACAAAACAACGGCTGATTCTGGGAATAGCACTGGTGCATAATTCTTGGTTTTATCTCGTTGAATTGATGTCACCAACGTTAATTAAGACACCGACTATATCGAATCGCTTTTCACTAGTTGGTGAAAAAAGTTTGGTGCGCGTGAATGCCTGAATCAATTATTTGTTCAATAGCCAGGGAATGAATCATGTTGACACATTTTTGGCACGACTCAGAAATTAATCAAATGCCTCAAGATGGGGAAATAGGTAAATATGCTGTTCCCAAGGGCTACGTGAATGCAAGTCAGATGTGCAAAGCTAACGGAAAGTTCTTAGCCGATTACACAAAGCTCAAGTCTACAAAGCAGTATTTGCAAGCACTTTCTAACGATATGAAGATCCTCATATCGTTATTGGTGATAGACATCCAAGGATACGGAAGTGAACAAAGCACTTGGATTCACCCAGAAATCGCCATTGATTTAGCTCGGTGGGTTTCTGTTGAATTCCGCATCTGGGCTAACAGAACTTTGATGAAAGTGATGCTCTCAACCCAAGTAGAGCCAGTAAAACAGCAAGAATCACCACATACATTAGCCCCATCCCACGAAGCCGCACAGTTAGCAATGATGTTGGGTGAATTTGCTGGACTAGACAAATCCCTCACCGCCCAGTTAGCAGTTAATGCTGCCACAAAAGTCAACCCCGCACTTAAGCCAGCAGCAGATGAATTAAAGATTGCGATCGCTCAAACGAATGTTGCAGAGGACGCATTTCTCAACCCGACACAAATTGGTGAGGTAGTTGGAATGTCTGCACGGGCTGTTAACCACTGCTTACTAAATTCTGGACTGCAATACAGAACTGACGACAAGAAAATTCCCTATCGTCCTACTGAATCAGGTAAGCAATGGGGTCGCATGGTTCCCGCAGTCGCCAAATCCTCAAACCAAACTGTTTTTCAACTGCGGTGGTTGCCCGAAATAGTAAAAGTCATCTCTCAATAATTGCCTACCTAACTCAACAACAATTATGAACACTCTACGAAAAACCTTGGCAGAAAAATACGGTCTAGTTGCTGATATCATGCACGACGATTATTTTTTTGTTCCGCTACCAGATAACGAAGATCATTCACTCAAGTTTTTAGAGAGTAATTTACCAGAGTGCATTCGGGTTGAACTTGCCGAATGTTTCGCTGGTAGCGTTATTGCGGCTTGGGAAGTTCCGTTATTTTTACTTCCTCAAGTGTTACAGCAAGCCCATGATTTTGTTATTGAGTATTGGGAGCAAGTATCTCAAGAAACATGAAGTCTTCTCCATCAACCAAAACTAACAGCAATTCCTTCATTTACACATTCAATAGTAGGAGAAAACTATCATGCAACAACTCAATTTATTCACTGAATCAGTCCCAGTTTTACCCATCACTTATTACCCTAGTACAGCGCGGCGGAAATAAACCAACCATTATTGTGAGAAACTAAGAAAGTAGAGTCAAAGCAGTTTCGGCTAAAAACAAGGGAACCTGGTGTGGCACGATTAGCTCCAAAAGTATTAAATTTGAACGAGAGTGATCGCTCAGAACTGCAACAGTTGATAAACCGACATAATACGGCGCAACAACTAGTACTAAGGGCAAAAATAATTCTCCTAGCGTCAGAGGGGAAAAATCATGGGGAAATTGGTCGAATATTAGATATAAGTCTGGATATGGCGCGTTTATGGCGAAATCGATGGCTTGAAACTAGCAATAAAGAATTGTCTATTTTTCAGAGATTACAAGACTCGGAGCGTGTTGGCGCACCAGTAAAATTTACTATGGAACAAGTAATCGAATTGTTTGTATTGGCTTGTTCCTCACCTGAAGATTACGGAAGACCAATAAGTCATTGGACAGCTAGAGAACTAGCAGATGAAATCATGAAACAAGAGATTATTGAAAGTATATCCGTCCGCCATGTTGGAAGATTATTAGAGGAAGCAGAACTTAAACCCCACCAGAGCCGCTACTGGTTAACCCCCCCCTCAAGATGAAGAATTTGATGCAAAAGTTGAAGATATTACTGGTTTATACATTAGCGCCATTGAACGTTATCAAAACGGAGAGCGTACAATATCGATTGATGAAATGACTGGGATTCAGGCTACAGAGCGAAGAGAAAAAGATTTACCAATGCGACCGGGTAAGGTTGAAAGACGGGAATTTGAGTATATTCGTCATGGTACACAAACTTTAATCGCTAATTTTGATATTGCCACTGGTAAAATTATTGAGCCTAATTGTGGAGATTCCAGAACCGAAGCCGATTATCTCTTTAATATTTGTCGAGTCATTGAAAGTGACCCCAATGCCAAAAAATGGCATTTAATCATGGATTGTCTGAACACTCACCAGTCTGAGTCGCTGGTTCGGTTGGTTGCACAAATTGAAGGTTTGAATATAGACCTGGGTATTAAGGGAAAAAGTGGCATACTCAAATCCATGAAATCTCGTACTGCTTTTTTGAAAGACCCAACACATAGAATCGTTTTCCATTACACACCTAAACATTCTTCTTGGCTCAACCAAATAGAGATTTGGTTCAGTATTTTAGTTCGGAAATTACTCAAGCGTGCAAGCTTCAAAAGTCAGAATGACCTCAAAACTCGAATTCTCGAATTTATTGACTATTTTAATAACACAATGGCTAAACCTTTTAAGTGGACATACAAGGGCAAAGTCTTGGCTATTTAATACTTGGCTTATTTCCGCCGCGCTGTACTAGTTTCTTGAGTCAGGAACTTGCAAACGAACTCTACCAACACTGCTTGAAACTGGAGTGGCAGCAGAATCAAATCAGGATCGTGGGTAAAACAATGCCCGTTCCCCGCCTTGAATGTCTTTACGGTGACAAAGGCTGTGACTATCTTTACTCAAACAGCGTATTTTTGAAACCACTATGGTGGACAGAAGCTCTGCAAGTAATGCGCGATCGCATTACTGCACTTACTGGTTACAAGTTCCGCATCGTCATTGGCAACCAGTACCGCACCGGACAAGATTCGATTGGCTGGCACTCTGATACTGATTCTTCAATGGGACTATCCCCAGCGATGCCTGCGGCGGGCGTAGCCATCGCATCTGTCAGCCTGGGGTCATGTCGCAAGTTTCAAATCAAACCGAGGAATGGCAAACCTACTGACTTCTGGCTGGAACACGGCAGTTTACTTGTGATGCACCCAGGCTGTCAATCCACACATCTGCACCAGCTTCCCAAGACCAACAAAGTGGTTAGCACACGTATCAATCTGACGTTTCGACCGCACACCGGGGGGAAATAATTGTGATTCTCTTTCATCATGTATAATGCCGTAAATTAGTTCATTTGTACTATCAAGACTCAAAGAAGAGGCTCTTGGTAGGGGGCTGTTCTTGCAAGGGGATGCATGGGAAGGGGAAAGGGGGAAAGGGCAATACAATAAAGAACTTTTCCCCACAAGGTAACCAGCCAAGTGTTTTTAAATAGGTGTTTCGACTCCCTTCGGCTTCGCTCAGGGCAAGCCGCTCAACACAAGTCGAACAAAAAAGAAGTTTAAGTCACTGGTTCCCTTTCCCCTTTTCCCTTTCCCCCTTCCCCCTCTTCATCAAGACCAATTCGATTCATTTTCACTCACTTTCAAGGAGTAAATGCTGTATGGGAGAAGCAAAACGCCGTCGCTTACTAGATGCCAATTACGGCAAATCTAAAACACCCTATAGTCGTCAAAAAATCACTTGTGAAATTCTCAACAAACAAACGGCACAAGAGATTGCATCTGCTTTTGATTTGATCACAAGAGATTACGAATTGACAAAACATCATCTAATTTTGCCTGTGCCATCAGACCAAAGTGATGCTGCTGATGTAATCAACATAATTGATGCACTTGAAAAAGCAGGGGAGCTTAAGGAAGTTCTTCCCAAAAACTCTCTACCTCTTACCCCAATTCCTCTTATTTCCCCCAGCGTTGTGCCTCCTACCAAGAGCCTATGCGTTGATACACATCAAAATCCCAATAGTCAGTTAGAACAAAGGCATTGGCATGAATGGGTAGTCAATTCTGGCGTTGACCCCATAGTTACCGAGCTAAATGTCCGCTCTCTAAGTGGTTCGGAAATCTACGAATACTTGCTCTATGCCCTGCCCCACACTGCTCGACGTAATGATGGGCGACTGCGTGATAGCTACTTGCAGCGATACGCCCACATTAATAGTGCATGGTGGGCTAGTGGACTCGACCCTCATAACAACTGGCTGCCAATGGATTGGGGACGCATGAAGCCCGACAATCCCCGACTCGAATGGGACAAGGAAACCCAAGAACCAACCCAAAAGCCTGTCAAATATGAATCACCGCCCAAAACTCCTAACCGCGTTACCTACCTGAGAGTCCCCCTACATATCTGGAAGTTGGTATCACTTCGCTACGACGTGCCGATGCCAGAAAATATAGTTGTTACCCATGATGGTGTTGCGTTAGGATTCTGGGCTTGGGTGATGGCACATCCCGAAATTCCTGTAATCCTTACGGAGGGCGAGAAGAAGGGAGGTTGTCTCTTAACTTTAGGCTTTGTAGCGATCGCTCTCCCTGGAATCTGGAACGGTCGGGTTGGCAACGAAAATTTAGAACGCCTCCACCCCGATTTAGTCCCAATGGCTCAAAATGGGCGTAAGTTCACCATTCTCTTCGACTACGAAACCAAACCCAAAACCAAACACCAGATTTTTCAAGCTACACGCCGTACTGCTGCAACAATCATACAACTTGGTGGAGAGTGTGAAGTAGCTCTACTCCCAGGCCCCGAAAAAGGAATTGACGATTGGGTTGTAGCTCTGGGGAAAAAGGCTGACAAAGCCGTGACCACCATGATTGCTGATGCTCTAACCATAAACGAGTACCAGCAAAGATTTTTCGTTAATCGCGCCAGGGGGCTTCGCAAATTTAAACCCGATTGCGTTGTCAATACTCGCTATCTTTCCACAGTTATCCGCTCACTGCCTCAATCTGGGTTAGTGGGTTTGGCTTCGGACATGGGAACAGGCAAGACTGAAATCTTGGCAATGATTAGAAGAGATAACCCTCAATTCAGCTTTTTGAACAACGGGCATCGGGTTACTTTGCTCAAAAATCTTAGCGATCGCTTGCAAACAGCAATGTACTCTGCGATTTCTTGCGGCGACTGGGCTAAAGCCAAAGCACTGAGTATCACTGTAGACTCATTGTATAAGATGGCGAACGATTTACAGGCTTACGACATCTTATTTATAGATGAAGCCTGCCAGTATCTCGCTCACTTGCTCAAGTCAAAAACTTGCAAAGAACACCGAGGGGCTATTCTGGAAGTGCTGGAGTATCTGGTTTACAATGCCAAGCTGGTTGTTTTGGCAGATGCCCACTTGGATGATTTGACCATTGAGTTTTTCCTCAGAATGCGACCTGCTGGTGAAAAACCCTACATCATCAAAAACGAATACCGCTCTGGTGGTCGTCAGGTTTTTTGGTACGAAGGTAAAAACAGCAGTGCAATCGTTGCCGAGTTTCACGCTCAACTGATGTCAGGTCAAAAACTGATGATGGTCAGCGACAGCAAGCGGTTCATCAAAAAACTGGAACGAGCGCTCAATGATGGTTCAGCAATTGATGACGCTGATGATACACCGGAATCAGCCGAAGACCGCAAGTTACGAGTGTGGGCGATTCACTCGGAAAATAGTGGCTCTGAGGAGAACGTCATTTTTATCAGGGAGATTAACGTAGCTATTAAGGATATTGATGCTTTTTTAATTACTCCCAGTCTCGGCACAGGGGTTGACATTTCCAGCTATCATTTTGATGCCGTGTTTGGTGTGTTTCATGCTGTCTCGCAGTCGGCTACAGAATGCGCTCAACAGTTATGGCGGTATCGTCCAGATGTCCCCATGTATGTTTGGGTTGCACCGCGCCCTCCCTTTGGTTACGCCGAAACTAATGCCCGTCGCATCAAGGAGAAAATTCTTCAAAAAAACGAGATGACTGCCTTTCTCATCCGCATTGACAGAGAGACAGGCAGACGTGGTGCAGAGAAGGACTGGGCATTAGATGCTAATTGTCAGATTGAGGCACAGCGCAATTGGTCTATCAATAATTTACGGGCTGATTTGCGATCGCTTCTTCAAGAAATGGGGAATACGATTATTCCTTTGGGCGACGGTGGTGATGAAAGTGCTTCTCGCTGGATGAAGGCGGCTGGTATTGCCATCGATGAGGAGCATTATCGCAAGGTGGCCAATGCCAAAGATATTGACAGGAGGACTTACAACAGCAGGCAGCACCAAGACTATCTCAAGCCAGAGGAGGTGCTGGAGTGTGAAAAGTTCCGTATACAGGATACTTACGGGATGAACGTAACCCCGGAACTGGTTGAGCAAGATGACGGGGGGCGCTTAATTAAGAAAATTGTCGCACTTGAAGCGATATTGGCAGCGCCGGGAGAAATGATTTCCGATGACCTTGTTGCACCGCCGCCTGTTGTGGCAGAGCGGGATAAATCAGAACGCGATCGCCTTGCCATTTGTACTGACTGGAGCAATCATTCTGCGTCTTGGTTAATGCGTCATCGCTTGGGGCTAAGAGCGGTGTTAATGGATCTGATGGCGGGGGTTGAGATTAAAGGCGACGAAGCGATGATTCAAGTTTTGACGGACTTCTCCAAACGTAACGCATCTCACGTTAAGGGGATACTGAATCTGACTATTCCCCTTGATGAATCTCCTGTATGGATTTTGGGGCAGTATCTCTCGCAATTGGGTCTATCTACTGAGTCTCGCCGACCACTTGAGAATGGTCAAAGGGTTCGGTATTATCGGCTAAATACTGAGGATGTCATATTTATCCAGAGCGTACTCTCTTATCGGCAACGGCAGAGGGAAGACAGGGAAAACAAACGCCAAGAGGAGCAAACTAAAAATGCGGCTTACGCAGCTAGAATGCAGTCTCAGTATGGGATTAATCCTCCGTCCACACCCCCCCTTAATAAAGATGGAAGTAATAATTGGGGGGGTGTGGACACAGATGAATCATCCAGTACTTCTTGGTGGGAACGGGTAAGATATTATGCTCAGTTGGCGATTGAACGAGTAGAGTTCGGGGTTAATTCTGTTAAAGAACTACTAAGTACATTGACGAGTGATGAGCGTTGTGGGGTGATGCTGAAGTTTGAGGACATTGACCCGGACAAGTTTGCTCAACTGGTGACAGATGCGCCTGATTGGGTGGAATGGATCGGGTGAAAAAGTGGGGCTTAGTATTAACTGTTTTACTTTTTCGGTTAAAAATACTACTTGGTTTCACACAGATCGCGCCGTACTGGTTGGCGAGACAATTGGTGTTGTCTTGATGTCAACGGTTTTGTCATGGATATCTGGGGCAATGCGATCGAAAACAACTAAGCCCAGGAAACCAAAAATGCTAGCGGTAAAAGGTGCTATAGGTGAAACGACTGTTCCGGTTGATTGCGCTCCATAGCTGGAGTTCAATGTACTCAGTTTACAGACTGGAGCAGCTTGTGCCGATACAGAGATAGTTTGTCCAATAAAACAAACTGCCGCAACAATCGCTGGTAGAACTAAAAATTTAAATTTCATCATTTTCTCTCCTAAATAAAAACTGGTGTAGAAAAACGAATTAGTTGACCAGAACGCAAATTCGTTGTCATAAATCTAAATAGTTTGTTGCTTTGTCTTAACTGTTAACTGATTTGGTTTCAGTCACCTGTAATCGACAGATAGACAAATCTTTTGAATGGGTGAATGTATGAATGCGTGACCGAATAATTCGTAATTCGTAATTCTTAATTCGTAATTAAAAATTACTAAATTAATTATTAATTCATTCTGGGTGCAGAGCCACCTAATTTTAATTATGAAAAAGAAAACAATGCGTAGCATCTTTACTACAGAGCAAGTGCATTTATAAGCCACTGCGTTGCCTCTTTCCCCCCGGTTGTCCCTTGCGCGTCTCCCCGAATCCCAAAGAGAGAGGCTAGCGCTAAGGGAGAAGCAAGTGGGGTGCATGGGGTAATAATTACGAATTACGAATTACGAATTACGAATTATTATGACTGAATATCTTATAATTAAGATGAATATTCAACATTCATTGCATCTCGATTTCTACCTGTAATTAAAAGTTATCTAATTATGCCAGAATTTGTTTACACAACCCTAAAAGGTACGACTAGAATAGCCTTTTATAGCGAAGTGGATCAGGACTTAGTTGATAATTTTAGATGGCGAGTTGATAGTGATGGTTATCTGCGGAGAAATAGTCCGCGAGATCAGCAGGGAAAACAACAAACTATTTTCTTTCATAAACTAGTGGCTCAAAGAATGGGACTTGATATGTCCCTTGAAATTCACCACTTCAACAGCAACACTTTTGACCATCGCATTGATTACCTCAAAGCATCAACCCGTCAACAAATTCAAATGAATCGAGGTAAGCACTGTAATAATAAGTCTGGCTTTAAGGGAGTAGTAGTGTGTAATGGATGGCGTGGGAAATTTCGAGCGCAAACCACAGTCAATAGTCAACCAATAACCATTGGTTATTTTGATACCCCTGAAGATGCTTATCAGGCATATTGCGATTATGTCCAACCCATACATGGGGAATTTTTTAAAAGAGCTTAGTCGCCCTCTCCCATGCCCCTCTGCCCATCGGTGAGAGGTTAAGATAGTCTTACTTTCTGATCATATCTGCCACAATACTGCTCGGTTAAGAAAAAATTGGGCGTTATATAAAAAAATATTGTTCTCGTGTATTACGCGAGAACAATAAAAAGATAAAACCTCTCTCTCAAGAAACGATTGCTAAGAAAAATTCTTCATTCTTCAGGCGATCGCATACTGCCATAAATCCCGAAAAGAATGGATCATCTTCATAGGTAGTATCTGATAGAAAAACTGTTACAGAATTCTTATCCGCACTCCAGATACAACGTATTATAGTAATATTAGGATGATGTGATTTATCTACAGGTAATAATATTGAGCGTTCTTCCACTGACAAAAATTCTGGTTCTTCATATCTAAAAACCGATGACCAACTTTCTGGCCCTTCATGTTTCTCAATAATTATATCCCACCTAACTGACTTGATTTTTTCCAGAGTTTCTGCCGATATTTCGGAAATTTTCATAGTTTTTACTACAGTTAATAATTTTTCATAATTAATATCTGGCATTCGGCATCAATTGCCATCAGTAGATTCAATTAATCGCCTCAAATAATGCCTATTTCTACATAAACATTATTATAATCTGAGGGGAAGACAAAAAGAATGATTGACCACGACCGCCTTTTCAAAGAATTACTATCTACATTTTTTGTTGAGTTTCTTGATTTATTCCTGCCTCAAGTAGTCAGCCAAATAGACCGCGATTCCATCCAGTTTTTACCCCAAGAAGTGTTTACTGATGTTACCTCTGGCGAAAAGAAGGAAATTGATTTACTGGCACAGGTGCGTTATCAACAGCAAGATACTTGTTTTCTAATTCATGTTGAAAATCAGTCCTATACTGAGACAGCGTTTGCCAAGCGGATGTTTAAATATTTTGCTCGACTGTACGAGAAATATGATTGTGCGATTTATCCCGTGGTGATTTTCTCGTTTGATGAACCGAAACGCGCTGAATCGACTAATCATTGTGTAAGGTTTACTGATTTAAATGTACTTGATTTTAATTTCAAGGCAATTCAATTAAATCGTTTAAGTTGGCGAGATTTTCTCACGCAGCCAAATCCGGTGGCAGCAGCATTGATGTCGAAGATGAATATTCCAACAGAGGAACGTCCCCAGGTAAAAGCAGAATGTTTGCGACTGCTGGCGACGTTAAAGTTAGACCCAGCACGGATGCAATTGATTTCAGGGTTTGTTGATACGTATTTGAGGCTTGACGATACTGAGAAACAGGTCTTTCAAGCGGCAATCAGTACAATGGGATTAGATGAACAGAAGGAAATTATGGAGATTGTAACCAGTTGGCAACAGGAAGGCGCTCAAAAAGCTTTGGAAAAAGTAGCATTGAACTTACTGCGCGAGGGTCTAGCTATTGAAGCAATTACACGGGTAACAGGTTTAACAGTAGAACAAGTACAGCAGTTACAAGCACAACTATCACCAGAAAATTAATCTCAGTAGACATTCATGTATCATCATTGAGATATCAATTGAAGGAAAGAGTTTTTTCCCTTGATAATCTTAAATCTTCTATGCCTCGAAAAACCCCACCTTTATCCCACTCGACTGTTACAACTCCACTGGCTCTCTCTCAACTACATATCCGCTTACAGTTTCTAGAGAAAGAACACCAATCACTACTCAAGCAGATTAAGAGAAAACGGACAGAACTGAATAAATTTGTTGAACAGACGCGAATTTTCGCCACAGAAATCTTTCATCAAGCTAGTCCCAGCTTTCAAAAGATGGCTGAGTTAGACCAAGATATTCATGCTCTATTTGATGAAATCTTTACTACTAGAAAGTTTGGTAAACAAACTCTAAAAAACATAGAAGCAGTTTATCTTAACCTCCAGTTGACAGGAATCATTAGTCTCAAACCAAATGGCAAAGAATTTTCAACAGAGCTAGACGAATCGTTTGACAACTCCGAACCCGAATCAGATTTTTCCAGGGAAACTGCTGAAAGTCGCTATCAACATTGGCAAGCACAAGAATCTGTAGAATCTCTGTCTGTAACTAGAACAGAAGATAAAAGAAAAATTCGTGAAACATTTCTGAGGTTAGCTGAAATCTTCCACCCTGACAAGGTAAAAGACAGCGAGACACAGACATATAATACAGAAATCATGAAATCAATCAATCAAGCCTACCAAGAAGGCGATTTGGCAAAACTTCTAGAAATTGAGCGACTTCACCAAGTGGGAGAAATTATTGATCTTAATAGCGAAGATGATTTAACTCGTAAATGTCGAACTATAGAACAGCAAAATCAAATTCTTCTCACTCAATATGAAAATTTGAAACGGGAACTGCGTTTGGCAAAAAAAACTCACGTTGGAACGATGGTTTCTGATTCTCGCAAAGCTGCTAAAAAAGGCATTGACTCTATGGCTATTATGGTAGAAACGATAGAAAATCAAATTAACGTTGTTTCTCAAATTCGGGATTTTGTCAAGGACTTTAGAGAACAGAAAATCACTATGAAAGAATTTCTCGGTGGCCCACCAACTCTGCACTCCCTAGACGAAGAAATTATGTCAGATATTTTGGAGCAGATGTATTAACAGACTCCTTATGCTGTTTTCTGTTTGCCACTAGCCGTTTTTCATACAGTTTCAGCCGTTGATGATTTTGCTCGTTCATATCATATAAGGAAGGATCTTGCTGATATGTGTAGGAATCGCAGTGGTCAACAGCAGCGCTGTGATCAGTATCAGGTGAGAGTGCCCTATCCGAAGCAGGCAAGGCATTTTCATATCCTTCATACCCGACCCCATAAGAGG
>JAIVFU010000092.1 GCA_020829485.1 Nostoc sp. CHAB 5834 | reverse complement strand
GACGACAATTACAGCAGATGTGATTCTGTTTACCTCTTTTTATACCATTCCTACGGATATGATGAGAGCCACATTCAGGACAATTCATGTTTTAGCACCCTATATTCATACCTTATTATGCAACGCCGGAATTTTATATCAGGTTTCAGGATATTTGCATACATCCTATGGGAAGATGCCCCATGAGTAAATTAGTTCGTAGTAAGGACTTCAGTCCTTACTACAAACATGCAAATTATTTCCGCCATCCTACTTAATTCGGGATGTTGTTATGCACTGGATTTATATAGAGGTTTGGTTCACCGCCAAACCTTATTTTTATATCTATTTAAAATGCGGGATGGTGTATAGGAAATTGAGTATGGGGGATTGAAAAAGAAATTTCATTTTAATCTTTCTGGGCAACTTATGAAAGGGGAAGTATAACACAATACCGTTCAGTTAAACCCAAAAACCTTGGTAGAGACGCGAAATTGTACTGGGCAACTCTTGGAGACGCTAAAAGCGAACGCCCCGCTACGCTAACGCGTCTCTACAGGTCTAAAATGAGTACCAAAAATCCTTAACTGAACTGTATTGGAGTATAACAGGGTATTAGGGAATGGGGAGTGGGGAGTGAGGAGTAGGGGAGAGGTTGCATTAAGTGTTTCCCCTGTGCCTCTTGTGGTTCTTGTGTCCAATGCCCAAAAATATCCACTGGATTGATTGAAAACTAATATGCCAAATCGCTCACGCAAGCTGACACCAAAAACCTCTAAACAAAATAAACCTCATGCAGGTATGGTGAAACGCGTCGTTAAAAAACCACAGAAAAAGCTAAAACGAGGAAGTTGGTTGTCGTCAATGCTAGCGATGTCTACGACGGGCTGCGCCTACGCAATTCTCTTAAGTAGTGCTAGTCTAATTATGGCTTTTGCCTGGATTAGTGTTCTCTTCATTTTTAATCCAGATGAGGTAAGCTGGCTAAATAAAATTTTACCTGCATGGGCACAAATCCCCCTTGGTAATCACGAACGCCCCCAAACTCTCAAACAAATTCAACTCGATTTGAGTAAAAAAAACCACATATTTGGGGAAACTCTGCCTTTACATCAAAATGCGGAAGACTCCTTTTTATTGCCAGTTTTTCAACAGCGTCCTAATTGTCAATCTGATTGTGAAGAACTCGTTGAACTCAGAGTTTACGAACGCTCAGAAGAGTTAGAGTTTAAATCTCAGTCAGAAAATTACTACTATCTAGCAACTCAATTACCTGTAACTGGGCCAGATGAATCCTTTGTGATTTCTCCCTCACTTGATGGGACATCAGAACCCCAGGATATCAGCATTCCCCTACCTTTAACTGAAGTGCAACGCTTTGAAGGTGGGACACCATTACCAGGTGTTTGGTTTAATTTGCGGGGTCAACGCCAACAAGGAACTGATGCGATCGCCTTTGACGTTGGCGCAGCCATCGCCTACGGTTACGTTGTATACTACAATCCAGAACGCACAAACTTACTACAAATGTTGTCTTGGACTAGTCCTAACGGACAATTGCCCAAATGGCAGCAAGTAACTGGTGATAGTACCAAAGAGTTAGTTGTTGATCAAACTATAGGTTTAGAACCGCACTTACAGGTTTACCAAGTTAAGCCTCTGAAGTTATTCCTCAAACCAATTCAATTGGAGGCGATTACCCTCAAATCATCAGCCCTCAAGGATTATCCATATCAAAACGCCCTGTCAATTGCCCGTAGTGGACTGTGGACACCAGCTTTTGAATGGTTGAAATTCATCAAGAAACAGCACAAAGGAGTTTTACCAGAGGCGGCGCAAGCGCAAATTGATTTGATTCGCTTGCATTCCCAACTTACTAAAACCCAAGCCCAGAAAAATTGGGCAAGTCCTAGTCAAGAAGTGCTAGCAGATTTGATTGATGGTCGTTGGGAGAAAGCTTTAGAGGTGTTTGAAGCGTCGCCACATAATGCCCAAGAAATTGTTACCCTACTCAAAGCTGATGAAAAACGGTTATGGAATCGCATGGCGGCGGCGTTGCGGGTGAACCCAAATAGACGAGAGTTGCAAGCTTGGTTCGCTTTGATTTTAGCAGTTCAGCAGGGAGAAGGACATGCTAATTCTTGGTTGAAGGCGCAACCAAAAATAACAAAAGATAATCTTGCCTATATTCAAGGTTTGTTAGCAAGACTTAATAGTGAGGGTGCATCGCAAATATCATCTACTCACCCTAGTCAAATTGTCGGTACAGTCCAACCAATCACTCAAGTTACTAACACAGAATGGCTGCAACCAAATTCCTCAGCAGACTTGAAACTCACAGATAACCAATGGTATGAGGTGGAAGTGAGTGCATTTAATGACGGAAAACGCTGGCTAAATTCCCCTTTTGATAATTTCAACTTACCCAAAACTTCCCCCGCCAAATTTTTGTGGAAAACTTTGGGAATCACTTCTGACCCGGAAATTCAAATTGTGGTCTGGTTGCCAAATGGAGAACAACAAATTACTATAGCTGCTATCAAAGCGGTGCAACTACGGGGTAAAGTTTTACGCCTATTAGCTGCTGGCCCAAAAATCCCAGAGAATCAAAACGATGTTCTCCAACCTAAACCTTTAGCCTTGACAAATGCAGCACTGGAATGGGTACAACCATCTCCCATCACTCTACAACAACTGCATCAACAAAATCCCCAAGGGGTGAAGGTAATGTTATCGAGTGTGTGGAAATCTTTACAGCAATCTGATGAAGTTCCGGGTGGCGCTATTCCTAGTTTTGAGCAGATGCAGGAAAAATTGGGTAATTGGCCGGTTCAAGTGATTGATTTAACAAATAACGCTCAACCAGAAATAATACTGACTATCTCAGCAGGTGCAATAGCATCGTTGAATCAGCCTACACCTGAAATTCAGGGGGAAAACCCAGAGCAACGCCGTGACCGGACTATAATTTTGTCTGATAGCAATGAAGTTATTTACACTGATTTTACAGGCGATTCCTTACAAAAACTATCTGCCTTCGCCAAGCTTTCAGGGGTGCAATCCTTAACTTTATTAGTCGAAAATGCTCATAACTACAGTTTGAGGCGCTGGTCAGAGAAAAATCAGCGCTTTGAATAGCACGCCCCTTACTCAAATTTACCCCTCACTTAAATTTAGATTAGAGAGGGGAAAAGCGACGCCGAATAGCCCGTCGTAGACATCGCTATCTCCAAAACTGACTTATTCTTTTTGGTTGGTTTGGGCTAGACGTTGGTACTTCAGGTTTTCTAACTGCTGCAACAGAGAGTCTACCTCTGCTTGTAAATGCATCAACTTAGCTTGCTGATCGTCTTGATAATAAGACTTGGTTAACTTACTGACCCAGTTAGCCTGGGACTCGCGATCGGAAACACTAGGTAAACAAGTAGGCATCGCTAATTAAATCCAAAACTTAACTCACACCATTAGAAATATTATAATATTGCTTTTTTATTGTGGATTTTCAATCAATTACTCTAATGGATTTCAGGTTCAATCATAAGAGACAGCGATCGTAATGGCTGTGTTCCTGAGAAAACATTGCCCCAAGTGTGCAAAGCTTCCGTCCACTCAATGGTACTTAGCAATACTTAATTGATAGCTTGCCAATTATAGTTGTATTAATTATTCTCGCTGTTATTGAGTAATTTACGTAAAAAATTTCCTGTAAATTATATTAAATTACGCCAGATTAGGAAAAAATGCACTTGCCGTTGGGTAGAGTCTTTGTAGCACTTTGTGGAAGCAAGCTACGCGCAGGCAGCGTCTTTGTCAGGAGAAGGATAAAACTACCGCAAAGGAAAGCTGACAATTCAGCGGTATCTGGAAAACCTCTCTCTAAATCTCTCATCCTTTAAGGAGAGAGACTTTGAATTTTCCCCCTTGGAGCGACGAGTTGGGGGTTAGGGGGTTAGGTTTTTCGTACGCTTTTCCACATAACGTGAAAAGTCAGAAAGGAAAGGCAGGTTACTGCGTATTTTAAGCTAAAAAATGGCGACGATTAAAGTGGTAAAATACACATATAATACGTTCGCGGAGCGCCTTGCACAAAAGTGGCTTTTTGCAAAGTAGAAATAAGTGTTTTAGAGAGTACTTACGTCAGCCTTATAAATTTGTCTATCATTTTTCACTCCGTCAGCATCCCCAGGTCGCCGTGGCGGTTATGATAAACTCACATTCTAAATAAAATAAAGATGGCAAAATTAAACGCCTGCACCACAAAAAATAATATTCTTACATCAATACCTTCGCCATTTTTTTGTAGGTTGGGTTGAGCGTTCGCGTAGCGTCCCGTAGGGAAGCAAAACCCAACAAATACGTTGGGTTTTGTGCCTCAACCCAATTCTGCCCTTGCCTATACCACCCTTTCTAAATATCCAATCCTTTACATTAAGAAATTTTAAATCCCGTGACTTTGAGCCTGTCTGTTGCTAAATCTTATCGCCAACCTTGGCCCGGACTGATAGAAGCCTATCGCAAATACTTGCCTGTCAGCGAAAAAACTCCGATTGTCACTCTGTTGGAGGGTAACACACCCCTAATACCAGCACCAGCGATCGCAGAACGCATTGGCAGGCAAGTACGGGTTTTTGTAAAATACGACGGTCTGAATCCCACCGGCAGCTTCAAAGACCGGGGGATGACTATGGCAATTACCAAAGCCAAGGAAGCAGGCGCTAAAGCAGTAATTTGTGCCAGCACGGGCAACACCTCAGCCGCCGCCGCCGCTTATGCAAGGCGTGGGGGCATGAATGCCTTTGTGCTGATTCCCGACGGTTATGTGGCACTGGGCAAATTAGCCCAAGCTTTACTGTACGGTGCAGAAGTATTGGCAATTAAAGGTAATTTTGACCAAGCGCTAGAAATTGTCCGCGAGATGGCTGAAACCTATCCGGTAACTTTGGTAAATTCCGTCAATCCCTACCGCCTAGAAGGGCAAAAAACAGGAGCCTTTGAAATCGTCGATGCGCTGGGTGATGCGCCAGACTGGCTGTGTATCCCCGTGGGCAATGCGGGAAATATCACAGCATATTGGATGGGATTTTGTCAATATCATCAAGATGGGAAGTGCGATCGCTTACCCCGAATGATGGGATTCCAAGCCGCAGGTGCAGCCCCCCTAGTGACCGGTCAGCCAGTAGCAAATCCCGAAACCCTAGCGACAGCAATTCGGATTGGCAACCCAGCGAGTTGGGAATTAGCTGTTGCAGCCCAAACAGCAAGTCAGGGAAATTTCCATGCCGTTACCGATGCCGAAATTCTCGACGCTTATCGACTTTTGGCAGCATCAGAAGGTATCTTCTGCGAACCTGCTAGCGCCGCTTCTGTAGCCGGATTGTTGCAGGTGAAAGACCAAGTTCCTACAGGGGCGACAGTGGTTTGTGTCCTCACAGGTAATGGTCTAAAAGACCCAGATACAGCCATTAAACACAATCACAGTCAATTTAAACAGGGTATTGCAGCAAAATTGGGTGCAGTAGCCGAAGCAATGGGATTTTAATTCGGAGCGAAGCGACGTGACTCATTCTACTGATATTGCCACTTTAGCCCGGTGGATGGCAGCTGACTTTAGCAATCAAGAACAAGCTTTTGAAAATCCGCCTTTTTATGCCCACATTCGCGTGTGTATCCGTCCCCTTCCGTTGGAATTGTTCTCAGGAGTAAGTTTGTTTCTGGAACAAGCTTATGATTTTATGCTCAATCAACCCTACCGGATGCGGGTAATGAAGTTGATTCCGGCAGAAAACCACATTGTTATTGAACACTACACAGTTAAAGAAGAACAAAAATTTTACGGCGCATCTCGTGATCTTGAACGTTTAAAAGGTTTATCCGTTGACCAATTGGAAAAAATGTCAGGTTGCAACATGGTTGTAGAGTGGACAGGTAACAGCTTTAAAGGCAGGGTTGAACCTGGAAAATGCTGTATTGTGGTTCGTGACGGCAAAAATACTTATCTGGATAACGAATTTGAGATTGATGCCAAAGAATTTTCCAGCCTCGATCGGGGAAGGGATTTAGACACTGATGAACATCTGTGGGGTTCTATTGCCGGCCCATTTCATTTTGTCCGATGGGGCAGTTTTGCCGATGAAGTGAGGGTGTAAGGAGTGAGGAATTAAAACTCATAACTTATTTATGGTCAACCTGGATCAGAACTCTCTAGCGATCGCCTAAAGACTACCAGAAACTCCAGTTAACCCACTATCTCTACGTTAGAATCCTATGCTATCATGGTTTAACTAGCATCCTATGGCTACTAAGATATCTTATAAAGATTAAAGTAGTTCAAGGAATTGTACTGTGGCGGCATAGCCAAGTGGTAAGGCAGAGGTCTGCAAAACCTCCACCCCCGGTTCAAATCCGGGTGCCGCCTTAAGGCTTTCAGCCTTTTAAGATAATCAAAAATCACATAAAAGGCTTTCTTGATAGTGAAACTGATCGCTTTTGGCTATTGAATAATTCTTCAACTTAGTAACAACGAAAGGAATCTGATCCACTGTTAAAATCTCCTTCAAAATTGACGCTGCTCCCTCTCGCGTATCGTTTTGAGCAAGCGTAGATGGATGAGGGTGGTGTAAATGCTCATCTGGAGAACGCAGCACTTTTCCAACGACAAGCCGCGCTTGCACAAAACCCCGACCTTGTAGCAGTAGTGAATCGAGGATTACCAACCATCAGGAGCCACTTTAACACTGCCAGTGCTATCACAAATTATCCATTTGGCCAGGTTGCGCGGAGATACAAATACGCTAGTAAGGCAATGCCCATAGGTGTCAACTTAACATAAAAGCCATGTCCCGCAAGGAACTGAAGTTCCTTGCGGGTGGATCAGCCAACAGTTAAGGTATTTCAAGGTTTTCCTGAATTGGAGGCGATCGCTTGTGGTGTGCAGGTGGGACCTTCGCAATATGGCCCATCTGCCGTCCAAATGAGTTTATCCAAGCACATTCGCCGCGCATCCATGTTCGCCGCCCAGGCATGGTAGACAATGTACTCAGTCTGACCATCGGGGCCCACAACGATTGAGTTATGTCCAGGCCCTTTGACACGATCAGGAAGCGATGGCTCCGCCAACGCCAGGGGCGAACGCAATACCCGTGGCCCCGTTTCGTTACCGAAATCAGAGTAAGGCCCCATCACACTATCTGCAACACCATAATCTACGCCGTAGTCCTCAGTTTCCCAGCGCCCACCACTATAAAAGCAATAATATCGACCTTCATGTTTACGGACACAGGGGCCTTCTAAGGTATGCCAATCAAAATGTTCACCATACATCAATCGGTTAGCTAAAAATCGTTGCCAATCGGAACGTGCCCGTAAGACAACTTTCCCGACACCGCAAAGTTTGGTCATATCTTGGAGCCGATGTACAAAAAGGGCAGTACCAGCCCGCACGCCGCCCTCAGTGTCTAAAAAATCACGAGCATAAAATAAATACCACTGTCCATCATCATCATGGAATGGGTGGGGGTCGATGGCGAAGGAGCAAGAATTCGGATCTACAAGTGGCTCACCAACATCTTTATAGGGGCCCAAGGGAGTATCGCTGGTGGCAACACGCAACTGATGATTCTTGTCCTCGTGTCCTACAGAGTAGTAGAGGTAGAACTTGCCATTGCAATAAGCAACTTCCGGGGCCCAAAAATTATCGCCAAGGGAAGGGTCTGGCCGTAACAGGGCGTTACCAAGAAAATCCCAATTTATGAAATCAAAGGAGCGTAGTAGAGGGAAAACACGCAGTTTTGCTATTTCGTCTACTGTTCCTTCCGCTTCGGCTGCACCAGTGCCGATCGCATAGTATACACCCTCAAATTCCCAAACAAAAGGATCGGCAAAATAGCCTTTGTAGACTGGATTGGTATAAGTTAACATCTCGGCACTCGCTATAGGGTGTTAACTCAAATTTTGAAGAAGTGCGATCGCAAAAACAACTATCTTTATGCTGGTTCGGCTTTTCTTAATTCTTCTGCGATGCCTACGGCGGTAAACTACGTAAATAGATGATGCTGTAGGGGCACAGTATTGCTCATTGGTGTCAACTTAAGCTAAAATCCATGTCCCACAGGCGTTTTACCCCCCTTAATCCCCCCGATTTATAGGGGGGAAAAAGAAATCCAGTTCCCTCCCCAATCTATCGGGGAGGGTTAGGGTGGGGTGACGCGGTGAGTGATGGAAAGCTAGAGAACTGAATATCACGTCTCGACAAGGGTTTCACGTTAAGTTGACACGCATGAGCATTGCTGTGCCCTTACGAAATATATGCACCCTACTGGATAATTTCTTTTTTGCAAGTCTCTAATATTTGAAATTTACGTAAGTTTCAACCTTTTCCTTTGGCAACTGTTCCACCACCTGACACCGAATCATTTGCCTTAAATTCTCTGGTAGGCTCTCATAATAGTCTTGTTGGAGAGTCAAATCTACCTTTGGCGTGTGTAACCAATGCATAGCATAGCCCATAACTACCATCGGTCTTGGCTGGTTAGTCCGATTTGGTGAACCCCGATGCAGCGCCAAAGGTGTCCGGATCATCGCATCCCCTAGCTGCATCTGAAAAGATTCCATCGGAATTTCACCACTAGCAATTTTCCTTAGTCCCTCTTCACGCGGCAAAACATGCGTACCACGCGCCATCTGGAACGGCCCGTTTTCTGCCGTTACCTCCACAAGTGGGAAGTTAACCGCAAGGGCGTAAAGTGGCGTTACTATTTGGTCGGAGAACAAAGGGCGATAGTCCCGGTGGATTTCCTGATAATCCGAACCTTGTACTGGGAGATCAACTCCCAACTGAACCATCACATATTCTTGAAAAAATACTCGCTCAAGGATACCCATAATCACCGGATTGGCGAAAACTTCCACGTTGGCAAACGGGGAAACCCAAGGCAATGTTAGATAGTAACGGGCAATTTCACGGGGAGCCAGCCCACCTGGTTGATTTTGACGCTCTCGGAATAAATTATCAAAAGCTTTTGCCCACTCGCTAATCAATTCTTTATCAAAAAGACCGCGAATCACACAAATTCCGTCTCGATTCAGGTCTTCGGCAAATCGGTTTAGGTCAGTATCTATATATTTATTTACTCTACCTATACTTTGAACCATTTTCTTATCCTCGCCAATTCATCATGTTAAAGTCAAATTTAAATCGGACTCTACTATCCCCCTTGCTCCCTGCTCCCTGCCCCCCTGCCTCTTGTTTAACATAACTCTTGTGGGGTGGGCGTTTTGCCGCTCAGGAGATGCAATTTAAATATGGAACAGCTTACCTAATTTTTTCCTGACGACTTAGCAAATATTCACAATATGTGTGCCATAATGTCACGAGTCAATAGTCTATACCTAATTTTATGGCCCTAATACTAGGGCGCTTGATGTATTTTATGTTTACTATTAAGCGATAAATAGCGTTATGTAAGTACAGGTATAAAGTTATATAGATTACAGATAAAGGAGTAAAAAACTCCTGGAATGTCTCAAAACAGACTAGTTTAGTCTAAACCAAAGACACGAAAATTTGTTCTATTGTAGTTACATTAAGAGGTTTTAATGAAGTTGTTGGATATACAAAATCGTAAGGCTGAATCACCCTCCAATACAGATAATCAAAGGGTTTCTAGCTATCCAGAAGCTGGCTATCCACGTCCACAGTTACAGCGATCGCACTGGCTAAATTTAAACGGTGAGTGGAAGTTCGCTTTTGACGATGAAGGGCGATGTGTTCAACCAGGTGATATCGAGGGGTGGACTCATTATATACAAGTTCCCTTCGCTCCCGAATCTACCAAAAGTGGTATTGGTGATACAGGTTTTCATCCAAACTGCTGGTATGAGCGAGAATTTGAAACACCTGAAGGTGACGGCAGATTATTATTGCACTTTGGGGCTGTGGATTATCGCGCCCGTGTATGGGTCAATGGTCAATACATGCTAGAGCATGAAGGGGGACATACTCCTTTCACGCTGGATATTACCGCAGTTTTGAATGATACTGGCATAACTAAAATAACAGTCTGGGCGCAAGATGATCCTTGTGACCTTGCCAAGCCTAGAGGAAAGCAGGATTGGCAATTGGAACCGCACAGTATTTGGTATCCTCGCACCAGTGGTATTTGGCAAACAGTCTGGATTGAACGTGTGGGTAGAACTTACATCGATAATATTCGGTGGAGTCCCGATTTCGAGCGGTGGGAAGTAGGTTGTTATGCTGCGATCGCAGGTGATGCCCCTACTGGTATCCAAATCAAGGTAAAACTGAGCATTGGCAATACCGTGCTGGCAAACGATACTTATGAAGTGTTTAACGGAGAAATTGGCCGTCGCATCTCCCTTTCCGATCCAGGTATCGACGACTACCGCAATGAATTGCTGTGGAGTCCAGAAAAGCCCACCCTAATGTATGCCCACGTTGAACTTTGGCATAACAATCAACTCTTGGATGAAGCCAAATCCTATACAGCAATGCGGACTGTAGGGATACAGCGCGATCGCTTTATGCTCAATGGTCGTCCTTATTATTTGCGCTTAGTTCTGGATCAAGGCTACTGGCCTGATTCGCTAATGACAGCACCGGATGATGGGGCATTGCGGCGCGATGTCGAACTCGCCAAAGCAATGGGTTTTAACGGAGTCCGTAAGCACCAGAAAATTGAAGACCCGCGATTTTTATATTGGGCAGATAAGCTGGGGTTGTTAGTATGGGAGGAGATGCCCAGTGCATATCGTTTCACGCCGAAAGCAGTGGAACGCACAACGCGAGAGTGGACTGAGGTCATTAGGCGGGATATCAGCCACCCCTGTATCGTAGCTTGGGTAACGTTTAATGAATCCTGGGGAGTTCCGAATCTGGTTGAGACTGCGGCTCACCGAAACTACGTTTTGGCAATGTATCACTTAACTAAAACTCTCGATCCAGGCCGCCCAGTGATTGCCAACGATGGCTGGGAAAGTACGGATACAGACATTCTGGCTATTCATGACTACGACACCCACCCACAACGATTAGGTCATCGCTATGGGCCAGAAGTGAAGCTATCAGATTTGTTTGACCGGAAGCGTCCTGGAGGGCGCATCCTGACACTAGATAACTTTCCGCATCAAGGACAGCCAGTGATGCTGACTGAGTTTGGTGGCATTGCCTATGCCCCTGTTGATAACCCCGATGCAGATAAAGCTTGGGGATATGAGCGTTGCTCCAATATTTCCGAGCTAGAAATTAAATACGCTTCTCTGCTCGAAACGATTAATGATATCGAGCTATTTAGCGGATTTTGCTACACCCAATTAACAGATACTTTCCAAGAAGCTAACGGTTTATTATACGCCGATCGCACGCCTAAATTTCCCATTGAGGCGATCCGCGCTGCGACCCTTTCAGGACAAGGATTATGTACTCCCACAAGCTGTTAAAGCCGGATGGTCGCCCACTGACCTTATACAGTCGATACCCGATTGCTGAGAATATCATCGCCACTAGCCCTAGTAATGAACCAGTGCAGGCAAATCCTCACCTGCGCTGGCATCCTTTACGCGGCGAATGGGTTGCTTACGCTTCTCACCGTCAAGGGCGGACTTTCATGCCGCCCCCGGAATATAACCCCCTTGCACCCACTACGAAACCGGAGTTTCCTACAGAACTACCCCCAGGTAAGTATGATGTGGCGGTGTTTGATAATCGCTTTCCCTCAATGGCTCAAACGGCACACGACCCACCAGAGTGTATTGTGGAAACATTGCCTGCTAATGGGGCGTGTGAAGTGGTGGTTTTTGCTCAAAATGCCCAAGCTTCCCTTAGCTCTCTGGAATTGGAACACCTTGATTTGCTCTTAGAAGTGTGGGGCGATCGCACCCGCGTATTAGGAGCAAATCCCCAAATTCAGTACGTGCTGCCTTTTGAAAATAAGGGTGTAGAGGTGGGTGTAACATTGCACCATCCCCACGGGCAAATTTACGCCTATCCTTTTATACCCCCTGTTCCGGCGCGGATGCTGTCAATGCAGCAGGAGTATTATGAAAAACATCAACGGGGTTTACTGCAAGACTTGATTCAGAAGGAAATTGCAGACAATCAACGGATTATTTATCAAGATGAGGATGCGATCGCATTTGTCCCGGTATGCGCTCGTTATCCCTATGAAGTTTGGATTGCGCCAATTCAGCCAGTTGGCACTTTTATGGATCTTACTCCAGAGCAACGTTGGGGACTTGCCAAGGCGTTAAAAAGTGTCACTCTCAAGTATGACGGCTTGTGGAATCGGCCATTTCCTTACTTAATGGCTTGGTTCCAAGCGCCAACTGACGGTTTAGCCCATCCCGAAGCGCATTTACACGCCGAGTTTTTTCCACCATATCGGACAAGCGAAAGGCTGAAGTATCTAGCGGGAACTGAACTTGCAGCAGGGATGTTTGCCAATGATGCTTTGCCAGAAGAGAAAGCGAAAGAGTTACAGGCTGTGGTGGTAAATATTGAAGAACCAATTTCGGCGTGACAAACCTACCTATTTATTTCTGTTTGTCCACTTCTTGAACAACAAATTGCCTTAACCGTTCCTTCTAATCGGGGACGGTTTTTAACTTTTCTGTAATAGACATCTCCAGAAATTAATTATGCGTTACCTGAAACCCTTGTCTTGACGTTGCAATGCAACGTCAAAACAATTCATTTTCACCAGATGTCTCATGAACACGTTTTCTTTCTACACTTATTTAAATTTTTAACTGTTTTTTCTGAGGATTTTTAGAGATAGTGCTATATGACTGATTCGCCCAATTCTGATAGATGCCTATTTTATTAGCCTACTACTTAACATCTTTAATACTTCAATTTTTCGTTCACATCATAACTCTGTCAACTTTTCTGTGTTATTGGCCACATATTTTTATGCGCTTACCCTGACTTTATGGTAGGTGTCAAATTCACTGATTTGAATAAAACTTCTACATAAACACACACTGATGCAGCTTGATTTGCTTGAATAGCTATATTGATAGGACATTGATACGAGAGCAATTCACAATCCTGATTATGGCAAGTAAATTCATTGATGTTAGGGAATATACTGTCAGGGCGCACAAAAGACAGATTCATACTCGTGTTTTCCAGTTTGTCTGTAAAGAGTGTAACGATCTGACAAAGCGCGAGACTTTCGGGCCTCGACCCTTATATTGTGAGAGATGTCGCCCTCCCCAACCGCCTAAGAAATCCCAGCCAGCATCTCACAAAGCAAAACCCAGAGCAATGTCTTACAAAAGTGACATCGATTTAAATTGATTGAAGCCTTATGACTCAAAATGGACAATTAGAACCACCTCCAGGTACTTTTCTCTCGCCATTGTTGGAATTACGAGACTATTATGCTCGGCTCAAAGAAGAGTATGAACGCCTCTTTGTGCAAGCGCGGGAGCAGCTCGATCATGTAGAAGCGTTGTTGTCTAACTGGTCTTTTTCTGATGACAGCAAGCAAATATCAAGTCTGACGGCAGCTGATGAAACCTCAAATGTTTCCCAAGAAGGCTCTTTGCGGTTTTTATCGCCTCTTGATGACATCGACGAAATTAACTTGGTGGAGTCTGTACAGTCAGAAGTTGCAGACAAAGACTTGGTTGAGATCGATAATTCTTTTTCTGCTGTTGATACAAAAGAGAGTCAACCTTCAACGACATCGCCAGATCCAAAGATCGCCCCAGAGAACAACGATGGTTCAACAAAGGTGGCCGAAATCCCGATGCTACCGCAGTATAATCAGGCTCTTTCCCGAATGGAAGCTATAAAACAGCTATTGCAAGAGCAGATAGGTACTGTATGTCATATCGATTTTATCGTGCGATCGCTTTATGGAGAGTTAGATTCCAACGTATTCAAAGTAGTTAAAGGTAGGGTTCAATCTTCCCTCACCCAAGGCAGAGAAAGGAATTACTGGGTAACTATTCCTGATGAGCCAGGTTGTTATACTCTGGATTTAAGTTTGGTAGCCCCAAGTAACCGCAATGGTGCTTCTAGGAACATCAAAAACAAAAACAAGAAGCCTTTTGTACCCCCGACAAAAGCAGTACCGATGCTCAAAGCCTTTGAGGGTCAATTTTTAATTGATGCCCTCACCTCTTTGTTTGAAGAAAATCCAGGTAAAGTTTTCAGCGTTGCTGAAGTCATCGCCGGAATTTATGGAGAACTAGATTCTCAGCAACTTCGAGAGGTTAAAAATAAGGTGCTGAACGAATTATCTAGAGGCTATCGGACAGGCAGATTCTCTAGGGTTCCTAACCAAATCGGCTTCTATACTTGGGACTCCAATATGATATTGGGGAGTAGGGAGTAGGGAGTAGGGAGTAGGGGATTGTTATTCTTCCCCTGCTCCCCCTGCTCCCCCTGCTCCCCTGCTTCTCCCCCACTCCCCTATCCCAAAAACAGCTTGTACGCTGGATTCTTGTTTTCATCCCAATAGCGATAGCCCAGGTTATCGAGAAAAGCTTGCCACTCTCCCATCTCGTGCGGGGGAACCTGGATACCAACAACGATTCGTCCGTAGTCTGACCCATTGTTGCGGTAGTGAAAAAGACTAATATTCCAGTCGGGACTCATGGAAGTAACAAACTTCATCAATGCACCGGGACGTTCGGGAAACTCAAAACGGTAGAGCAATTCATTGTGAGCTAAGAGAGAGTGCCCACCTACCATGTGCCGCAGATGTAATTTAGTTAGTTCGTCGTCCGTTAAATCAATGGTTTCAAATCCTTGAGCTTCAAAGTTTTCTACCATCTTTGCAGCATCAGCACGATTTTGAATTTGCACGCCGACAAAAATATGGGCTGTTTTTTCATCGGCAATGCGATAATTAAACTCAGTAAGATTACGATTGCCAATACATTCACAAAACTGGCGAATACTTCCCCGTTCCTCTGGAATTGTGACTGCAAAGATGGCTTCGCGGCGTTCGCCGAACTCTGCCCGTTCTGCCACAAAGCGGAGGCGATCAAAATTCATGTTTGCACCACAGGCGACAGCAATTAAGGTTTGTCCCTCGATTTGTTCTCGTTCGGCGTAGGCTTTGGCAGCTGCGATCGCTAATGCACCGGCTGGTTCTAAAATTGATCGCGTATCCTCAAACACGTCTTTAATCGCAGCACAAGTATCGTCTGTATCCACCAAAATAATTTCATCTACATACTGCTGACACAAACGGAAGGTTTCTTCACCTACTTCTCGCACCGCCACACCATCAGCAAATAACCCTACTTGAGACAAGCGCACCCGATGTCCGGCTTTTAGCGATTGAGACATTGCATCAGAATCTACTGGCTCAACGCCAATAATCTTGATTTCGGGACGCAAGCGTTTTACATAAGCCCCAATCCCAGAAATTAATCCACCCCCTCCAATCGCTACAAAAATCGCATGGATGGGTTGCTGATATTGTCGTAAAATTTCCATCCCAATTGTTCCCTGTCCAGCAATTACATGAGGATCATCAAAAGGATGAATAAACGTCAAACCTTTTTCTATTTCTAATTCACGGGCATAGCTATAAGCATCGTCGTAAGTGTTTCCATGTAAGACAACTGCTCCGCCCCTCATTCTAACCGCGTCCACCTTGACTTGGGGTGTGGTTACTGGCATAACGATAATCGCTTTGGTTCCTAAGCGATTGGCTGCAAGGGCGACACCCTGAGCATGGTTCCCCGCAGACGCGGCAATTACACCCTTTGCTAATATATCTGGTGAGAGTTGCACCATTTTGTTATAAGCACCCCGCAGTTTAAAAGAAAATACTGACTGCATATCCTCACGTTTCAGCAGCAGTTGATTATTCAGCCGCGCAGACAAATTTGGGGCATACTCCAGTGGTGTTTCTTGGGCAACATCGTACACACGGGCAGTCAGGATTTGGATGAGGTAGTCGCAATACATGGGTGTCAAGGTATTAGCAAATGCCGGATGGAAACTAATTTTACGTTACAAGCGATCGCACTGGTTTTATTTAATTGCACTTTCTCAAAATTTTGAGTGAATAAAATTTAAAATTTACTAATACTGTTTGAAGAGAAATCAATTCAGTAATTGAATTTTGGGCGTTGCTGAATCGAGGTATGAATTTGGATGTAAAGACGTAAAATTTTACGTCTCTACAAGGATTTGCACCGGAATGCACAATCGTTTTCATACCGCAATCAGCAATGCCAAAATTACTTACCCCTAGTCCCCAGGAGCGATCGCATTTAATCCGAGTGCGATCGCGCTAGCCATAATTTAAAATCTTTAACTATTACGCCGTAAGTCCCCCATCTGAATTCTGTACCCAGAATCAGTGGCGGGATATAAGGTGGTTGATAAGGATTGCATTTAATATTGATTTTTTGCAAGAGCAAAGACAAATATTAGATGTATGACGAATCAACAATTATTTTATTTCAAGAGCTTATCAGAAAATATATATCATGGTAAGATAGATATATCAAGGAGGTGATGTTAAGTGTTGCACAAAGCTGTCCAAGTTCGTTTATATCCAACAAAAGAGCAAGAAATCCAATTAGCCCAAGCTTTTGGTTGCGCTCGTTGGTGGTGGAATTACGCCCTAAATAAGTCAATTGAGACTTATAAAGAAACAGGGAAAGGACTTACACGCGCAGCACTCAACGCATTTCTCCCTACACTCAAAAAAGCTGAAGATACGATGTGGTTAGCTGATTGTTATAGCCAAGTTTTACAGGCTACGACACTGAATCTAACTACAGCTTACAAAAACTTTTTTGAGAACCGTGCTGGATTTCCTAAATTCAAATCTAAGCATGGTAAACAGTCTATCCAGTATCCTCAAAACGTTAAGATCGTAGATGGTAATGTTAAACTTCCTGGCAACATTGGGGTAATTAAAGCCAGAATACATAGACCGATTGAGGGGAAAATCAAGACTGTAACTGTAAGCAAAACGCCGTCTGGTAAATACCTTGCATCTATACTCACTGAAATTGAGGAGCAGCGCGGTCTTGGGCTTTGCCCAAGTGGAGCGAAGAGGAGTGAAAATCCCGTTATCTCAGAGGGTAAAATCTATGGTATTGATTTGGGGTTGAAACACTTTGCAGTCGTCACTGACGGCGAAAAAGTTTCTAAATACGATAACCCTAAGCATCTTGCTAAACATGAAAAAAATCTCAAACGCAAACAAAAAAAATTAGCCCGTAAACAAAAAGGAAGTCAATCAAGAAATAGATATGGAAAAGTTGTTGCCAAGGTGTACGAGCGAGTTAGTAATTCGCGGCAGGATTTTCTACATAAACTTAGTTATAAGTTGGTCAGCGATAGCCAAGCTGTCATAGTAGAGAATCTTCATGTATTGGGCATGGTACGCAATCATAAATTGGCAAAATCAATATCTGATGTAGGGTGGGGAACATTCACCAACTTTTTAGCCTATAAGCTAGAACGCAGAGGTGGAAAGTTGATTGAAATTGACAGATGGTTTCCCAGTTCCAAGCTTTGTCAAAAATGTTTCTATCAAATAGGTGAGATACCGTTGGATGTCCGTGACTGGACTTGTCCTCATTGTCATACTCATCATGACCGCGATGGAAACGCAGCAGCGAATATTAGAGCAGAAGGCATCAGAATGATAAAGGCGGAAGGTTCAGCCGTCTCTGCTGTAGGAGGGGAGGTAAGTCCTACTCTTGGGCGAAAGTCTAAGTTTAGGCACTCCCCTATGATTACAGAAGCCTAAACTGTACTTGGTACTCCAAGTCAGTGTGGGTAGTTCACATGCTTCTTCTTGCCAATAAGACACCGATTTGGACGCAAATCATTCCCACGATCGCACTACCAACCCAGTAAATTAACAGCATCGTCATATCTTCCTTATCTAAAAAACCTTTTGATTCCAAACCATAGGTAGAAAAAGTAGTATATGCACCGCAGAAGCCTGTTGTCGTCATCAGGCGAAGTTCCGGCGAGATGATGCGAATATTCTCGGTTGCTAGAGTCAAAATATAAGCAATCAATAAACAGCCAGACACGTTAATCAAGAATGTGCCGTAAAAGCCGAAATTTATTCCAAAAATAGCTTTTGCCAGTTCAGTTATATAGAAACGACTTAAGGCTCCAAAAATCGCCCCGATCGCTACAGCTAGGGAATAACGTCCTTTTAAAAAACCCATTGCTTTTACCTAAAATTGATTGTGTATCGTTTTTCGTAAGCTACATCTCAACCATTTTTATTACTTTACGAAAAGCTTGGCGATCGCTACTCCAACAATCACTGCTCCTAAACCTAGAATTGCACTCCCAGCCCAATAAAAAGCTGTGGCAACGGTTCGTTTGCTACGCCATAGAGTTAAAGTATCAAAGCCATAGGTTGAAAATGTGGTGTAAGAACCTAAAAATCCAGTTCTAATGAGTAAATCCAATTCCTTGGGATAGCCTGTAATTCCTTGGGAAATTGTGAAAAAGAAACCCATCGCTAAACATCCAGTCAAATTAATAGCAAATGTTGCATAGGGAAATTTTGTCCCCAATTTAGCTTTTGTCCATTCTGTAATATGAAACCGAGATAACGCCCCAGGAACCGCACCTGCCGCAATTGCTAAAACATTAGTTATGTCTGACATTATTTATGATTTATTCAGTACTAATGTTTGTTTATTGTAAAGCAGACAAAGTGCAATTCAATAGTTAGTTTTTTGATATTACAATACTAAAACTTTTAAAAAATCACCAGTCGTTAGCAAAATCATCAGATATAATAAGATTAATATTATTTGATTTCTGAAAAAGCTCCGTACAAATCGAAAAGCCTAATTCCCTACTCCCTACTCCCTACTCCCCACTCCCCACCCACATAGATAATTTCAAAAATCAAATACAATTCCTATAGATGATTCAGAAATTGTCTCTACGAATAAAAATGGTGTGTCACAGTTATCTGAAATACACTGGAAATAGGCTTTTGGATCGCAACTTCACGATTGCGATCGCACCCCTACACTTTAGGCTTTTGGAAAGTAGACCAAAAGGAGGCTAAAACTAACTGCCTCCACAAGTTATAAAGTATGTGTAGGTAAAACAGAAGTATGTTAGGGAAAAAATCTGTATGACAAGCTACCAAGAAACCATACCTAGTAACGAATCAATTAATGAGCTAATTGCCGAGACGGCAAGCATTAACCATCTGGAGGTAATTGAAAATGTCATCGATTCTTTAGAACAAGATGACAGTGCGATGGTTAGCCACACTCCAGAGGGTGGTCATCTCTGGAAATTTAAGTACGGAAGTGTGGAAGTATTTGTCCAACTCAACGGGACAACCGATGAAGACACCATCACGGTTTGGTCTACGGTGCTAAATTTACCTGCCAAAAATGAACCTAAGTTAATGCGGTATCTTTTGGAGTTAAACTGCTCTAGTACCCTTGAAGCACGTTTCGGTATTATTGAAAACCGAGTGGTTGTGATATCAACACGTACCTTAGCGGAATTATCTCCTGGCGAAGTATCTCGACTCATTACCATTGTGGCAACGATCGCTGATAATAACGATGAAGCTTTACAAACTGAATTTGGCGCAACTTAAGGAATTTTTGGATTTTAGGTCGCACCTTTGGTGTGCTTTCAGCGCAACTTGGATTTTAGATTGGGCTTCTGCTGCATCAAATGCATAGTAATCAGGTTTGGCGACTAATTCCTTTGCTAGAGGCAGACGGCAATGTGCAGATGGCGATTGACCGATGGTTGCTACAACAGCACTATTCGGGAAAGCACCCGCCAACTCTGCGCTTTTATACCTGGTCGCCACCTGCCATTTCTCTCGGCTATCATCAACGCCAATATCCTGAACATTGGCAACATTTAACTTGGCAAGGGCAAAAACTGGATTTAGTGCAGCGTCCCACCGGTGGACGAGCGGTGCTACACCAAGGTGATTTAACTTACGCTGTGGTAACATCTGGACTGACGGGTAGTCGCCTCCAGGTGTACGAAAAAATTTGCGAGTTTTTGATTCAAGGGTGGCGATCGCTCGGCGTAGAATTACATTATGGTACAGAAGGGCGAGGTTACATCCACAACCCTAACTGTTTTGGTACTGCTACCAGTGCAGATTTAGTTTTGCCACATAGTACCAAACTCGTTGGTAGCGCTCAATTGCGTCGTGGTGCGGTAATTCTGCAACATGGTTCCATCCGTTTGCAACCCGATGCTGAACTATTCGATAAAGTATTTGGCGCAGAATCTTTTACGACTTTACAACTGCCTCAAAATCTGAATGTAGAAAAGATTATTGCAGCTTTAGTTGGCGCAGCTAGTAATTGTTTTGATATGCAAATAGAGTTGAAACCACTCTCACAATCTGAGTGGGAGGAAATTTTGGCGCATCAGCCCTAAATCTTGAGAGTAGAAGTTTCTTTAAGATATCCTGCTATCACACAATCATCAATCAATTGCAGGACAAACGGCCACAGTTCCGGCGCACCTGTTTCTACTACTGCTACCCGTTTCATCACCTGATCGCGCCTGATGCCATAAATGCGCCAAGTCCCGCCCTGAGTTTGTTGATTGTGCAGCAAAGGCTGTATACGGTCTAGGGCTGCGGCAAATTTGGCGGTGGGTGTTTCCCCTGCTTCAAATTCATCCCAGAGTAAACGCAACTCTCTAGCTTGATCTGTCGGCAAAAGTCCAAATAAGCGCAACGCTGCTTGTGCTTCTCGTTCTGCCTTGCTGTCATTACCCTGCACATCGTAGCAGAAGGTATCACCTGCATCAATTTCTACCAAATCGTGAATTAGCAGTATTTTGATAGCATGAAATATATCAACACCCTCTGGGGCATATTCTGCTAATACACTTGCCATCACCGCTAAATGCCAAGAATGTTCTGCACTATTTTCTCGGCGTGACCCATCAGTGAGTAGGGTTTGGCGCATCACCTGTTTCAATTGGTCAATCTCGATGATGAATTGAATTTGTTGAGTCAGCCGATTGATTTGCACCTAAATTTCTGATTGCGGGTGGGGTTGACTGGATTTTGGACTTTAGGCGATTATCCCAATAATTCTGGCAATCTGCAAGGGCTTTTTCTGCATACCAATTAAAAAGCGCCTGGGAGTGTTGCCGTGTTTCCACCCCAAACGCTTTTTATTTTTAACTTGCTCCTCACACAATTAGATAGTATCACTGCTTCAATCAAAAGGCGGGTATATTGAGTGACACTTTCAAAACTGCACCTACAATCCAATTTTGATATTTCTATATATAAATTAAAAAATGCCTGGGAGTGTTGCCGTGTTTCCACCCCAGGCATTTTTTATTCTCAACTTGCTCCTCACACACAAATAAACATTATCACTACTTCTATTAAATGGCAAGTATATTGAGTGAAATTTTTGACAAATTAAAAAGCGCTTGGGAGTGTTGCCGTGTTTCCACCCCAGGCGCTTTTTACTTTTAACTTGCTCCTCACACACGACTAAAACATATCATTAATTCAATCAAAAAGCAAGCAGATTGTGTGACACTTTATAAAGTGTACACCTTACTGAGACTAATTTAGTGTAAAAAGTGACGCATACCAGTTAAGACCATCACCAGACCGAGTTCGTTAGCAGCAATGATAGAATCTTTATCGCGTACACTTCCCCCTGGTTGGACAATGGCTGTAATTCCTGCTGCTGCGGCTGTTTTCACAGAATCATCGAAGGGGAAGAATCCATCGCTGGCGAGAATTGCACCTTTGACTTTATCTCCAGCTTGTTCTAGGGCAATTTTAACCGAGCCGACGCGGTTCATTTGACCAGCGCCTACTCCTAGTGTAGTGCGATCGCTTGTCACAACAATGGCATTAGATTTAACGTGTTTGCAAACTTTCCAAGCAAACAGCAATTCGGCTAATTCGTCGGGCGTGGGTTGACGTTCGGTGACTATTTGCCATTGACTGCTATTAGCAATCACGTCATCGCTAGCTTGGACAAGAAAACCACCTGCGATCGCTTTCACTGTATCCTTAGGGCCGCTGCTCAAATCAGCTAGAGTCAAAACTCGCACTTTCGATTTAGCAGCAAGAATTTCTTGAGCATCCGCTTCACAACTCGGTGCAACCACACATTCTAAAAATGTTTTGGTTAACTCGCTTGCTGTATCATTATCAATCGGACGATTGAGAGCGACAATGCCACCAAAGGCAGAAACAGAATCAGCATTGAAAGCTTTTTGATATGCTTCCACAATCGTGTTGCCTAGTGCCGTACCACACGGATTTGTGTGTTTGATAATTGTAGCTGCTGGAGTATCAGTGAATTCAGCAATGATTCGGCGTGCAGCTTCTAAATCGACTAAGTTATTGTAACTAAGTTCTTTACCTTGGAGTTTAGTTGCTGCTGTCCATCCTGTTGGGGTGATACCAGTTTGATACCAGGTAGCGGGTTGATGGGGGTTCTCGCCATAACGCAGAGATTGCAATTGTGTACCGTTTAGGGTATAATGTTGTGCTTCTGAGAGGTAAGATGCGATCGCGCGATCGTAACTAGCAGTGTGCGAAAATCCTTTTAATGCCGCCCTTTGGCGAAACTCTAGGGATGCTACGCCGTTATTTTGGCGCAATTCCTCTAAATACTCGTCATACTGGGCTGGATCGCATAATACAGCGAGATGGGCGAAGTTTTTCGATGATGCGCGTAGCAATGCTGGGCCACCGATATCAATTTGCTCAACTGCTTGGGATAATGTCACTCCTGGTTTAGCGATCGTTTCCTCGAAAGGATATAGATTCACCACTACTAAATCAATCGGACGAATTTGGTTATTTTCTAAATCTGTAATATCTTGGGGAACATCTCGCCGCGCCAAAATTCCGCCATGAATTCGGGGATGTAGGGTTTTGACTCGACCACCTAAAATTTCTGGTGAGCCTGTATAATCGGCAACCTTGGTAACAGGGAGTCCCGCATCTTTGAGTGCTTGGGCTGTTCCCCCACTGCTGATTAAATCAAAGTCAAATTCTTCAACCAAGCTACGGGCTAGGTCAATTAAACCAGTTTTGTTAGATACACTCAGCAGGGCTAGACGCGCCATTGATCAATTCCTTAAAAGTAGGCTAGAAGCGAAGGATCTCAAGTTTTACATAAGCCTTGGTTCACTTCAAGACCACTAGGAGGAAATAAGAATAAAACTTGCAGCGATCGCTAAAGAATATTTACTTTCTATTTTTTGACGTTGACGATGTAGGCATTCTTTGGGCAAGCAGCAAATGCCACTAAATACTAAGTCTGCTTGAAGAGATAGGATTTATTAGAAGAGTAGAATTTTAGGAGTAAACCTCTGTCTTTACAAGCTATCACCGTTAAGAGAGAAACCTCTCAACCCCCCACAGGCTTAATTGTCACTTTGCATGGTTGGGGTGCTAATGCTGAAGATGTAGCATCTTTGTTACCTTTGCTCAACTTACCCGATTACCAATTTGTATTACCCAACGCACCTTATCCTTATCCCTATTCTCCAGTAGGGAGGGCATGGTATGACCTACGGGTGGAGAATATGTATCAAGGATTGGCAGAAAGTCGGCAACTGCTAATAGATTTTTTGCAATCTTTAGAAAGTACCACTGGCGTACCTTTGTCACGTACCATTTTAAGTGGATTTTCTCAAGGCGGGGCAATGACTTTAGATGTCGGCTCAAAATTGCCCCTAGCAGGTTTAGTTGTCATGAGTGGGTATTTACATCCTGATGCAGTAACGGCAGATCAAAAAGGGATTGGGCCGACTTTAATCTGCCACGGGAGATATGATGAAGTTGTCCCACTACAAGCGGCTTTGAAGGCACGAGAAACCCTCAAGTCTCTAAAGGTAGCGGTAGAATACCATGAATTTGATATGGGGCATGAAATAAATCCACAAACGTTAGAGGTGCTACGAAATTTCGTTGTAAATACAATTGCTTAGTCAGGATTACGAATTTTTTATAAATTCTGGTACAAATTCTGACAATTTTCACGAAATTAATGCCTTCTAATGGGTAATATATATTGGGTGGCTGCGAAAGAACGCAACTTAACCCATGCTGAAGGCGAGTGCTGCATAAGGGAGGGGCGAGCATTATGACAACTTTAAGCATTTCCAGGAAAGAAATTGCTGCCATGACTGTGGCAGAAGTAGAAGAACTGGCTACACGTCTGGAGCTAGATAATTATAATAATGCTTTTGACGGTTTAAATGATTGGCATTTATTGCGAGCGATCGCATTTCAGCGCCCAGAGTTAGTTGAACCCTATATCTACCTCTTAGACTTGGAACCCTACGATGAAGCGTAACAATTTTGGATTTTAAATTTTAGATTTTAGATTGGGGTCAACTGGCTACAATCAGAGATTATCAGGGGTTAATCTATCACTTGCTTAATCCGAAAGTACCAATGCAATCTCCTTTAAATCCCAAATCCCAAATCCCAAATCCAAAATTGAACAGGGTTCTAATTGCTGTAGGTGGCGGTATCGCCGCCTACAAAATTTGTACATTAGTTTCGACGCTGTTTAAAACTGGGGTGGAGGTTCGAGTCATCCTCACCCGTTCGGCGCAAGAATTTATCACGCCTCTGACAATAGCAACCCTATCTCGTCATCCCGCCTACACAGATGATGATTTTTGGCAACCAACTCACTCTCGTCCTTTGCATATTGAGTTGGGTGAATGGGCAGATGTCATGGTAATTGCCCCCTTAACAGCTAATACATTAGCCAAGTTAGCCTACGGGATGGCGGATAATTTACTCACAAATACCGTGTTGGCTTCTACTTGTCCCGTGCTGTTAGCACCCGCAATGAATACGGATATGTGGGAACAGCTATCAGTGCAGCGAAATTGGCAACAGCTATTGATAGATAGCCGATATCATGGAATGAATACAGCATCGGGATTATTAGCGTGCGAGCGCATCGGTGCTGGTAGATTAGCAGAACCTCCAGAAATATTCGCTCACATCCAATCGCTGTTACACACTCAAGGCAAACGAGATTTAGTAGGTAAACGAGTGTTAATTAGTGCTGGGGGAACGCGAGAGTATCTTGACCCAGTGAGGTTTATTGGTAATCCTTCCACAGGTAAAATGGGATTGGCTTTAACGCAAGCCGCACTTCACCGAGGGGCAAACGTCACCCTAGTACATGGGCCAGCTAATTGGGATGTACCATTAGGAGTGCAAGCAATTTCTATTGTTAGCGCCGAGCAAATGCAGCACGCCATGCTAGAATTTTTACCCAATGCTGATGTAATTGTCATGTCAGCAGCCGTGGCAGATGTGAAGCCACGAGATTATAGTATAGAGAAATTACCCAAGCGATCGCTCCCCCAAGCTTTACCCCTGGAACCTGTACCGGATATAGTCGCCCAGTTAGCACAACATAAACAGCCGCATCAAATATTAATTGGTTTTGCAGCACAAACTGGAGATATTGTCAAGCCAGCATTAGAAAAGTTACAGAGTAAAAAACTAGATGCGATTGTTGCTAATCCCATCGATCAACCTGATAGTGGTTTTGGTAGCGATAAGAATCAAGCGATATTTTTAGATAATCAAGGACGGCAAGTAGCGATCGCACCTTGTTCTAAATTAGAAATGGCGCATCATTTATTTGATTTTGCCATCAATTAGACATCTCCAGAAATTAATTATGCGTTACCTGAAACCCTTGTCTTGACGTTGCATTGCAACGTCTCTACATTCATTTTCGGAGATGTCTATTGATTAAGTATTGGGTAGGGACATGGCATTGCCTTTACCGTACAAGGAAACTACTACTTTGAATTGGGTATAACCCGTATGCTCTATGGCTTCAAGTCACTTTTCTAGATTTTACAATATAAGTAAGACATAAAAATAACGCTTCAATTATATGAAAATACGGCGTTGCATAATAAGGTATGAATATAGGGTGCTAAAACATGAATTGTCCTGAATGTGGCTCTCATCATATCCGTAGGAATGGGATAAAAAGAGGTAAACAGAATCACATCTGCTGTAATTGTCGTC
>JAIVFU010000091.1 GCA_020829485.1 Nostoc sp. CHAB 5834 | reverse complement strand
TCTGAACTGTTTTGGGAGCGATCGCCTTGTGGGTCGAATCATCGTTTATAACTGCTGAAATACTTACCATATATACATTTTAGCAGTTTTTGATCCCGCTTTTTTTCGAGTTTGTGAGAAATCCGGGTTAGGGAGCGCTACGCTGTGTGCAGCCGTGAGATTAGATTACTCACCTGAAAGTAAAAGCGCCCCCTCAAACACAACGCTTTATGTTTATGAGGTGGCGGGATGGTGGTTTAGCTTTGCTGGCGAAGTATTTCCTGAATCAGCACTTGGCAGCGTCTACTGGCATCTCTGGCTTGCCGCATTAGAGTTCTGCCTTGTTCTCGGTCTTTTGGCGACACTTGTACAGCTTGCCTACTATAATCTGCGGCTTGATGAGCTAGTTCTTTGGCTCTAGCTTTTAAGTCTTTCATTCTCCCTCCATTTCGATAAGCAGAACGTCCAGGTTTTCTACCTCTTCATATAGTTTATCTGCCCTGCTCCCCAGTAAACTAGCGTCGTTGAGGTCATCATTTTCAAAAGCTGCTTCTGAGGCTGCATACAAGTCAAATACTACTCGTTGCAGTCCAAAGTAAGCTTGCAGTAGTGCATCCCTTGTTTCTGGTTTCATATCCTCCCAAACATCCAAGTAAAATTACAGCATATAGCTGTAGACAAGATTGCATCCTGATTACAACTGTTTACTGTGAAACGGCGATCGCAATTCTTGGGCAGTGCCAAGTGCAATCGCATACGCTTGTACACGATTGCTGATTGGGGCAATCCCAGAGTGCGATCGCCTTTGTCTTAACTTCATGATTGTTATAACTGAATGTCCGTTGATTGCTTCTCCAGGCTTCTTTACCCACTCAACAGAGCTTGTGCTATACCCCGGTGATCATGTCTCTAGACTATGTTTCGACTTGGAATGTTAGCTTGACTTGGTTTGTAATGGTTGACTTGCGAACTCTTTCGCGTCCTGGGTGCTGGCAGTTCGCTTTCCTTGCCCTTATATTCAATGTAAAGTGCTACTTAGCATTTGTAAATCTTGACTTAATATTTACTAAAGGTTACTTTATATAAACAAAGCAGACTTAGTAAACACTAGGTGTTACTTTGTAGAAATAAATCCTAAACCAAGGCTTAATAAAGGAGGTGGTTTAGTGAGTTCATGTTTGATGAAGGTTGAAAAGCGTATTCAAAAGGAAGTTCCTGGATTAGGAGAAAAAATTCGACGTGCAAGAAAGGTTGATAAACGTCCACTTATAGAATTAGCAGCCTTGGCTGGAATGAGTACCCCAAACTGGTATGCCATTGAAAATGAAGAAATGAAAACATTGCCTCTGGCAACACTCAGAAAAGTAGAAGCTGTTTTAGGTGTTACTTTTGGTGTCGAATTTAACGAGGATGAGGACGAGGAAGAACAAGAATGACTTGATGAATGCGTTTATTTAACTAAGCATGATAATTTGAAGCGACCGCCCGCCTGCAAGCTATGCGATCGCTCACCTCAACTAGACCACCACAAGAGGTATAGTTATGTCTACCCTACCAGTTTTCCAACTACTTCTCCAAGACAATCCCAACTTATTCACCACAGAAGGTTTATCAGCCTTACTGGAAGATTGTATTTGTCTAAAATATCCCGAACGCCACAAATTCACTTACCCCTCTTTACTAAACCAACAGGTTTACTTATCTCTTGCTAACCTTGGTGACGGTAGCAATGAAGATGAAGAAATCCTTCGCCGCATTCTGTCAGACCCTAAAGGCTGGTGCTTGGATGCCCCAGCAGAGGTAAAAGAAGGGGCTAAGTTTTATGACAACATGGGTAAAATGTTTGGCCCTAGTTTTGGAACTGACCTTTTTCTTTACCGCACTGTTCGAGACAACATTCAACAGCTTCAGAAAAACTTGGGCATCTTTGGGGTGAGAGTAATAAATATTTCTGTACGCGATCGCCTATTTTCATACCCAACAGTAGAAGATCAGTTAATCACGTTGGATGAAGATCGCCTTACCCTTCAACAAGCTGTACCAGAAATCATCAAGTATTTTGTCAGCCTCGTACAGATGCAGCCTGCATACAAATTATTTTTAGTTGATGAGAAAGAGCAGAAAATTCCCACTTCAGTCACAGGAGTTGAAAATGCGGCATCAAAGACAGTAATAGCAGATATCTACACCGAATCTTACAACTGGGAGCTAACAGGGGCTAACTGTTGGCGGGGCAAAAGTGTTGAAAGATTAGACCCTGACAAAATTCGTCTTGCCCTTCATCTCGACCTCTTACTGAAAAAGAATTTTCTAATGCGAGATCGTAAAATCTTTTTCTCCAGTTATTTAAAGAGCAATGAACACGAATGATCGTTGATCGCCTTGTTGTAGATTATTTTGTAAGTATGTTTGGTAAAATGAAAGTAATATTTTCAATAAGTACTCCTTATTGATAAAAGTAGACTAACTTTTTACCATAAATCGTTACAATCTTTACCAGACAAGCTTTTCAGGGTAGTTCGGCGCACCCTTCAGCCCTTCGCCTATGAGAATCTTGCTTATAAGAAATTACCCAAATATTTTTTGGAAGCAAAGGTTTACCCGTGCGTGAAATAATTCTTGTAAAATTATCCGTGTTATTGCTGGGTTGTTTAGATAAATATTTTACTAATATGTACGCTTGGTGATCCACATTTTATTTAAATATTGAAAAAGTAACCGTTATGAATACAACAGCTAGCAAACTTCTTGTTTCCTTTGCAGAAAAAGCTGGTAAAACATTTTTAAAAGAAGGTCTTAAAGAATATGGTGGTGAATCTGGTCAAAAGTTGGGTGCGCTTATTTTTGGTGAATCTAAAACAACAGAAATCAAAGAAGAGATTAGACAACAAGTAAATAAAATATCAGAACAGTTAGTAACATCATTCAACCTTATATCCAAAAAGCTTGACCTTCTTACTAGCTTACAATTATTGGGATCTTATACTAATAATGTAAATGTTATAATTTGTCATTTAGGTAAATATAATGAGTATATAGATAAGTCGCTAAAAGATGATATAAATAAACGAAATGTATACAAGGAAATTTTGTATAAAAATAGTCTTCTTGAACATGGTCGTGCGCTAATAATTGAGCTAACAGCTAGTAATGTAGTTTTAAATACAAGTGTTCTTGAATATTTTGCAGACAAATTATTAAACGATTATACTGATGTATTTGATTTTTCTAATCAATTAGATTCTCTGGTAAATCACGCTAGATATTTTCTAGTAACAGCCATAGTTTTAGAAAGAAAAGTCAGAGAAGAAGCTGAATATTATAATAGTGAAATTAAAGAAAAGGCTAAACAGCGTAGTACTATGGTGGATAAAGAAGAATTAATTAATACAGAAAATGTCCAAATAGCACCTGTATTTATAGAAGAATTTGAAACTTTTTATTTTCGCATTATAAATGATGCAAAATTAATATGTAGCCAGTTTGATGAGTGTCAGAATACACCTATAATGTTGCAACATCTTCCAGATGAGAAATTTTTGACTGGCTATATGGATGGTAGTAATGAAAGTAATGATTATCCATTTGTTGCGCCTTCTGTATTTAAAAGGATTGTAATAGATTATTCAGAATTAATGAAGATGGAAAGAGATCCAGAAAAATATATAAGCCATTTCCGGTACGATCCTATAACTGGAACACCTCAAATTTTTCTCGATTACTTATTATTTCCTCCACAAAGTAGGGAAAAGAAGCAGGTATATGTGGCAAATCACAAAGAGATATATAAAACGCTCTTTTATAAAACACTAGAGGCAAAAGCGCAAAGATGGAAACTGATTAAGAAAAATGACAAGGGAACAATTTATTTTATGTTTCAGCATCAAGAAAGTGGTCTAGTTTTAGATGGTATTAGCGATAAAGGGAAACTCTATCTGAGCAAACTGGACGATAATAATCATCATTTAAGGTGGCAACCTATTATTACAAAACATCCATATCCTTATAAGGATCAAAAAGGGTACTTTATCTTACGACATCTACTTCAGAGAAGTACTTTAGACTCTAACGGATCTAAAGTTTATGCAGGAGAGCCTGTTGATGCAGGAAAATCTAACAACCATCATGAAAATATATACTTGAAATGGCGTTTAGTCACTGATACATTATTTTCGGGTGAATATTTAGAACCTGGTCAAAATCTCCTTTCAATGAGTGGCAAAATAAGTCTTACATATAATCTAAATGGTGTTTTAATTGTTTTTGACCGAGTAAATAACAAGGAATTATGGATATCTCAGCGAAGACAACAACGTGCATGGCGATGTTATATGCAGAAAGATTGTAATTTTGTTACCTATGCAGAAGAGAACGTTCCTACTTGGGCATCAAATACTAGAGGTGAACACGATTCTTGCAGATTAATCGTAAAGGATAGTGGTGAAGTAGTCATTAGTGATCAATATGGTAAAAAAATCTGGTCTAATTTCATGGCGAACGATAAACAGTAGAAAGCTTTGAGTTAGTCTGTGGTCGGTTCCATTAGCAATTGTCTACTTTTTCTTTTTTGGCAATCACACCACTTCCATTATTGAAGTGGTGTTTTGTTTTATCTACCTACTACCACCAGTGTTCTACTCAGCCAAGTCCTACACCTATCCTCACAAAAAAGGTGCGTTTCTTCAACTTCTTTAATCTCTAACTCTTTCCAGTTATTTAGTAATCGATAAACGTGCCTTAGTTCTTCGATATTGGAAAAAGAGATTTCATTATTCCAATCTTTTAATTTTTTTCGCCTCCGAAGCCTCCAGATAAAGTATTTGTAAACTCAACACCACCGATAAAAACCAATATATCGCCTTCGTAACATTCTTTTTGCTTTGGATTATCATCTCTCCACTCAATTCCGCAGCTAGTAAAAAATTCTGGTGTTAGTTCTTCCATATTTTACCCAACCCTCTCCGTCGTATAAATAAACCTATCTCCAACGCAGATGTTTCTAGCTAGTTTTAATTTCTTGCCATAATCCCAGTCTTTGCTCACTCCCAATCGCGCCTCTTCAATCAGTGTTTTCCATAACTGTGGACACTCGCCAAATACACTTTCACCAACTAGCTTAATTTTGTAATTTTGCTTATTCATTACTTTACCTCCTCTCTCTATCCGCACGATCTAACCACCAATACATTGCATGGGGAATATGAACCCATGCACAAGCTCTTAGTAAAAACTCTTGGTTAATTTCATACCCTAGCTCTTGAAGTTCATTCCACTCAACTAATAAGTTCGCCGAAAGGTCAAATTTCCGCTTTTCAATCGCTAGAACACCGATTCATTAATCAGAGAAAAGCAGTGGCAGACTCAGTAGAGGAAGTAAAAATTTTAGCAAGGATATGAAGATTATGAACAACGGCAGTACGACGAAGATCAAATAAATTTTTGCGACAACCAACGTAACGAGCTTGTTGACCTTGCCATCGACCAATATGAGATAAAGAATGCTCAACACTGACACGTTCTCGAAGCTTGGCACGACCAATAGAAGTTAGCTGACGTTCTCGTAATTCTTGAAATAATTTTTCTTCTGCATGAATAGAAATACTGCGTCCGCGTGGTGAAATTGTGCAAGAGTCTTTCAAAGGACAACTTGCACAAAGTTCCTGTGGAAATTGAACTTTACCACCGACAGTAAAAGGTAAAGTTACTTGATTAGGGCAGGAAATAGTACCATGCTCCCAATCCAAAACAAATGCATTTTTACTAAACTTTATCCCATTTTGAACACGCCAAGCCTTACAATAGATTGTCAATTCTAATGGGCGATTTTTCACTAACTTGCTACTTAAATAAGCCCGGTCAATGTGCAATTCAGATAGTTTGATATCTTGCGTTTTTAAATCCTCTTCAATACTGTCAGTTACTGATGCTTCTGGAGCATTGGCTTTAGTAATTCCCACGGCGCGAATTAGTCCATTATCTAAATCTCTGAGAACATGACGTTTATAGCCATCTATCTTCTGACTACGACTTTTGCGCCCATGTCTCATATCTTCATCTTCGATAGAAATACGTCTTTCTTTGGCTACACCTGAACGTAGTTTCTTTTTACCATTTTCATCAATCTCTACATCCTGTAGTTCAATTTTTCTTGCTGTTTCCATACAAGAATTAACCACAGGATGTTCTGTTTCTTTTGGCTGTGCTTGCACAAAAGTTTCTACTCGCTCTAAGGCATCAAGCACAATATTCAATGCTAATTTTTTTTGTTCTGGGTCATCCCAATTTAAGTCTAATGCTGCTTTCAAGCTAGAACCAGCAATGATGTCTACTCCTATTTACTGGACAATTTCTATCAACCCCCTACCCTGTTGATTTGATATCACGCCTATCGCTTTTTTGAGTGCGTGTCCCATTAAATTATATGTATCTTCTACTTTTGATGCTCCCCATAAGGGACTTGAATCCAGTGCTGCTCGTAACTGTCTTGAACCAAAACCTTGAGTTTTTTCTGCTAGTTCTACTGTTCTTTCAATTAATCTCCGGTCAAGACCTTGAATAATTAGCGCACTCCGAAATCTCACTAATGTTGCTTGCGAAAATGGTGCTTGTTCACAATCCAGGCAATCCAGCACTAATTGCCACCTTCTATCCATAATTAATGCTTCTATTGCTTCTGCATCTGATGCTCCTGTATAAGCTTGCAAGATAGTCACCAATGCTATTTTTGCTGGTGGAACTGGTGGTTTTCCTTTATTTGTGTCTGCATAAAGTTTATTTAGTTCCTCTTGAAATCCATCATTAAATATTTGATGACGAATTTCTCTCAAAAATGTAAATAGCTTTGCTCTTTTTATGCGTTTGACTATATTTTGTTCTAATGCATTTAGTTCTTGTGGTGGATGCCAATATTCAGGACGCATACGTATATTTCCTGTATTATCTCACTTACCTTACATCAAATATACCTGAAATCCTGGTATTTTATTCCTTTCGACTTCTATTTGATGTCTCTTTCGCTCGCTACTGGTTATAATCCTTATTTATTAAGCTTTTTACAGATTTTATCTTTCCGTATCCACTTCTAATCAACTTGATTTTTACCTGCTCTTACGATTAATGAATCGGTGTTCTAGCCTCTCCCCGTGATATTTTTCGCGAAGTTATTCGTCAAGGTGCAACGCGGGTAATAGTTGCCCACAACCATCCTTCTGGGAATCTTGAACCTAGCCAAGAAGATATAGAATTGACGCGTCAGCTATTATCAGGGGCGCAGCTTTTGGGCATTCCGGTACTAGATCATCTGATTTTGGGTAATGGCAATCATCAAAGTTTACGGGAACTGACAACCTTGTGGAATGAGCATCCACAAGGGGATTAGTGAAAAAGCAGGGGGAGAAATCAATTCAAAATTCAAAATTAAAGAACTCTGCCTCCTGCCCTCTTGCTCCTGCCTTAATTATTTACGCCGACCTGCTACTTGCTTTCCTGCATACTTCTGACTAGTTTAGTCACTAGCTTTCTGGGAGTAAATCTTACAGATTCAGCGAGTAGCTTATTTTTAATTCCGGGAATTATAACAGTTTTGTTTTCAAATAGACCACGATAACCGATTTGAGCTACTGTTTCCGCAGTCATAATTTTTTGACCGCTTACCAACTTTGAGTCTTCCATTGCGGCTCTTTGTTGAAAACCAGATTCAGTAGGGCCTGGACAAAGCGCCGTTACCGAGACACCTGTACCTTCTAACTCATTAGCGATCGCTTCTGAAAACGATAGGACATAAGCTTTACTAGCGTAGTATACTGCCATCAGCGGCCCCGGTTGAAAAGCAGCAGTGGAAGCTAAATTTAATATTTTTCCAGACCCCCGTTTAACCATACCTTTGAGAAATAACTTGGTTAAATGTGTCAGACATAAAACATTAACCTGTAGCAATTGCATTTCAGCATTCAGGTCTATTTCGTAAAAGAATCCGTAGGTAGCAAACCCGGCATTGTTCACCAACACATCAACACTGATTGATGCTTGTTCTAGCTCCCTAAAAATTTCTTCTGGGGCTGATGGGTTAGATAAATCTTTGGAAATAACTTTGACATCAATGCCAAATTTCTTTTTAAATTCATCGGCGATTTCATTCAGCTTGTCCACGCTTCTAGCTACCAACACAAGATTATAACCATCTTGAGCAAATAATTTCACGAATTCATAACCGATGCCGCCAGATGCACCAGTAATAAGAGCCGTTTGTTTGCGATTAGTCTGCATGATTTTCCTCTATTAACAGCTTGAATAAATAGACATCTGGTGAAAATAACTATGTGTTAATCCAGAAATATTATCTAGACATAGGCTTTATTTTTCCGTTTTTTTCACTCATGTTTTTGATGAATCATTAGTTATTAGCCATTATTAATCTAACGTTCTTTAAGCTTGATTATTCTGTAAAAAGAATAATTAAAAAGTGCTAAGTAACCATAACTAATCACTGACTACACAACAAGCACTTATTTATTTCCATTGGGAAATTTCCAAGCGAACTGCCGCATTTGTTCCTAATACTTTTTGCCCACGTTCAGGTAAGGAAACATACGCAACATATACACCTGAACTGGATTCGGAAGTCGGATTTAACTTTGTTACTGGCTCTTTTTCTCTAGAATTCCAACTGTATTTAGCTTCATAAGTGCTATTTGATTCGGCAACATCAGTAATTAGATAGTCAGACCACAAAGGCACTTGGTCGAGATGACTGTCACGTAACCAATTTGTCTCTTGTTTTGTGAATGAATGTAGTGCTAAACGCAGAGCATATCTACAGGTATTATCATCACTGGCTGAGTTTCTTGGAATTAAGAAAGCTGTAAATAGGGGAACAGGTTTATCTGTTCGGGTTAACTCTTGTGTAATTGGGCAATAATGAGCGATCGCTTGCTCATATATAGGAATAGGAAGACCACGCAAAGCTACCCTAGTTTCCAGTTGATAAAAATTCTTGTCCAGGTCTTGTAACTCAACATTGCTCAGAGACAGTTTCACCTGAATATCACCAAACAAAAATCGTTGCAGGTTTTGATAACCTTCTTCGGAGTTCAATATGCCATAACGTCCGCCATGAGATCGATGAACATAAGCACGATGAGATCCCGCGATATAAGCTTTATCAATCTGAACTAGACCATCACTTTTCACTCCCACAAACTTACGTGAAAAACCAAAAGCTTCTTCATAATCATGTGCATTAGTGCCGATCAAAGAAAAAACGCGGTCTGGCGAAAAAGCATTCTCTATACTTTGTAGTTTTTCTAGCTGAAAGTCTTCGGGTAACTCAGTCGTTGGCTTGATATCAGGTGTTAAATACTGATACATCCGCTGAGGGCCAAAGTCATCAGAATTATTCAATTGAAACTTGTCCCTCAGATTTTCTAGCAAGCCACTCCCAATCTCAAAATAAATACCGCCATGAGGTGTAGCGTAGGTAAAGAATTTGTCAATGCTATCGGCAGCTTGCTCGCCTTGTTCTGGATAAATCTTTTGAATCAAGCTGCGACAAACAAGACCTCCCATCGAGTGGGCGACAAGATAAATTTTATCAGCACCCGTCGTTTTTTTGACATTCTGGATCAGGTTTTTTAAACCCTTAGCTATCTCCTCCATCTCCTGTCGGACTACACTTGAGGAGCCAAAACTAGGTGTAGATATATCATAAAATCTATAGATCCAAATAGTTTTATGAAGTTGAGCGGACAATCTTTTAATCTGATTGCTCACATTCTGATTGTCAACAATCGGTTGATAACCATGATCGGTCATTAGCCGCAGTAATGGACTCTCGAAAAAAAACTTCTGAGGATTTTCCTTCTCATCCACTCGAATATGGGTTGAACCACTATTGAATCCATAAAAGGGATCGTTGACTGTTTGCTCAACGTCTTTTTGTGTACCTGCATATCCACGAACGAAGACGATTGGTAAATACTGCATAATATATATCCTTGTTATTTAATCAATATTTTTTCTCGTTCCCAGATTTAATCTGGGAACGAGTGCAGAATATCAAGACAAGTTGTCTTAGTACAACATTTTATTAATTCGTAGCGAATTCTCTGGGTTTAAAACACTACCATTTAACACGGGAGCTGTACTTAGAAAGTTTTCACGAACTCAATTAGGGCTTTCTTATCTTCATCTGGGAGATTTGAGCCAAAATAATGACCCTCATCTTCTACAAAGTCAGGAGATTTGTTAGCTCTTAAAAGCACACGTGCTAACTTACCCTTAATTCCACCGCCTGGTTTCAAATCTTGGAAAAGGTTACTCAGATTGAGAGATGTAATCGCCTCTCTAATATTGATGCTTGCCAGCAAATTCACAGGTGTACCTTTCGGAACAGGAAGCCTAAATCTCGGATTCGGATCTCCTGGGGGAAGCTCTAATTTAGTATCTTGAGATGTCCTGCTGATAATTCCCTCACGCTTTTCAGGCCACAGAAGCTTTTCTATCGCATCCGTATAGGCTTCTATACGTCCTTTCACTGAAGGATCTTCGTTGTAAAGTCCTAGTGTGTTGTTGTGAAGAAGTGGTGCTGTTGCCCAAATGCTCACTAGTGAAGGTGTACGGTAATATCCCAAACCGCCGTCAGGTATCTTAAATTCAATGGGTTTTTTCTCATCGAAGGGGTTGTACAGGGTCAAAGTACCCGGTGAAGGCAGTTCTTTGTAAGTCTTCGACGAGAACTGATCCCAAATATGCCCTTTCGTGGCATTTGTCCCTAGCGATCGCGCTGCATTAGTACCAATTAAAGTAACTGGATAACGCTGGTCATCGGACAAGAAGTTGTGGTCGAGGAAATTACTACTGAGTACAGACTCTTCGTACCATTTTTGAGCCTGTTCGGGGTCAGCTGCGATCGCAGCTGGTGGCTTTTTGCTGGAATGGCAACTAGCACAAGTGCTGGCAAAAACTAGTTTGCCACGTTTGAGAACTTCTTCATCTTTAGTCAAGAACTTTTCACCATCTGGTGCATCTTTTAGGTGCATCGGCTGGATGGTCTTCAAGAATGCTTCGGCATCAGCCATACGTGCTTCTGTCTGTCTCCAGCCTTCGCACTCCTTCCGCGCCTTTTCGATATCAAAAGGTTTTTGGGGAGTTCTGCCTAATAAAGGCTCATGAAGACTTGTCCAGTAATCGCCGCACATCCCAATGTTGACGTAGACGCGTAGTGAGGCATTTGCCACTCCTGTAGAGTCCGCACCATCCTTGAGAATATGATTAACATCCTTGGTTGAACCATCGTTCATTACCTCTGGATATGTGGGGCGATCGCCTAAATTAAAAATGGCATTAATCGCATTCGGATTATTGATGTGATCGCTGGCAATCCGAGAAGTATCAGAAGTTCCAGGTCTTTGAGAATCAAGTACTTGCTTAACAAAACTATTTGCTCCAACGCTGGATGCAAATAATTTATTTTCCTTAATGTACTGATTACCCAATGCTGCTACAAGGTTTTCCCATTTTGGATGTTCCTTGTCTTTGGGTGGATTGAGGGGATCTAACGCTACGTGACAGATGGCGCAGGACTGGCCAATTACGTAGGGAGGCTCAACTTGTGAAGTTTTCGCATATTCAACAGGGTTCCATTTAGCCCGATCGAAGTTGGGGTTTTGAAACTTACGCAACCCAATAACGCCAGTTGAGAGCGGATCTTTACACTTATCTAGCCACAAACCATATTCATCTGGTGCTGTCGCCTTTTCACATCCAGGATCGTTAATTGCGCCATAACGTTGCAATCGCTCGTCATGTATACGCGAGTCAATCAGCTTTAGCAAATCAACACCGCCATGTGTTCGCTTCGCTAAATCGCGATAGTACTTAGAATTACCACCAGTCCATAAGTACCAAGTGCAACGACCCCGTTTCTCGGCATCTGTCAAATTCTCCTTTGTGTACTCTGGGAGATAACCGATGCCCTCGCAATTATCAGGGTATTCAGATACACCAGTACTCGAATAGTCTATACTTATGGACGTAGGTATTTCACTATACTCATCAGCTAGAGCTGTAGGCGTTCCATAAAAGCCGCAGACTATAAACATAGTCACGAATAGGAGGAGCAGACAGCCCTTAAAAATTAGACTTGTCTTTTTCATAAAACTCTCTGGTCATAACACCTAAACCTTTCCCACTGCACCTCACGTTTGTAGAGGTACACTAATGCTTCATCACTAATTTCCCATTTTCCAGATTTAGTCTGAGGAGATTTTGATGATTTAGAATGTACTTTACTGAGGTTCGTTATATATAAAGTTACTACACAAATTTGCAAAACGTCATCAATAAACTTTTATATATTTCTAAATCAAAAATTTAAAAAATTGTAAATTTAGAATGGTGTTCAATAACCAATTTGTTATAGTTATATCGATTTCCTACCTACTTGGTTAAGTTTGTAACAAATTGTTAGCAGCTACTTTTAGCTACTTTTAAGGTAGCCTTAACCTTTTAAGAGAAATAAAAGACGGAAATTTTCACTTTTTTTAAGAATTGCTCTGTAAATCCCGTAGGTTTACAAATTGTAAAAGTCTTTATATAACTGTAAAAACCAATAAGGATAAATATCCATGCTGAAACTGGTTAAGTAAATTTAAGTAACAAAAACTTAATACTTAGCGCTCCCATCCGAAAACCTCCACTGTAGATTTGTAGACATAAAAAACTACTCTCCCAGAGACACTAGAAAAAATAGTTCTCTGGCGAGACTGTTAGTGCTACGAATAATTTTGACACCTAATTTTATTGCCGAAACAATATATAAAGACAGAGAAACACATGGAAAACGATATTATCTTTGAACCATTGAGATTCCGTAATCTCACAGTAAAAAATCGGATATTTCGCTCTAGTATTTCTGGCAGATGGGATAACTATGATGGTTCAGGTACTCAAGCCCGAATCAACTGGGAAGAAAAGTTTGCTCGTGGTGGTGTAGGAGCGATTATTAGTTCCTTTGTCCCAGTCGCCATCCGGGGAAGAATTATGCCCAATTACGCTACCATTAACTGTGATGAGCGTATTCCTTTTTGGCGAAAAGTAGGAGAAAGAGTCCATGAATATGACTGTAAATTTATTTTGCAATTAAGTCATTCGGGGCGACAGCAAGATATTGGTGGTGTAGAAAACTTAGGAAAAAAAGCCTTAAGTTCCACTAGCCAAACTGAGCCATTCCACGGTTTTTTGTGTCAAGCGATGACACTAACAGAGATTAAAGAAACAATCCAATACTTTGCCGATGGTGCTAGACGTGCCCGTGAGGCAGGTTTGGACGGAGTAGAATTGCACAGTGCTAATGGATATCTTTTTAATCAATTTCTCAGTTCTGGAATTAACGACCGTCAAGATGAATATGGTGGTTCATTAGAGAATCGAGCGCGGTTTTTGCTAGATGTAATTAGAGCAATCCGCAAAGAAGTAGGCAACGACTTTCATCTGCAATTCAAAATTAGTGCCGTTGACTATAATAACGCCGTTACCTTTTGGGAAAAACCAGGTAATACCATAGAAGATTCCATCCAAGTTTGTCAATGGGCAGAAGAAGCTGGGGCTGATGCCGTCCATGTGTCAACTGGTAGCTTATTTCCTCACCCACTCAATCCCATTGGTGATTTTAATTTTGATGTCATTACTAGAACTTATGATGCCATGTTGTCGAGTGGAGTCGAAACCACACGTAATTACATTTTATTTCGTAAAGCATTTTTGCATCCAATTTTCAATTTTTTATGGAATCGCGTGAAAAAGCAATTGCCTCCTCAAGCATTTAGCGGTGATGATGTAAAAGACCCGAAAATTAAGCAGCTACTAATAGAGAACCAAGGCAGAAACTTACTAGATTCCAGAGAAATTAAAAAGCACGTTAATATTCCCGTATTATGTACAGGTGGTTTACAGCAAGCTTCTTATATTCGTCAGGCAATAAATGATCATTATTGTGATGGGGTAACAATGGCTCGTACTCTAATTGCTAATAATGACCTAGTTAAATCTTTTCAAGCAGGTAAAGACCTAGCAGATAAACCCTGTACTTATTGCAATAAATGTCTGCTGAATGTAATTGAAAATCCCTTGGGTTGTTACGAGCAGGATCGCTTCAATAGTTATCAAGAGATGATGGAAGAAGTAATGTCAGTCTTTCATGAAACTCAGTTGGCAAATTTATCTAGATAAAAAAGCGATGCGGATCGCATCGACAATTTCGCTTACAAATAATCTCGACAATATGGGGAGTGTTTCATGACTGAACAAACAAACCCTACCCTACTTCCAACCTCAATCAAGGGAGTATTCCAGCGAATTTGGGTTGTAATTGTAGGTATTATAGCAGTAGCAGTATTTTTCCTTTGGCCTGTTTTGTCTAACTCTCCAGTGGATTATGCTGATATTGAAAACCATTTTAAATATGGTTCAATCGGTAGCGAACCCATCAATGGCATCCCCTACTGGATTTGGAAAGTTTTACCAGAATTATTCCCAGATAAATTACCTGGAAAAGGTTATACTTCTTTAGGATTTATCAAAGAACCTGATAAAGATTTACCTATAGGTTTTTCGCAACGCAGAATCTTTATTGATCGAGTTGGGTTGAATTGTGCTGTATGCCATACAGGAACCCTGCGAAATACCCCTAATAGCGAACATCAAGTCATCACGGCAATGCCTGCTAATGTGGTTAATTTGCAGGGATATATCAAATTTTTATCAACAGTTGGTGTAGATGAGCGCTTTACTGCTAACCGGATGTTGCCAGAAATTGAAAAAATCAGTGGTGGTCTTAATCCCATTGAAAAATTACTTTATCGCTTCATTGCAATTCCTCAAACTAGAGATGCACTAATTAATCAGGGATCTCGACTTAATTTCGTTGAAAAACAACCAGATTGGGGCCCAGGAAGAGTAGATACTTTTAATCCTTATAAAGCAATTCAATTCCATTTTCCAATGGATAAATTGCGTGAGGATGAACTGATTGGTACTTCTGATTTTCCCTCAGTTTGGAATCAAAAACCCCGTGAGGGATTGCAGTTACATTGGGATGGTAATAATACTTCTGTTGATGAACGAAATAAGAGTGCAGCTTTAGGCGCTGGAGTCACACCCACAACGATTGATTTACCTCGAATTCAAAGAGTTGCTGATTGGTTATGGGAACTACCACCACCAAAATATCCCTACGAAGTTAACGAAACTATAGCAGCGAAGGGAGAACAGCTTTTTCAAAGCAATTGTGCTAGTTGTCATGCTTTTGGTGGTGCATATACAGGCAAAGTTGTCCCAATTCAAGAAATTGGCACAGACCCTCATCGTCTTGACTCATATACCTACAAAACGATGTCTAACCAAAATACTCTGTATACAGGGTATTCGTGGCGCTTTAAGAATTTCCGCAAGACGAATGGCTATGCAAATATGCCCCTTGATGGTGTTTGGTTACGTGGCCCTTATTTGCACAATGGCTCAGTCCCCACCTTGCGGGATTTATTAGAAACACCAGAAAATAGACCTAAAGAATTCTATCGTGGCTACGATGTGATTGACAGAGCAAAAGTTGGCTTTGTATCTGATGTCGGTGTAGAAAACGGTAAGCAATACTTTAAGTTCGATACCACAAAACCTGGAAATAGTAACAGTGGTCATTTATATGGTACCGATCTTCCTACAGAAGATAAAAATGCACTAGTTGAATACATGAAAAAGCTTTAAAAGGAGAGAAAAATGAATAATTACGCTAAATGGTTTAGTCGCGTTACTTGGCTTGGCATTATTGTTAATATGCTTTTTGTCATTCCTTCTTGCTTCTTTCCGGAATTAATGCTGACGTTCCTTAAAATGCATATACCAGAGCCAATTATCTGGGTTCGTGCTGCGGGAATGCTGTTGTTTATTATTAGTGCATTTTATATTCCTGGGGCACTTGACCCGTACCGATATCAGGCAACTGCCTGGATATCAATATTTCCTTCAAGAGCTTTTGGCTCAACATTTTTCATTTGTGCAGTGCTTTTCTTTGGGCAAGATAAAGGATTTTTATCCATTGCCTTTGTAGACCTGTTTTTTGGATTAGCGGAACTAATTCTTCTGACTCTAGCAATGCGTAGCAAAATGCAATCGCTGCAATTCCAGTGAAGCAATTCTCCTAATTTTATCCCTAGTCTAGTGTAGATATATTCCTGCACTACAAACAGATTCTTCTGCAAAGGAGCAAAAGAGTGCCATGACAATACTCAAAAATAAAATAGGTAGGGTAATCACAAGCATTGTTTTAATTGTGATCCTTTTAGCTGGTGTAGTTGGGTATGTGGGATGGTACAACCTTTTTCGAGAGGTTCCCACATATTATGAATCGCCTGAAGAACACTTTAAATATGGTTCTATTGGCACAGAAGAAGCGCAAGGTGTTCCCTATTGGATTTGGCTGGTACTACCACGAATATTTCCTGATAAATTACCAGGGCCAGGTGGTTATACTTCCTTGGGAATCACATGGGAAGAGGGTAAAGAAATGCCAGTTGGGTTTACGAAAAAAACCATTGGCTTCCCTCGCGTTGGTATAACCTGCGCTGTTTGCCATACTGCCACTTATAGAAAAACAGAGAAAGATAAACCCATAATTGTGGCCGCTGCTCCTGCTAATAAGTTTGATTCACAAGGCTATTTACGATTTTTGAGTGCAACTGCTGGTGATGCGAGATTTACAGCAGATTATATCCTTGATGAAATCAAATATAATTACAACCTTTCCTGGTTAGAAAATTTACTTTATCGCTATGTGCTAATTCCTCAAACTAAGAAAGCACTGCTGCAACAAAAAGAAGATTATAGTTGGACAGATTCTCGTCCTAACTGGGGGCCTGGTCGAATTGATCCTTTTAATCCTGTAAAATTCAATACTTTAAAATTGCCTAAAGATAACACTATTGGCAACTCTGATATGATGCCTCTTTGGAATCAAAAGATGCACAAAGGCTTTGCACTCCATTGGGATGGGTTAGAAACTTCACTAACAGAAACTGTTCAAACTGGAGCAATTGGTGACGGTGCTACCAAAAAATCACTTCCTGTAGCTGATTTACAACGAGTAGAAGATTTTATTCAAGAACTACCACCTCCTAAATATCCATTTGCTATTGATGAGCAAGTGGCTGCAAAAGGAAGTCAAATTTTTGCTAATACTTGTGCATCTTGTCACGCTTTTGGTGGGGAAAGAACGGGTACTGTTATCCCTGTGGAAGAAGTGGGAACTGACCGCCATCGGTTAGATATGTGGACGCAAGAAGGAGCGGATACTTACAATCATTTTGGTGATGGCTACCCTTGGGACTTTAAAAACTTACGCAAAACCAATGGGTATGTATCTGTTTCCCTAGATGGATTATGGTTAAGAGCGCCATATTTACATAATGGTTCAGTCCCATCTCTACAAGATTTGTTAGAAAAACCAGAGAATCGTCCTCAAGTTTTCTATCGGGGATATGATGTCTACGACCCGAAAAAAGTTGGCTTTATTACTGAGGGAGATGAAGCAAAAGCTATAGGTTTTAAATATGATACCAAGGTAACTGCTAATTCAAATCAGGGACATATTTATGGCACTGATTTATCTGATGAGAATAAAAAAGCCTTGATTGAGTATCTGAAAAGTCTGTAATGAAATTTGTTTCCTAAATACTGATGTGATTTAGTAATTTTCTGACGTTAATCATTTATTAGCAACCGCTCAAAAACCGAATTGGAGATAATCGTGAAACCATATTTACCACAGAAAGACCCTGATGTTAATGTCCGAATTAATTGGCTAGATAAAAATCGAGAAGAGTACAAATTTAATTACGATTATCTAGCTCCTCTACCAGTAATTGATAAAGTTCCTCATAAGGAAATCTTCTCGGCTGAATATACTGTTAAACGTTTGGCAAGTATGGCAACTCTTGCACCAAATATGCTAGCTGCTAAAGCCAGAAACTTCTTAGACCCATTGGATGAATTGGAAGAATATGAAGAACTTTTGTCACTCCTACCAAAACCCGATGTCATAAAAAATTACAAAACAGACTCTTGTTTTGCTGAACAACGACTCTCTGGAGCGAACCCATTAGCTATCCAAAAAATTGATGTATTACCTGATAATTTTGCTGTCACAGATGCACATTTTCAGAAGGTTGCAGGTACAGAATTTACTTTGGAAAAAGCACTCAAGGAAGGCAAGCTGTATTTCTTAGATTATCCTTTGTTATCTGATATTAAAGGTGGTGTCTACGAGAATGTTAAAAAGTATCTTCCCAAGCCACAAGCTCTATTTTACTGGCAAAGTAATGATAGTCCTAATGGTGGTTCTCTAGTACCTGTTGCGATCCAGATTAATCATGACTCTGGCGCAAAAAGCGTGATTTATACACCAGATGACCCCCATTTAGATTGGTTTTTGGCAAAAACCTGCGTTCAAATTGCTGATGGCAATCATCAAGAATTGGGTAGTCATTTCGCCTATACCCATGCAGTTATGGCTCCGTTCGCGATTGTCACTGCGCGGCAACTAGCAGAAAATCATCCCATCGCTTTACTGTTAAAACCCCACTTCCGTTTCATGCTATTTGATAACGATTTGGGACGCACTCAGTTTTTACAACCTGGAGGCCCGGTTGATGAGTTTATGGCAGGTTCATTGGCGGAGTCTCTTGGATTTGTGGCAAAAGTTTATGAAGAATGGAGTGTGGAAAAGTTTACCTTCCCTCGGTTAATAAAAAGTCGCCGAACGGATGACCCAGAAATTTTACCGCACTTTCCTTTCCGAGACGATGGCATATTAATTTGGAATGCCGTTGAAAAGTTTGTGGCTGAATACTTGCAACTCTATTACAAAACCTCACAGGATATCAGTGACGACTATGAGTTGCAAAATTGGGCTAGAGAATTAGTGGCTCAAGATGGTGGTAGAGTGAAGGGAATGCCAGCCAAGATTGAGACTCTAGAACAACTGATTGAAATCATCAGTGTGGTAGTATTCACATGCGCTCCTCTACACTCTGCTTTGAATTTTTCTCAGTACGAATATATGGCTTTTGTACCCAATATGCCCTATGCAGCCTACCACCCAATTCCAGAAAGTAAGGGTGTGGATTTGGAAACTATCATGAAGATACTTCCTCCCTTTAAACAAGCTGCCGACCAGGTGATGTGGACTGAGATTTTAACATCGTACCACTATGACAAATTGGGTTTTTATGATGAGGAGTTTGCCGACCCATTGGCGCAGGAATTTGTGGTGCAATTTCAACAGAATTTGCATGAAATAGAACGGCAAATAGACATTAGAAATCAAACTCGTCCCATACCTTACAACTACTTCAAGCCTTCAGAAATTATTAATAGCATTAATACTTGAATTAGTTTTAGTAAAAAAGAGGAATCACAATGTCAAATCAGAAAGTAACCGTCACCGCTCGACTAAAAGTGAAGCCAGGTTTGGAAGACAATTTCAAGCAGGAATTTCAACCTGTAATAGCTCTCACTCTTGCAGAAGAAGGTTGTATTAATTACGATTTGCACCAATCTGTTGACGACCCATCTTTGTTTCTGTTACATGAAAACTGGGTCAGCCAGGAAATTTTGGCTCAACACTTAGAGCAGTCGTATATTAAAGCTTTGAACGAAAAATCAGGACAATTTTTAGTTGAACCACCTGAAGTCAGGTTATGGCAGCAGATTGCGAACAATTCCTAGCTGGTGATAATAATGACATCAAGGGTGTTATTGTATGGTGCAACTGGCTATGCTGGAAAACTCATTGCTGAATCTGCTAAAAATAATGGACTGGAATTAATTTTAGCTGGACGTAATCAAAGTTCACTAGCAGCAGTAGCCAAGGAATTAAGTTTGGACTTTCGGGTTTTTGGCTTAGACGATTCGCAAGCGATCGCTAGCTCTCTTGAGGATATAATTGCTGTCATCAACTGCTCCGGGCCTTTCTCCAAAACCTCAAAGCCACTTGTCGATGCTTGCCTGCAAACTAAAACTCATTATTTAGACATAGCTGGCGAAGTACCTGAATTTCAGGCGCTACAAGCACGAGATGCTGAGGCTAAAAGTGCAGGGATAATGCTTCTCCCTGGTGTGGGATTTGGAGTTGTCCCTACTGATTGTGTAGCTGCTTATCTCAAACAGAAATTAGCAGTTGCAACGCGACTGATTTTAATCTATGAAACAATGGGCGGTGTATCTCAGGGAACTGCAAATACAGTACTGCCAACTTTACATCATATCGGGGTAGTCCGAGAAGCAGGTAAGCTCATCCCATCTCGCCCAGCATCGAAAAGACGTAAAGTTGATTTTGGTTATGGGCCCGTGACAGCAGTAACAAACCCTTGGCGTGCTGATATTATCACTGCTTTCCAAAGTACGGGTATTCCTAATATTGAGGTTTATACCGTATTTCCTAATCCTGTGCGCTTCTTGATGGAGTCGAGCCAGTATTTGGAATGGTTATTTAACTCGTCTTTATTCCAAAGTGCTTTAGCAAATCTAATTAAAACTCTACCCACTGGGCCAACGGCGGCAGAACGAGCCAAGGGGCAAGTTAGAGTAATTGGTATTGCTGAGGATGAAACTGGTCAACAAGTAACTGCAAAGCTCTTAGGGCCGGAAGCATACGATTTTACGGCGTTGGCGGCTGTAGCAGTTATCAAACGGGTGATTGAAGGCGAAGTTAAGGTAGGATTCCAGACTCCTGCATCCGTATATGGGGCAGATTTTGTCCTTGAAATTCCGGGAGTTACCGGGTTCAGCTAAGGATATAAAAGAAAGCTGGGTTTTTTAGGCTTGATAGCGAAAAAACCCAGCTTTTTTTTGCAGACTTAACATATTGTTCCTCTGATGTATCGATTCGGGGTTTAGCTTTTGCTGCTTTGCAAGCAAACATTAGACTTCTTGCAAAAGTCGGGGTAAAGGTGAAGGGGAAAAGGGTAAAGAAACTCATAATCCTTCCCCTTTAACCTTTATTCTTTTCCCTCTGTTGGAAAAATATATTTTTGCAAGAGGTCTAGTGAACGCAGTTACTGACGGCATCGCGGAGTGAATCCCAAATTTCCTCGCTTCATAACTGGCTGCTGCAACTACGCCTCGCTGATTCGGGCTGCCACCGACTACTAACGGTTTTCCTCGGTAGCTAGGGTTGTCCCGCTGTTCCACCGATGCGTAAAAAGCATCCATATCAACATGAATTATTTTCCTAGTTCTATCGACAGATTCTTGTCCCAACGGTAGCTCCACTACAAGCAGTCTCGCTTTTTACGCACTATGCCACGAGCAAATTAAATCCTAAACTACAAATCTTATAGTACACTAGCACTAGTCTCGTAATCTAAGTCCCCCACCATTTAGTAGAACCCTTTGGTGGCAATTCTTTATCCCCCATTAATGCAAAAATAATTGATAACTTTTTAACTGTCTGTTTACCCCATCTCCTCAATATCCACAATATGAATATCGACCGATTGCAAGAACTTAAGCAAAAACTGACGAATGACGCAGACTTGTCTGATATCTGGCTATTTTACATGGATCATTTTGCGGATATCCAGAATTTACTGACTTGGGTGAACCTGCCGATAATGAATACCTAGATGCTGTCCTCCAAAAAACTTGTCAGCAGATGTTTGGCAGGGCAATAAAGATTAGTGACTTTTTACTGATCTACATAGCTCGATATCATTTGTTTCATGGAGCTTTCCAAATTGCAGGACGTATTGGGGGTGTGATTTATTTCGAGGATATAAAGATTGGGTTAATTGCAGTGTCGGCAGATTATCCCCCTACTGATACGGTTAAGTATTCACGTTTTACTGAGATGATTCAACTGTCGGCTCCTAACGGCAACGATGTCTACGACGGGCTACGCCTACGCAATTGAAATTCACTCTTTAATGTACAGTTAAGGGAATTCCGTTATCTTTGGGTTTTAAATTGAGAATAAACGGAACAGCTTTCAATACCCAATCGGACACGGGTGTATAATTAGCAGCTTCTTCTCCAAAGCTAATAGAAAGCATATCTGTATGAATAATCCCTGGATTCAGGGGTATAGCTGCCATACCAGTTGGCAATTCTTGTGCCAAAGAACGAGTTAATCCTTCGATTGCCCACTTGGAAGCGCAGTATGGTGCAACTTGGGGTGAAGTCGAACGTCCCCAGCCAGAACTAAAGTTAACAATAATACCCCGTTTCTTTTTCACCATTGCTGGTACGAAATGGCGAATTATATTCGCTACTCCTTTGATATTGATATCTATTAAATCAGAAAATTCTTCAGATGGTATATCCCACAAAGGTGCTAGATAATTGGTAATCGCCGCATTATTTATCACTATATCTGGCGGTTCATATTTTTGAAGTACGTCTAGTGCCCATTTTTTTACAAGCTGTTCACTTGCCACATCTACAGATGTGAAATCGTTGGTAGCACTAAATTTCTTGCGTATTTTATCGATTGCATCTGATGAACGGGCGCAACCAATAACAGTATGCCCCTGTTGAATAAAACCCTCGGTCATCGCATAACCTAGACCTTTACTTATGCCTGTAATTAAGATGAGCTTACTCATATTTTTCTGTTATTCCTGTTCTGATTCAACAATTCGTGGGAAAAAATAACCATTTCCTCTTGCTGTGATAATGAATTGTGGGTCGTTGGGGTCGGATTCTACCTTTGTCCGCAACCGCGAGATATGCACATCTACCACACGAGTGTCTGTATTCATCTCTGGTACAAAGCCCCACAATTGCTGTAATATTTCAACCCTTGAAAAAATCTTTCCCGAATGATTAACTAACAACTCTAATAAGCTAAACTCCACACCTGTCAACCGAATACGCTGCTCATTTTTATGAATTTGCCGCTTATTGATATCGATTTTGAGATTGCTCACATGGATTATCCCAGAGTTAGGAATAACGTTAACATTAGTTTTGTAGGAGCGTCGCTTTAGTACGCAGGCAATTCGAGCTTCCAGTTCCTTGGGTGAGAAAGGTTTCGTCATATAGTCATCAGCCCCTAATTCCAACCCAGTGATTCGGTCTGCTACATCTGCCAAAGCTGTTAGCATGATGATTGGCACGTCTGATTGTTTCCGTAATTCTTGACAGACACCGTAGCCATCCAGCTTTGGCATCATTACATCTAGAACTATTAAATCAGGGGTCAACAAGCGAAAAGCTGACAAAGCTTCTTCACCATCACTAGCTGTCACTACGCTGTAGCCAATCATCTCAAGACGCGTCTGTAAAATTCGGCGGATGCTGGCTTCGTCATCTACTACTAGGATTGTGCCTTTCTCACCTGATAAGTTTCTCAACGCTGTTCCTCCACAGCGAGAACTATTAACCCTTCATTATCTGCTTATTAGGAGCCAAAAACGCAATCACATTTTTGACCTACAGTCATGATCAAGAAGCGATCGCTTTAAAGCATCTGTCCTCCTATTGTGCTAAAGCATCTGCACGAAAAAGAAATTTGTACTCAATTGGTAAATTCTTCAGCAAGGGACTCGTATTTTCCATCGATTTGGTGTACCTTGTTAATTCTGTGCAAATTATTTATACCTATCTTCTTGCAACTTTACTCAGACAAATTTTAAACCAATGCCTTCGAGGGAATATTCAATGAAAACTTCTAATGATACAGATACCAAGAAGATCATCAAAAAATCCGACAAGCTTACCCTGAGACAGATGAAGTTAATCGAAGAAGCAGAAGACCAACTTCTTCAAGCTAATACTGACAATTCTACTGCCCCTGTGGTTGAGGAGAAACCTGTAATTACTCCTCTTCCTAGAGTTCCTGACTATATTCCATTGCTTGATAATCCTCCGGTACAGTCTGTTGGCAACTCTGGCTGGCAGATTTCTGATGTCTGGCGCGATATCCGCGTTGATGATTTCTGTAGTTAATTTAAAGCAGGCAATTTGTATTCCCAGACGGTTGACCATCAAGGCGGTTGCAGTTATCCATGATCCAAATGTCAAAACAATTCAAACTTGCAAGACGCGACGCAGGAGCGGACTCGCTTGCCGCCGGCGCTATCAGTGCTTGCTCTGAAACCCACCACCTAGAAGCACCACTGATTTAAAAAATCAGTGGGGGGCAATGACCAAACAATTCGCAATTCGCAGTTCGCTTTTTCGCCCATTGCGGACGTAATTGATAATTGATTCACCTTGGAGTCAGAGCAACTAATTTTAATTATGAAAGAAAACAAAACACGTAGTATCAATATTCAAGCCCCCAACTTCAGTTGTGGGGTGTTAATTGCGTTAGCAAAGCGGGGCGTTAGCAAGAGTGCGAATGGGAAAAAGCGAATTGGAAATGACCTTGAAGGATAATTAATTCAAAATTTTTATTTATTCTTAATGAGAGCATTTTGAATGCGTGAATTTCATTAAATGGTCAAGGCTATAGTTGCATTGTGCCTATAAACAGAATACATTTGAAGTTCAAGTCACACCAGAATTAACAGACTCCTTGTAGGGAAAACCACAGTAAGGACAGAAGCGGAATTTCACCGACGTAATCGGTTCGTTACACCTGGCGCAACTATTACGTAACCCAGTCCCGCACAGAAAACAGAACTTGGAGCGTGGCGACAACCAAATATCTTCAAGTGTTGTTCCAGGCTGCCAACAGTGGGGACAAAATTTGAGAACATCTGATGCCCCAAGAGCAACCCCACGGACAACCGCATCCAGGTACTCAGATGGAACCTGCAATGCAATTGCTAACCCACGCTGACTTTTACTATTAAGCTTAGTCGTCATCCCTCGTTCAATCTTACCCAAACTTTGAAGATGAATCCCTGCCTTTAGGGCCAGCTCAGTTTGACTTAACGAAAGGCTCGTGCGTATTCTTTTAACGTATTCTGCCAGCGATTCTTGGGGTTGAGGGGTATTGTCCATGATGAAGTATGTATTAATATATATTTTTAATTATTCTATTTAAATATGTTTTTTGAAAATTATATACTGCCTTTAGCCGAAAAAATAGTGAAATATGACAACTACATTAGCACAAGTTACTACAGCATTTCTTTCACGAGATGGATTAGCTGTTAGTACACTTAAATCTTACGAGCAAACGCTACTATCTTTGCTCAAAGAACACGGACAAACACCTGTAGAATTAGTAGACCGTCAACTACTTAAGGATTATCTTCAAAGCTTAGATAATTTAAACTACACAACGCATAATCGCCATCAAGCGATAATCAGCGCTCTGTTTAATTTTGCTGTAGATTCCGGCTACATTCAATCAAACCCAGCCAGCCGTTTAAGTCCCAGGAAACCGGAACGACAACGGGGAGAACACAAGACAGACGAGATAATACGCTATCTTACGCCATCACAGCTAGATATTTTGTATGCAAACGTCAAAAAATCTAATGCCAGACTGGAGACGATAGTCCGCTTGCTACATCGAAGTGGAGCCAGAATCGGAGAATTACTTTCACTCTTAGTTAGCACACATAAATATGGAGCAACGCAAGTTCCAAGTTGTAGGTAAAGGTAACAAACAACGCTGGTGTTTAATGCGTGAAGATGCGGAAATTGCTTTACAAGACTATATCAAATATTATCGCCATTCCGCATCCAGGGCATTATTCACCGCCGGGCACCCAACGACCAAAGTTATAACGCCAGTAAGTTATGAAGCAGTTCTGGCAGACTGGAGAAAAGCAATTAACCAAAGCCATGAACTCAAAGGCATTCGGCTGCATGATCTGCGGCATACCTTTGCGACTGAGCGGGTGGGACTAATGGCGATTGAGGAGCTACGGGCGCTGATGGGGCATGAAAATATCCAAACTACCTTGCGCTACCAGAAAATCACATCTTCACGAGCAGAATCGGTAGCTAAGTCAGCCTTAGATAACTTGGTAAAGAATATATAGTTTCTTTTTTATTATGTGTAGCGATCACCAGCTAAAGTATTGTTTATTTAAATTACAACAGAGTATTGATTATACTCCTCATCAAAACAATCAGGGTTCAGGAAATCAAACCCATAAAGCCTGCACTTTTGCAATAATATTTACAAAACTTTGCATCTCTCCCCCCTCCTGTTGGTGAATTCAAAATTCAATCAGGCGATCGCTTCCCGTCCCTGGTGATTTTTCACGGTGAGATGCCCTTGGGTAAAGCTGCACAGTGTCATATCTTTGTGCCAGAAGCCGAGAATCGCACCCGAACTTATATTTTGCTGTTCGGTCAAGCATTGCATC
>JAIVFU010000090.1 GCA_020829485.1 Nostoc sp. CHAB 5834 | reverse complement strand
AAACAACGGCTTGGTATATTCAACGCAATCATTCACAAAAGTCTGTAGATTGGCAGTTCACAACAGCGGATGCCCGTATCCGTCTCAAGCGTCTTTATCCACAAATAGAAAATTGACAGACCACTAGTGGGATGGGTTACAGTACTTTTATCTCTGCGAAGAAAATTATTTCCGAAAGCGGGTTGTTCATTTTTAAGCCGGATAAGTCCATAGAGGATGGCCGAGAAACGGCTAGCTGGATGGTGAAAAATTTGCATGGTAGCCGGATGAAGGAATTTTGGGAGAAAGCTAATTCTGAAAAACAAGAACCAGATGCTGAAAAACAAGAATCAAATGCTGAGGATTCAGAGATAGATGCTGGCTCTGGAGAAATGGGTGCTTTAAATCAAGCATCTATTTTAGGTCAAAGTCAGTCAGAGCAAGGGTTCCAGGAAACCTCACAAACTGCTCAGGAACAGTTCACGAACTCTTCAAAAGAGTTCGTGAACTGTGTCTCTGACACGCTTATAGGAAATTTGCAAGTTGAAGAGACGCGTGTTGTCGCTGATTGTAATCATTTTAGTGACGATTTCCAGAGCAGTATACTGGCTTCCGGCGGGTTTATATTGCAGATTTCCCGAACCACCAGCCACCATCTCCTGTTGCATAGTTAGCATTTCATCCAGGCGAATTTTCCCCGCGTCCACATCCTGGAAAAAGGCAATCAGAATCGGTATTGTAATTGTGCTACCTGCTGGAAAACTGGTAGAGCCGTTGATATCTACATAATTACCATTATCTAAATCTGCTAAGAAAATGCCAGGGGTGAGGTTAGGGGTGGTTGCTGCTAATTTTAGGATAGTATTTTTTAACAAGGTAATTTCCTGAGAGAGATATAAAGCTGAAGTTGAAACAGAAGGATTAGAATTAGGTAATTTATTAGTATTGTGATTAAAAGTTTTGGTTATCTGATCCGCTACAATAAATATCAGCAAACCTAGGATTCCCAACTCAAGCCATTTCAGAAATTGCCTACGGGTTATTAACAAAAAATTAGAATTAGCTGATTCAGCAAAACTTGGCTGATAAATTGGTGCTTTAATTGTTAATCCCATTTTTTTTTGTAATAATTTCATCCACCAATAATTTCTTTTCTGCTTTTTTAATATACGACTAAACTCATCTGATACTTTCATAGAGAGTATAGATTGCTTTTTCATAAAACCGAGAAATATATAATCCTTTAATGGACTATTGGTAGTTGCTTTTTTGGATAATATATCAAGTATTGGATTAACTAATTTGGGCAGTAAATTAGGGTACTGTTTCGCTATTTCTAATTGCAGTTTGCTGACAGAACCTTGCACAGAGGTAATTAGTAAATCTTGAAGTACACTCCGAATTATCTGCTGTTGCTCTTGGCTAAGTGTTGTAATCAGGTAAACACGCAACCAGTCTGGCATATAACCGTAACGTAACCACGGTAAACGAGCTAAATCAGTCAACGAACATACTTCTATCAGCGATACTCCTGACTCGGTTTTGAGAACATTACCCAGATAAATACTGATGTTCCAGTCTAACTCTGGAAAAACTGCACAAGCACTCAACCAATAAAAGCCATCCTTGCCAAGATATTTTTCTAGCGAGTCCAACATGGCATTAATTTGCTCAGTCGGTGGCGGATTACGTTCTATCCAAATAAAATGTTGTATACGCAAATAATCTGGTAAAGGTATCTGTGTTTCTTCTGCAAGGGGATAAGTTGCAACACCCTGGTGTAGTCTTTGACCTAACACCTGCAATCCTTTAATTGTTGCTGGTAAAATAATAAATTTTTGTGCTATTTTTAATTCTTGATATCCCCAGCTTTCCGCAGCTGTATGTGTTAAAACTGTCCGGTTACTCCAGCTTGTCAATTGATTGACCCAAGGTTCTAATTCTCCATTAATAGAGCTAAAAAATTTTTCTGTATTTGAGATAATAACAAGAAAATGCTGGCTATATTTTGATGTAATTTCTCTTAGCCTTAATGGAAAACCTTCACAAACATGAGGAAAACATATTCGCGGATCATCATCAAAAAAATAAATGGTAATAAATACCCCTTCGTCTTTCAAGCGCTCAGTTACTTCTTCCATAAACTTAGCTTGATGATCTCGGTAACTGGCGCGGTTGACCAAAAAAAGATACTCTGGGAGAACTTGATAAGTCTTATAGATTGGAGTCAGCCATCCTCCTCGACTCAGAGTTACATCAATAGTTTTATTTACATCAAGTTCACTAGACGGGACACGAATTCGATACCTTAAACTCTGAGAAATTTGTAATAAGACAATGCTCGAAACTAAGTTCTCCTCAAACCCAGTAATGGAAATTTTTTGTAATTCAGGTTTTTGCGTCATACTATGACGTTGCAGAAATTGATTAGCACGCCACAACCACTACAGGTGCCAGATGAAAAATATAACACCATAGATAGTTAGCAATAATACTAATATTTGCCAATTAAATGAGGAGGTTGTCGAGGGTTTTATATTGGATTCTGGTTGGAAGTCTATTGGAGGTACAGTTGGAAGTGCCTCTTTTGATGCTGGACGTTCTATTGAGGTTGGTTTTGCCCCTAGAAAATCTTTTTTCTCTGTGTGAGATGGAAATAAAATAATAGATAAAGTAATAAATATGAAAATGTGAAATAAGATATCTTGCTGTATCCAATAAAAGAGAGCACGTTCTGTTTCTAGTTCATCTGAAAGTGCTTTAGCTTTTGCATTTACATCCTCTGTTGAAAGATGAACTCGTCTGTATAACTCAACCCAACAGTCAAAATGTTGTTGAAATTCCTCCTGCTCAATTGGTGAACTACAAAAAATTGGCCCTAACAAATTTCTCAAATGCTCTGGACTATTTAAGGTTTCTCCTTGAGCAATCAACATCAAAATTAAATCATGGGCTGCAATATACTGAGATATACCAATTTTGTAACCTGATTCCCTTAACTCATCAATGAACTCTACAAGGGCATCAGGGTTTAGCCAATCTAGGTTGTTTTTGTCTGTTCCTGTATCCACTGTTCTACAATTTTTTTAGCTTTTTCTTGATCTTCCGCAGTTTTGATTAAGCTACTCAGAGTAGCAAAAACCACTTCCGGTTGAATTAAAGGGTTTTCCGATTCCAGAGTGAACTTTTGTAAAATTATCAGCCAGCCTAATAATTCAGCCGTTGCAGGTTTCTTCCTCAAACTACTTTGAGGAGAACGTAACCTATAAAATAAGCTGAGAGCTGCTTGCAGAAATGGGCTACTGATACCAGCATTAATCCCCAAACGATTAGCTACAATCTCTGCCAGTCGCTCTGTTTTAGGAAAAGGAATGTTGTAATAAATACAACGCCTCAGAAAAGCATCTGGCAAATCTTTTTCAGAATTGCTAGTAATAATCACAATTGGCTGTAACTTAGGATCTGCTGCAATTTTTTCATTTCCTAACTCTGGAATCCGAAAATACATCAATTCCAATTCATTTAGTAAATCATTGGCAAAGTCACGGGGCGCTTTATCAATTTCATCAATTAAAACTACAGAACGTACTTTTTTAGAATGTAAGACTTCTGATGGCAATAAATCCTTGACTTTTTCTGGATTTCTAGTGCGTAAAACTGCCAATCCTAAAGCTTGGAAAGTTATGTAATCCAAAAGTTTAGTTGAAACAACCCCACTCTGCACATCTTGGAAACGCTTTAAGGCATCATAAGTATAAAATAGCTCACGGGCAATACTAGTAGACTTAGTTTCAAACTTCAATGGCTGTTCCAGTCCAAGTTCCCATGCCAGACTGTAAGCCAGTTGAGTTTTTCCTGTCCCTGGCTCTCCGGTAATAAGTAAAGGTTGTCCTAATAACAGCGCTACATTACACGCATCTTTTAAGCCGGAATCTGCAATATAATTCCCTGGTGTGAATAATTGAGAACGTAGAGAATTTGGTAAAGTTACTGGTAAATCACTTTCTTGACGGGTTCCATCACCTGAATAAAAAGAATACTTCATACAGATTCGCCTTCTACGGGTGTGAGCGATTTAACTAGTTCGACTAATTTTTCGGCTAAGTCATGCATGGGAATTGTATCAGATGATTCTTGTTGTTCCCAAAATTCAAACATCTCTCCAACTTTTTGGATTAATGGTTCAATCATAGCTTCTCCTAACCATTGTTTCGTATGTTCGCTACGTACCCAGTTTTCAACTTCTCCCTTATTTATTCCTTCTAGTTCCGGCAGCACAACTACTGATAAAGGCTCGAAACGCTTATGCCCTGAGTTCGACAGGTTTTGCAGATATTGGCGAACTCTTTTATTTATATGCTGATATCTATATTGTTTGAAAAAGTTACGACCAAAACTAAATAACCACTTGAGCCAGAGATTTTTTACAGTTTTCTTTCGCTTACATTTATATTGGATAAATATATAAATAATTAATTTTTGTTTGACAATCTCTTTATGTAACTGCTGACAAAACTCCAACAATTTATCTAAATTCTCACATCCTTCCTTTCGCAAATCTTCAGTAAGTAAGTGAGTATGAATTATGACTGGGTTGGGATAAGCACTAAAAACGTTGTTGATTTTTTCTGAACAGTACAAACTATTCCCCAATACACTATCTGCTAGATTTTTGTTTAATTGTTTTAGGAGATCACCAGAATTTTTAAATCTTGTAGGCCATTCCAGATGATATTTGTGAAGAAACGGTTGCTCCGGGTCTAACTCTAACCATTTATTTAGAGAAAACTTTCGCATCCGTTCTAGAAAGTTGTAATGGCATTGGGACTCATCACCATGAATAATACAAACTAAATGAGAACATGAATCTTGCCTAAAAAACTTGAGAAATACCTCACTCAGTTGTGATTCCTGCTCTTTACGGTTTGCTAAATAGGGTAAAAGATGCGGAATATCTTTTTTAGATTGAGATGCGAATGTTTGGGAACTGCTTGACCCATTCCGCTGAAAAATAATATTTTGGACGTTTTGGAAATTTAAGGCTTGTCCGTTATCCAGTTGACCAATGCTCTGCCCTGAATTCCGACCTATTTCCTGCTGAATTTTATTAATTGATTGAGGTGTTTGAGATTCTCCCTGGTTTGGTTTTTGAATCATTTCTCTCAAAAATATACATCATTCCTTGAAATACTAAAGTGTGACATCTCCCTGAACGCTACCGATACTACCAATGTTTTTAGCTTCGCTATTCTGCATCTGTCCAATCATTTGTCCTTCAACCGTACCTGCCGTTTGCTGAATTTGAACACCGCCTGTACTAACTCCATCCTTATCTTTGAAGATTTCGGAAATTAAGTCTGCAAGTGCTTTATCTTTTTGAAAAAGTGCTTCTAGTTCTTCCTGAAGTGCAGCTTTCCAAACTTCACTATCCGGTTTTTCTGCCAGCTTTGTAGCGGCGATATTGGCTGCTGGTTCTGCTTCTACTGGAGAATGCAACTTTGTCCAGATTGCTCTGGCTTTATCCCAAGTATCTTGACCAAGCTTGGTAGCAGCTCCACTTAATGCAGGCTCTGCAACTTTTTTCAACAAAAAGGGTAAACATGGTGCTAAAAAAGATGTTAAAATTGTTACATCCATATACTTTAATTTAATACTTTAAAATTAACTTTAGGTAGCTAATAAATATCACAGCTTATTATAAGAAAACAAGCTTTTTGTCTTCATTTTCGGTATTTGCCTAGAAAAATAAATAATCTGCGGTTCGTCTTATAATCTGCTTCTGTAGATATGTTGTATTGTACTACTTGGGCTGTAGCTATTAAATATTGCTCTCGATTCCTTGAACAAGACGGTTCGGCAATCCCTGGAGAAAACCATTGATTTGCGATCGCTGGCCCAAGAACCCCCCAAGGAGAACACCCAAGAATGTCTGCGGTTGATGGGCATGGCGTTGAAAAACCTCGCCAACGCTATGAACAACACCCAAGCGCTCGAAGCTGCGGCAATCATCCTGGGGAGTGAGCCGACACCAACTGCGATCGCATATCGAGCCGAACAATTGGAAATGCTACCCCAAGCGGTTAGCGATATTAGGGCAGTGCTAGCTAAACCGGGGTGTACTTGGCAGGAGTTTTTGAATGTTGCCCAAGAGTACGAGGTGATTAAACAGGACTACTGGGGAGAATTAACTAACCAAGAAACTGATTTAATTACCGCGCTCCAAAACACATCTACTGAACCAGACACAATCGGGCTTGGTTCTATTGTTTCCCATGCCGACCCTTACCGTACTTTGTATGTCGAGAGGGGTGAGGTGGTGCAGGATTTGGGAGAAGAACTGGTGGTGGCTTGGGATTGTTGGAAGGAGCAATCGAAAAAGGCTGACAGGTATTTCCGAGATGAATTGCGATTCTGGCAGCCTCAATAGGCTTTCAGTGTATCGGTGACTTTTTAGACAACCAAATACAAGTACCAAGCCCCGCAATGACAGTGGGGGAAATTTCCGTGCGTCAACATAACAGGAGATTGTAAAATGACTGCAACTATCACAAAGCCCAAGCCCAAAAAGGCTGCTAATAAACCACAGTCACCGTATAAGCGGCTTCATGTGATTATTCCCATACAAGATATGCTGTGGGCATCGCAGCAAAAGCCATCAGTTACGCAATTGTGGCAGGAGTGCTGGACGGCTGACCTTTATGGTTCTCGGTGGATGCCTTTGACCTCAGCTTTGGGGTACAGTACTTTTATCTCTGCAAAGAAAATTCTCTCCGACAGTGGACTATTCATTTTCAAGCCGGACAAATCGATACAGGATAGCCGAGAAACCGTTACCTGGATGGTGAAGAATTTGCATGGTAGCCGGATGAAGGAGTTTTGGGAGAAAGCTAATACTGAAAAACGAGAATCAAATGCTGGGAATTCAGAGATAGATGCTGGCTCTGAAGAAATGGGTGCTTTGTATGAAGCGTCTATTTTAGGTAAAGACCAGTCAGAGCAAGGGTTTCAGGAAACCTCACGAACTACTCAGGAACAGCTAACGAACTCTTTTGAAGAGTTCGTTAGCTGTGTCTCTGACATGCTTTATGAGATTTTGCCCTGTGAGGAGACGGCTCACGCGCCCTTGGGGGTCGCGTCGCCTCAGTCTGTCGAGGGCGTGTCAGAGAATGAAAAAGACTTGCCTGTGGCAATGGACTGCACGACGCTAGCGCTTGTGGATGCTGTACAGGGTGAATCTATCCAATTCCTCAAGGGATGAGCGGGGAAGTAGAAAGTTTTATTGGACATTATAAATTCCCCAGCCCAGAAAACCTGAAACGTTACAAAAACATACTAATTGAAGGTGAGGAAGTTGTTGTAACAGAGAAGTTGCACGGAACTAACTTCACTGTCTTAGTTGATGCTGATGGCATAACTAAAATTGGCAGCCATAATTACTTCTGGAAAAACAGTGAAGTCAACAATAAATTAGTTTATATTCGTGCTTACAAGGAAAACGAAATTTTCCAGAAACTTCCGCCAATAACTCAAATTTTTGGGGAAATTTACGGCGTACAAGATATCAAATATGGCTTAAATAATGGCAAGATTGGAATTGCTATATTTGCTGTGCGGCGTGGCAATTATTTTCTCAATTACAGCGATTTTGTGGCTTTTTGCGAGGAATTTGCTTTGCCGAGAGTACCTGTGCTTTATGTCGGTGCCTACACTTGGGAAGCGGTGTCTCAGTTCAATAATGCCAATAGTGTAGTCAGCCCCGACTGCATCATGGAAGGCGTTGTTGTGCAACCAGTCATTGAGAAAACGCATCCAGAAATAGGTAGAGTAGTCTTGAAGTTGATTAGTGATCGCTATCTGCTCCGTAAGGATGGAAGTGAACTCCATTAAGTTCGATAGCGTAAACGGTAGCTTGAGAACTTTATAAAGTAACGTTTTGTAAAGTTTTCAAGTTCTTGCGAAAAACCGGAGTTTTCGGGTGAAAACTTAGTAGCCTCATTATTGGCTATTTAGTAGCTAGTAACTTGATTTATGCTTAACTATCACGAATCAAGCAGGTGTAATTGTAACTGGGGTTGATGGCGGTAATATTGTAGTCAATGCCAGGAATTTAGAGATATTGGGAGGAAGTATTTTAAGTGGTGGTATTGGGCAAGGTTTGGGAACACCTGAAACTGTCGCCGGAGATATTACGCTGAATGCTACCGAGTCAATCAAAGTTGCAGGCACTGGGAGTAATGTTCGCAATCTTGTGGGTTTGGGGTCACTTGGTAATGGGGGTAACATTACTATCGATTCTGGTTCATTATCGTTACAAAATGGCGCTGAACTTATTGCCTCAACTTCAGGACTTGGTAATGCGGGGAATGTCAATGTTAATGTTACTGGTGCTGTTGATATTGCTGGAAGAAACAGTGGAATTTTGAGCAGTGTGTCCACTGGTACAGTTGGCAATGGAGGTAACATTAGCATCGATTCTGGTTCCTTCTCATTACGCGATCGCGCTGAACTTAGTGCCTCAACTTCAGGACTTGGGAATGCGGGGAATGTGACAGTGCAGGCAGTCGATACTGTAACTCTAGCAGATGCTGATATTCTCAGCACAGTGTCAGCAGGAGGCGTAGGTAAGGGAGGTAATATCGACATCTTAGCTGCAACACTATCACTAATTGATGGCGCTCAACTGGCAACCATTACTCGTGAAGCATCTGATACCCAGCCAGCAGGACGAGGGGATGCGGGGAATCTCAATGTTAATGTTACTGGCGCTGTTAATATTAGTGGAGAAAAAAACGGTATTCAAAGTGGGATTGGCAGCTTTGTGGGAACAGGGACTGTTGGCAATGGGGGTAATATTACTATTGACTCCGGTTCCTTCTCGTTAAGGGATGGCGCTCAAGTTACAGCCTCAACACTTGGACAAGATAATGCAGGCACAATTAAAGTTAATGCTGCTCAAGTAAATATTTCTGGCAAAAGTTCAAACATTAACAGTGGCTTGTTCCTTAACTCCCAAAGTCCGACGGGTACTGCTGGAGATATTATCGTTACCTCACCTAGAGTTACCTTAGATAACAGTAGCGGACTCAACGCCGAATCTTCTTCAGGTAATGGTGGCAATATCTCCTTACAAACTGATTTACTGCTTCTGCATCGTGGCACTCAAATTTCCACCACCGCAGGCACAGCACAGGTTGGTGGTGATGGCGGCAATATCTCTATTAACACTTCAGGAATCTTAATAGCAGTCAAGCCTGTTCCCGAACCAACTTTACCATTCAGTGTGTTTGCAATCGCTACTTTTTATGCTGCTTGGAGGTTAAAAGGTAAGCACAAACAAACTCATAAATTGAAAGCTTGAGTCACCACTAATTCCTGGTATGTCTGAGGGTTAGACTACTACTTACTTTTGGTGATCTTAAACAAGGAGAAACTTAGACCTATTTGTGGAAGCTGAGTTTTGCTGATCATGGGCTGTACATAAATACAGAAATTTACACTACCCAACCCAGCTTTATTTTTGGATATCGTCACCGACATCACACGAACAGGTCAGGACTCTTTAAGGCACACTCGACATATTCCCATACGCCGACTCTGGCACAAAAGAGCGCTCGCCGCGGAAACTACAACCCGAAAACCGATGTTGTTGTTCCTGTTGTCCGGGTCGAAGTTGAGGTGATACACAGAACAGCAATTCCTGGGATTGTTGTTCTGTGTATCACCGTGCAGCAGTTGGAAGTGACTATCCCTTCTTCACCCTCTTGTAAACACAAGAGATGCGAATATCTTTTGACGTAATCGCCAAGTGTTACCGTAGGTCAAGCACTTCCCTATACCCTAAACCTTTTCAATTTACTAATTTTATTAAAATACATTGCATCTATCTAAAATATAGTGTGTTTGATTATATTATTGAGATGTATAAAGAGGGAAAAGTATGAAAGATAAATCTTTGTTGGAAGATATAGAGCAGTTTCAGGAATTATCTGAACAAGAATCGGAGGAAGTGAGTGGTGGTAGCACTAACTTGAATACTCAATATCTTAAACTAGGTGGTTGTCCTGGCTGCCGTTCGGGGTTTGATCCCGAAGTGATTAAATATAACCAACTTATAATAAACCCTGTTCTAAAAATACAGTAAATCCAAGTTTCGCCTTAGTATCCGAAGGTAAGCGTGAGGAAGATTGTTAAGCAAGATCCTCTATGTCAATGAGATTGACCTATTGTTAATTATCTGAAAACTAATGGCATTATAGTCTATTTATTGGCTCGATTTCAGCGTGTATTTGTGGCTTTTTATTCGGCTTCGGCGCTCTATCGAGATACATTGCTTTGGAGTGAATACATAAAATCGAATGCTAATTACTGACTATAAAGGTTACAAATCTTGGTTGTGGTCAAAACTGATTTAAATACGCTCGTCTTGCTGTGAGGCATATATACCAATTCTCTAAAATAAGGCAACATATATACAAGTAAAGACGTACAGATGTACGTACATCAGATTGTTCATGTGTTGCCAAGATTTTAAGAATTGGTATTAGCCCTCTTTTATTAGTATGAAAAGATAAAATATTCAAACTAACCTTAACCTTAGACAAAATCATAAATCGAGTGATGAGTTGCACCCTACATAGGGGATAGCTTTCCGGTTTTCATGTAAGTATAGTTATTGAGAAAGTGGCTTGTAGCAAGATTTAGAGATTATTCTCTGCTTCAAGTCTCTAAAAAGAAATTAAAATGTATTAGAGCTATTTTATGCTTCCAGTAAAACAGGAACTAAAAAATTTTACTAACACTTTATCCAGTCTTCCCAAACTTGGTGTTGGTCTTTTATTTCAAGCTCCTTTACAAAGTTTTGTTGAAGCTAACTTTGACAGTTTTGATTTTCTGGAGATTATTCCAGATACTTTTTGGAACGATCTTGGAGTTAGTGTAACTCCTCGTTATGAAGAGAATCAAAATGCTCAAAAGTATATAGAATTTCTTTCAAAGCACAAGCCCATTATTGCTCATAGTATTGGGCTGTCCATTGGCAGTGCAGATTGGTTTGATATTATCCATGTAGCCCAGATTGCAAAATGGCAGAGGCAGTATCACTTCCCTTGGCACAGTGACCATTTATCTTTTAGTCGTTTACTGCAAGCATTTGGTCATCCTATTGATGTCGGTCTGACCATGCCAGTCCCTTATGATACAGAAGTCCTAGATATACTTGTAGAAAGGATAAACTATGTGCATCAAGAAGTCTCAGTACCTTTCCTGTTGGAAAACAATGTCTATTATTTTGAAATTCCCAGCCAAGAGATGAGTGAGGCAGACTTCCTCAATCAACTTACTGCTAGAACTGGCTGTGGGCTTTTGCTCGACCTTCATAACGTTTATGTCAATGCTTACAACCATCGTTTTGATCCTTGGGATTTCCTTGACAACCTTGACTTGACTCAAGTAGTAGAAATCCATCTTGCAGGTGGAATGGTGATGGAGGGTTTTTATTTAGACGCTCACTCAGGAGTTTGCCCAGAGGTAGTTTGGCAATTACTCGAAAAAGTTCTGCCTAAAGCCCCAAATGTTGCTGGTATTGTTTTTGAAATCTTTGGAACGTATTACAATCACATGGGGCCTGAACTGCTCAAGCAAGAACTTAGTCGGGCTAAAGCGATTTGGAAAACCAACCGATAAAGAAATGACTTCATGGCACTTTTAGGGTTTCAACAGGCTTTATCTGAGTTAATTATATCTCCAGAGTTTTGCTTGCAAGTTTTGACCAGCCCTGAGCAAGCTCTGAGGGTATATAATTTAACTACTTTAGAATATCAGCGCCTAGTATTTTTGGCTCAGTTGCCTGGGCTTGGTATTGGAAGAATGCTTCATCGCTCATTCCGTCTTAGTATGCTGGTAAATATTTTGCCAAAAACCTGCACATTGCTAAATTTTCACAATCTGAACCAAGTAGTTGAGGTTTACTGGCAGACACAGCCGTCACGCAATTTTTACTACGAGCAGGAAGCCGTTCGCTTTGGACAGTTCTTACTGGCGCAACTTGAGCAAGGCAAGCTTCAAAATGAATTTTTGGAAGAAATTTTGCGTTTTGAGCTATGTGTGCTTTTTTTGACAAAATTGATTCCAGAACAGGTAGCTAGCAATAACAGTTTAAAAATTGAGGTTCTCAAAGATTCTTTTCCTGATTTGAATCCTCAATATCGCATTGTCTTTTTCCGGCATGAGCCTAATAGTCTACTTACAACCTTGAGTAAAGACCAAATACCAGAGCCGGGATTGCAAGGTGAGTACTATTTACTTTTAACCATGTCTTCGACAAATCAGTTGCAGAGTAAGTTAATAGGATCTCGAATGGGCGAGGTTTTATTAGCTTGTAATGGCCAGCGTAGTGTATTGGAGCTATGTACACAATTGTCTTTAACGCTTGAAGACTTAGAAATATTAGCTCGAAGAGGGTTTCTCCATTTCCATCACCGAGTAAGCTAGGGTATAGCGGTTATCAGTCTTCTGAAGTACAGTAGCAGCAGTTCCTTTAACTTTAGCGATGTCTAACGACAAGCCGTTTCACGTCTACGCTAATCAAACTCAGGGGCAGGTAGAACAGGGTAATTCCACTTCGTTGTTGGTTGAAAATTCAGTTTCGGGTGTAGAAATCAAAGCAGTTCATGAGGGTGAAAGTTCCGCCGCGCCTGTGCCAAATGCTGAAAAATGGTCGCATGAGGCGATTGTTGCGCGGTCAAATTTGCGACCGGAGCGTATGCAGAAATTTAAGGTTGCGGCGAATTCGGGGCAGAATCCGGGGTTTGAGTTTTTGCTCTCGTGCTGGAATGACGATCCGATGCTAGTGATCGCAATCCAGAAACTGCTGGCAAAGTTTCCGCAGTGGGGGGTTGTGATTGTGAATGAGGTGCTGGTTGATTGGAATGAATAGCGCGGTTGCCCTTCATAGCAGCCACTAACCCCACATCCGGGAGCTTTGAGACGAAAGCTTGTCAAGATTCCTCGAATAGGCGATCGCCTTTATGTAACCGATAAGCGATTTGATAGGTTTGTCCAAGAGATCGCATAGTGGGAAAATGGGCTGCTAAATACCGAGCAGCAGCAACTAATACATGAATCCTAGCAGGAGTGTCACCTAATAGAGAATACTGACGAAAAGCGGCTTCTATTTCTTGAATTACATGAAAATCAGGGTTTTCTCTAAGCATCATTTTCCCAATCATCGCCATGAGTCTTTCAGAATTACCACCATGATATAAATAATTTGCTACTAATTGCCCTGTCTGGTTTACTTGCTGATGACGGTTTAATAAATCCGGTAGCTGCTGAAGTAATTGTTCGGGATTTTCCATGATGTCTTTGGGTTCTGGCAGTCGTGCTGGCGGGACATTCAAAAAACGATTTAAATACACACTCATCGCCCCATCAAACACGCCTCTTAGTAGTTCGACTGTTGGCACTCTTCGTAAAGCTTGATGTACGGCATTCGCAAACGTAAATGGATGGTGAGCTGAATTCCAATCTCCAAAGTCATTATTAGTGTGGAAACGAGCTACTCGTAATGCTGCTGTATAAGTAACTACACCTGCTAATTGGTCTTCAGTACAACCTGCAAGCAGTGCATTCAACAGCGAGTCTGCGATCGCTTGTGGGTCTTCACCCAATAAAATGGGTACTAGTTCATCTGCTTGTGACCAACTTCCTTGTCGAGATTTTCCCACACTTAATACAGTCGGTAATTGCTCAAAAGCCGACTCTAATATTGCCACCAAATCTACAGGGTAGCGCCAGGAGTTGGATTCTTCCATCCGAGAGGCATTGGCTAAACCCGAAACTAGGCTAGCCAGAATTGATTCTGCTGCTTGCCAACCTATAGCATCAAGTGCTTCTAATGCTTTATTGATAAAATCAAGCGTATGCCCAACATCAAGATAGCGACGATCTGTAGCAGCACAGAACAGCATATCTGCTATTTGCTTTGAATTAGCTCCTGAACGAATAGCAGACACTAAACATCTCTCTGCTGCTTCAGCATCCCGTACCTGAATAAATTGGCGAAACCAGTTTTTGAGAGTCGCAAAATTTACTTTAGAGTTGGGTAATGGCTGAACGACAAACTCTGGTGGGGCACCTGCACTATCATTAGCTACTGCCGACAACCCGTGGAATAAAGCACGGGGTTTGTCTTCTACATCTAGATAAGGTAGTAGATTCATCATACAGGTATGGATAGTCAAACCCGTACTCCAACCTGCTTTGTTATAACGAGTGCCAAATTCTAGTCCGATGAGAAATGGTTCTACCGTATTTACCCCTATATCTAACAGTGCGAGCGTTGATTTAGCAATCACTAAAGAAATATTCTGCTCTAAACCGTCTTGCAGACGTTGGCGATGATGAGCATGAGGGTTAACTGGTGGTGCTAAATTTACCCAAACTTCACCATCACGGATTTCTACTGGGAAACAAGGAACATCATCTGCCCACGAGTCAAACGTTCCACCACTCGCAAGATCAAACCGGGCATAATGCCAAGGACAGGTAACAATACCATCTTTGCAAGTGCTTCCTTGTAAGGGAAAGCCCATGTGAGGACAACGGTTATCAATTGCATAAACTGTATTGTTTGAGTAAAATAAAGCAATGGTATGCTTTTCTTTGTAGACTAACAAACTGCCTTGTGCCTGAACTTCTGCAAGTTGAGCAACACGGATATAATCGTCTGGTTTGGTTGCACTTTCAAATATTTGAGTCATTTAATTGCACATAGGTAAATATCAAAACCCTTATTTCTACTCTGGCAAAGTTTTTCCGCTTTGAGCATTTCTGCATTCTAATTTTTGTTAACTTTAAAATTGGTAACGATGTCTGCCGCAACTTCTTCGTGTAAAGCACTTCAACTGCTGGCATATTCAAGCACTCGTTCCCACTCCTAACCCTACAAGGCTGCTTTTTTTTCTATCTCAGTTATGTGTTTTTTGAAGTTGTTAAGAAAAATTGCTATTGTGTATGGCGTTACAGCACTTTCGGCAGCTATGAGGTACATCCTCAAACCTCATAGCTATGCAGGAGAAGGGGAAGAAGAAAAACTAAACTGTATTACATAATAGCGGGAAGCGCTGTAACGTGCCAGAAAAGATTGACTCAACCAATATCCAATTGTCCCAAATATAATTATTGATGTTACAGGTATAAACCATACCCCTAAATTGGGATTTTCTGTAGTCGCTAGATGGAATATTTGCCATTCAATGTAAACAAATATCCAAACCATCTCACTTTTTAACCAATCCAACGAATTACAATATCAGGTCTAGCATAAATAATCCCAAATAAATTTGGCTTATTCGCTTATATCCCCCGAACTATATTCGGGGGATATAAGCTCAAAGTTGCGGCGAATTCGGGGCAGAATCCGGGGTTTGACTTCTTGCAAGAGTGTTGGGACGATGATCCCGCGAAAGCAGATTGTGATTAAGAAGTTGCTGGTGAAGTTTCCGCAGTGGGAGGTTGCGATCGTGGATGGTATGCTGATTGAGTGGAATGACTTTAATTGAATGGAAACTAAATGATTTGCTCCCCAGGCGTACATTAATTTAATTGAATTCCCACTCGCTGGGGATATTAATTGAATGGAAACCATCAACGTTCCGCATAAAAGACAGCGCTTACTTTTGGGCAGTAAAGTCATATCGTTTTAGAAAACAAACTAGCCAGTCTACTCATGGATGCACAGGCAATGAATTATCTCCAGCAAACACATACTGCTGTCTGGAATGAAAAAGACCGTACAACGCGTGATGCATTGATGCAAACCATCTATGCAGACGATATAAAAATGTATGACAAGGATTTTATCCTTACCGACATTAGCGCCGTTTCTGACTTTATCGACAAGCTATTTGCGGGCGATGCTAATTTCAATTTTGTGGCAACAAAACCGATGGAAAGTACGCAAAATGGGACTCGGCTATTCTGGGAGATTCGAACCAGTCCCCAGCCAAATGTCTTAACCGGCATGGATTTTTTTGTCATAGAAAATGGAAAAGTAGCCCATCTGTTTGTTTTTATGGATGCTCAATAAAGGGTTGCAGCAGCTAGCATAATTCCCACTTGTTGGGGATATTAATTGAATAGAAACTTATGTGAGAGTTCCCGCGAATGCAAACAATACTGGGTTGCGTTATCAAGTATTGAATGCTCAAAATTAATTTTCTTCAACTTCAGCGATCGCTCCCTTGTCTAGAGCGTTACCCTGCAATGTAGTTAACTTGATGACACCTCAACGACATTTTGGGCAAAGCTTTTATAAGCATCGCCCATTTGTTTAGCCACCGAGTCAGGAAAGACGTGAAAATCCCCAGCTTTGAGAGCTTTTATTATCCCGTCTGCCACAAGTGCAGGTGGCTCTGCAACCTCAGTCAGTCCTGCCGCATCGCTCATATCCGTGGCAATCGGGCCAGGGTGAACACTTAGCACAAACGTGCCCTGCTCACTCAATAGTTCTCGTAATGCCTGGGTGATTGAATAGGCCGCAGCTTTTGAGGCACAGTAAGTAGCAGAGTCGGGGAAACCTTTGAGCGAAGCAACAGAATTGATTTGGGCAAAGACACCACCTCCATTGGCTTTGAGTACCGGGGCAAACGCCTGAGCTATGTAGATCAATCCATATACATTGATCTTCATCTGAAATTCGAGAGCGGCGATCGCATTCTCAGCTAAGGGAGTTCCAGCTTGAAAGACTCCTGCATTATTGACGACTATTTGCACATCTTGGGTAGTTTGAGCAGCAGCAATAATAGATTGAGGATCACCTAAATCGACCTGAATTGGTACTACTTGATCGCCGTATTGTTCAACCAATGAGGAGACACTGTTGATCTGACGAACAGCCGCATAGACTTTGGTGGCTCCGTGTTCAATAAACGACTCAACTATCGCCTTGCCGATGCCGCGATTTGCGCCCGTGACCAAAATGGTTTTGTCTTTGATGTCGTAGTTCATTTGGATTTCTCCTTATGGTTTTCCATGATCTGAAAAACCTTGGACAATCGATCTAAGGTAGGGCAAAGAAATTTAGCTGCTCTCTTGAAGAAAGACTGCGGCTTCCACCGCTCCTTCTAGCATGGTATCATCATCCATCATGCCAACCTAGCAACACCAATTTTTTAGCCGTCTTTGAAGTTTGTGCTTTTGGACACCTTTTTCCAGGAATTTAAAGTTGTTGTTAAGGACTGAGAAGCTAATTGGTTGATTAATAATTACAAAATGTATCAATTAATTGCTAATTATATTTAGAGAAAGATAGCTTTCATTTATCAGAGAGCTTTTTAAAGTTTTAGCTCTCAATTTACGTATAGTGAATTTATTATTGTATAGTATACACTTGGAATTTTATCTTTTTGGGAAAAATGTCCACTCCTTCTTTCCCTAACACAGGCCGTATGGTTGATTATTGGCTAGGTGGCTCTCATCACTTTGAAGTTGATATAGAAGCGGCCAAGCTTTTTGAACAGGCTTATTCTGATTTCCGAACATTTTTTGCTCAATTACGGGATTTTAATGGGCGTATCTGTCGCTATATGCAGTCACAAGGAATTAACCAGTTTATTGTGTTTGCAGCTGGAATACCTAAGAGTGGAAATGTTCATGAAGTTGTACCAGATGCAGGGGTACTTTATACTGACGTTGATCTAACTAATGTTCAATTGGGTCAAGAAATTCTCGCTGATAATCCTTATGCTGAGTATATATTCTGCGATGTGACGAATCTTAAGACTCTGAATCAATCAGTAGTTACCAAAATTTTGTCCCCAACGAGTCCTTTGGGTATAGTTTTGGTGGGTATTAGTGCTTTTATCCCAGATGAAACTTTAGCTCAAACACTAGATAATTTATACGACTGGGTTCCCAAAGGAAGTTTTTTAGCACTGGACTTTGATGGTGAGGCCGCAGTTGATTACCCGAAGTTACTACAATTGCTTCAAGATATAGGTGCGCCTTTATTCATGCGAAATCCTACGAATTTTTTATCTTTGCTAGGACGGTGGCAATTAACGAAACATGGAATCTTACCTGTAGAAAATTGGCAAACAGAAGTATCAACCGATGGTTTTGAAATTCAAGAACCAGTTTTTAGCTACGGTTGCGTTGTTTACAAATAATCATAGCTTACACTACACCTAAGAGCTTGCTTGTACCCACCAGTTTTGACTAAATTCAGAATTGCTATTATTTTGCGGCTGTGCATCTGGCCAAAATTCTGAAATAGTCAAGTAATGCGATCGCCTACGGTAGGCAAAACGCCATTGCAGCGTCGTCAAAGGCGCGTCCTTGGAGCATGGATAAGCTGAAGATGGCAGAACAACTACGCGAAAATCCAGGGGATGATTTTCTGATGGAATGTTGGGCGGACGACCCAGCGAGTGCGGATTGCGATCAAAAAACTATTAGTGAAGTGAATTCTTCTTCAATCATTCTGAAAATTGTAACAATTCGCCAAAAAATATACATAGATAATAGTGGTATAATTTTTTTGTATTTGGCAGCAATTTTCTAAACTCTTATTCTAACAAAAGTATTGAACCCTTAAATAAAATTTAAAGCTCCCATGAACAAAATATCACTTAACTACAAGTACTCAATTATTCCCCTATTAGGTGCAATAATAGTTAGCAACGGATTTTTCTCCAAAGTATCTGCTCAAAACATTTCTGCTCCAGACACTACTGATTCTGTTGCCGCCACTGTCAAAAATCAAGAGTTTCCACAATGGGGATATTACACGATACGGAGAGATGTTCGCAGATGTGCTTCTCCAATATGCGGTGGATATTTTATAAAGCTTGTCAACTTAAAAGCGACTCCTTGTTTAGATGGTGTTTTTCGCTCCGAATGTTATGTGTCTGCAATTGATTGGAGTTCCCTGAAAGTCTCGCCTTACGAACTGGTAAAAATTCAAAATGATGATGGTAGCCGTGTGATTCTTAGAGGTAACATTGTTCCAGTAACATTTCCCCCATTCGGTGAGTTTGGGAATTTGAGAGTAAAAGAAGCCTTCTATGCCACGACAAATGCCCCAGCAAAAGGTACTTTTGTGGCCATAAAAGACAATGGTATTCGTTGCATCACAACTCCTTGCTTCTCCACAGATAAGTTGGTTTTGAATAAGCCTTATATTTCTCCAGTTTCGTCAATCGATTTGAGTCAAGCGGGTGCTACACAAAAACAACTTGACGCAGCAACTAGCGAAATTTTTGGTCAAAGTTTGATTGCTGTAGGTATAACGGAAGTAGCAGAAAACGTCGATCCAACCAAGAGAGATACTAAGTTTGTTGCTACACAATTTTATCTGAGAGTGCAACCAAAGTAAAAGTGAAACCAAAGTAAAAGAATTTTAGCTCAGATAAAATAATTCCCAGAATAGGCGGTGTGGGAGCGATGTCTGCGACGGGCTATTCGGCGTCGCACTTTAACTACTCGCATATTCCAGCACTCGCTCCCACTCCCAACGCCACGCTGTCTATACCAGTATTTTTTCCCCGTTGGTGATTTGGTATAGATCATAATACTATTTTTAACAAGGAGATTTTAAATATACTTTGGACACAAATATTATGGATGCAAAAGAACGAAATTGGAATTATTGTACTAACCATTTGCTCAATTGGCATGGAATTTGGACGCGATATACACCTGTTGGTGATGTCAAAGAATCATTTCAAAGTCTGAGAAGTTTTGAAAGCAATCCAGAAAAGACTAAAATTGTCCATACTAATACTTATAGTTATGCAAATGGCGAAAATAAGCAAGAGAGTTGGGAATTTAATTTTCTGTCAAATAGCTTAGATAATGGACTTTTTCACCCATCACGCGAGACGATGCGAGGATATTTCTTTGCTTCGGGTCATGCTACTTGGGCAACAGTGAAGTTAAAACCCAACTCGTATTTTGGGATAGAATTATTCTTTCGATATGAAGATTTACGGCATAGTGTAGGTATTGTTTACGACGAGAGCGGAAATTTGTTTCATATAGCAAATATTCGTGAAGATTGTAATGGATTCCCTAGTAAATATTGGTCAACTGAATTAAATCAATTACCCGAACGGAATTTTAGTGGTAATTGGCAAGGGATATCTATGACTATTACTCCCAATCTGAAGATTTCCGAACCAATAGTAACTCAATTTAATTGGCATAGGTCAGGGCATAAATATTACTATTTACCTGATGGTGTTTCTGTCAATTGTCCTAGTTCAATCAGTATAGGCACTCCTTTTTCTCTAATCGCCAATTGGTTGATTAATCATTACGAAATGTATCAACTAATTGCTAATTATGATGAACTGGGAGTCTTTTCCTCACTGACGCTAGAAACATTCCTGATATCCAAAGCTTAAGAGGTTGTTTGAAAAATGTTTTACTATGACTTTAGGCACTTTTATCTGAAATTTGGTTTTTGGCAACTAGCGATGGTGTTCTTGTAAAATCGCCCAAATTTCTGAAATTGCTGGAACGCAGACTCAAGAGAAACAAAGTGGGGGACAAAACTTGCGAGATAAATAAATCCGGGTCTACTGATAACTGAAAACTATTCACTGTTAAAAGCTCGTGTTGGCAAGTTTATAAGTATAAGGACAGCAACAATGGAAATATTAGAAAATTATCAGTTGATACTGAAAGCGGGTAAAACCACGACAGAAAAGGCTTTAAAATTGTTTGACACCCTTGAACCCGTAAATTTAGGCTTTATGTTTGGTCGTTGGCAAGGGTCTGGACTGCATACAAATCATCCAATGGATGGTTTATTGGAAATTTCCAATTGGTATGGGAAGGAATTTATAGATTCTGAAAATGTTCATCCGTTATTATTTTTAAATGGTCAGGGGAAATTTTTCGAGGTTGCGCCTAACCCCACTTTAATGAACTGGGTTTTAAAATTGCCGATCCCCAAAAATAATTCTCTCAAACCGTTGCTGATCTCAATTAATTCTTTACTGAAAACCGATAAAAGTCAAGCCAGACTGCGGATGATGGAGTATAGAGCAATACAGTTCAGTTAAGCATTTATACTCTTTCTTCTCTCTGTGTTCTCTGCGCCTCTGGGTTCGTAAAACAAGAGTTTTGGCCTTAAGTGAACCGTATTGGAGTATAGAGGAAAAGTGACTGCTACAATGATTTATGATTATTTGCCAATCAATGATTCTTTCAGAAAAGTAGATGAAAATACTGTGTTAGGAATTATGGATTATAAAAACATACCTCAACCTTTCTTTTTTATTCTCAAGCGATGCCTTTAGCCTTTTAACTCGCCTCTATTTCGCTAAATTAATCGCGGAAATAGAGCGATACCTGCGGCACACTTCGTGAACGGTTGTCCATTTGCACCTACCTGGAGTAATCATTTTACATCTTGATTGATGCATCTTCGGTTGGGGCTAAGGGAGAAGAAATTGTACAAACTTTTTCTCCTCTACCTGCCCCCACCTGACAAATTTGGGTTGGTAAATTACTGTTTTAATTTATGTAATTCTCCAAAAAGTAAGGTTGACCAACTAAATTAAGTCGAGTTACCTCTTTACAATTACAAATGTCGCCAGAAGTTCTTACTGATAGTCTTGAGACTGATAACTACCGTTTCTGTTGTTGCTTCAGGGGCATGACCAACAGCCACCGCAGCAACTTGCGGTGCAGGTGTCGTTAACAGAGAATTAAGCAATCCCATTTGATAATCAACATCTTCTACTGAGCGATATACCCTGTATGGTTCAATTTGCATACCCAAAGGTGTTGGGACAATCAAAAGATATTGATTTAGGGCATTGATATAAGCAACTGAAAAATTTCTCTGCTCTACATAAGGACGAATAATCTCTAGTAATTCAATCGCTCTGTTGATTTCAGAAACTTCACAATTACTGTCGATTTGTGACTGACTTCTTCTATAGCCTTTCATCATCTTTTCGGCTACCAGATTGTTGAATTTGCTAACTGCTCTTTGATGATTGGCTAACGTGTGGACTTTGGTTTGCGCCTGATAACCGACTCTGCCCCACTGCACTGTTAAATCACCATTTTCGACAATGGCCGCCCAGAACTTATTGCTGTTCTGAAGAATGTCTACATATACTAGATAAATTTCCATCTTTCTTACCCTGTCAATTTCCTAACTTCAGGGCATTGCCCCAACAAATCAATTCGCAATTCGCAGTTCGCAATTCGCAATTGTTAATTAATGCTAATTTAATTCTCTACTGCTTAATTTTCATTGATTTTTCAGCAATGAGAAGTAAGAAACCATTTAATTTGTTGAATTACTCAATTAGAATAACCTGTATTTCAACTGCGAATTGCGAATTGCGAATTGCAAAGCCCCCATAGAATCAGGAGGCAATCGGTTTCTCATCAGTTCAGATTCCGAAACTTAGCAGCACGCAAAGACTGAGTTTTCGCTGCAACCACAGGACTGCTAGCCCGTCGTGCGGTGGATGCCCAGGATCGCATACGCTCAACTGCCGCCGCATCAGTAATTGCAAGCGGGGTGATGGTTTGACGACAGGTTTCGAGGTCAGCAAGCGTTACCTGCTGCGGTCGCCCTTCATCGAATGCCAGCAGAGCAGCTTCCGAAGCTAGGGTTTCCAGTTCTGCGCCAGAGAATTTCGTGGTATTAGCTGCGATCGCTTCGAGGTACTCGGATTCCAAGTGAATGCCGAAGCGTTGTAGATGAATCCCTAGAATCTGGACTCGTTCTGGTTCTGTGGGAAGATCAACAAAGAAATTTTCATCAAATCTTCCCTTCCTCTTTAGTTCACTTGGCAGTGCAGAGGGGTCATTGCAAGTTGCCACGACAAACACACCACACTGAGATTCGGACATGAATGTAAGGATATTGCCCAGAATCCTCTGTGAGACTCCACTACTATCACCAGTCCCCGAAAGAGCTTTTTCTATTTCGTCAATCCACAGGACGCAGGGTGCGATCGCTTCGGCGGTCTTGAGTGCGCGGCGGATATTGCCCTCAGACTCGCCTACTAAACTACCAAGCAGGGAAGCAATGTCTAGCTGGAGTAGCGGTAAATTCAGAATGTTAGCAATATTCTTGGCTAATAAAGTTTTCCCAGTACCGGGTGGGCCAGCCAGCAACACACCTTTTGGTTGAGGTAGGTGTAGCTCACGCGCTTCTTGGGTGAACAGCCGCCGCCGTCGAGTCAGCCATTCGCGCAGTAGATCCAAACCGCCGAATGCGATTGTCGCAGGTTTACCCAACTCGATACCCATTTGAGACAGTAGCCGAGTTTTGTACTCAACGGCTTTGGGAATAAAATCAGCACCAACGACGACACCATCATTAGTTAAGTTTTCTTTAACTGTTAACCGAAGGAAATCACTAATTTCTTCTAGAGTTAAACCCAGCGCTGCACGAGAAAGAGTTTCAAATTCAGCATTTTCTAGCGTAACAGTAAAAGTTAGTTCTTGTTCAATAGCGGACTGTTGTAAGTCATGCAAATAAGAAGTTATATGTTCAAGTATTTGGTCAATACTAGGTAAAGGGACTTCACAATAAGGAATCAATCTGACTAGGGATTCGTGTAATTGTATGTTCTGACCCAACAATACAATGCGTTTGTCTGTAGGTTTTAACCTATGGTAAAGGTTTTTGACTTTGGATAAAATCTCCCAACTCAATTGGGGTGAGTTCTTAGCAATAAAGGGGTGAATATCTCCGAGGATAAATACACCATTCCCACTAAAGTTAGCAATGTAGTCGAATACAAATAGTAGTGGGTCAGCGTGTTGTGGTTTCTTATACTCTGCAACTGGCTTAAACACCAATCCCCCATCTGCTGCAATTAAACATTGCTCCAAGGTTGATACTCCCAAATTCCAGAAGAACACTGGACATGAGAGCTTATTGTTAGCTTCTGTAGTCAGCCACTGAATAATCGTCGCTTCATCAGGAGATAGAACATCAACCGCAGCGATGGGAATTTGTGAATCTAGTGTGGAGAGAAGATTTGAGAGTTTCATGTCAATTATTTCAACTACTTCATTTGTGAAATGGCGAAGCCTTTATGATCAGCAGTTACCAGCCGAGTTAAAACTGGTAACTGATGACTGATTACTGGTGCAAACGTGTTTGACTGCTTAGGGTAGTCCGAAGTTGTTGGGTTTGGGCTTCGTCCTTAAACGTGCGATCGCTCTCGTTTACAACTCCCAAAGCGGATTCAAACGGTTGTGTAGCCGATAAACAACTCAAACCCTCGAACCCCTCCGCTTCCACTCGAACTTCACCTGTAGCGCTGTCGAAATGAATCAGTATTGAACGTTCCATATTTATCTCCTCACGCATCCGTGAGAGGTTAAAGTAATTGCACTTTTGTCAAGAGGGCGCGGGAAAAGGGGATAAATCCAGCCTGGAGACTGGCTTTCGGAGTGCTTTGACTACTCCTAAATCTTGATTCTCTTTTGCAGCAAAATACTTAATTGGGTCATCGGCGTTACCTTTATCGTAGGCAACGCTGAAATGGTACAAACCTCGAAAAATCATTTCCAAAGAAATGCGGTCAAATGGTAAAGCTAATTCATCAGCTACCGCATCTCCTAAGTCAACTAATACCGCATAAAAGAGCCAAGTTGCCCAGACTTGTAGCTTGACACCATTAATAGAACCAGTCCATAAATAAGACAGTCCCAATAAACGTTTAACCACGTAAAAAGCCTCTTCAATTCTCCATCTACGTCGATATAAATCAGCGACGACGTAGGGAGGTAATATTTGTGGATCGAGAACAGAAGTAATATAAGAATAGATAGTTTTACCAACCTTTATCTCGATTAAACGTAAAGTCAGTACTGGTGCGCCACGACGAGCAGTACCAAGTTGAATCAATCGGTCTTTAAGTAAATGATCATAGCTAAAAATTTTTAAGTATTTAATAGATGCTTTGGCTTTTAAACGAGTAATAAAATGGACATCTTGATTAATCAGTTGTTGTAAGAACTGAAAATGATAGAAACCTCTGTCGAGTAAAATTAAAGTCTTAGCAGTCACCAAATTGAGTACCGCCGCTTCAAAATTAGTGTCCGAAGCTGCGGGATTAGTGTGAAACCAAACTTCAACGGGTAAACGAGTAACTAAATCAATAACTGTACAAATCTTACCCGCAAGTTGCCCTGGTTTCAGGTCTTCCAAGCTTTTTAGCTTCCGAAATAGAGCCTCCAATGTAGACCCATCAGCTATCCATATTTGTTCAAAATTATCAAGTGAAAACTTCACACTATCTGGTAACGGTCGCCTGAACCTTTGTTGCCAATTAAATTGCAATTTCGGCAATAAATCTTTAAACGTCCGCTCAAATAATTCCGAAGGAAATACTAAAAATCTTTCTGACAAAGACTGTTGAGCAACTTTAGTAACAGGACACCATAATAAACCTTCTCGTGCTAACAGACGATTCAACTCTTGAACGCCAGGAACTTGTCGCCACAACAGTGTTAATACTGCTGCTACCATTAAAGATAAATTGAGAACTCTGTCTCGTAATCCTAACTGTTTATAATATTTTTGTTGGGCAAAAACTGCTGGGGTGAATATTGCTTCTAAGTGTTTAGCGTAGGCGAAGCCCGCCGAAGGCATCGCTTCATTATCTATAGTAGGAGTATGATGTCGGTGTGGGTGGTCAGAGTTTTGTTTTGGTCGCTTGAGCATGGTGGTAAACCAAACTTTTTATTACCTCATTTGAATATTGAATTTACCTAACAATGTTGCCCAATTTTTACAAAGTTATTCTCTCGTTACAATACTTTTTCATACCCTATTTAAGTTGTCAAAGACCTTAAAGATAATGATAATCAAATAGTGGGGGAGGAGGCGAGGGTCGCTCGCCTCCTCCCCCACTCCCCATACACGATTATCATTCTTATTAAAAACATTTTAAGTATTTTAACTGATTGACAAAAAGCGCTTTATCTTAACCTCTCACCGATGCTCCTCACGTACTGTTTAACTTCTTGATGTCCGGCAAAAGTCAGCCGTAGGGTTTGCACAGTCCCGTTAGTTTCTTCAGCGATCGCGCATTCACCAAACCTTTCTTGTAATTCGGCAGCTTTAGCTCTCACCAAACGTTTACCGTAAGCCAACATCAACTTGTTACTAAAGAAGTCTTGTCCCAACTTCGGAACTGTTTCATAACTATCGTGTATTACATCGTACACAGCATTATTTTGAATCCGATGTCTGCACGGGCTTTTATGGTGCGACCAGATACGATAATTTCAGCACTTTGTCCTTGAGAGCCACCGTAGTATCCTTTTAGTGATTGTGCTGTTTCATGTACTTGCGGATTCAGTT
>JAIVFU010000008.1 GCA_020829485.1 Nostoc sp. CHAB 5834 | reverse complement strand
TAGGTATTATCAAACACAAAAGAAAGCCAAATGTTAAGTTGATTATCGCTCCTTTTCCCGATCTTCAACGAGGGTCTGACCAGTTTTTTTTCCACAATTCTCTGAAAGCCTCTTGACAAAGGATTTACAGCCTTAACTTGTCACCAATGTACTATAATAATTAATTTAAGCTTGTCAAGAAAATACTATAGCGGTTCTTACCGTTCTCACTTCGGTGCAAAATATATTTAGTTAGCTTATATCTAATCAAATAAATTCAAAATGTTGCTTTGAAGCAATTGTACTAATTTTGCTTCAAACTAGAAATATAGTAAATACCAATTTTGATATCTGGAGAATCGCAATATGAGTTTAATCGATGGTATATTACTGACGTTGCTAAATACTGTTGCTTGCCTAGCACTGCCTAAATTGCTAGCAATTCTATCTGCGAAAAGCCAAAATACTGCAAAATCATCATCTACTGTAACCTCAGAAGTTTCTAAATCTGAAATCCCCAGCTTTTCTTAATATAAGCTGACTATTATAGATATCGCCTTGATGAAGAGAAAATTTAGTTATTGGTGCAAGGCGATGTCTCAGGATAATATTCAAAAATGAAACTTTGATTATTTGTTATTGCTATAGTTGTTTTAGGTCTGACGATAATAAAAAATGCGATCGCCATAATCAGTACCTGGACTTTAGTTAATCCGTTACTTGAGATTTGTTTTTCCATTAAACCTAAAATTTATACAGGAAAAAACTGGTTTATAGTACAGCTAAAACCAGGCAATAGAGGAGAAATTATATTATCACTACTAAATAGGGTTGCTACCAAATTAAGTTGAGTTTGTTCGCGCCGATAGACCTCTAGTTTACGCGATCGCCAATCAGCAATCCAATATTCTTTTACTCCTCTGGAAGAATAAAGCTTAAGTTTAGCTTCCTTATCCCGTCTTTCGTCTGACTTGCTTGCAGACAAAACTTCGATTACTAAATCTGGTGCGCCAGTTAAATGTCCCGCTTCATCCAATGTTAGCGCCAAGGTTTCCTTCGTAGCCCAAACTACATCAGGAATCACATTATCTGATTCTGAAAACAAAACGCCGGGGTTTATCACAGCTTCTCCTAAACCAGTAGACTCTGACCAAATGTTAAGCTGTTGGAAAATCATGCCACAAGTTTGCTGATGTTTAAAGTGAGGTGCCCTGGTCATAAATAATTCTCCATCAACTATCTCGTAGCGTGTCCCTTCATTTTCTGGTAGCAGTTCTACATCCTGAGTTGTCCAGCGTACTCCTGTATTAAGCATCTGACTCATCGGCTAACTCCTTTAATCTTGCTCTTATATTTTAATCATAAGATTTAAGTTTAGCTTCCTTATCTAGCCTTTCAAAAAATAAATATATGAGCAAATAGTAAGACTTAAACAAAATGCACCAAATAAAACGCAAAACCAACCACCTAGTATCAGAGGGTTAGAGTTATTTTGAGTGAGCGTTAGAAATTTCTGTTGAGAATCGTTTAGAAAGGCATTGATTTTGTCAGCAAGTTTTTGTGCTGATGGTTGCCAGTAGGAGGAGTTAGAAATGCGATAGTCTTTCCCATCCTTAATAACAGGGCTAACATAATATAGTTTGCCTCCATCATCATTAACTGCCTTAACTTCTACCCCCATCCACAAGTCTAATTTAGAATAGATTTTTACAGAGGACTCCCACCAATCTCGATTAGTTAACTGACAATTAATGTATTTTGATGTTCGCTCACAGGAAAAAGTTGTAATCTTCTCTGGTGCAGATATTAACTTGACTCCAAATGCAATAAGCAAAACATAAAAAAGCAAATATATAACGTTAAAGCAATGGATTGATTTTGGCATCTTTGAGAGTTTTTATTTCTTTTACATGTTCATTTTTCTATTTTCATTCATAACTAATTAATTACGCAATAATCATTTATTTCCTTTTGATTACTCGTCTCAAGCAAATTATCACTTGCGATTTTCACGCCGCCATTTACCCCGAACTAAGCGAATTTCATCAAAGGTGTAGCTTTCACCGAGTTGTTCTCGAATTGGCGTTAAAGAAATATCACCAAGCACTTCTAAAACTTGCCAAATTTTTTGTTGATGTTCAAGAGGTACTAACTGATTTATATCTACAGGCTGATTTTTTTCAATCAAATCTGTTAAATGGCGAATAATTGTTGTGGGGCGAATATTGCGTTTTTTGGCAATTTCATCAACACTCAAACCTTGTTTATGTAATTGTAATGTGAATATTTCTGTGTCGGAAGGTAAGCTAACAGAGGGTGTAAATTTAACTTGTGGTGCATCTACCAAACCTTTTTCTTGACGGTAGGCGCGAATTTCTGCGAGGAATTTATCGCCATATTGGGAAAGTTTGTGACTACCTACGCCCGAAAGTTTACCAAATTCGGTTAGTGTTGTAGGTTGTACTTGTGCCATCAATTTTAGGGTAGAATCCTGAAAGACAACGTAAGGTGGTACAGATTGTTCATCAGCAAGTTGTTTACGGAGCGATCGCAACCTCTGCATTAATATCTCTGCTTCAACAGCCTTTTCACTCCCTTCTTCCCAAGTAACCTTCTGTGCTACAGGAACAACAAGGGAAACTGTACGCTGTCGCCGCATCACTTCCCAACTGAGGGGGTTAAGTTTCAAAACTGAGTAACCATCGCTAGTCTGTTCTAGCAATCCTTGATGTAAAAGCGATCGCGCTAACATTCGCCATTCATCTACACTCTTATCTTTGCCAATACCATAAGTAGAAAGTTGATCGTGTTCGTACTGGATAATTTTGTCTTTTTTTGCCCCCCGCAACACATCAATAATATGCAGCATCCCAAATCTTTCTTTACAACGCGCCACACAAGATAAAAACTTCATGGCTTCAATTGTCCAGTCTTGCATTGGTTTGGGATGACGGCAATTATCGCAGTTACCGCAATTACCGGGAAAACGTTCCCCAAAATAACCTAGCTGAATTGTTCGCCTGCAAACAGTACCTTCAGCATAGTCAATTACTTGACGCAGTTGTTGTTTAGCAATCAACTGTTCTTGGGGATCAGTTTTTTGGTTAATACTCCATTCAATGGTTTTAATATCACCAAAGCTGAAAAAAAGTGTACAACGTGAGGGTTCGCTATCCCTTCCCGCCCTACCTGATTCTTGATAATAACTTTCTAAATTACGCGGTAAATCAAAGTGAATTACTAACCGCACATCTGGCTTATTAATTCCCATTCCAAAGGCAATTGTTGCCACCATCACGCGCACATCATCCCGAATAAATCGAGTTTGATTGCTGCTGCGTTCTTCATCAGTTAATCCGGCATGATAAGACAAGGCAGAAATTTTATCATTTTGCAATTTAAAGGTGAGTTCATCAACTTTTTTGCGCGTTAGGCAATAAATAATTGCTGAACCTTCATTTTCTCGAATAAGTTCTAATAATTCAGCATACGCAGACTTACTTTTAGAACGAACTTCGTAGTAAAGATTTTGGCGGTTAAAGCTAGCAATGTGGATACTGGGTTGCTTTAGCCCTAGTTGTTGGATAATATCAGCACGGACGCGATCGGTTGCTGTAGCGGTGAGGGCGAGGGTAGGGACATCAGGATAGCGTTTCCGCAGAGATTTCATCTGGCGGTATTCAGGGCGGAAGTCGTGTCCCCATTCAGAGACGCAGTGGGCTTCGTCAATGGCAAAAGCCGCAATGCCAATTTTTTCTTTGACTAAATCGAGAAAGGGGAGAAATCTTTCACTCAACAGACGTTCTGGGGCGACATAAAGTAGTCTAACTTTACCACTGAGGATAGCTTCTTCCCGCGATCGCACCTTATAGGGATTCAGACTACTATTGAGAAATGTGGCGTTAATATTATTATTACGCAGTCCTTCCACTTGATCTTGCATCAAAGCTATTAATGGCGACACCACCACCGTTAAGCCTTGTTTGATTAATGCAGGTAACTGAAAACACAAAGATTTTCCCCCACCCGTAGGCATCACAATCAATAAATCTCGATTTTGCAGCGCATCTTCGATAATTTGCCGTTGTCCGGGGCGGAATTTGTCGTAACCGAAGTGATATTTTAGCGCTTGTTCGAGATGGGGATACTGAAGCATAGCGATCGCTTTTTCCGGGGCTGTCTGCGTGAGTAGTTATTGAAGATATCAGGATTTTAACTCACATCACCGGCAGTTTTGGGAAGCCTTGCGTTTCTGGAGTGCGTAGGCGCAGTCCGCCGCAGGCATCTTACTAAGTCAATCATTATACATGAGCGTAGGCGCAGCCCGTCGTAGACATCGCTTTTTCCAGGGCTGTCTGCGTGAGTAGTTATTGAAGATATCAGGATTTTAACTCACATCACCCACAGTGTTGGGAAGGGCTGCGCCTACGCACTATTGTTCATCCCAAACACTCAAAAATTCTACTTGATTTTGCATTTCTTGTGCTGATTTATTGACAATTATTCGTAAAATTCGACGCATTTGCTCGCCAATCGAATAATTTTGAAATCCTAACAATGATACCTGCGTGTCGTTGTCCTTGTTCCACTAAATTAGTATGAATTCTGTAAAAATCTCGAACATTAAAGCTATAAATAACACGCTGATTATCTAATGCCCATTTTAATTGTTCTTCATCGCTACGGGAGGACATTTGAGATTCATTAGTTGATAAAACATTAACATTCCGAAGGCGTAACGCGTCTAGAAGATCGCTGTCCATTGTATCTTCATCCAGATACAGGCGAATCTTCGTCATTTTGTCGATGAAGCTGGCTGGTAATGTTGTTTTGCTAATTGTTCATAGGCGGTTTTTTCTGCTGCTATATCTTCATCGATTTCATCTCTATTGGCATGATAATAAGTTAAAGCTGCATAAACTTGAGTGATCGTCAAGTGATTTAAGCGTCTTGCTATTTCTTCGGCGTTGTTACCCTGATTATATAAGCCAGCAATTCGGCGAACAGATGTTCCTGTTCCTGTGATGAGCGGACGACCACCATGAAGGTTAGGATCGGATGTGATTAATGTACTGATGTCAGTAAGAATTGCCAAAATTTGCTCCTTGGGACTTTTTTAGGGTTGTTTCTTTCACCATATTAAGACAATGGTGGGTTTGTTGGGTTTAGTTCCTCAAGCCAATCTACAAGATCGGCGATCGCTTTTTCCGGGGCTGTCTGCGTGAGTAGTTATTGAAGATATCAGGATTTTAACTCACATCACCGGCAGTTTTGGGAAGCCTTGCGTTTCTGGAGTGTGTAGGCGCAGTCCGCCGCAGGCATCTTACTAAGTCAATCATTATACATGAGCGTAGGCGCAACCCGTCGTAGACATCGCTTTTTTTGAGACAGTTGCAAGAAAATTAGCGATCGCACTGCTTTAACCAACATAATTTAAAAGCCTTTATCATGGAATCATGCTGAAGTAAAAGTAGTTAGATCGCAAACAACTTGAAAACATTATGGACAACAATAAACAAATTTACAATTACACAGTTCTTCTGGAAAAAGAATCAGATGGAGGTTATCACGCTTTTTGTCCAATTTTAAAAGGTTGTCATTCTCAAGGAGATTCTTTTGAAGAGGCCATTGAGAATATTACAGAAGCTATTGAATTATATATTGAAAGTTTAAGAGCCGACAACCAGTCAATTCCTAAAGATGATTTAATTGTTAAGCCATGTTGTTGTTCCTATTCATCCGGGAAAAGACCTTAAACCAGGGACTCTAATGGGTATGATTCAGGATATTGGTATTGATAAGGAAACTTTTTTTGAGTTATTGGGAAAATAAAAGGTTATTGAGATATTCCCGTAATTCTTGAATTGCTTCACTAGCAGTATGGACTTTGAGTCTACCTGCTTGGAATTCAGCAATGGAAGCTGCTGCATCTGAGACAATTTCATCTCGCCGACTTTCAATAATATTGCCCTGGCGTTCGGCTCAATCAATGCTATGATAAGCACAAATTTCTCACTTTAGGGATGCACGTAATCAGCAAAGTGAAATTGCGGAAATTCTGGGTTCAACACGCTGATTCTGAAGATGCTCTAAATGACTGGTACAAGTTTGCATCTATTGCGAATTGGTCTAATTTGGTGGATGTTCAGAAAAGATATCCAAAGGCAGAAGCGGTTGGTAACTTTACAGTGTTTAACATCAAAGGTAATAACTATCGTTTGATTGTAGATATTAGATATTCCAGCCAGACAATTTTTATTAAATACGTTCTTACCCATCCTGAATACGATAAAGAAAGGTGGAAAAATGACCCCTATTTCTAGTCAAAAAACCTACACTGACTTACTAATTAAGTATCAGCCGAAGCCAATTAAAACAGAACAGGAGTATAACAAAGCCTTAACAGCAGTAGAGGGGATGATGTCTGGCAAATTGACAAAGGCTGAAACTGCACTTTTTGAGTTGTTGGTTCTTCTGATTGAGGATTACGAAGAACATCATTATTCGATAGGGAAATCAAAACCTGTGGCTACTTTAGAATCCCTCATGCATGAGTTTGATGTGGAACCAGCTTCTTTAGTCGAAGTTTTTGGCTCTGTTAAGATTGTTAAGGAAGTGGTTAATGGTCAACGGAAAGTTAGCCAATCTGAAGCTGAGTCCCTAGCTAAGTTTTTTAATGACCATTATTCTGGGCTTTCTCTAACGGCTGTTGACTTTGGGTAGCGAGAAAATTGAAGATTATGTTTTTATACATTTAACATGCTCCCGTTAACATCTACCTAAGCGAGAATTTGTAGTTATTCTTTTGCCTTGATGCCCTACCTGCTTACATTTTAACTGTGATTCTAAAGCATCAATCTTTCGTAAAAGCGACACTCCCCACACTATAGAAATCACCAACTTGATTGTCATACCCACAAGCAAAAGTGTCACTATTGTGGCAGTTTTTTTTTGTTGAATCAGCCTTTTTTGTTGTTCTTCAAGTCGTACTTCAGTTTCTTTAGCGCGTTCGGCTTTTAATGCGTGCTGCATTTCTCGCCGATCTAATTCTTCACTTGCAGCTAAAAATCGATAATCTAAGTTGCTTAAGCTTTTGCCATTTGCCCAAGTTTGAGCATCAATTAAGGCTTGTCCTCGCAATAGGCGAGATTCATCTTTTTCCTTTGAAGCTATCCATGCATTGAAGGTTTCATAGTAAGGGCGCAAGTAAGCTAATTTTTTTCCAACCCATTCTAAATTGAAAACTTCCTGATAAATTCGGTTTTTAATTTGGAGAAAACCTTGCTTTTTGATTACTAAACCAGATAGCAATAGTTCTACCTGTTCTCGGCTATCGTCGGCTGGGACTTTCACTCCTTGGAGAATTTGTTGATAAATTCCCAGCAATCTGGCAGCAATTTGTTCGTTTGCAAGGATGCGATCGCGGATTGTCCGTAAATGCTCCGGTTCATCTTGTGATTCCCATTTTTCGATTATCTGCGATCGCACCACATTTTCTATCCAAAATTCTTCTGCGCCAGGGGGAATTTTTAACTTTCTACTCACATCATTTTGAGATAAACAGACAAGTAACCGACACAGCTTTTGAGTAAGAAATGGTTGTCCTTCTGTCCAAAATAATACTTCTTTCAAAAGCTTTTGGGGATGATTATCTTTAATATTCAGCCCCAAAGATAGTGTTTGAGCTTCTTGAAATGTGAAACCATTTATTTGGATAGCTTTACCAATATTAAATGGGGTAGTATTATTTCGATATCGAATTAAGTCTGAAGGTGTCGCAACACCGAAAATTGCAAATGTTATCCGATGATACTCTGGATCAATTGCTCGTTGGTTATAACAGAAGCGAATCAAGCTAAAAAAATCATCGACAGAGAAATCGAGGCTGAGAATACTATCAATTTCATCAATAAAAATAAATAGTCTTTCGTTAGGAAACTGAGCTAACAAAATTTCCGAAATAAAACGGCTGAATTTTTGAACTAAAGAAATATCATTTTGTTCTTGCCACCAGGTTTTTAAATTGACTTTTCCTAACAGTTTAAAACTCAACCATAAATCACCTACAACTCCCTTATACCACTGCTCTGGAGTTATATTTTCACAACCAATATTAGTCATATCAACGGTGGCACATTTAAAGCCCTCTTGTTGAAAGCGATGCTTTGTTTTTACCATAAGTGAGGATTTGCCCATTTGCCTACTGCTCAGGATGTAGCAAAATTCTCCCTGCTTCAAGGCTTCGTAAAGTTCCACATCTGCTCTGCGCTCAACATAGCTAGGAGCGTCAGTTGTGAGGGTTCCACCAACTTGGTATCGATAATTGTTCATTTGATTTTAAATTTTAAATTCGTTCTCGTTTTTAATAAATGAATTTGGATCAAGACAATTGATAAAATTCATATTAATAGCGAGAACAAGTATTTTAATTATCTATGTTTCAATAGTTTACCAGAACTATTATTACCCTGAGCGTCCCAGTTGTTGGCTAAAATAAAAGCGGTATAACTCACACATTGTGTGAGCTTGATTGCCGTTTAGTTGAACCAAACCCATACTTTCTAGCTTGTAAGCAGCGATCGCGTCTAGCTCCACTTTTTCATCTGTTGCAATTACCTTTTCCATCGCTGACATTAATTCTGGCTCTTTTTGGAGTAAGCTCAACAGTTCTCGTAAATGCTGACTGTAAATTCCTACTTGTGTAGATGCGCTTTCTAGTAACACCTCTAATGTTATTTCTTCTTGACATAGATGATAAAGCGCCAGACTCACCAAATAGGGATGTCCTCCTACCATTATTTGTAAGGGTATAAGGCGTTTTGCCCCTTCGGAGTCTGCTGCCCAATGTAGCCCGTAAGCTAATGCTAAATTCTGTACCTGATTGAGGGTAAACGGCGGCAACGTAATTGTTATCCCGACATTGAAAGGCGATTGGTTTAGCTTGAGTGGAATATAAATTTCTGTAGTGTGAACTACTACCATTCGGAGTTTTTGCCAGATTTGATCCTGCTTTGCTTGTTCATGCCAAAATCGCAGCATTGGCAGAAAGTCTTGGGCAATATTAGGATGTTCAAAAACTCGATGGACTTCATTCAAAGCCAAAACTACAGGATTTTGATTAATGTATTGCAGCAGATATGCTTCAAAATAGATTTTGCAACTTACCTTGCTGCCCATTTCCGTATCCCAAAAATCATCTAGACAGGGAAGGAGATTTAACTGCCTGGTGACATTGACACAAAACCAACGCAAAAATTTATCCAGAGAAGCAAAAATATCTTCGTCAGCTTCTTGAAAGTCCAAATAGGCAATTTGATAACCTTGCTCTCTAGCATAAGTAATCATCCGGTTCAGGAGTGAACTTTTTCCGGTTTTTCTAGGTGCTTTGATTCGGATTAAGCAACCAGGGTGTAAAATCTCGTTACAAACAAGTTCTTCCAGGGGAGGGCGATTGATGTAAAGAGGAGAACCCAGTGGTACAGGGCCGCTGGGAAATTCGATCTTGCTTGCTGAAGGCAAGTCTGGAGAAACCATTTCTAAACTAGATTCTTCGCCCAAGTTTTCTTGGCTCTGATTCTCCTGATCACCTATCTTTTCTTGCAGGTATTTCTCTAAGGCTAAATGCAGATTTTTTTTCGTTATTTTTTTTCCAAGTGCAAGGGAAAGGTCTTGCCACAACTCAGAGCCAACTTCCTTGATGTAATTGTTGCGGTAGCCTGATATCTCTGCCATTTCATCGTAAGTTTTGCCCAACCACGATTGAGAGAGCACAAACCATTGAATCGAAGCAAGAGGCTTGTCTTGCAAAATTCTTTCTACTGCTTGCAGAATATCTTCCACGGATATTAATATTAAAGGTTAAACAGTTAGTAGAGGCATTTCTTTACTTTGATATAGTAATAATATACACCCGAATAAATATTTAAAAAAGAAAAAAATCTACTGGTACACTTTTTTACTCTATAATTAATTTTCAAATAAAGAAAATTATTAGTGTGACACTTCAGAGTAGCAAAAGTGGATTTTAGTATGAAAAGTCAGCTGCTGCAAATGGTCTTTAAACCCATTTTCTCGGTAACTGATGAAACCACAATTTTTTATAAAAGCGACACTACAGCCACTTCTACGTCCATAACAAATAGATAAATGGGGATTCAAAGACATTACTTCTTGAGTGCCAGAGTCAAGCCATCTGCGATCGCTACTAAACTAAGACTAACTCGATGGTCTTGATGCAGCTTTTCATTAAAGGCACGAATCTTTTTAGTTCTATTATCTTGCACTTGGGGGTCGGCAACCTTACCAGACCAAAGGACATTATCGATCGCAATCAGTCCTCCCGGACGCACTAATTGTAGCGATCGCTCATAATAACCATCATAATTGCTCTTATCTGCATCGATGAAAGCAAAATCAAAGGTTTCCGTCTCTCCTGTTGCCAGTAGCCGATCCAAAGTTTCCAAAGCTGGGGCAATGTGCAGTTGAATTTTATCCGCCACTCCTGCTTGCTGCCAATAGCGCCGAGCGATCGTTGTAAATTCCTCACTCACATCACAGGCTACCACCTTACCGTCCCTCGGTAACGCCAATGCCACCACCAGGGAACTATAACCTGTAAATACCCCAATTTCCAAAGTTTTCTTAGCTCCCAACAACTGTACCAGTAACGCCAAAAATTGCCCCTGTTCGGGAGCAATCTGCATCCTCCCTATTGGATGCTGGGCTGTTTCTTGCCTGAGTTGGGTTAAAATTTCCGGTTCTCGGAGAGAGACTGATAGTAAATAGTCATAAAGGTTTTGTTCGAGTCCTAGTGTTTGAGTTGTCATAAAACGCTCTGCCTTCTGAATACGATGTTAATAGCAGATAGTCTGCAACAATTTAATCTCCTCATGCAGACTAAATTTGTTTACACTAGAATTGGTGAGATGTGTACGACGGGCTACGCCTACGCAATAACTTTGCGGCGTATACAAAGAATAGCTTACTCTAAGCATCACTTCTAATGTGAATTTAGCATTTTGGCAAAATCTAAACAGGCTTTCCTGAACAGCCAGAGGCGGGGAAAAGACTAAGAATTATTACAAGAGGTTAAGCTATTCTTGAATAGCCACGTTGCTTACTCGATGTTACATTTAAATTTATTAAGAAAAGTTAATGAAAGCTGGACAAATTGATACAGAAGTGGCAAGGCTAGAAGCCCTCCGCCAGTATCAAATTCTTGACACCGAACCGGAAGAAGCTTACGACAATATTGCTCAGTTAGCTGCATTTATTTGTGGTACGTCCATATCGTTGGTAAATTTCATTGATGAAAACCGTCAATGGTTTAAGGCAAAAGTAGGTTTAAATGTATCAGAAATGCCCCGGTATGTTGGGTTATCTTACCTTTGCCAAGAGCGGCGTAATGTTGTGGTGATTCCTGACACCTTAGCTGATGAAACATTAGCAAATAATGCGGTAGTAACTGGCTATCCATATATACGGTTTTATGCAGGTGTACCCCTAATTACTCCCAAAGGAGATATGCTGGGAACTCTGTGTGTAATTGACCAAGCTCCAAAAGAATTGAGCCAAAAACAAGTGGAGGCGCTTGTAGGTCTGAGTCGCTTGGTAATCGACCAATTAGAACTCAGGCGTCATGTAACTGAGGTATCTCAAGTTACCGAGAAGCTCGTGGCGTATGAGCAAGCAGCACACGCCGAGTCTGAATTGGCCAGAATTCGCATTGCTAATTTACTCGAAAGCATTACTGATGCGTTTTTTGCCTTAGATAAAAAGTGGCGATTCACCTACATTAATGGTCAAGCAGAATTACTGTTGCAAAAAACCCAGAGTGAATTATTAGGTCAAAGCATCTGGGAGGTATTTCCAGAACTCATAGACACAACATTTCATCGTGAGTATCACAGGGCAATGTTAGAACAGGTGAGTGTGGAATTTGAGGAGTTTTATCAGCCACTAAACTGTTGGCTTCAAGTCCACGCTTATCCTGCAAAAGACGGCTTGTCTGTATATTTTCAAGACATTACTGAACGAGGGCGAACAGCAGAAGCACTACCAGAGAGTGAAGAACGCTGGCAATTAGCATTACATGGTAATAATGATGGTATTTGGGACTGGAACCTTAAAACTAATGAAGTGTTCTTCTCAACTCGGTGGAAGGAAATGCTTGGTTATAAAGACCACGAAATTTCCAACGGTTGGGATGGATGGACAAAAATAATCCACCCCGATGAGCGAGATTGGGTACTTCAAGCTTTTCAAGACCACTTTGCCAATAAAACACCGTTTTACGTCTGTGAATATCGAGTCCAATGCCAAGACGGCAGCTATAAATGGATTCTAGATCGAGGACAGGCACTTTGGGACGCATCGGGTGATATAGTGCGGATGGTGGGTTCTTATACAGATATCACAGATCGCAAGCAGGCAGATGAGGAATTAAAGCGGCAGAATTTGCGATCGCAATTGTTTGCCGAAATCACCCTGAAAATTCGAGAATCTTTACAAATAGATGAAATCCTCCAAACCACGGTAACAGAGGTACAAAAACTACTACAAGCTGACCGAGTTTTAATTTTTCAACTAGAGTCTGATGGTTCGGGAACAGTAGTGCAAGAGGCGGTGCTACCTGGTTGGCCCGTAATTCTGGGAAGAAATATTTTTGACCCCTGTTTTAAGGAAGAATACATAGAAAGATATCGCCAAGGAAGAGTGAGTGCGATGGAAGACATTGAAGCTGCTCACATTCAACCATGCCATCGAAAATTTCTTCAGCAGTTTGCTGTCAGAGCTAACCTCGTAGTGCCAATTATCGTCAGGGAAAGCATTTGGGGCTTGTTGCTGGCTCATCAGTGTGCTGCACCTCGACGGTGGAATAACTTTGAGACGGAGTTGTTAAAGCAACTAGCTAACCAAATTGGGATTGCTTTATCTCAAGCGCAACTATTAGAAAAACAAAGCCAGCAAAGTCAGGAACTCGCTCGTTCTAATGCGGAATTGGAACAGTTTGCCTATGTCGCTTCCCATGACTTGCAAGAGCCATTGCGGATGGTAACGAGTTATTTACAACTACTAGAGCGAAGATACAAAAATCAACTAGATACTAATGCTGATCAGTTTATCAACTACGCAGTAGATGGGGCCCGGCGGATGCAGACCCTAATCAATGATTTGTTGAATTATTCTCGCGTCAGCACCCGTGGACAGCCCTTTATCTCAGCAAATTGTAGTGTTGTCTTAGAACAAGCAATCGCTAATCTTCAAATTGCGATCGAGGATAGTAAAGCGATTGTTACTCACGATCCTCTACCTAAAGTAATGGCTGATGTTACCCAATTGATACAAGTATTTCAAAACCTGATTGGCAATGCAATCAAATTTTGCCGTCATCAGCAGCCACAAATTCACATCGGAGTAGCAAAGCCAGATGCAAATCCAGATGGGGAAAGTTTAAATGTTATCCCGTCGGTAGATGAATGGTTGTTCTGGGTACGCGATAATGGTATTGGTTTGGAATCCCAGTATACAGAACGTATTTTTATAATTTTTCAGCGATTGCACGGTAGAGATAAGTATCCGGGTACTGGAATTGGTCTGGCAATTTGTAAGAAAATTATAGAACGCCACGGCGGCCGGATCTGGGTTGAGTCAAAACTGGGTGAAGGCTCGACTTTCTACTTCACAATTCCAGATAGAGCAGGTAAGCAATCGTGGGCATCATAACACCGATTATGCCTATTGAGGTTTTGTTGGTAGAGGATAATCCTGGCGATGCCCAACTCACACGCATCGCCCTAGAAGATAGCAAAATCTCCATTCACTTGAATGTGGTCGAAGATGGTGTAGAGGCAATGGCATTCTTGCGAAAGCAGGACAAATATGTTGAAGCAGCCCATCCAGATATTGTTCTTCTCGATTTAAATCTACCCAGAAAAGATGGGCGAGAAGTACTGGCAGAAATTAAAGGAGATGAAAACCTTAGACGAATTCCTGTAGTAATTTTGACGACTTCCCAAGCTGAAGAAGACATCCTTAAAGCCTATAATTTATGTGCAAACTGTTATATAACTAAGCCTGTAGATTTCGATCAATTCGTTAAAATTGTCCAATCAATAGAAAATTTTTGGTTTGCGATCGTAAAACTGCCACCGGAGTAGTGGAAATGGCAGGTAAAAATATTAAAGTCTTATTAGTAGAAGATAACCCTGGTGATGTATTTTTATTACAGGAGTTTTTAAAGGAAGTTACTACAGTTGTAGTTGATTTGATGCCCGTTGAGCAGCTTTCTGAAGCACTCAACTACTTAGCTAAGGAACTTTTCGATGTAATTTTGTTAGACCTCTCGCTGCCAGATAGCCAGGGATTAGAAACCTTTGTTATCACTCACCATCAAGCAAAAGCCACTCCGATAATTGTGCTGACGGGCATAAACGATGAAACCCTAGCAATTAGAGCAATGCAAGAAGGGGCGCAAGATTATTTGGTGAAAGGGCAAGTAACTGGCGACTTGCTGGTGCGCTCCATGCGTTATGCCATCGAACGGCAACGGGCAGACAACGCCCTGCGACAGAGTGAGGAACGATTTCGAGTGGCCCTAAAAAATTCTCCCATCTTTGTCTACAACCAAGATTGCGAGTTACGGTACATCTGGGTTTACAATCCTTCATACGGATTGACGGTTGAGGGAATATTGGGCAAACAAGACTTGGATGTTATCCCAGTTGAAGATGCTCAACGTCTCACCACAATTAAACATGGAGTGTTAACCACTGGCATAGGAAGGCGAGAGGAAGTATCAATAACAATCAAAGATACAACTCGATATTACGATTTGACTGTTGAGCCATTGCGGAATGAGTCGCAAGAAATTGTTGGCGTGACATGCGCCAGTATTGATATTAGCGAACGACAAGCTGCGCTACGCGAACGCAAATTGGCAGAAGAAAAAATCCGCGAACAAGCAGCATTACTTGATGTCACCACAGATGCCATTTGCCTGCGAGATTTAAACAATCAAATTATCTTCTGGAACAAAGGCGCAGAAACACTTTTCGGTTGGAAAGCTACAGAAGCTTGGGGCCAAAATGCTAGTGAGCTTTTGTATGATGAATTTTCACCAGAAATCGAAGCGGCTCTTTTACAAGTTGTTAGTAAAGGAAAGTGGCAGGGCGAGTTAACTAAACTTACCAAAACTGACAAGGAAATCCTTGTTGCTAGTCGCTGGAGTCTGGTGTGCGATGAACAAGGGAAACCCAAATCAATTCTCACCGTTGACACAGATATTACGGAGAAAAAACACCTAGAAGCCCAATTGTTTCGTGCCCAACGCCTGGAAAGTATTGGCACTTTAGCTAGTGGCATTGCTCACGACCTCAACAATATCCTGACACCGATTTTGGCAGGAGCGCAACTGCTACCATTGAAATTTCCTAATGCAGATGAGCGAACTCGCCATCTACTAGAAATTTTGGAAATTAACGCTAGACGCGGTGCTGATTTAGTCAAACAGGTGCTATCCTTTGCGCGGGGTGTAGAAGGGAAGCGCATCACTTTGCAACTCAGACATATAATTGTGGAACTTGGCAAGATTCTCAAAGAGACATTTCCCAAATCCATAGAAATCAGCACTGATGTACCGCAGGATTTGTGGATGCTTTCTGGAGATAGCACCCAACTGCATCAAGTACTAATGAACCTCTGCGTTAACGCCCGCGATGCTATGGGCAATGGCGGTAGTTTGACTATCTCTGCTGAGAATCTGTTGATTGACGAAAATTATGCCCGCATGAACCTGGAAGCCAAAGAGGGGCCTTACACAGTGATTAATGTCTCCGATACTGGAACTGGGATTCCTAGAGAAATTTTAGATAGAATTTTCGAGCCATTCTTTACCACAAAAGATGTGGGACAAGGAACAGGGTTAGGACTTTCCACCGTGCTGGGGATAGTTAAAAGCCACGGAGGTTTTGTGGAGGTGTATAGCGAACCGGGAAGTGGCACTAGCTTTAAGGTTTACTTGCCAGCAGTGGAGGGAATGGAAACACTCACTCCAGAAGAATTGCCACCACAAACAGGACATGGAGAATTGATTCTGGTTGTGGATGATGAAGTTGCAATTCTTGAGATTACGAGAACATCATTAGAAGCTCACAACTATAAAACCCTAATTGCCAGTGATGGCATTGAGGCGATCGCGCTGTACGCTAAAAATAGGGATAAAATTAGTGCTGTACTAATGGATATTATGCTGCCCTCGCTAGATGGTTTAACTGCCATCCGTACCCTGCGAAAAATCAACCCCCAAGTCAGAATTATTGCCAGCAGTGGACTTATGTCTGACAATAAGCTCAGTGCAGTAGCTGCTATTGGTGTCAATACCTTTTTGTCGAAGCCCTATACTGTCAACGAATTATTGCTTTCTTTACAGAAAGTACTATCCTAAGCGGCATTGCTGATTGCGGTATGAAAACGATTGTGCATTCCGATGAAAATCCTTGTAGAGACGTAAAATTTTACGTCTCTACATCCAAATTCATACCTCGATTCAGCAACGCCTCCTAAGCAATTAAGTAGGTCGGCGTAAATAATTATCGTTGGGATAAGGCAGGGGGCAGGGTGAAAGAGGGTTTTAACCTTGTTTACTTTTCTTCACACAGTTTGCTTTTATTGTACCGACTTACTTACGTAAATATGCTGTAAAGTGTGAGTACAAAAGACTGCTTTATTGATGTGGGTGCAAATTGCCTGGATTTGATATGATTGAGCATCCGTTAACACACTCCTTTTACCGATACTCACACACTTTCAGTTTAATAATGATAGAAATACGTTGGTAGGGGCAAGTCTTTGCCCATTGGTGTCAACTTAAGCTAAAATGCATGTCCCACAGGCGTTTTACCCCCCTTTGTAAGGGGGGTAACAGGAAATTTGTTCCCTCCCCTTTATAAGGGGAGGGTTAGGGTGGGGTGACGCGGTGAGTGATGGAAAGCTAGAGAACTGAATATCACGTCTCGACAAGGGTTTCACGTTAAGTTGACACGTATGGGCAATGCCATGCCCTTACAAGAAATCTATATGTATCAGGGTTTTCGTGAATTGGTATCACTTATGCGTTCAGCTTGGCTAAATCAATATGCCTCGGTTTCTTAGGTTAATCATCAATACAGTAGTCTTAAGTGCATTGTTACTTATATCACAGCAAGTTTGGGCGCAAGATTGGCGTCCGGTTCGCGGTGGTATCCCTTTCGGTATCAGTGGTATGGCTTTGATAGAGCAACAAAGCAATACGCTAGATTTTCTGATTGCCCATGACAACAAACAAAAAAACCAAGGTCGTTTAGCAATCATCAGCATTAAGGGTAAAAACCAACCTGAATATTTCCCATTAAGCTGGCCAAATAACATAGAATTGCCCATCGACTTAGAAGCTTTAACATCTGTTCCAGAAAAAACAAAATCCTCTTTTATTGCTTTAACTAGTTCTGGAAAAGCTTATGACATCAGGTTAGAGCCTGCCAATAAAACCATCTCTATTATTAAGGAATTCAATCTACCAGGAATTATTCAAGGAAATAATTTTGAAGCATTTGCATTACAAAATATAGACGGCAAATTAGTTGCTATTTGGGGACATCGAGGTGAAGGAGAACAACCAGCAACTATTTTTTGGGGAATATTTGATTTAGCTAAATATCAAATCACTCTTGCAGGTTCTGCTAATCTGAAAGTACCTTTTCCATCTGGCAAGGTTCGTCATATTTCAGATATTAAGGTAGACCCCGTAGGAATTGTATATATTACCTCAGCAAGTGATGCTGGAGATGATGGCCCATTTCAGTCAGCTGTGTATGTCGCTGGTTATCTAGGATTGCGTGGTAACAAAATTGTATGGCGGCAAAATCCTCAACTTGTTCCCCTCTACCGCTCTAATTACCACAAAATTGAAGGTATGGAACTTATTCCAGGTGCAGAAGGTGGTGTGATTGTTGGTACAGATGATGAAAATTTGGGTTCCTATGTATATATTTTGGGTGGAAGCAGCTGAATTATAGCAGTCCTAAATCATTTAGCTACGCGTAGCGTCTCGTAGAGTGCGATCGCACTTCTAAATTAAAATAAAATTAGTTTTATAAAATTAATGTCTCGAGCTTTGCCTGTACTTCTTCTATTAAATCTTGTGAAACACTTTCAACGAATTTTACCTTTCTAGCTTTCCAATCGAGTGTTTTAATTTGGTCGGATAACACAACTCCTTTTGTTTGCATTCCCTCAACAAGTGGAACTTCAAAACTAAGCCCTTTTGCCTTATTAGTTATCGGACACGCTAAAACTAAAGAAGCGATTCGATTGTATTTAATTGGAGATATAACAAGAACAGGGCGGTAGCCCATTTGCTCCCGCCCTTGCTGTTTTAGTTCATTGTTCATTGTCCTAGCAATGTCATCAAATGACATTCCTGATGTGTAGAGGGCAAATGCACGCTGAATCGAATCAACCGTAAACTGCTGTGTAGCTCCAAATTCTAATTTGATAATATCTCCTCTTTTAGGAAAGTATGGATTAACTATCAATCTTCATTCCCCACAGCATTTCCAGTTTCAAATTCCGAATGGAATTTATCAGGAGTCATACCTTCAAGCAACTCATCAAGGGTATACTTTTTTCTTTTTTGTGGTGTAATTATAATATTATTACCTTCCACACTAAGGTCTATAGCTGTCCCTTCCGTTACATGTGCTTGTTCAGCTACCGCTCTTGGAATCCGAATAGCTAAACTATTTCCCCATTTAGCAACAACTGCGGTCATAGCTATCTCCAAAAATTTTGTTAGTGATCTACACGCCCGAACTTTAGATTTTCGGAGTGAAACACTTCTAAAAATTTTTCTAACGTATATACTTTGAAGATACATGTTTTATTAACGGGTGTCAACGTCCCCTCGCAGCTTTATTTGCGAGGTAAACTTTTGACTTTTGACTTCCTCAAAGGGGTTGACCATTATCTTATCGATAACGGCCACTCATTAATTACCCCTATACATTAAATCGGAACAACATTACATCCCCTTCCTGCACAACATACTCTTTCCCTTCACTGCGAACCAACCCTTTTTCCTTCGCAGTATTCATCGAACCAGTTGTTACCAAATCTTTATAGGCAACAGTTTCGGCGCGAATAAATCCCCGCTCAAAATCACTGTGAATTACACCAGCAGCTTGAGGTGCAGACATTCCGGCATTAATTGTCCAAGCGCGGGTTTCTTTAGGGCCACAAGTGAAATATGTCCGCAAGCCTAAAAGCATGTAAGTTGCCCGAATCAATGATTTCAAACCGCCTTCTTCTACACCTAAAGACGCGAGAAAATCAGCTTTATCTTCTTCTGGTAATTCCACTAATTCAGCTTCAACTTGAGCCGAAACTATCACAACTTGGGCATTTTCTGTCGATGCAATTTGCTGTACTGTCTCCACAAAATGATTACCAGTTGCCAACTCATCTTCAGATACATTGGCAGCGTAGATAATCGGTTTATAAGTGAGCAGTTCTAATCCTTTAATAATTTCTGTTTCTTCTTCATTCAAGCTTACCTGACGCACCGATTTACCTTCATTTAAAGCCGCAGCTAATTTTTCTAAGACTGTGATTTCAAACTGTGCATCTTTGCTGGTACGAGCTTGTTTGCGAGTGCGGTCAATTCGCCGCTCAATTTGTGCTAAATCTGATAAACCCAGTTCTATATTAATGATTTCAATATCTCGCGCTGGGTCAACAGAACCAGCAACGTGGATAATATCGTCATTCTCAAAACAACGTACCACATGGACGATCGCATCAACTTCCCGGATGTGGGACAGGAATTGATTCCCTAGTCCCTCACCCTGACTTGCGCCTTTAACTAAACCGGCGATATCTACAAATTCAACCCGCGCCGGGATAGTTTGTGCCGAACCGGCAATATTAGCAAGAACATTTAACCGTTCATCCGGTACTGCGACAACGCCGACATTCGGTTCAATCGTGCAAAAAGGGAAGTTAGCTGCTTCTGCTTTAGCATTAGCAACTACAGCATTAAATAAAGTAGATTTTCCGACGTTGGGAAGTCCGACAATTCCGGCTCTTAGCATTTTGGATTTTGGATTTTAGATTTTGGATTACATTACCAAGGTAATCTAAACAGGTTCCGGTATGGTTTGGGGAATTGGTTCTGGAACTGTTTGAGGAATTGGCCCTGGAACCGTCTGAGGAATGGGAGCAGGTACTGGTTCAGGACTGGGTAGCGGATTCGGCCCAGGAGTAGGAATTTGTGGTTCAGGTATAGAAATCGCAGTGGGATTAATCATGGTAAATCTAAATTAAATTATTCAACCTTCCCACGCTAGATGACAACCTCATCTGTTGACATCTCCCCAAATAGCTATACCCACAAACACATCCTTTAATAATCTACCCCTCTTCTCATTCTCTGCGCCCCTCTGCGCTTCCCTCCGCGCCCCTTTGCGTTTAAACTCCAATCCTCAATTCACCACCATTTGCACAAAACTACTCCTCCTTCACCTTTTCTACCACCTCTGGCACTGGATCGTAACCACCTGGATGAAACGGATGACAGCGCAAAATCCGCCGAGTTGCCATCCAGCTACCACGCAACACTCCAAATCGCTCAATAGCTTCAATAGCATACATCGAACAAGTTGGTTGAAAGCGACAAGTCGGGAGAAACAACGGCGAGATAAACATTCGGTAGCCCCGAATCAGCCAAATAAATAATAATTTCATTGCAGCTACCCAAATCTTATAAATTAGTAACAGGGGTAAAAATTTTCATTTTGTTGCATCTTTGTTAATTACATTTTCTGACTTCACCTCAATTCCGGTTTTCTGGCTGCAAATTGCGTCGGTTGCAATTTGGGTGTTACTCATCCTTCTGATTGCAGGGGTGGTAAATCGCTTTGCCGACAAGCCAGAAATCGTGCGGAAGATAGTTCATATTGGCACTGGTAATGTGATTTTAATCGCTTGGTGGCTAAATATTCCCGCTAGCGTAGGGATTACAGCTTCTATTTTAGCCAGTGCAATCACTTTATTATCCTACCGATTACCCATTCTTCCTGGTATTAATAGCGTTGGCCGCCAAAGTTTAGGGACGTTTTTTTACTCTGTCAGTTTCGGTATTTTAGTCGCCTGGTTCTGGTATTTACAACAACCCCAATACGCAGCACTCGGAATTTTGATCATGACTTGGGGAGATGGACTAGCAGCCTTAATTGGGCAACGCTTTGGTAAACATAAGTATAAAGTTTTTGGAACAGAAAAAAGTTGGGAAGGCTCCCTAACTATGATGTTCGTTAGCTATGTTGTTAGTATTTTGATTTTAGTTGGAACTCAAGGAAACAGTTGGCAAACTTGGGCAGTATCACTGTTAGTAGCAGTTATAGCTACGGCTTTAGAAGCTGTTTCATTTTTGGGTATTGACAATTTGACAGTTCCTTTAGGCAGTGCAGCCCTTGCCTACTTTTTAAGTCAGTTAGTTTTGAGTTACTAATTGCCTTGAGTACCCTATTCCTAACGCTCTTTTATTACTCTGAAAAAATCAAATATTTGTAGGTTGGGTTGAACTTTAGTGTTACCCAACAAAATGAAGGATTCTTGGTGTTGGGTTTCGTTCCTCAACCCAACCTACCCCTGGTTCAAATGAAATTATAGTTGCATTTAATCTTGGCTGAAAACAGTGATGGTTGCAGGTTGAGGGATTTATAATTGCAGGTTGCTACAGATATATTTTGTCTACAAGGCGGCGAGTCCGTAGATTGTGGTATCTGTCCGTTCAATAACTTCGGCGAATGTCTTTGAACTTAATAATACTTATCATTATGTCAAAATTTTCTTATAGGAGCAAAAAATGATGCTTATAAATCGACTATTTAATCGACTATTTAAAGGACTGGCTGTTGTATTGACAGTAATGGGAGGCATAGTAATTATTGGTTTATTAGTTAACTTGGTGGATCTAACGATATCGGACTCTGGTCTTGAAGGCCGTTCTTTCAGCAGAGATTTTAATTTTGTTTTGCTGGCTAAACAAACTCAACGATATCTCATACTTGTGCTCATTGCTAGCCCAGTTGAGATTGCCTTATTCTGGCTACTAGTACTTCTTGATGTTGTCTCTCGACACCGTGGTTTAATAGCTACTTTAGTCCTCTTTATTTTCGTTGGAATTGTCGTCTTTATTGTTTTCAAACAGTATTTATAACCTCTCACAGATGATTACCGCGATCGCTCCAAAATCCAATCGAGTAAAATCGGATTGACTAACTCTGGCGCTTCATCCTGCGGACAATGCCCCACTCCCTCTAAAGGAATAAACTTTTCCACTTGGGGAAAGTTAGCTAATTCTCTCCCTAATTTAATTGGTTCCCACGGATCGACCGTTCCCCACAAGATAATTGCCGGACAGGGTAACAGTGGCAATAGGTCTTCTGGTAGTGGCCCTGTAGAATAAGAAGTAAAGGCAAGAAACACAGCCCCAGCCCCCGGATCGCTTGCTGGTGAAATAAGAATATCTACCAACTCATCTGTCACCATCTCAGCATTTGCATAAGCTTGCAGCAGAATTTTCCGCACCGTTTTCGGTTTGGCGAGTTGATTGAAAAAGAAATCACCAACTGGTTTGATAGATAACAGGCGTTGCAGTAGAGGCGCTCCGTAACGACGAGATAAAGGTAAAGTTACCCGTTTGCGATCGTGCAACAGCCGTAAAGAACAGTTGAGCAAAGCAACTCCTAAAGCAATATCTGGGTTGCTTACTGCTGCTTGCATGGCTACAATACAGCCAATAGAATTTCCGACTAAAAAAGCTGGCTCACCGACAACTTCACGGCAAAAATCTGCCACTTGCTGTCCCCAAGTTTCTAGTGTATAGGTAATTTTTTCTCCAGGTTGAGGTTTTGCGGAAGCGCCAAAACCAATTAAATCGATCGCATAAACACGGCAACTTTGTGCTAATACGGGAATATTCTTCCGCCAATGCCACCAAGAAGCGCCAAATCCATGCACCAGAACAACAGCTGGGCCAGTGGTTCCTTGGGTTTGATAGCAGATAGGGAAATCTTGCCAAATCCAGGTTTTTGTAGAGGTAAGTGCTGTTTTTGAACTTGAGGTTGTCATAAAAATTTGATGAATATAAGGGTAAAAGCCTTTCAGCAGCAAGACGTAAGTAAAATTGTTGTGAATTTGAATAAAATTTATCAGATTTTCAAAGTAAATCCTTTGCTCTAGTGATAGCTTAGACAGACAGCACGAAAGCTTCTAGGCTGATAGTTTTATCCAGCATAGATTTCCGTCTTGTTGATAGAGGTAATTTACTCACAACTTAGATTATGTCAGTATTAAAAATCATAACTTCTACAATAATGTGAGTAATATTTTCGCTATTTTTAGATGTGAGCGAATTAGCATCACTGCTAGATTCAGTAGTTTCACAATTTACGATCGCGAATTTGGTATATAACATTGTCGAATATGAGGCATCGGCTAAGGGGTGGTTTGCAACTGGAAACTGACGCTGAATTTAACAATATTTTTCTTGTTCCTAGTTCTGCGAGCCAGAAATCATGAATCTACTAGAAACAATCGATACTCCCATTGGGAGCTATGCACCCGATTTTGAACTGCCAGGAATTGATGATCAAGTACACCATCTCAGGCGTTATCTTGAGAAGTTCCGAGCAGTGGCTGTTATTTCTCTATGTAACCACTGCCCTTATGTGGAGTGGTACATAGACAGGTTAAAAAACATTCAAGCCGAATTTGCCCCCAAAGGCTTCACACTAATTGGTATGAATGGTAGTGACGGTAATCACGGCACGAGGCCAAGCTTTGAAAATATGAAAGCTTTTGCCCAGCGTCACGATTTGAACTTTCCTTACCTGTGGGACTCGACGCAAGATGTAACCCGCAGTTTTGGTGCTACAAAAACACCAATAGCATTTTTAATAGATAGTAATGGTATAGTACGATACAAAGGTAAAATTGACGATCATCCCCAAGATCCATTATCGGTGAGAGAGGATTATTTGAGAACTGCGATCGCTTCTCTGTTTCTTGGTGAAGAAATAGATATACCAGAAACAGAACCAATAGGTACTACATTGATTTGGCGTAACTAGACATAGATAGTCCCTGTAACTGCTATCTTAAGTTGGAGGCAATTGCAACTTTTTTGATAAAGCGGAACTTCATGGGAACGAATTACCGACGGGTTTTACTCAAACTGAGCGGTGAAGCCTTAATGGGCAACATGGGCTATGGTATTGATCCCGAAGTGGTCAAAGGCATAGCACAAGAATTAGCAGAGGTGATAGCCACTGGCACTCAAATCGCCATAGTTGTTGGCGGCGGCAATATTTTTCGTGGCGTGAAAGCAGCGTCGGCGGGGATGGACAGGGCAACCGCTGACTATATTGGGATGATTGCCACGGTAATGAATGCCATGACGTTGCAAGATTCACTAGAACGCATAGGAGTACAGACGCGGGTGCAAACTGCGATCGCTATGCAAGAATTAGCAGAACCGTATATCCGTCGTCGTGCCATCCGCCATCTTGAAAAAGGGCGGGTGGTAATTTTTGGTGCTGGTTCTGGGAATCCCTTCTTTACTACAGATACTACTGCCGCATTAAGAGCCGCAGAAATTGATGCGGAAGTGATTTTTAAAGCCACCAAAGTAGATGGAGTGTATGATGCCGATCCTCATATTTATCCTAACGCCAAGCGTTACAATAGCCTTACCTACGCGCATGTTTTAGCCAAAGATTTGCGGGTGATGGATAGTACGGCGATCGCCTTGTGTAAAGAAAATAATATCCCAATTCTGGTATTTGACTTAACGGTGCGAGGTAACATCCACCGAGCCATCTTGGGAGAATCCATCGGTACCCTTGTGGGAGGTTCTTGTGATATTAGCTGACGCGAAAAGTAAAATGCAAAGTTCTGTTGATTCAACTCAACGAGCTTTTAACACGATTCGCACTGGTCGCGCCAATGCGAGTCTATTAGATAAGGTCTTAGTGGACTATTACGGTTCGCCCACGCCGATAAAATCACTGGCAAATATTAGCACGCCAGATGCCTCGACAATTCTGATTCAGCCCTACGAGCGTAATACCCTAAACATCGTTGAGAAGGCTATTTCCCTCTCAGATGTGGGTTTAACCCCCAGTAACGATGGTTCTGTAATTCGGCTGAATATTCCGCCTTTGACAAGCGATCGCCGTAAAGAATTTGTCAAAATGGCATCTAAATATGCTGAAGAAGGTCGTGTTGCTATTCGCAACATCCGCCGCGATGCCGTAGACGCGATTCGCAAACAGGAGAAAGCCTCTGAAATCTCCAAAGATGAATCAAAAGACCAACAAGATAGCTTGCAAAAACTGACAAACGAGTACATTGCCAAAATAGACTCACTCTTGGTAGAAAAAGAAAAGGACATCTCGACTGTTTAAAGTTTAATGTCTGAACCATAAAGGCTGAAGGATGATGGATAAATTCTTCAGCCTTTATCATTTGTTAGGGTTGTTAACAAAAATTGATCAACTAAGTAGAGCGGCGTGAATAATGAAGAGGTTTGTAGTAAGGACTTTAGTCCTAATTTGTTCGCGTAGCGTCTCGTAGAGAGGGCTGGAGCCGCTCACTACGAGACGCACTCGCGTTCACTACGAACTCATCTCAAGATTTTTTACATTACTTAATCTACTTTGATTTATTCTCGCCTACTTACTTATCTCAATAGAAAATCACTAGTTCAGGAGCAAAAATTCAGCCTTATGTACGACTGCATCATCGTCGGCGCTGGGCCAGCTGGTGGAACAGCTGCATATCATTTAGCCAAACAAGGTCGCTCAGTATTAGTGTTAGAAAAAGAATCCCTACCAAGATATAAGCCTTGTGGCGGTGGTGTATCTCCAGCGATCGCTCAATGGTTTGACTTTGATTTTAGCCCAGCGATTTCTGTAAAAGCCGACTCCCTTCGCTTTACCTGGAAATTGGGCGACCCTGTGGAAGCAAAAATCGCAACAATTGAACCAGTCTGGATGGTGCGACGAGATATTTTTGACCATTTTCTCGTGCAGCAAGGGGAGAAAAAAGGGGCTGAACTACGAGATAATACTGAAGTCACGGGTATTGAGTTTAAAAGCGACTATTGGCAAGTTAACACAGTCAATGGGCCAGTTACAGGTCGCTACCTAATCGCGGCTGATGGTGTCAAGGGGCCAATGGCAAAATGGCTAGGCTTCAAAAACCGTAAACGCCGTTTAGCAGGAGCTTTGGAAGCAGAAGTTCTCGCAGATGTGAAGGACAAATCCACAATTCACTTCGAGTTTGGCTTGGTGAAAAATGGTTACATCTGGAACTTTCCGAAGGCGGACGGTTATTCAATTGGTATCGGTACGTTTATCGGTGGACAACCTCAAGACTTTAAAAAGATTTTAGATGAGTATGCGCGATCGTTTGATGTAGATATCAAAAATAGCAAGCAGTATGGTTATCCCCTTTGCTTGTGGGATGGCAACCAACAGTTGCATACTCAAAATGCGGTTTTGGCTGGGGAAGCTGCTTGTGTAGTTGATCCCATGACAGCAGAAGGCATTCGTCCGTCAATTTTTAGCGGTTTGATGGCAGCAGGAGCCATTAATGAGGCTCTTTCTGGTGATACCAACGCTTTAGAAAAATATAGTGAAGCCATTAATGAAGAATGGGGCACTGAGATGGCTTGGGCGCAAAAATTAGGTGGAGCATTCTATCGCTTTCCTGGGATTGGCTACAAAGTTGGTGTTAAGCGCCCCTCGGGTGCCCAAATTATGGGTAAGATTCTATGTGGAGAACTACGCTATGGCGACGTTGCCGATCGCGCGCTCAAGCGTTTAATTCCTGGTTTTGGAAGTTAAGTATTAGGCATTAGGTAACGAATCTTTAGTGGATAAGACATCCACCCCACAAAAAATTAATCATCTCTTGTGGGGTGGGCGTTTCGCCTGCCCTATTTTCACTTTATTTTTGAATTGTTAATTATGGTTAAAAATACCTAGATAAAAGCCAGATAATCACTCCAGTTCCCAATACACAAATAATTCCCGCCAAGCCAGCTAGGGGTTTTTTGTTCTTACCAGTGAACCAATGAGAGACTTTACCTGTATAAGTAATTAATTCTGCTGTGTCTATGGTGGCGATCGCCCATATCCATCCTGCGTGCAGTCCCCAAGCTAAACCCAAATTGTTGTTAGAGGCAAAGCGTGCCAACACCAGCACTATTCCCATCAGCCATAATCCAGGGAGTTGAGGTGCGGTTTCAAGTTGCTCCCAAACCAAATGTAGCAAAGCAAATATCAAGCTAGAAATTGCTGCTGCTACCCAAACTGGATAATCCTGCGCTAATTCAGTAAACAGGAAACCGCGAAAAACTAACTCTTCTATCCCACCGACTAATAACGCTATCAAGAAAATCGGTAGCAAGATGGGTAGCGCTAACTTTAAATTCGTCTTTTCAAAAGAACACCAGCCTAACCCGAATTGCCCACTAAATACAATAGCTAGGCTCACCACTCCCAAAGCAAAACCTAGTGTTAAAGAACCAAGAGTTGAAAGATTCCCAACAAAGCCGTAATCGGAAAAAGATTTATTGGTAAGCCAATTAACTCCCCACAGAATTAGGGGAGCTAATAGGTAGAGTGACACCAATAACGGCATCTTTTGCTCTGGTTGTAAAGGTTTAGGGGGTTGCCAATTGAGCAATATTGCTGATACTGTTGCCACTGGCAACCAGCAAACTATCCAGAAAATAAAAAATGCCATCACTACAACTAGTGCTGGTGGATTTTCCATAAACACCAATAAAGTGTTGACAGAAGACTCAAAGTAAGTTATCAAACTAAACAAAAAAAACACGATAGACTTCTTGCACTATAGATTTCTTGCTGATTAATCAAGACTCTACTAAATTTGGTGACTTTTGCAAGGGGTCTAATCGTATTCTTCACTTGTGACAAAATTTTCTTCTAAATAGAGCTACTAGTTTGCTGTCGAGGTAAGGACAAGTTATCATCACCTGAAACTTATCCCTACCATCAGCAAATTTACTCTTCGTCTTCCAAATCTTCGTCCAATTCGTCGGAGTCTATATCTTGTGAGGTTAGTTTTTTGTCACTTTCACCGAGTTGAATCAGGTGAATATGTTTGTATCCCAACCTAATTTCAAACTCATCTCCAGCCTTTAAGCCCATTGCTTTGGTATATGTGGCACCAATCACAATCTGACCATTTTGATGGACACTAACGCGATATGTCGGTTCACGACCACGACCATCTTTAGGTGCTTCTGGACTTAGAGGAATCCCTCTAGCCGATAGCAAAGCGTCATAAAAATCAGTGAGATTGACACGAACCTGGTTATTCTTAGTAACAGTGTAATAGCCGCACTGTTTAGCTCTTTCTCGGCGTGGTAAAGTGGAAAGTTCTTTTACTTTAGCAAGTAGTGCTTTTCCGGTTAATGGCGCAGTTGCAGTTTCAGTCATTATGCTCAAATTTTCCTTACTCTCTCCAAACTGAAAAACGATGTAGTCTCATGCCAGCATTTGGCTTTTTAGCATTTGCATAGAGCTACTTAGGACTCTAGTGTAACGGGTCAATTCCTGCCGATAGGAGCCAAAAGCACTTCTATATATGGTTGTCCACAACCAATTAGAGGTCATAGTTGCCATAGAAATTCATTTTGCTAATTTCACGGCACTTTTAACCATTATTCGCCATCAGAAATGAAATTATTTTCTCTTTTGGCGCTACTGTAGCGGTGTAACTTTCAGCAACCTTTACAAATTTGGTTAATTCTACTCCAAATAAGTCGTAGATCCCAAAAAATGCAGGTTTTCCACTTTTAGTGCTTGCCTTCTGGGCAATGAACAGGTAGAGTTTTTTCTACTCATCCTCTCAAGCTTAGGACAGCATAGTATTTCAATAGAGTCCTACGGGCTTATGCCCTTTTGTACTGCTAGTAGAGACGCGAATTTTCTTGTCTCTACATTACGATTCAACAAAGCAGTAGTAGCCGCGCTGATACGGCTATTGATTCTGTTTTGTGTCTTCGTAATTTTATATTAAATACTAGCATGGACTAATAATAGCAAAATAGTTGTTTAATTTTGAATTAAAGTTGCTGGTAAATTTTTATTTAAATTCCTGGACTGAAAGCTTGGAAAAAGCAGTGAGGATTTTCCTAACCCTTTATTGCAAGGGTGAGTATTGCCCTATGCCTTTTATAAAAATTTATCTAATTTAGACGAGCAGTTTTGACTAATGTGTTAAATTCAAGATTTTCTTGATTGAGAGTCAGCAAAAATCTAAAAGTCTCGCGCATCCGGGATTCCCGGTACAATAACTTTTATTTTAAAGTGGTGAGGATTTTTCCTCGGTTTATTATCTTTTGCTCAAAAGCAGTCAGAGAATTTTGTACGTCTGTCTATGGGAAGAATAAATCTCTTAACATCTGCCATAGCTTGATTGCCAGTACTATATATTGAACATACCCAAGTTACACTTCTATATAATCAAAAAATTCCGTAAAGCGTGGCTTTTGCTGAATTTTCTAGTTAGTTGCTCTAACTCAAGTTGGCATCAAGAGGTGTGGCTAACCTGACATGCATTTAATTGGGATACGATCGCTAGGTCAGTGATGAAGGTAAAACGCTCTTTCCTTTACATTCCTAAACAGGTAAATTCAATGCAAAGCTATAATTACATTTTTGGCGTTTTATCTGAGAATTTGACACAAATCTTGCCTACAGCGCTGCTATAAGTGAAGTTTGAATGGTTATCGTTAAACTAGAATCAGTCGCTCTTTCATGGTCAGCCTATTAACACTAGGCTTTGAATGAAGGTCAAAAAAGTATAGCTCATTTTTCGCAACTACCTGCCTTGAATCATGGTTTTTGAGGCTGGTGAAGCAATTTTAAAATTTTGGTTAGTGGTCATGGAAGTTATTTTTAAGGTCATTCGACAGCAACAAAATTCCTCCCCAGTGGTGCAAACCTACCTCGTAGAGGCAGAATCAGGTAATACAATTCTGGATTGCCTCAATCATATTAAGTGGGAGCAAGATGGAACTTTGGCGTTTCGTAAAAATTGCCGTAATACAATTTGTGGTAGCTGTGCTATGCGAATTAATGGGCGTTCGGCTTTAGCTTGTAAGGAAAATGTTGGCAGTGAAGTTGCCAGATTACAACAAATAGCATCATCTCAAAGTAAAGTAAATCCCATTCCCGAAATTACGATCGCTCCTCTAGGGAATATGCCCGTGATTAAAGATTTGGTTGTAGATATGAGCAGCTTCTGGAATAATCTAGAAGCAGTTGCTCCTTATGTGAGTACGGCAGCCCGACAAGTACCAGAAAGAGAGTTTTTGCAAACACCACAAGAGCGATCGCGCCTCGATCAAACTGGTAACTGTATTATGTGTGGTGCATGTTACTCTGAATGCAACGCCCGTGAAGTTGATCCAAACTTTGTTGGCCCCCATGCCCTTGCTAAAGCTTACCGGATGGTAGCAGACTCCCGCGATAGCGACACCGAAAATCGTTTAGCAAGCTACAACGAAGGTACTAAAGGCGTATGGGGTTGTACCCGTTGTTTGTACTGCGATTCAGTTTGTCCAATGGAGGTTGCACCATTTGAACAAATCACCAAAATTAAACAAGAAATTCTCACGCACAAACAAGCTAGTGATAGTCGCTCAATTCGTCACCGAAAAGTATTGGTGGATTTAGTTAAAGAAGGTGGTTGGATTGATGAACGTCAATTTGGTTTACAAGTTGTCGGTAATTACTTTAAAGATTTAAGAGGATTACTCAGTCTTGCACCCCTAGGTTTACGGATGATTCTTCGGGGTAAGTTTCCCCTATCATTTGAACCTTCAGAGGGGACAGAACAAGTGCGTAGGCTCATTGAATCTGTGCAACAGGTAGAAGGGAGTAGGGAGTAGGGAGTAGGGAATAGGGAGTAGGGAGTAGGGAATAGGGAATAGGGAATAGGGAGTAGGGAATATTCTTTGACCACTCCCCATTCTTCAACGTGGTTCTTGAGGTATATTTAACGGCTGTCCATAACGGTCATATACTAAAACATCCCACTGACCGTTGTTACTGGATTCAAAAGCAATCCTACTACCATCAGCGCTAATTGTAGGGTTGCGGACTTCAGATTGTAGGTTATTAGTCAAATTACGTGATTGGCGTGTTTCCCTGTCGTAGAGAAAAATAGCCGATCGCCCCTGACGACTAGCACCAAACACAACATAACGACCATCTTGGGAAACGCTAGGATGAGTTGCGATCGCATCAAAGGAATTTAAACCTGGCAAATCAACCAAATCACGAGTTACCGTATCAAACATATAAACATCTTGGCTACCCCGTCGGTCACTAATAAAAACAATGTATCTCCCAGAAATTTGGGGGTTTAATTCCGACGCTAAACTATTGAGACTGCGACCCCCCGGATCAAAGGGATAACTCAAAATCCGAGGGTAGCCAAAACACCCAGTCAATAAACTAAAGGATAAAAATACAGGTATAAAAAAAATACGTTTTATATCATTAGTCATTTGTCATTAGCCATCGCGGTCATTGTCTAAGCCATTACTGAAGATTAGCTGTATCTCTTGCTGAGTAAGAACCTTGGCGCGTCCATGCCGATTTATTTTCATTGGCAGACTGTAGACCCTGTAATCCACAGCCTACAATGTTTTGACCTGTGATAAACTACATCGATTAAGCGAGTTGATAAAGGTAATTTTTTACAGATTCTCTCGTCTCCGTTTTGCTTCTATTAGTTTTTCCAATTCACCAATTTCATCTATGGTATAAAACTTGGGGTTAGGTTCAGCGTTAATTTTATCCATTAGAGCGTGAAAAGCTTCTGTATCATTCCGATTCTCTAATAAATAACGTTTTAACTCTATTTTACTCATAGCTGCAAACTTAGGCTTAGTCATTCGTCGTATCTCCATTTACCATTGGGGTTAATTACAATACCTGTTTCATCTCCAGCCAAGATATAGATGTCTCCTGTTCGTTCATCTAATCTCACTATAAAGATAGGTAGTAGAAACGTTGTGAGGTTTTGACTGAGGATAAAACAAATTAGATTTTGTTTGGGTGTAGGATACCTCATCAAGGTTGACTTATCTTTTTAACAGCCGCTTCACACCACATCCTGACAGCTTCTTCCATTGCCTCGCTGTGACCTATTTCTAATTCAAGAACTAGATGTTTGAAATTTTTAACTAAATCCTTGGGCAGATAGGCTGCACTTTGGGTGTAATCGCTGTGGGTGCGTTTGTTAATTCGAGTTTCCATAATGAATACAAGTTAATCTGCTGTTATGCTAGCACACTAGCTCATATCCATATATCTAGTGACCATAGCTACCCAATCCCCCACACCCCCAAATTCCACCTCGTATTACTTCGTGTAGCACGGGGTTTGTTTTTGGTGATTGAGTGCGATCGCTAGAAACTAGAATTAAATGACTATATAACTATCTAAAGATTTTAATTCGTTAAAACACTATATTTAGCAGGCTTTTAAAAACTTAATCATAAGTAATTTACCGCATATGATATTATGCCTATAAAATTTTCACTTAATTTTTTGAGATAATTTTTATGAAGCTAATTCCTGCTTTATCATTGGGTTTGATAGTCTTGAGTCCTATCGTGTTTTCCCAAGCAGCTTTTGCAGATGATTGGCCAACCAGTGTGGTAGGAAACTGGAGTGTGAATGCTAATAATTCTACTGGGATTCTGAGTATTACAAATCAAGCTCCAACAGGCAACTGTAGAGCAATATCAGGCAGTATATTTGGCAATCCTTTAATAAGAGGTTTTTACTGTCCCTTTAGTGGTCGCATCAACTTTATACGACAGTCTGGTAATTCCTTTCAAGTTTATAGTGGTAATATTTCGCAGAATGCAAGTACAGTTAGGATAGGTGGCTTATTTACTGACTATAGCCAGCCTGGAGAATATAGTTTTTTCGGCTCTAAGTAGAAAGAGTTTCATCTTTTCTTAGTGCCATTCCCATTACACCTAATCAGTCGCCCCATTCCCCCATAACCCCAATTCTCACCCCGTAGCGCGTCTCTAGCTATGGGGTTTTGTTCTTGGTGGTTGAGTGCGATCGCTGTTTGTTTGGATGCGTCTCTCCAAACTCCTAACTCCTAACTCCTAACTTTTCCCCTACGGAGGTGAACCCACAGTTGCACCATTAGGAATATCTAACTCAATATTTGGCCCCCGGTCTAAGACTTCAATATCCCACTGACCACGGCTGGCAGTTTCAAAAACAACATAACGTCCATCTGGGCTGATATTTGGTTTTCTGACCCAGCCGCGATAGGTTGGTGTGACGATTTGCGACTGTTGTGTAGCGCGATCGTAAAGCGCCACCACTGGTCTACCTTGGTCACTAGTAAGATAAGCAATATAACGCCCGGTATAGCTCAAGCTAGGACTTTCAGCAATTGTCTCCGCTCGGTTTATGCCCGGTGTACCAATAAATAGTTGCCTCTCCAAATCGAAAACCAATAGCTGCTGATTACCATTCCGATTAGATACAAACGCTAAAAAGCGCCCATTTCCACTCAAAGCAGGTTGCTCCTCGGTGTAGCGACTGTTGAGGGAAGTAGGCCCTATGGGAATATCGTTATAACCACAAGATGCAAGTAAACTGGTTAAACCAAAAACCAGGCTCCAATGAATTGGTCTTTGGAGCCAAAATGTAGGCGTAAATTTTTCCACCTCAACTGTTTTCCGTCGCCTTTAAACCTAGTGTCACCCCAACTGTTTTAAACATCGTCATCAAAATCGGTCGAATTATCTCGCCCCTCATTTGGCATTTCAACCGGGTTGTATGGCACATAATCAGTTGGGATTGCCTCATCATCTTCGCGCGGTCTTTGAGGAGTTGAGTCAGTTGGTGGACGACGCCTTCTTGGTCTGGGAGCGACATCATCTTCACGATTTTCTGGACGTTGAGAACCGTTATTATTACGGCGAGAAGGTTTTCTGACTTCCCCTCCCGAACTTTCCCAATCATCAACTTGCCTAGATGAAGAACCCCAATTTTCTTCTTCAGAGCTTTCAGAAGGGCGATTCACAGGACGGCTAGAAGTCCGCCGCCGTGTTCTATCAGCTGGAGCTTGTCTTTCGCTACTGCTGTTACTGCTGCTATTGCGGCGTTCTGAACGACGAGGGGGTTGCTCTTCGTAGTAGTCATCACGAGTTGAAATCTCATCCCTGCTACCCTGAATCCGGCGACGGGAGGGGCGTTCTTCCTCGTCTTCATAAGGCAGTGGATCTAAGTCTGCCTCCATCTCAGCCCCATACCTCTTGCGATTGCGGTTCATTGAATAATTTCCGCTTACCTCTCGCTCATCGTCCACAATCGGAGTGTTGCGCTTTGCTTGCTGGGTAGCTATACTCCGCAGACGAATACTTTCAACTGCAAAAAACACAGTTGTGCCAACTAATAGCAGTTGACCAAATTGTAAAATCGGGTCTAAGCGCCATCCTTGAAACACGAGAATGAAGCCGCAGAGCAAACCGACTGCTGCAAAAAAGATATCTTGATCCCGTGACAATTCTGGACGCACAGTACGGAGAAAATACAGTGCTGCCCCAGCCACAGCCAGGAAAATTCCTAGAATACTGGCTGAGTTTGCCCCAAAATTTACCTGAGCCAGAAAACTGGCTGAGTTCAGCCCAAAATTTATCATTGCTGTTTTCCCAATATCAAATCTATGTTAGCGAGTCACAATTAAAATCACTACTGTAATTAGTCACGATATATTGAAGCTTCAAAGCCTCTGGCAAAGAAGCTCTGAAGCTGTTCACCGAAAAATAAAAACACCTATGTCTGTAATCTACAACTACCACTAGCCGCAAACACTGCTGCTTTTAGTGCAATCATAAATAGCTGACAGACCATAGGTTATGAGAGTTAATTCAACTCTCACAAGCATTATGAACGCTGAATTTTATCTTTTTGGCTAATGAAAATTAGACCAACTGTAACGGGTATCACAACAATTGCAGTACCCCATAGCAGACTCCAAAGAAAATTTGCTAAAGAAGGCGTCATACTTCTAAACCTTTTTTTACACACTTCATCTTAATTTTAATAGTGTATTACTTTCTTGAGAAGCCTCTAAATCTGAACTGCCAAACTTGTTAACTGCTGTGAGGAAGTTTGCTTTTGTATTCCAGAAGGAAGTGGCAGCATTTGGTTAAAATGATGATGAGAGTGCTTTACAAAGCTTCAAATTTTGTGGCAATGTCTACGATCGCTACGCCTACGCGAAGCGCGGCTTGCTGTTAGCCTAAGTTTTTCTTTCTTTACGATAGATAGTACCTTAAACCGATGACTGGTGTTGAACTGACTGCTTGGATTCTTGGCCCTGTGTTAGGGCTGATGACATTTTTATTTATATTTCGGATCATTCTCACTTGGTATCCGCAAGTGAATCTGAATCGTTTGCCCTTTAATTTAATAGCTTGGCCTACCGAACCATTTTTAGTGCCATTGCGAAAACTGGTACAACCTATAGGCGGAGTGGATATTACACCTATTATTTGGGTTGGTATCTTCAGTCTGGTGCGAGAAATATTACTAGGTCAGCAAGGATTGCTGACTATGCTATCTCATATTAATTAGGGATGGGGCATTGGGCATTGGGCATTGGGCATCGGGCGTTGGTTACACTCCATCTCCCTCATCTCCCCCATCCCCACTCCCCACTCCCCACTCCCCTAGCCGTTCATTTCCTGGACAAAACTTGTATAGACATTACCCTGCAAAAACTGTGGAGTTTCCATAATTCTTTGATGAAACCCAATGGTCGTGGGTAGTCCAGTTATGGCACATTCCCGGAGTGCGCGTTTCATGCGGTTAATAGCAGTGGGTCGGTCTGGGGCCCAAACAATTAACTTGCCGATCAAAGAATCGTAGTAAGGCGGGATTTGGTAATCTGTGTAAACGTGGGAATCAATGCGAACACCAGGGCCTCCAGGGGGCAGATAGCCACTTATCCGTCCAGGAGAAGGGCGAAAGTCGTGATCTGGGTCTTCAGCGTTGATCCGGCACTCAATCGAATGACCCCGCAAGACTACTTGCTCTTGGGTAAGTTTAAGTCTTTCCCCTTGAGCAATGCGAATTTGTTCGGCAACCAAGTCTATTCCAGTAATCATCTCTGTTACAGGATGTTCTACTTGAATCCGGGTGTTCATTTCCATAAAGTAGAATTTACCGGATCTATCCAAGAGAAACTCTATAGTACCCGCCCCACTATAATTAATGAATTGGGCAGCTTTGACAGCAGCTTGTCCCATTTTCTCACGCAGGTCTTGGTCGAGAGCCGGGCTTGGTGCTTCTTCTAGTAGCTTTTGATTCCGGCGCTGAATTGAGCAATCCCGCTCGCCCAAGTGGATGACATTGCCGTAGTTATCCGCCAAAATTTGAAATTCGATGTGGCGGGGACGTTCAATAAATTTTTCTATATAAACGCCAGAATTACCAAAAGCTGCTCCTGCTTCGCCTTGGGCTGCTAAGAAAAGTTTGACAAATTCATCTTCAGAACGCACCAGGCGCATACCGCGTCCACCACCACCGGCTGTGGCTTTGATCATCACTGGATAGCCGATATCCTTGGCGAATTTTAATCCTTCTTCATCAGATTCTACTAACCCCTCGGTACCTGGTACTGTAGGAACTCCAGCTTTATGCATGGTTTCTTTGGCAGTGGATTTATCCCCCATCAGCTTGATAGCTTCTGGAGTTGGGCCGATAAAAGCAATATGATGGTCGGCACAAATTTCCGCAAACCGCGCATTTTCTGCCAAAAAGCCATAGCCTGGATGAATAGCAGTCGCATTGCGCGTCAATGCGGCAGCAATAATATTGGGAATATTCAAATAACTTTTGCTGCTAGCAGGTTCGCCAATGCAAACTGCTTCATCAGCAAGTTGGACGTGGAGAGCATTACGGTCAACGGTGGAGTGAACCGCGACTGTTGCAATCCCCATTTCTTCACAGGCGCGGAGAATGCGAAGGGCGATTTCTCCCCGATTGGCAATTAATATTTTGTCAAACTTCATTTTTTAGTTTTGATATCATTACCAGTAGATTGACATTTTCTCTGATCCAACTTGAAACAACGCTTCCGCATTATTTCAAATTATCACAGGAGATTCGCCACCCTGATTCTAAGCAAACTCGCATATTGCAGGCTTGCTGCCTCTACGGGTCTTACCAGACTAACAACATTGCTGCTGTAAATCTTGCCTAACTTACTAAACTGGGCTTTTGCGTAGGCGTATCCCGTCGTAGACATCGCCAAGGGAAAGGGCGGGTACGCGATCGCACCGCACCTCCCACAGTCGCTCTACCCTTTTTAATATCACTTGTGCAGATGCTAGATTTCTGTCAGTCTGATACCGCCTTGAGGAAATTTATATTTTTGAGGAATATAACTTTAGATATCACCTTACTATTACTATAATTAGTTTCTTATGCTATAGTCTATTTTTAGACAACTCGTGCGGATGTGGCGGAATTGGTATACGCGCACGCTTGAGGTGCGTGTGGGCAATGCCCTTGCGAGTTCGAGTCTCGCCATCCGCATATTTTGTTTATAGTTAGTCAAGGGTCAATAGTCAAGGGTTAATAGACCTTAGACTGTTGAGCCTTAAATTTATATGGTCATTGGTCATTGGTCAAAGGACAAAGCCCAAAATATCTTGCGAGATTAGACGCTTTGCGGCTTGCCCAGGCATCAGAAATTTGTGACTAATGACTAATGACAAATGACAAATGACTCTATGGTTTTTTATGCTTTCATAGAGATACGTGAAGTTTTGTAAAAAGCATTGAGTATTACTTTTACGCCGACAAACAACTTAACACTGCCAGCAGCTTGGCATCGCCTCACTCCGATTTGGCAAGGAGGGGAGGAAATAATTCAACAAAGTTTACCTCATACTCAGCTAGCACCTGCTTGGCAGCTAATGCTTTTGGGTGACGGCTCTCCAACACGTCACCTAGAATTGCTTACAGGTGAGCCTGTAGAAGTAGATGTCATTGATATGTCATTGATTGGCATGGACTTAGATGGCGCTCCTGACTTAATCCAAGCTGTTCCAGGGCCGCGACTACGGCGACAAGTGTGGCTGCGGACTGCTTCTGGTCAACGATTAGCCTATGCTAGCTCGTGGTGGGAAGCTAGTCATGTAGATGAGTATTTGCAAAATCGTTCATTACCAATTTGGGCGAGTTTAGCTCGTCTCCGTACAGAGTTGTATCGGGATGTTCGAGGGATTTACTATGGTGACTCATCGGCGCTAGAGTCTGGTTTTGATATAACTGGGCCTTTTTGGGGTCGTCACTACCTGTTTTGGCATCATGGACAGCCACTAACCTTAATTTATGAAGTTTTTTCGCCTTATTTAACTAAATATTTGGGAGCTATGCAATTAGATTACAAATATCAGTAAAAAGGCATGATGTGGTGCGATCGCATCCTCTCTAAAATAGAGTCATTCCCCAAGTTCAACCATGATTCCACTCAAAACCCAACTCACCCTCGAAGAATTCCTCGCACTTCCCGAAGGAGACATCACCTACGAACTCATTGATGGAGAAGCTGTTCCCAAATTAAAAAATGATGAGATCAGGGCAAAATTTTTTCATAGTTCTATAACAGGTGCATTATTTATACTATTGTCTGCATGGGCGCAAGGAGTGCGATTCGTTGGTTAGTGAATCACGGTAATCAGTCCGTAAATAACTAATCCAGCCCGTCAGCAGATTACTGACATTAAGGCTGAACTCTCGGTTTGATGTAGGTGAAAGCCCTACCATTCAGACTCAGAATTGACTCCTTATCTGCCCACACCGAACAAGCTCGGTTCTTGTAGAGTGAAGCTCTTAACTGGGCGCAATCAGACAGCCGTTACGGGTTGACACTGGCGCTAACAGGGAGTTCCTACGGCGAAACCGGGTCTAGAAAAGCAACTTAGTCCAAAGCAGGGCGTAACACAAAATCCCTGACTTCACTGGAAAATTAATTCCCGCCGTATCTTCCCTTGAATAACGGCAAGAGTCATGGGAATCCAGTAGTTGAATTGACCACGCCTAACGGAACTATCAATCTCTCCGAGGGAACGAATAAAAACGATTTGTGAGTCTTGGGGCAGTCGAACCCCAGGTAGGCTAGACGAGAAGCGGAACTCTCACAAGTCGGGTAGGACGAACCGTAATTGGTTCGAGGTGTTCAGAAAATACAAACCAGAGAAGAGAAAATGATTAGACACAGTGTAAAAACTAGTGAATCTTGGAGAGCCTTACCGTGGAAGAAATTCCGCCGTAATCTCCTCCGCCTTCAAAAGCGAGTATTTAAAGCTGTTCAAGTTGGAAACAAGCGGAAAGCCCGGTTACTCCAAAAGCTTATTCTAAAATCCACCTCGGCTCGATTTCTTGCAATTAGACTTGTATCTCAGCTAAACGCTGGTAAAAAGACGGCTGGTATTGATGGTAAGAAATCCCTCTCATTTGAAGAACGCTTCAACCTTGAAGAATTACTGAAAATGAATAGTGGAAATTGGAAGCATCAAGGACTACGGGAAATCCCTATCCCTAAAAAGGACGGGACTACCAGAATGCTTAAGATACCTACCATCGCGGATAGAGCTTGGCAATGCCTAGCAAAATATGCACTAGAACCAGCTTGCGCGTTGCCACTTTCCACGCTAGGAGCTACGGGTTTAGAACTGGGCGCTCTGCCCATGATGCACAAAAGTACATCTTTGATAACCTACGCTCACTTAGTAACGGAATAGATAAAAGAGTTATAGAACTCGATATCGAAAAATGCTTCGACAGGATTAATCACTCATCAATAATGGACGAACTCATTGCCCCAAAAGGCTTAAAACTCGGAATCTTCCGATGCCTCAAGGCAGGAGTTAACCCAGAATTCCCCGAACAGGGTACACCTCAAGGGGGAGTAGTTAGCCCACTACTAGCAAACATCGCACTCAACGGAATCGAAGATATCCACAAATATCATCGAAACCACAAACAGGGAAGTAGAATCACAGGCAATACCTTAGAAAAAGATATCGCCAAGCCATCAATCCGATACGCAGACGACATGGTTATTATACTCCGACCCGAAGATGATGCGATAGAGATACTTGAAAGAATCAGCGAATTTCTCCGCAAACGCGGAATGAATGTAAGCCAAAAGAAAACCAAAGTTACCGCCACGACAGATGGGTTTGATTTCCTCGGCTGGCACTTTAAAGTCCAGAAAAACGGAAAGTTTAGAAGCACTCCCTCAGTGGACAACTTTAAAGCGTTCCGTAAGAAAGTAAAACACATCGTTAACAACTCGAATTATGGTGCTACCACAAAGGCTAAGAAATTAGCCCCGGTAGTTAGAGGTTGGAGAAATTACCATAAGTTCTGCAAGATGGACGGGTCTAGAAACTCGTTATACCACATCGAAACGAGAGCTTATAGGGTATTCAACAAAGAAACCAAACAGAACCGCCACTCTAGCAAGAAATTACTAGACAAAGCATTTCCAAAGGTTCCTTACTCCGAAAACAAACACACCTCTGTCAAAGGAACTAAATCACCTTACGACGGAGACACAGCCTACTGGAGCGAACGTAATAGTAAGCTTTACGACGGCGAAACCTCTAAAGCTCTCAAGAAGCAAAACCATAAATGTGCTTCCTGCGGTTTAAAGCTCATCGATGAGGAACGGGTTCACCTGCATCATATCGATGGAAATCATGCCAATTGGAAGAAAAATAATCTGGAAGCAATTCATGAGAGTTGCCACGATTACAAACACATGAGCAAAAGCGCAAGCTAAGAATATCGGAAGCTGGGTGCGGTGAAAGTCGCACGCCCAGATTTAACCGAGAGGTGCGGGGAATAATATCCCCCATCGACTCAACCAAGGGGCGGGTTGTAATTGAATGGGCAATTAAGCTAAAACGAAATCAACAAGACTGGGTTCCTGTAGCAGATTTGACTTATGTTTCTTATAACCGTCTTTCTGCTGATTGGTTGCAAGATGAGGCTTGTCCTGTTGCACCTGAATTAGTCATTGAAATTATCTCCCCTAGTCAAACTTTCGGAGAAATGACCGAAAAAGCCACTGATTATCTAAAAGCTAAAGTTCAACGAGTTTGGATTATTGATTCTAGAGCAAAAACTATTACTATTTTTTATCCTGATATTCTCCCTCAAACCAAAGGTGGTACTGAGAGTTTAGAAGATTCCTTATTTGAAGGGTTACAAATTACACCTCAAGAAATTTTCCAACAAGCAAGAATTTCTTACTGATGTTTAGTAAGAAAGACACGAGGAAAGGTTTAATGAATACTGTTGTGCTAAATCTAGAACCGATTGCTCATTTAACTGATGAACAATTTTATCAATTGTGTATTGCCAATCGTGATTTAAGCCTGGAAATGAATGCAGCCGGAGAATTAATAATTGTGCCACCAGTAGGAGGAGAAAGTGGAAATCAAGAAGCAGATTTAATTACAGACTTAAATAATTGGAATCGTCAAGTTAAATTAGGGAAAGTTTTTAGTTCTTCAACTATCTTTATACTTCCCAACGGTGCAAAACGTTCTCCTGATGCTGCTTGGGTAAAATTGGAGCGGTGGGAAGCTTTAACACCAGAACAACGAAAAAAATTTCCGCCACTTGTACCCGACTTTTTGATTGAACTGCGATCGCAGACAGATCGCCTTGCAACAATTCAAGAGAAAATGCAGGAATACATTAAAAATGGTCTGTGTTTGGGTTGGCTGATTAATCCTCAAGATCGTCAAGTTGAAATTTACCGACTTTTGAAAGCTGTAGAAATTATACAAATGCCAGCAATTGTTTCTGGAGAAGATATATTACCTGCATTTGAGTTGCAAGTATAGGAGGGTTGCAAATTACACCTCAAGAAATCTTCCAACAAGTAAGAATTTCCTACTGATGTTAGCAAGAAGGACACAAGGAAAGGTTTAATGAATACTGTTGTGCTAAATCTAGAACCGATTGCTCATTTAACTGATGAGCAATTTTATCAATTGTGTATTGCCAATCGTGATTTAAGCCTGGAGATGAATGCAGCTGGAGAATTAATAATTGTGCCACCAGTAGGAGGAGAAAGCGGAAATCAAGAAGCTGGACTGATCGCTGATTTAGAAATTTGGAATCGTCAAGCAAAATTAGGGAAAGTTTTTAGTTCTTCAACTATCTTTATACTTCCCAACGGTGCAAAACGTTCCCCTGATGCTGCTTGGGTAAAATTGGAGCGATGGGAAGCTTTAACACCAGAACAACGAAAAAAATTTCCGCCACTTGTACCCGACTTTTTGATTGAACTGCGATCGCAGACAGATCGCCTTGCAACAATTCAAGAGAAAATGCAGGAATACATTAAAAATGGTCTGTGTTTGGGTTGGCTGATTAATCCTCAAGATCGTCAAGTTGAAATTTACCGACTTTTGAAAGCTGTAGAAATTATACAAATGCCAGCAATTGTTTCTGGAGAAGATATATTACCTGGATTTGAGTTACAAGTATAAGTAAATGATAAGCCGACGGTATCGCAAAGCTATACTGCATTGTCCCAAAAAATACTGCGCTTATAGGCGCGATCGCGTACCTGCCCTTTCCGGTGGCGATCGCATATCGCAACCGATCATTTCCGACAGAGGAATTAATCTCAGGGAAACGTCCTACGAAATTCAACAAAGCGTGTTAAAAATGGTAACTGAACTAAAAACACAGCTTTTGAAACAGTAGGGAAGGTTGATTACCAAAGTATCATCAACATCTAGGGTGGAAAATTTAATATAATTAGCTGTTCTAAAGAATAGTTAAACCTGTTGGTGTACTTGACTAATCAAGCAAGTAATAAGTTTGCAAGTATAAGGTATAGGTTTCAATGGCACCGCCTTTTGTGTCTGTTCCAATGAAGAAAAATAAGAAACCGTCTCTGGTGCTGACGCTCTCGGCTGCTGGGCTATTGATTGGTGCTGGAAGTGTCGCATACTGGTTATTAAGCCAGAGACAACTATCTTCTGGCGATTTGCTAGTAGGTGCAAATATTATTCCTGGTGATGCCCTATTTGCTGTTTCTCTGACAACAGATCCCCAGCAGTGGCAGAAATTGCGGGAGTTTGGCACAAAAGAAACCCAAGCAGAACTAGACAGAAATTTAGTAGAATTGCGCGATCGCTTTCTGACTAATAATGGTTACGACTTCCAGAAAGATATCGCTCCTTGGGTAGGCAATGACGTTACAATCGCAATTCTTCCCCCAGCAATAGCAAGTATTGCTGCACCCAAACCAGTTACCACCAATGAAGATGCTGCAAGCGTTCAGCAGTCGATGGTAATGGTATTGCCAGTGAAAAATCCAGAAATCGCCAAAAACATTTTGGCACAACCCAAAACCCTTAAACAAGGTAAATGGATTGACCGTACTTATCAAGGGATCGCCATTAAACAAAGTGAGGGACAAGCAGGAGAAAACTTCTCAGCAGCATTACTAGATGGGCGTTTTTTAGTTATAACTGATAGTCCCAAAGCCACAGAACGAGCGATCGATGCTTACAAAAATCAAACATCTCTAGCGACAACAGGCGGCTTTGCTGAGAATTTGCCAAAAATTGCCAACTACCAAAGCTTTGGCCAGTTTTACGTAAATGTGCCAACAGCAGCTAAAATAGCCGCAGCTTCTCCAAACCGCCCTTTACCAGCTCAAGTTTTGGCTCAACTGCAAAATAACCAAGGTTTAGCGGGGACAATGATCTTAGAGGCAGAAGGAATCCGTTTTAAGGGCGTTTCTTGGCTAAACCCTAATAGTCAACGGGTGCTGGCAGTGGAAAACAAAGCTGGGAAAATGCAAAGCCGCGTACCAGCAGAAACCTTAATGATGCTATCTGGTAGTAACTTACAGAGGTTGTGGGGAGATTACATTTTAACATCTCAGAGAAATCCCCTCTCGCCGATCGCACCAGAACAGATCAGAGGTGGTATAAAATCGCTTACCGATCTCGATTTAGATAAGGATTTGCTCAGTTGGATGAAAGGCGAGTTTTCCTTATCACTGATTCCTACTACTGCAAAACAAGGTTCACCAGATGATTTTCGTGTGGGTTTACTGTTCATGGTACAGACAAGCGATGCCTACGGCGGGCAAAACCTACGCCAATCAGCTGAAGCATCCATAAAACAGCTCGATGAAGTGATGAGAAATCAATACCAGTTCCAAGTCCAACCGGCGAAAGTCGCAGGGCAACCCGTTGTTAACTGGGTTTCACCCTATGGTACTTTAACTGCCACCCACGGCTGGTTAGATGGAGATGTCGCCTTTCTAGTAGTGGGCGCTCCCATCACTGATAAAATTGTTCCCAAACCCAACAACATACTAGCTAGCACTCTTCCATTCCAACAAACAGTTCCTATAGAACCAAATCCGACAAATGGTCAATTTTTTCTGGATGTCGAACGAACTGTGAAAAATTTCCCTTTACCAACTTTAATTCCCAATCAACAAGCTTTGCTAGCTGCAACGCGCTCAATTGGGATGACTTCCGCCGTCAGTGATAGTCGCAGCAACCGTTACGACGTTTTTATAGGACTCAAAAAAGTTAGTAACCCGACTGCCTTGCCTAGTCCAGAAAGCAATAAGAGCAGTTTTGTTACACCATCTACGACTTTTCCATAATAGCAATTAGAAAAGTTACGAGTTATACCAATTCTCAAAAATCTTGCCATACACTAATTTTTACGTCTGGTATGTCTTTACATGAAATGGTATTAAAAATTATTAATTCATAACTCATAACTTTCTCCTGTCCCATGACCCTCTGAGCATATAGGATCAGAACAGTCTGAATCCATATAAATTATCCACGGAGAGAACACTGTATGAATCTGGTTGTACTCCAGAACTGGCTGGACAATGCCTCCTTTGCCATATTATTCCTAACAATGCTGGTGTATTGGGGAGGAGCGGCTTTTCCAAATCTGCCTTATCTAGCCGCTTTGGGGACAGCTGGGATGGCGATCGCTAATTTGTGCATAGCGACTCTACTAGGGGCACGATGGATTGAAGCTGGTTACTTTCCCTTAAGTAATCTTTATGAATCTCTGTTTTTCTTAACTTGGGGAATTACCGCCGTCCATCTCATTGCTGAAAGTAGTAGCCGTAGCCGCTTAGTAGGAGTTGCGACAGCTCCGGTGGCAATGGCGATCGCAGCTTTTGCTACTATGACACTACCATCCCAGATGCAAGCGTCAGAACCCCTAGTACCTGCCTTAAAGTCAAATTGGCTGATGATGCATGTCAGCGTCATGATGTTAAGTTATTCTGCTTTGATGGTGGGTTCATTATTAGCGATCGCTTTCTTAATTGTCACTCGCGGTCAAAACATCCAACTACAAGGCAGTTCTGTAGGTACTGGTGGCTATCGTAGCAACGGCTACCGCTTAAACAAAGCATCTGAGCTAATTTCTCAACCATCAGCCCCTTCTGCCGAAAATAACGGCTTTGCTCGTTTTGAAACTAGTAGCAACGGCAACGGTAACGGTAACACCGCAGTTTTGGGTTTAGTAACTACTTCTGAGCCTCAAATCGCATCTGCCGAACCTCTTTCACCTCAGCGCCTTAACCTTGCCGAAACCCTCGACAACATCAGCTATCGCATCATCGGGCTAGGATTTCCTCTGCTGACAATTGGCATCATTGCCGGTGGCGTTTGGGCTAACGAAGCTTGGGGTTCCTACTGGAGTTGGGATCCCAAAGAAACTTGGGCATTAATCACCTGGTTAGTATTCGCTGCCTACCTTCACGCCAGAATTACTCGCGGTTGGCAAGGGCGCAGTCCCGCAATTTTAGCCGCCACGGGCTTGCTTGTGGTTTGGGTTTGCTATCTCGGTGTAAATCTTTTGGGTAAAGGTTTGCATTCTTACGGTTGGTTTTTTTAAGAATCTCACTAAGACAGTACTGAGTGTTGAGTATTTTACCTTTACTCATAACTCAGGACTTAGTAAAATCTCGCATAAAACTATGATGAGTTGAGTATTTAAGTTGAAACACAGAGGGGTGAAGAGTTTTTCTTCGCCCCTTTGTTGCAATACACAAATTATTACGATAATAACCAATGACCAATGACTAAATTATCATTTTATTTCGGATGAACTGTTATATCTCTAGAAAATATAGATTTATTGACAGGAGATTTTTATGGAAGATGGATTTGAGAGACTAAATCACGATGAAGTTGTGTCTATAGAACCAGACACTTTTAATAAGTTAAATATTGCTAAAACCTTTAAAGTCCGTGATTTGATTACAGCAATTAAGGAATATGTTGGAGCAGAAGAAACAGATGAAGTAAATTTGTATACCCAAGGGTTAAATTGTGAAGTTTTACAATTTAGTACTTTGGGATGGAAAAAAGGAAAAGTTAGACTTGCTTTAGAATTTTGTCCTGATGAATCTGAGTCACCACTGGATGAAATTTTTCAAAAACTCAAACAAGTAGAAAACTAATACCCAATTACTAAAAGAACCCTGATTTATTTCATAAGTCGGGGTTCTTTTGCGTCTCAATGTTTACAAATAAAATAGGATGTGCTGAATTGCTATTAAAGTTTAGAAGTTTACAAATTAGTTAATAATACTTATCGAACAGAATACATGCGTCAGTCGTCAGAATTCAGTTGGGTATTTTGACAGAAAAAGCGGTACTTCGTAGCGTAATACCAATTCACAAAAATCCTGATACACATAGATTTTTCGTAGGGGCATGGCATTGCCCATTGGTGTCAACTTAACGTGAAACCCTTGTCGAGACGTGATATTCAGTTCTCTAGCTTTCCATCACTCACCGCGTCACCCCACCCTAACCCTCCCCTTTCTAAGCAGGGCTGTTTCATTCGATCTCTTAGGGATTTTGTCAAGAGTATGAGTCAGAAATTTGCTTGAGTGGGAAAAAGAAAAACTACCACCTCAACCAGCAAATTTAAGTGCGTTCACCATTTTCTTGCCCAATCAGATTTTTTAGTCACCTGGTTTTTTTGCTTGAAACGCTTGTAAATCAGCGCCTTTTAGGGAATGAAACAGCCCTGCCCTTTCTAAGGGGAGGGAACTAGATTTCTGTTTCCCCCTTTTCTAAGGGGGGATTAAGGGGGGTAAAACGCCTGTGGGACATGCATTTTAGCTTAAGTTGACACCAATGGGCAAAGACTTGCCCCAAAAGAGCGTATTTGTATCATTATTAAAGTGAAATGGTATAAAGCCTGCGGTAGTGAGTATTTTCGAGTCACGTCTTCATTCTGATTTCTGAATTCTTTTTCAAAAATTACATGATGGCGATCGCTTACAAGTCTACAAGATTATCCCGTTATAACGAAAAGCATTATCCCAAACATAATCAATCACTGCTTTAGCATCATCCAAAGGGAGAATGTGACATGCTCCGTGGCGATCGTAGGTTAGTAAAGGGATTTCTGGTACATTGTCTGTTGTTTCACTATTTTGCATTACTTGGCCACGAATATCTTCTAGATTGCTCAGAGGCCCTTGAATATCAAAGTTAATCTTTGTGCCTAGTTTATTTTCCATCCAAGTTTCGATACGAGAATCTAATTGTTGAGGGCTTAATGGGGTGGGACTGGTAAGTAAATGATAGTATGCGAGAATAACTTCCTTAGATTCTTCTTCTTCTGCCAATTCAATAAACATTTGAAAAACACTGGTATTGATCGCTAAATTTTTGAAGAAGAGCGTATCAGTAACAAGTTTTTGAAATTGAATTTTTTTATTTTTGTAATTAGTGTATTGCTTAAAGGCAAATCCACCCAAAGCGATCGCTAATGATAAAGTTGCCACCAGAACAGGCATAAAATTTCTGACTTTATCCAACTCTACATCTAGAGATTCAACCAAAAAGGGTATATTTAGTACTAGCAAAATTGCAGCCACTAGCAATAATAAATTCGGCAATGTTCTTAATATCAAAGGAATTGCCGCTCCAATCGCCGGAATTCCAAATAGTAAGCGATCTTTCCAGGTCATACTTGTTTTTACATTGGGAAAGATTAAGTCAATATCTAGTTTAGGAATATTTTTGTAGAAGTAAACATACATCTTACCGGGAATAAATTTTAATTCTTGGATTTTGTTTTTCTTCCCAAGAAAGTAAGCCGCTTCTTTGAACTTGACTAATAAAACAATCCGTTCAAAAAGATCAATTGTCTTTTCTTCTTGCCAAAAGAAGAACTTTTTTACTGAAATGTTTTTATAACTATCACCCCGGTAATAACAGATAAAGCGGTCAAAATCGTCAAAATTGACTTGAGTTTTCAATTCAATTAGAGATTTGGTTGCCAGCGATCGTTTAAGAATCGATTCAGGTAAAAGAATATAATTAGCCCTTTCAACAATATGCCTAAAGGCTTCAACTACTTTCAACTCCATATCATCATATTGCTCGAATGTTGGTGGAGTTATTGGTTGAATATCTGCATTAGGGTTAAAGGGTATGTAGTTATCTTTGATAACTTCTAAGGTTTTGTGGAAGTGAAAGTGATAGTATGCAATGAGGATTTGGCAGAAATCTTGAAATTTTTTGGCATCAGCTTCATCTAGCTGACCGTCTTGCAGGCAAAGCTTGATAATATCACTGCGAGTGTAAGGAATGAACGCTTCTCTATTTTCGGAAACAGCCATGTTCAAATATAAATCAGAATCTAACTAGGGTTTGCCACATCCCACGAAAATGGCGAATATTAAACATTATGTCTTTATTGGCAACTAAATTATAGTAAGCTGATATGCGTCTAAATTATATAAACATTCTTTATAATCGTTAACTGTTGACGGTTGACGGTCATCAGTCATCAGTCATCAGTCATCAGTCATCAGTCATCAGTCATCAGTCATCAGGTAAATGTACAATATTATTTGCGTAACAGCTTATCTTGGGTGTTCAATCTCGCAGTTTTTTCTGAGCCGATGGGCAGACAAGGACTTGCAACCGTGAAAAAGACACAAGGAAAGACTGATTGAAAAGTGCGTAGGCGTAGCCCGTCGTAGACATCGCTTGGCATACATCCTGATTCTCTCATTTAAATTGCTATCAAAATTCATCTATAAAATAAAGATGTACTAATAACTGAGGAACGGTAAATCCATCATGCTAAAGTACGATCCATTAGCTTGTTTACCCTCATCTGAGGAACTGCCAGACTCTGACGATACCCCTGTGGATAATGAATTACAAGATTTAATTCCCGGTTTACTCAAAGCTACCCTAGCAATGGCTTGGCCAGAGCGCATGGATTGGTTTTTTGGTGTAGATATGGGTATTTATTATGACCCAGACTTACCAGCCATAGTCCCAGATGGGTTTTTGAGTTTGGGCGTTGAGCGATTTTATGATCAAAACCTCCGCCCCAGTTATGTGCTTTGGGAAGAGAAGAAACTACCCATATTAGTGCTGGAGGTGGTATCTCAGACATATCGCGGTGAGTATTCGACCAAGAAAGCAGAGTATGCAAGATTGGGGATTTTGTATTATGTAGTTTACAATCCATTTCGTCGCCGTAAGCCACGTTTAGAAGTTTACAAATTAGTTAATAATGTTTATGAATTTCAAGATGGTAATCCTGTTTGGCTGCCAGAGATTAGTTTAGGAATTGGCATAGAACAGGGAACTTATCTAGGCATTCCCCGCGAGTGGATGTATTGGTATAACCAGCAAGGGCAAAAGCTTTTAACACCAGAAGAAGACAAAAAACTTGCTCAACAAGAAGCTCAACAAGCAAAACAAGAAGCACAACTTGCCCAACGACGCACTCAATTATTAGCAGAAAGGTTGCGATCGCTCGGCATAGATCCTGATTCTCTCACCTGAATTGCTATCAAAATCTATTAATGAAATAAATCCCATAATCACGAAGACGCGATAAATCGCGTCTTTTGCCTTAACCGAACAACATTGCGAGGTTCACAAATGAAGCTCCGAGGTTCATCAACGAAGCTCCGAGGTTCATTAACGGAGTTCAAAGACTCATTCACGAGTATCAAAGACTCGTCCATGAGTATAAAAGACTCGTCCGCGAGTATCAAAGACTCATTCACGAGTATCAAAGACTCATTCACGAGTATCAAAGACTCGTCCATGAGTATAAAAGACTCGTCCACGAGTATCAAAGACTCATTCACGAGTATAAAAGACTCGTTCACGAGTATCAAAGACTCATTACAGTAGTTTTTATTTATTTAAATCGCACTTTTGCATTCTTGTCTGTGCCTCTGCATGAGACAAAAAATCTTTCGGTATTCTTTCAACAGCAAGCTGTAATTAAGAATTACGAATTAGTTGCAATAACCGCCTCAGAATGAATTCTGAGGCTAATAGTTAAAGTCGTCTAAAGACGACTAGTAAAAAATTACAGTCCATTTGAGTGGACTTTGGCTATTAGCCTAGAAATTTATTTCTGGGCGGGCGATGGTGCTAATCGAGAATCGTGCAAGATATAAGCTAATCTTCTTCACTCTCTAATTTCTGCTGCACTCTGGCAAGACTTTCACTCACACTTTCAGCATCCGGTGACTTCAATCGCTGCAAAATCTCTAAAGCTGGTTGCAAATAGGATATCGCTTTAGTGTATTCACCCTGCTGTTCTGCCAAATGTCCTAACCACCACAGAGTCATTGCCTTGCCTTGGACATCTCCAATGCGTTCTTTTATTTCCAAAGACTGATTGAAAAGTGCGATCGCTTCATCCACTTCCCCTTTATCGGCGTAGATACCTGCCAGTTGGTGCAACGTCTCCGCTTTGCCTTGGACATCACCAATGCGTTCTTTTATTTCCAAAGACTGATTGTAGAGTGCGATCGCTTAATCCACTTCCCCTTTGTTGGCGTAGAGATTTCCCCGATTGTTCAACGTCGCCGCTTTGCCTTGGTCATCACCAACGCCTTCAAATATTTCCAAAGACTGATTAAAAAGTGCGATCGCTTCATCAACTTCCCGTTTTCGGCGTAGATAGCTGCTAAATTGTGCAACGTCGCCGCTTTGCCTTGGACACCTCCAATGCGTTCATTTATTTCCAAAGACTGATTATAGAGTGCGATCGCTTTATCCACTTCCCCTTTGTTGGCGTAGAGAATTCCCAGTTGGTGCAACGTCGCCGCTTTGGTTTGGACATCACCAATGCGTTCAGTTATTTCCAAAGACTGATTGTAGAGGGCGATCGCTTCATCCACTTCCCCTTTGTTGACGTAGAGAGTTCCCAGAGAGGTCAAGGTCGCCGCTTTGCCTTGGACATTACCAATGCGTTCATTTATTTCCAAAGACTGATTGTAGAGTGCGATCGCTTCATCCACTTCCCCTTTGTCGGCGTAGATCATTCCCAGTTGGTGCAATATCGTCGCTTTGCCTTGGACATTATCAATGCGTTCATTTATTTCCAAAGACTGATTGAAAAGTGCGATCGCTTCATCAACTTCACCTTTGTTGGCGTAGATACGTCCCAGTTCGTGCAATATCGCCGCTTTGCCTTGGACATTACCAATGCCTTCTGTTATTTCCAAAGACTGATTGAAAAGTGCGATCGCTTAATCCACTTCCCCTTTCTTGGCATAGAGAATTCCCAGTTGGTGCAACGTCCCTGCTATGTCTTGGACATTTCCAATGCGTTTATCTATTTCCAAAGACTGATTGTAGAATGCGATCGCTTCTTCTACTTCCCCTTTCTTGGCATAGATGTGTCCCAGACAGTACAACGTTGCTGCTTTGCCTTGGAGATTACCAATGCGTTCAAATATTTCTAAAGACTGATTGTAGAGTGCGATCGCTTCTTCTACTTCCCCTTTATTGGCATACATATTTGCTAGGTTATGCAAGGCATCTGCTTGGCTTTTGACATAACCAATGCGTTCAAATATTTCCAAAGACTGATTGTAGAGTGTGATCGCTTCATCCACTTTCCCGTGGCTGGCGTAGATATGTCCCAGTTCGTGCAAGATCGTCGCTTTGCCTTGGACATTACCAATGCGTTGTTTTATTTCCAAAGACTGATTGTAGAGTGCGATCGCTTCATCCACTTCCCCTTTGTTAGCGTAGATATTTCCCAGACATTGCAACGTCGCCGCTTGACCTTGGACATCACCAATGCGTTGTTTTATTTCCAAAGACTGATTGTAGAGTGTGATCGCTTCATCCACTTCCCCTTTGTCGGCGTAAAGAACTGCCAGACAGTGCAACGTCGCCGCTTGACCTTGGACATTTCCAATGCGTTGTTTTATTTCCAAAGACTGATTGTAGAGTGTCATCGCTTCATCGATTTCCCCTTTGTTAGCGTGGAGAATTGCCAGTTGGTGCAACGTTGCCGCTTTGCCTTGGACATTATCAATGCGTTCATTTATTTCCAAAGATTGATTGTAGAGTGCGATCGCTTTATCCACTTCCCCTTTGTTGGCGTAGATAGCTGCCAGGTTATGAATTATTCCAGCTTTTTCTGTTTCGTCTGTTTGCAAACAAAATTCAAGCGCTTGCTGATAATACTGCTGTGCTTGTTCAACTTCACCGAGTTCTGCTTGAGAGCGAGCTATCGCATGTAAAACACGATAGTCTTTGGTAAGTTGTAGAGTAGATTTGCACAGTTGCACTGATTCCCGAAAACGGCTTTGATTTTTCCAATTATGTGCTTTAGAGAAGGCTATTTTCGCCGCAATTTCTCCATCCTTCCCCAGCAAAGCCAACCGATGAATTTCTAACTTTTGTGCTTCCGTAGCAGTTTCCACCTCTTTCCACCACAGGCGATACAAAAGTTGTGCAGCTTGTTTATACAACTCTTCACCCTTGGGGTTTTCTGGAAACTCTAGCAACGGTGACAAAATCCGGGGAACACGATACAACCTCTCTGTGTTGTTGGTGAGGGTAACTTCCAACAAACCCAAAATTTCAGCGCGTTGAATATGACTTTCCCAACTTGAGATATCCTCACAAATCGGGTCAATAGCAGCTAGAGGAACAGGTAACTCATACACCAACAACTTCCCCAGCATTTGACGCAAAGCTGGAGTTTGCTGCTTCAGCAATACCTGTGCCAAAATATCCTCACGAAATTCCTTTTCCTTATCTGCCATCTTTTGCAGAATCATCTCAACTCCCCTCTCCGCTTCCGGCGACTCCGGGGAATTTTGCAAAATCTGATCTAACCATTCCAACAGCCGAGGATTTCCATCAGCTGCTTGTTTGGCACGTTCCGGCAAATCTGGCTGAAATTGCCAACTGCCATTAAACGAATCCAGACGATTATACTTTTTAATTAAATCTGCCCCACCCAAAGCCCCCAGAGGTTCGCGGTACAGACGATGATTCAGTTCCGACAATGTGAAATTGTAGCGACAGGTAATAATTACCTTGTGGGGAAGTTGGGAATTTTGCATCGCCTTCAGCAACGCCAGTAGTACATCCACAACTTGTGGTTGCAAGACATAAACCGCATTTCGTAATTCCAAATTTGCCTCAAAGTCATCCAGCACAAAGGCAAAGCGCTGTTCTTTGGTATTCATTCCTTCAGTGAAAAACTTGGTGAGGCGCTGCATCAAGGGTAACTTGCCATTGAGAATTTCATGCCCCCGTTCCGAGGTACATTGTTCAGCAAGGGTTTTGAGCAGTTTGTCCTCGTCCAGTTGCCGAAAGTTCACCAGCCTGTGATAGCCAACCATCCTTTCGAGAAGTCGCGCAGTCACAGTACTCTTACCCACACCCCCCAGTCCGTGAATAAGTACCCCTAATGAAGTGCGAATTGCTTTAAGACAACGTTGCAAAGTCCGCCGTCTCCCAACAAACTCAGAGGGTTTCGCTACCCGCACCTGTTGGGTATCGGGATCTAAAAACTGTTCATAAGCAGGTTCCGGCGCTGAGGGTAGAAAATCTCCCCACACTTCCACCAACGCACCGGGACATTCTCCCTGGATATATAACCGCAACAAATACCAGTCACGCACATTCTGTTTAAACAACTGCTGGTAAGTGCTAGCGAGTGCTTCAGCTAATTGATATCCAGCTGCCAATTTGCCGTAGAGGTGCGCGGCGGCGGCTGTGGCTGTCCGATCTTCCACAGGCCGCCCCCAACTTAAAACTGCCCTCGCCCCTTGTGCAATTAACGCCTCAGCCATTGAAGGGACAGCGCCTTTATCTGGTGCTTGTCCAGTCCGACACCCAGATAAAAACACCAACTTGGGAAAGCGAAACCGGAAGACTTCGGCCAGTTCTGCGGCTGTGGTTTCGTGGCGATCGCCAATTTCCGTCTCAGTAATAAAGTAAGGCGTGTAAGGTGCTTCATCTTTAATTGAGGCGTGTCCTGTGAGGTGAAACACATCAAAGTCATTAAAATAGCGACTCCACACCTTACCTAACTCGCTAACGCAACCGCTTTCTTCCACCCGCAAATCTACAGCAAAATCTCGCGTATCTGCCAGAATTCTCGCTTCTTCCTGTTCAAACTCTAACTTTGGTTGCACATCTTCTGGGTCGGTTGCCATAAACAATACTCGCAATTGTCGTGCTTCCACAGAAAACCCATCCGTTTCTTTCTCAATCCAGCGCAGAGGTAACACCACTGGATTAACCCGCTTGACCAAAAAATCCTCACCATCATGCAGCACTTCCCAAGGAAGATGTGCCAATTTTTGATCGGTATCAATGGCAATTACCAACCCCTCACCGCGACAGTTAGCAATTCCCCGACTCAACCACCGTCCGTCCCCATCTAACCAAAAAAATAACTGCTGCCCGATTCCTGGTAAATTGGGCAGCAGTTTATAGTAATCTCGTTCACCTTGCTTGAGGAAATTAGCGATTTCTGCTAATTTCAGACGACTTGATTCATAGTGCTTTATTTGAGGTAGCCAATACCTGAGTTCAACCGTTTCCTGCGTACTTTCCCGAAGTTGAATGCGGATAGTTTGCACTTATTTGCTGATAGATTTGAGGATTTCCGTGATTTCCTCTATAGTAGCTTCTTGGAGTAAAATCCTGTTTCCAGTCTCAGGGTCAAGAATTACCACATCAAATTGCTTACCTGGATGAGATTTATGCCATTCTTGATACCATTTGCGGATTTGTTCAGCTAAAGCCGCAACACCACCCACAATGCCGACAATAGTAGCGATCGCCGCTAAAGTTCCCTCTCTTTGCGTCGGAACTTCATAGCTTCCCGATATTCCAGGGATTTCTAGCAATGCTTCGGCTGCTGTTGGTGCGTCTTCGCCTTCGATTCTGATTTGAATTTCTGCCATAAAGTTACCTACGAATTTATATAGTATTTTTATCTCACGCAGAGGCGCAGAGAGGATTTCTAAATTATTTATTTTGTGTTACCTAATTATCTTTAGAAAACCTCCGCGTACCTTTGCGTTGAAAAAAAGTTAAGATTTGAAACGGTATTAGCAATGTAGGAGCGTCATTAGTAATTACTTTAAGTCCTTTTTTAGTAGGTGAACAATATGGTTCAGACTCCAGTTAAAAAACTAACTTTTGAAGAGTTTCTAGAGCAATACCCTGATGGTGGCATTTACGAACTGATCAACGGAGAGATTATACCAGTGGAGCCAACTAGAGAGCATAAGAATGTGGCAAGGTTTTTAATGCTTGGCTTCAATGATGAAATTAGACGCTTGGGACTTGAATATATTGCTGACAAAGATATCATCATCAAAACGTTTACTGATACTGGGGAAGAACGAGGTAGAAATCCAGATGTGAGCGTAGTTAGTGCATCACAATGGAACAGTAATGTTTTAGCCTACGGGGCGCTGATTGAGCCGATTCAACTTGCTGTAGAAGTTACCTCAACAAACTGGGATGATGATTATGTTGACAAATTAGATGAGTATCAGCGATTGGGTATCCCTGAGTATTGGATTGTGGATTATTTAGCGATCGCTTCTCGTGCTTATCTCGGTAATCCCAAACTCCCCACGATTTTTGTTTATCAGTTGGTTAATGGTAAATACCAATTTCAAAAGTTTACAGGCAATGACCGTATTATCTCTACTACTTTCCCCGAACTGGCGTTAACTGTTAAACAAGTTGTAGCCGCAAGTCAAATCCAAAAACTATGAGAAGTTCTAAAAATGGTATGGACTCCTCTACACGCAAAAATCCATCGCACAATGCGATCGCGCCACTTATTTGAGCGCAACCAGCGTCTATTAATCGCTGTCTCCGGCGGACAGGATTCTCTGTGTTTAATAAAATTACTTTTAGATTTACAATCCAAATGGGGATGGGATTTAGGTATTGCTCACTGCGATCATCGCTGGCGTTCTGACTCCGAAGCTAATGCTCATCACGTCGAGAATTTAGCTAAAACTTGGGATATATCCTTTTATTTAGCAACAGCTAACGAACCTATAAATAGTGAAGCTGCGGCACGCGATTGGCGCTATCAAGCTTTAAGTGCGATCGCGCAAACAAATAATTATCAATATATAGTTACAGGACACACCGCCAGCGATCGCGCCGAAACTCTCCTCTACAACTTAATTCGCGGTACTGGCGCTGATGGCTTACAAGCCCTAACTTGGCAACGCCCCCTAACTACAGGCATTATGCTAGTGCGTCCACTGTTAGAAATTACTCGCTCACAAACAGAGCAATTTTGTCAAGAGTTTAAATTGCCAATTTGGGAAGATTCCACCAATCAAGATTTGCAATATGCCCGCAACCGTATTCGCCAAGAGTTAGTACCATATTTGCGCGAAAATTTCAATCCCCAAGTAGAATCAGCCTTAGCCCAAACGGCAGAACTTCTCCAAGCGGAAGTGGAATATTTAGAAAACGCTGCCCAGCAGTTGCGGGATGAGGCATTGGGCATAGGTGATGAAAAATTACCTCTTTCTCCCCTACTCCCCACTCCCCACTCCCCACTCCCCTTACGCTTAAATCGTCGGGTATTGCAGAAAGCACCATTGGCACTGCAACGTCGGGTGATGCGTCAGCTGTTGCAGCAAATACTTACTGATGCGCCCAGTTTTGAACACATTGAGAAATTAACGGCTTTAATTATAGCGCCCAACCGATCGCAAACTGATCCATTTCCTGGTGGTGCGATCGCTCAAGTAGAAGGCGACTGGATTTGCTTGAAATAGTTATTTAAAGCCTTTTTGTTATCAGGGACAATGCACATTATTAGTTTCAGAATCTTAAGAGAATATGCAGAAAACCATTCAGATTGTCAGGAAGCATTAAGCAATTGGTATAAGGTTGCCACCAAAGCGAAATGGCAAAATTTAGTTGAAGTACAGCAGATTTTTCCTAAAGCTGAAGCTGTTAGTAATTTTACAGTTTTCAATATTAAAGGAAATAAATATCGCTTGATTGTTAGTATAGATTACGAAGGGCAGCTAATTTATATTAAATATATCCTAACCCATGCGGAATATGATAAGGAGAACTGGAAAGATGACCCTTACTTTTAATCCAGATAAATACAAGGAATTATTAACAGCTTATCTTCCCAAACTAATAAAAAGTGAGCTTGAAAATGAGCAAGCTTTAAGGATAGTGGAAGATTTAATGCACCGGGAGCGTACCCCAGAAGAAGACGAACTTTATCAGTTATTAATTACTTTAATTGAGAAGTTTGAACAAGAATATTATCAGCCAAGCCAGCAGAATAATCCTGGATCTATGTTGTTATTTATTTTAGAGGAATCTGAGAGAAGTAGAGATGATTTAGTAGCGGTTTTAGGGACAGAAGATTTGCTTAATAATATTTTAAATGGACAAGAGAAGATAAATACAGAACAAGCGCTTAAGCTGGGAGAGTTTTTTCACGTAGAATCTAGTTTATTTATGGAATAATAACTAAGTTCGTAGTTCGTACTGGGGCTTTAGCTTGGCTAAATCCCCAGTACTTATTAAGACGCTAATAATTGTGGCTGAGATATTAGACTCTGGAGAGTATGACGCATCTGAGCGATCGCTTGGACTTGATAATCACCAGTTTCCTGGAATTTATCCAAAGATTCTGCAATTCCTTGCAGCTTTTGCCGTAATCCATCTAAAGAATCCTGAATCGGTTGTAGTGCTTCTTGATAGAGATTCACTCGACCACAGCATTCAGCAGTTGTTCTTCGCAGGGACAGCAAGTTTTCCTCCATTGCTTTGAGTTCTTGGCGCTTTTCATCCAAATTGTGAGTTTGATTGTCAATCATTCCCTGATTTAGCTCAATACCAGAACGAATCTGCTCAATTTCACGTTCCAGCTTTTGAATTTCCTGTGAATATTGTTGTCGCTGGGTTTCAATTTGTAACAGAATCGGTTCTAAATTAACTTTATTACCCTCTTCTTCTTCAACAACAGTATGTCCTTGTCGCCGTAGCAATACAGCTTGGTGTTGCTTGAGAAACTTTTGATGTTGTAACATATTGCGGCGTTGCCCCACCAAACTGGAGTTTAGCATCTGATAAAGGTCTTTTTCATCCGTTAGTTCCAGTTCCAAATTGATATGGTCATGGTCAGATGCGTGATTTAATTTAGTTTGGAGTTCTTCTATAGCTTCTTGTTTATATTTCAGTTCTTGTTCTTGATCGTGAACAAAGCTAGCGTCTATTTCTAACTTATACTGCAAATCTTGAACTATCTTTTGCAGTTCTTCTAAAGGCATTTTCTCTAAAGCTTCCACATCAGCTTGTTGGCCGAGAACTACACCACCAGACGTTGCGGACAAAGAGTGAATTTGTTGATATAACTCTTCAGCGTTGCGTAACTGCTCTTTGATTATCCGAGCATAGTCTTGCTTAGTGGTAAGGTCTGCTGTGTTTATTTGCAATTGGGCTGTTTGCTGGACTAGAGAATTTTGTGCTTGTTGCAGTGCATTTTGGCGATCGCTAAATGTTTGTGACAAACGCTCGACTTCTTCTTGTTGTTGTGCGATCGTAGTTTTTTGCTCCTCCAGTTTTTGCCAGTGCGGGGTAAGAATAGCTTGCTGCTTTTCGACCAATTCAAAGGCCAGATGGAGGTGCTCTCTGACTGTTTCACTGGGAGCAACACGACTAGATAAGCGATCGAGTAACTCACTCATTACCCGACTTTGCTCCTCATCTAAAACCGTCCCCTGTGGGAAATCCGCAAGACGTTCCTCCAGACGGCGTTGCTCACCCCGCAAATGCTCCCAAGCGCCTTCCAATTCTAGGCGATTGCGCTCAACTTCTGTTTGTAACCGTTCAATTTCCTGGCGGGATGTGTCAACTTCCTGTTTTTGCTCCTCTAGTTGTTGCAACTCTTCCTCCAATAGTTGCAACTGTTCTGAGCGTACTTCCATGTCCATTTCACGGCGATTTAACTCTTGCGCCTGAAACGTCAGCGATTGCTTCCACTGATCAATTTCATCTTCCTTGAGCTTAAATTTCTCCAATTGGCGGGAAAAATTCTGCAAAATGTTGACTAGTGGCCGCCCTGCTTCTTGAATCCGCTGCACTTGACGATTTGGATTCAGCTCAACCAGTACCAAAGCACCATCATTTAATTTGCTTGCGTCTTCAGCGGCAATCACTTCTTCCGACACAGGACTCCAATTCTGGTCAGTTCGCTGGCAAGCTAGTAGTTTCAGTTCAGTTTTGCCACCGCCACTGAGTAAACCACCTTTCTGTTTTTGTACTTCTGCTAAATACAGCACACCGTTAGTCCTTATTGATGCACTTCAAGTTTATGTTTTGGAATATACCTTAAATAATTCTGTTAACTTTTCTCACTGAACCGAAGTTTAGGAAAACAAGACAGACAAAACTATAGACGCAAGATATTACGTCTTGATATTTATAAAAGCGAGTTGATCGCGCCTTTATATTTTGTACTGATGACAGTGATGATGACTTCCGTGTTAACACTAGCTTTGTCAAAGTGTATTACGAAAGATTAAACTTTATAGCTGAATCTATAGCAGTTCTCCTTTGGATGCAACAGATCGATCGTAGTCAATTTAAGCCCAAACCCATTTAAAAATAATATTAACGGCATTACAAGGAGTATTTTTTAACTAAATGCAGGGAAATTTAAATGAAATTGATATTTGCAGTATCCTGCAATTGATTGAGTTGGGGCAACGAACTGGGCAGCTATGGGTGAGAGCTACTAGCTCTCACCATAACAACAAACTGGGTGGAGAGGGAGCAAGCATTTATCGCCTCAAACAACAGTCTTGGTTCGTCTTTTTCCTCAATGGTCAAATTATTTATTGCCAAGAAGGTGAGAGTAGTTTATTCAGAATTAACGATTATTTACGTCATTATCGAGTCGAGATGCGACTTACCGACAAACAAATTGCCTCTTTATCATCAACCGACGCGCCAGAGTATGCATATCTGTGGGCACTCTTGGAGCGAAATATTATCAACCCCAAGATAGCTGGTAGTATCATTCACGGCTTGGTACATGAAACCCTCTTTGACCTGCTGAGTTTACACCAAGGGAACTTCATTTTCCATCAGGGTGCGGCACTTGCCCCCCAATTAAACACTTTTGAGATTGCTCCATTTGTTACAAAAATTACAAAGCAGGTGCAAGAGTGGAAGCAACTGTATCCACACATTCAGTCTCCAGAACAATTGCCAGTACTATCTGACAAAGTTCAGCTACAATCCTCCCTACCAGAAGCAACTGTGGAGAAATTACAACATTGGGCTGATGGTAAAACATCCTTGCGTCAACTAGCTCGCTATCTCAACCGAGACATTTTGACAGTCGCTAAGGCAATATATCCATACGTGCAACAAAGTTGGTTACAACTAGTATATTCAGTTACAACTGAACCAGATACCCACACTGATAACGAGGAATTGAAGGGAAAACACAGGGGGCGGATAGTATGTATTGACGATGCGATCGCCATCGGTGAGACTATAAATTCGATCTTACAAGCACAAGGTTATGAAGCGATCGCTCTTACCAATCCTTTAGAGGCACTGAGTCTGGTTTTTCAACTCAAACCAGATTTAATTTTATGCGACATTGCCATGTCGGAATTGGAGGGGTACGAGGTTTGTGCCATGCTGCGACATTCAACAGCATTTCGGCTCACACCGATTATCATGCTCACCGGTAAAGATGGATTTATTGATCGAGTCAAAGCTAGTATGGTCGGGGCTACAGATTATTTAACAAAACCATTTACAGACACTGAGTTACTTATGCTCGTAGAGAAATATATCAACAACCAATGAAAATAAGACATTGGGAATTGGGCAGAATAATTTTAGATTATGGATTCTGGATTTTGGATTGAACAATCTAAAACCTAAAAGACGCTCAATGATTCGCTAACGCAAATTGAGGGGGTATGGAGCATATAAAGTGATCCAAAATTTGTTGATCTACCAAAAGATGAGTTAAAAGATGTTATCACAGAGTCAGCCAACTTAGTGAAACCTCAATATCCAGGAAAATAGTGAGAAGATACAATTAATTTATACAGTTAATACTTACGGGGGAATCAAAGAATGTTCCAAATAGGAACGTCTACATCAGGGGGTAAATAGACATTTATGAGTACAGTTCTGATTGTGGAAGACAGTATCGCGCAAAGGGAGATGATTACAGACCTCCTGAAAGCAACTGGCCTAACAGTAACCCATGCCAGTGATGGATTAGAAGCATTGGAGGCAATTCAAATAGCACCTCCCGATTTAGTGGTATTGGATATTGTCATGCCCCGAATGAACGGTTACGAAGTTTGTCGGCGCTTAAAATCCGATCCAAAAACCCAAAATGTCCCTGTGGTTATGTGTTCTTCCAAAGGCGAAGAATTTGATCGCTATTGGGGCATGAAGCAGGGTGCAGACGCTTACATAGCCAAACCTTTTCAACCAACCGAGTTGGTGGGAACAGTCAAACAACTGCTGCGAGGATAAGGAGAAAAGCAATATGGTTAGCAAACCGGACTTTTTAAGTGGCAGTGGTCAAGACCATTTCCGACCAGAATTACAAGTAGAAAGTCCCGAAGGTGAGTTACATTTGAGGTTTTACATACCCTCGCATCAGGAGTTTGCACTACAAGCAACTGGCATCCGGGAGGTAATTGAACTAAGTCCTGATAGAATCACCCCGATTCCTAATGCTTCTCCTTTACTTTTGGGTACTCTAAATTTACGAGGTCGAGTTATTTGGGTAGCTGATTTGGGTCAATTTCTTGGGGAAACAAGTGCATTAAACACGGATAGAGCTGAAATTTCGGTGATTGCCATTGAAGAGCAAGACACAATAGTGGGTTTAGCAGTAGAGGAAATTGGTGGTATGGACTGGTTGGATGTCCAGAATCTCATGCCACCAACTAGTGTTCCAGATACTATGGCTCCCTTTTTACGTGGAGAGTGGTTATTAGATGCTAAAAAAAATCAGTGTCTGCGACTGCTCGATCAAATGGCAATTTTACGGAGTGCTAGGTGGGCAGGATGAAATTGGAGGAGGAAATGGCAGCAAGTATTGATAATTACGAGCCAACATATCAACAGGCGATGACCGCCTATGTTCAAAGGAATTATGAGGTTGCCGCCACTTTAGTTGACCAAGTGGTGCAAAATTTACCAAATGACCCCAACTCCCATTTGCTAAGGGGTCACATCTACTATGTTTTACAACAGTACGATGTAGCAAAAGAAGAATATCAACAGGTATTACGCTTGACTGACGATCAAGAAATTATTGGTTTTGCCAATAATGGAATTGAGAATATCAATCAATATTTACAATCATTCGGTGGGGAGATTGATACATCAGATAGTCAAGAGCAAATTAATTCCCCAGAGATGTCTGATGCACTGGCAGATAGCGAACAAGAATTAGAATATTTGGGCGCTAATGAGGATTTTGACAGCAATAACCTTGATTTAAACTTTTTTGGAGAGCATCAAGAACCTGTAAATGGCGTTGAGGAACTATCTTCAAAAAGCCCATTTGATATACCAACAGAAGAGAGTATTGGAACGAGACAAATATCAGCATCTATAACTTTTGGTGACGATCCTTTTGCATTCAATGAAGAACTACAGGAACAAGAGTTAAATAACAGCAAATGGGAGGAGAAAGCAGAATTAGAGTTGCCTGCTTTCTGGCAGGAAGATTTATCAGAAGAGAGCCACGAAGAATCATTAGTAAATAGTCATTTTTCAGATAATGGTAAAAATTCCGATCGCGGGAATTTAGCTATTGACAATAATAAGTCTTCATCTGCTAATTTCAACACTGGAAATAACGAGAATAATCCCCCTGATTTATTGAATGATATAACGTCTCTTGAGCTTAATAATGAAGAATTGGAATATACAAAATCTAGTTTGGGAGACGAAACTTTATTTATTCTTCAAGAAGAACCTAAAAATAGTTCATCAACAAATAGTAACAGTCAATATGATTTGCCTGAAACCGAAGCACCCGATTGGTTGAAGTCAAAAACTTTTGCAGATGAAGAAGCTTCTGCGCCGGATTTATCTGATGATGCTTCGTCTTTTAGTAGCAATCTCCCTGTCAAAGAAAAGCAGTTTAAATCAAGTGAAAATATCGGTAAAAATAGCTTTGATGACGATGATAATTTTGATATGGAAGCATTTGAGTCTGCCTTTGGCTCAGAAGGGTTAAACCCTTATGAAGACTCAAACAATATACTGAATGGAGAAAATTCTAAAAGCAATATAGAATTTCTAGATGACTTTGAGGAATTTGATGATTTAGGTAACATTCCAGGGTTTGACCTGCTCGAAGGAGATTCTAACTTCGGTGATCTAGCAATGCATTCTGCTTCATCAGAAACCAGTGGCAGTGGACGTTCTCCAGCCGTCGAGGCTTCTGCAAGTAGTGCAGCTAGCGATCGCGAAGAGGAACTATTCACAATGACTGGTTCCCATGAAGAAGTTCCAGTCTTTAGCCAAACAGATGTCTCAAAACTAGAACCCAACGTCAGCGTTGAGCAAGGATGGTTAGCACCATTAGAAAATGCCTCCATAGAAAGGAAACAATGGTTAATTGCTGGAAGTGTGGGCATTGTCTCGGCAATGGTTGTAGCCACAGTTAGCTTTGTCGCTACCACATTCTCGCCAGCCCAACAACGAGAATCAGTACGAAACACAGGTTGGGCAATGTCACTTGCAGCTGGGATTGCAGGTTTTGCTACCGCAGGCGTTATGGGGAATCTTGCACTCAAACAAATTCGGCGCACAACTGATGATCTGCAAGCTCAGTTTGAGGCTGTACGTCAAGGAAATTTGAATGCTCAAGCCACAGTGTTTTCCGAAGATGAATTGGGCCATTTGTCCACTGGCTTTAATGAAATGGCGCGGGTAATTTTCACAACTACAAGTGAAGCCCAACGGAAAGCTGATGAACAAGAGGAAGCCAAAGAAAACCTGCAACGCCAGGTGATTCGCCTTTTGGATGATGTGGAAGGTGCTGCTAGAGGAGATTTAACAGTCCAAGCGGAAGTTACAGCCGACGTACTAGGAGCGGTAGCTGATGCTTTTAACCTGACAATTCAAAACCTGCGGGATATTGTGCAACAGGTAAAAGTGGCGGCGAAGGATGTAACAAAAGGTGCAACCAACTCCGAAACTTTTGCCAGAGCCTTATCTAGTGATGCTTTGCGCCAAGCAGAAGAGTTGGCGGTGACGCTAAATTCTGTACAGGTAATGACTGACTCGATTCAACGGGTAGCAGAGGCAGCGCGGGAAGCCGAAACGGTTGCGCGTGATGCTAGTACGATCGCTCTCAAAGGTGGAGAAGCAGTAGAAAATACTGTGGCGGGGATTTTGGAAATTCGAGAAACCGTTGCCGAAACCACTCGAAAAGTGAAACGGTTAGCGGAATCTTCCCAAGAAATTTCTAAAATTGTGGCGTTGATTTCCCAAATTGCTTCCAGAACAAACTTACTGGCACTCAATGCTAGTATTGAGGCGGCAAGGGCAGGAGAAGCTGGACGCGGGTTTGCGATCGTAGCAGACGAAGTGCGGCAGTTAGCAGATAAATCTGCTAAATCCCTGAAGGAAATTGAACAAATTGTGATGCAAATCCAAAGCGAAACAGGCTCTGTAATGACCGCGATGGAAGAAGGCACACAACAAGTAATTAAAGGTACAAAATTGGCAGAAGAAGCCAAGAGATCGCTCGAAAACATTATTCAAGTAGCGAATCGCATCGATATTCTTGTACGCTCAATTACCAGCGACACTGTGGAACAAACTGAAACCTCCCGCGCCGTCGCTCATGTAATGCAATCAGTAGAACTTACCGCTCAAGAAACTTCCCAGGAAGCACAGCGAGTTTCAGGTGCCCTACAACACTTAGTAGGTGTATCCCGTGACTTGATCGCCTCCGTTGAACGTTTCCGAGTGGAAACTACAGAAACCAGATAAATTGTCATTTGTCCTTTGTCCTTTCTTGTTTGCTAATGACCAATGACCAATGACCAATGACCAATGACTAATGACTAAAAAACTATGCTGCCGGAACAACAACAGCGGATTTTGGGTTACTTTATCGAAGAAGCCAGGGATCACCTGAATACCATTGAGCAGGGCTTGCTGAATTTAGAGGGTACACTGAACGACCCGGAAATGATCAGTGAAGTCTTCCGGGCGGCTCACTCCATCAAAGGAGGAGCGGCGATGCTTGGATTGACTAGCATCCAGCATACCTCTCACCGTCTGGAAGATTGTTTTAAAGTTCTCAAAGATAATCCGGTTCAGATTGACCAAAAGTTAGAGTCTTTATTTCTTGGTGTATCTGATACCCTGAAAGCGCTGTTAGAGCATTTGAGCGGCCCTTATGGTCTTTCTGAAGATGCAGCTAATACTTTGATGTCAGAAACTGAGCCAGTCTTTCAATGGCTGTATCAGCATCTGGAACTACTTGTAGAACAAGGGAAAAATGGAGTAGCTAGCACAACAGAACGACACACAACCTCTGTAGATAATGTCTCCACACTTACAGAACTTTTCCTGCGGCGAGATATTCCCAGTTTGGCAGAAGACACTCATCAGGAATCTCCAGAAATAGCATTCTCAGTAGCACCCCAAGAGGTGCGAGACGCTCGCGGACTCGCTAACGCTGCGCTATCGCCTCTCACCGCCAAAGAAAATAATTGGGGCGAATTTCAAGCCCAGGTGCTGCAAAGACTACGGGAAATGTTGCAACTGTTTAAGCAAACAACAACATCCTCAACTCGACAAAACCTTCAGGAATGCTGTTACCAGTTAGTTAGACTTGGTGAAACTTGGAATTTGTCCAAGTGGTGTGGTTTGTGTCAAGCAGCAGCCAGTGCGATCGGCAATCCTGAAAATACCTATCTCACCTTAGCTAAAATTGTCATTACCGAAATTAAGCAAGCTCAAGAATTAGTCCTGCAAGGTAGGGAAGCCGAAATTGCAATTAGTCAGCAACTAGAAGCGCTCTTGAACTTTGCAGAAATTGAGTTATTAGAAGTTACCACTGATTTGTTTGACGAACAGTCTACGGTTTTGACAGAATCATCAACTGCGTCAGAGGCAATTTTATCTGGTAACACCGAGGCGTTAGTCATAGCTAACCTAGTCCAGACAACTGAAGAACTTAATCTAGACGAGGATACTAGCGATCGCTACGCCAACGTCAAGGGCGATCGCCCCTATATTCAACAAGGGACACCACTAAACGCTGCTACTCACACTAGTTTTACTTTCGCCACACATGAAGAAGTACATCCAATTAGTAGCAATCTTGACCCCAATGGCCCTGAGGTAGGAATAGCTGAGTTAAATACCCTTGCCGATTTATTTGACGGTGATACTCCCGAATTAGATGAAAGCTGGCATCAACAAGAAACCTTAGATATTGTTGCCACGGATGATTTTGGAATTGATTTTAGCAGCACAGACTCTGAGGATGCTAATAGCGATTTATCCGATTTCCTCTCCTTTGATGAAGACACAAGCAACGAGCAGCACCCAACAACCACATCCACTACAGAAGATTTATCTCTGTTATTTGGCGACAATTTCCTAGAAAAAGAGAATTCAGAATCGCAAAATCAACAAACATCTGCTACAACTTTAGAGTTAAGCGATATTAACGTACTTGATATAAATTTAGACTCTTCTTCCCAAGATTTACAAGAATTTATTGATATTTCTGGTGATACAAACCTGCCTCATGATGTCAACAAAAACGATGTGGTTGAAGATTTATTTACACTGGCGCTAGATGATGATATAGAACTATTGCCTACAGGCGAAGTAACTCAACCAGAAACTGAGGTGAACGCCTCGGTGGAACTATCTACCAACCAACAAAACAGTTTTGATAACTTATTCTTAGAAACTAGAAATGCAAATTGGGTAGAAGAAATTACCCTTAGTGACTACGTAGAATTACCTCAGGAAACAGGCATGTCTTTAGACAGCCTATTTGCTGAAATGGAAGAACAGACACTACTGCCTACAATTGAACCAGAAATAGGTGATTTATTTGATACATCTCCAACAACAGCACTTGAGTTTTCTGAATCAGAAAATGATCTGAGCAACTTCTGGAACCAGAAAACCACAGAGGAACAGGACGAATTCAATTCCTTAATTGAGCAAAATGTGGAAAGGGCGTTAGAGCAGAGTTTGTTTGCTGCAACTAATGACATTTTTGCCGACAGTCAGCAGCCAACACCTTCTCCTATAGCCAGTTTTGACATAGAAGAAGATTTTGATCTCAATTTCCAGCACCAAGAGCAGCTAGATTTGATATTCTCATCAGATTCTGGAGATGATTTATTTGATGAGTTAACACCGAGTAACCCAACTATTTCCCCTGCAATCAGCGATCGCATACAGCCCTTTGCACCTGAAACGCCTTTGTTGGCGCAGCATCTAGGGGAAGAAATTATCAAGCGATCGCAACAACCAGAAGCTTTAGATTTTGTTCCAGAATTTACTAATCAGCCCCCAGAGATATCTGCTGTTGATCTAGAACTTGAATCATTTAATCCTTTCGATGAAAATCCGCAACTGCTGTTTGAGGATGTAGAGACATCCACCTATATTCAGATCGAAACCACAGATAATACTGTGGATGAAATATCGGCTATAGAAAATATTAGTTTTGGGGAAACTTCAGATTTAGAATCACTTCCAGCAGAACCAGATGATTTGTTCGGTTTCGATGAAAATCCGCAACTGTTGTTTGAGGATGTAGAGACATCCACCTATATTCAGATCGAAACCACAGATAATCTGGATATATCGACTATAGAAAATTCTCTAGATCACAGTTTTGGGGAAACTTCAGATTTAGCATCACTTCCAGCAGAACCAGATGATTTGTTCGGTTTCGATGAAAATCCGCAACTGTTGTTTGAGGATGTAGAGACATCCACCTATATTCAGATGGAAACCACAGATAATCTGGATATATCGACTATAGAAAATTCTCTAGATCACAGTTTTGGAGAAACTTCAGATTTAGCATCACTTCCAGCAGAACCAGATGATTTGTTCGGTTTCGATGAAAATCCGCAACTGTTGTTTGAGGATGTAGAGACATCCACCTATATTCAGATGGAAACCACAGATAATCTGGATATATCGACTATAGAAAATTCTCTAGATCACAGTTTTGGAGAAACTTCAGATTTAGCCCAGACAAGCCCAGAAGCTTTAGTTAGTGAGCCAAACAATAACTTAGAAACTGCTTTTGAATTACCAGAAAATACAAATATTGAACATATAGAGCTTGGTTTTGCAAATGATTTATTGTTTACAGAAACTGCTCTATCAGAAGTAGAAAACCAGGAAGAATTAAGAGAAAGTGCGATAAGAATTGATTTGCAAGATGTCAATGAATTCACACAAACGGTTATTCAGGAAGGTGTAGAAACCGATTTGTGGGATCTAGCAGAGACATCTGAACCTGTACCAGTGTCAGAGGGCGAAAATGCTATTGTTGCCTCAATTGAAGAATTGGTAACGACAGAAAACGTTGAAGTAGTTGCTCCAGAAGATGATTTTGCAGACTTGGAAGCATTACTAGGAGAGGAAGTACCACTTAACCCCAAAGCTAGGGAGATACCAGAAGTAGATTTTGCAGCGCTGGAAGAATTGCTAGGTACAGATAACGCCAGCGATGCCAACGACGGGCTACGCCAACGCCAGCCCTTCAACACTCAACCAGTCTTAGCGAAAAATGTCATTCCATTACCATCTATAGATGAATTTGGTGATTTGGAGAAGTTGCTGGCAGAAGCGGATCAAACAATATCCCATTCACCATCAGTAAAATCTAACACTAACAAAGCTACCCGTCCCTCTACTCGTCGGGCTGCAAGATTTGAAGAAACCATGAAGGTTCCAGTTAAGCAACTGGACGATATGAGTAATTTAGTTGGGGAGTTGGTGGTAAATCGCAATACCTTAGAGCAGGATCATGAACGGCTGCGACAGTCATTAGATAACTTGCTGATTCAGGTACAACAACTCTCGGATGTAGGCGCAAGAATGCAGGAGTTGTACGAGCGATCGCTACTGGAAGCTTCTTTATTAGCTGGACGCAAAAAGAAAGACTCCGGCTTCCAAGCGCCTGATTTCAATGCCGATAGGGGTTTTAGCGAGTTAGAAATGGATCGTTTTACTCCCTTCCATACCCTGTCCCAGCAGATGATTGAACGCATTGTGCGAGTGCGTGAGTCGGCAAGTGACATTGATTTTGTTACCGAAGAAACCGAGCGCGTAGCAAGGCAGTTCCGCCAAGTAACCACCCAGCTACAAGAGGGATTAACAAGAGCGCGAATGGTTCCTTTTGCCCAAACTATCGATCGCTGGCGGCGAGGAGTGCGCGACAACGCCATCAAGTGTGGCAAACAAGTAGAGTTGGTAATTGAAGGTGGTGATACCTTAATTGACAAGATGATTTTGGATCATCTCACCGATCCATTGACTCACATGCTGAATAATGCGATCGCTCACGGTATTGAAACGCCAGAAGAAAGGCAAGCTGCTGGAAAACCACCCATAGGAATCATTACTATCCGCGCCTTCCACCAAGGCAACCAAACGATCATTTCTGTAGGCGATGATGGCGCAGGCATCGATTCAGCAAAGGTTAAGGCTAAGGCGGTGAAGATTGGCATGATTACAGAAGCGCAGGCTAAAGCCATGTCTCGCCTGGAAGTCTACGATCTGCTGTTCCAGTCTGGTTTTACAATCAAAGACCAAGCAGATGAAATTTCTGGTCGTGGTGTGGGTATGGACGTAGTACGCTCCGAGATTAGCGAAATTCGGGGGACAGTGAACACTGATTCTGCGATCGGTAAGGGAACCACTTTCACCATTCGTCTGCCACTGACTCTGAGTATTTGTAAAGCTCTCTGCTGCGTCTCTGATCGAGCCAGAATCGCTTTCCCAATGGACGGTGTAGAAGATACGCTGGATATCCCAGTCAAAAATATCCAGCACGATGCCAATGGGGAATCATTTATTTCGTGGCGCGATACGGTGCTGCCATTCCGTCCCCTGAAGGAACTTTTAACCTTCAATCGCCAAATTAGTCGCGGTAATGTCTACGGCGGCACTAGAGATGATGATATGGTTTCTGTGGTCGTGGTGCGATCGGCAAATACCCTAATTGCTCTACAGATTGACCTAGTGTTGAGCGAACAAGAAATTGTAATTAAGCAGTTTGAAGGGCCAGCGCCTAAACCCATTGGTGTTGCTGGTGCTACAGTCCTGGGTGATGGTCGGATTATGCCCATTGCTGACGTACTAGAAATAATTGACATCTTCCAAGGACGGATTTCTACACAAATTGGTGGCAATTCTTGGCAACAGAAAGGAATTCCTGTAGACACCTCTCCTGCGAAGATTGACCCGACAGTGCTGATCGTCGATGACTCGATTACAGTCCGAGAGTTGCTCTCCCTAACCTTTAATAAGGCAGGTTATCGTGTAGAACAGGCGCGTGACGGACAGGAAGCTTGGGATAAACTCCGCTCTGGTCTGCCTTGCGATATCGTCTTTTGCGACATCGAAATGCCCCGTTGCGACGGTCTGGAGTTACTCTCTCGCATTCAGAAAGACTCTAACCTCAACCACTTACCGATCGCTATGCTCACCTCACGAGGTGCAGACAAGCACAGACAAATTGCAGCTCAACTCGGTGCTAGTGGCTACTTTACCAAGCCTTATCTCGAAGAAGCTCTACTTGAAGCTGCGGCGCGGATGTTGAAAGGGGAAAAACTTGTTAGCACTACAAGTAATGTTTAGTAAGTAAGTAATAAAAGACCTTGGCAGTAAATCTATTAAGGTCTTTTACTTAAACGAGATAAAAATTAAAATATAGCAACCGTCACAGCGCTTAGGAAAATATTACACTGTGGCGGCAGTTTGCTTTTCCAAATTTCTGTGCTTTGGTTCGTAGAACTTTTTGAAGATAATCCCAAAATAGCTGAAAATATTGCCTAAATGGCAACATTGCTCTGCTGAGTTTAGGTATTGTCTGTGTTAAGTTTATCCATTGTGGATTATCTACTCAGACTTATCTATTAATTACGTAAAGTTTGTATAAAGAACTATAACTAACCTGGTTGTAGTACTGTATATCAAATTTGCACTGTTATCTGCTCAACTTTATATATACAGGAGGAACGAATTTGGTATACTAAATTCCTTGTATATACCAAAATCTACGTTAGAAGGAGCATAGAGTAAACATCTAAGCAAAAGAGAGTATAACGATGTAAAACTACGTTATAGCCTCTAATAACACTCATTTAGGCTGCACGTCGCCAATAAAAGCGAAATATGTAACTTTTCTGTAGTTCACTAGTGCTAGATTTAAGTTACTCTTAAAGCGGATCGCTTCTTGTAAGAATCTACCCTGACAGAAGTGTATAAAGATATAGTTAAATTTAGAAATTCTGTCCGAGATTTTTAATTTGCAAACTGAATAGTTTGATACGGCGCTCAAAAATCTGATCCACTACCCTAAACAAGGTAGTCAATTAACGACTCAATATCATTTGTCTGGTAATTGTATTGAATAGTCTACAATACCAGTGGATGATAAAATCTAAAGAAAATATAAAAGAAACTCAAATTACTGTGGTGTCTGGAGGACAAAAGTGTTTCTGAGACTAGCACATCAACATCGACAATTCGTCCAAGACTTGGTAATGAACCTGCAAGCCTTGGCGGTTGTATTAGAACGGCGCGGGTATCTTGCATCCTGTTACACCTGTGGCGATCAAATGAATAGTGCATCGTTTATGGTTAGCCTGGGTGACAACCACCTGATTCGGTTTTTGGTGTCCGATTACGGGATTACTTGGACAGAAATGCGGGATGACCGCGAATTAATGAAGCTAGAAGGTGCAGAGGCGATTAGCCAGTTAGACGATCTGGCTGATCTTGTCAAGCAATCTATGCAAACCGATACAGGCTCTAAAACTCTTGCCAAGAAGTATTAAGGTTCCAAAGGTTGATAGCAAATTAGAAATTGATTATCGGTAATTGTTAATGGTGGCTTAGTTAGCGATCGCTCTTACCTATTCTCCATTACCATTAAGTGATTGGCTGGTGGCTGGCCCATCGCATATTTTTTTGTATCTGCCAAAACCTCACAAGCCGGATTCTGAGCCTTTAGCTGGAAGGTTGGTAAAACGCACAAGATGATTAGTAATTACTAATTCATAATTAAAAGGCAGGTTAAAAAAACCTGCAACTATCAAGCAAGCAACCCCATTTTACTTGACTCTAAATCTACCTGTATAACATAATTATGAATTATCAATTATGAATTATGAATTTTTAATGAATTTTCTAGCTGACACATCAGCCAAACAGTTAAAGTCCATTGCCAATCAAAATAAAGGATGCCCAGTAGTAAGGGTGACTAAAATCACTAAGTTCTGTCACGGGTACATTGTGACTTCTTACCTTCCAGTCCCCAGTAATTAATGAGACTTGAGCTTGGCGTAAAGCTTCAGTTTTAGTCAACTTATCAGTAGAGAGGATATTATAAAAAGCGCTCATAAGTGCCTGTGTACCACCATCATCTACAGATCACAATGAGGCGATCGCAGCTTTTACGTTGGTTTGTTGCATTTGATAGCCAAAGCCCAAAATTTCCTCACCGTTACCTAACTTGCCTCCCAAGCCGGTTTCGCAGGCGCTCAACACTACCAAATCCACATGGGGGAGTGACCAAGTGCCGACATTTCTAAAGTTAACGCGATCGCTATTCCCGAATAAAATAAACGAATCTTCTGGTTTACATCCCACAAAGAAGGTAAATATTAAATCAATAAGTCCGGCAGTGCAATTAATTTTTATGCTATTCAATAATTTGGAAAATTTATTTATAGGTGCTGAGGAATTTGAAGATGTCAGAAGAAAAACCTAGCCAACCCAAACTACCACCAACCAGCGCCCTTGACAATTCATCAAGTCCTGAATTTGAGAATTGGTTTGAATATCCTGTCAGAGTGCAACCTCACCATACTGATTATGCCGGTCTTGTCTGGCACGGTTCCTATATAACTTGGATGGAAGAAGCACGGATTGAATGCTTGCGATCTATAGGGATTGAATTTGCTGATTTAGTCGCTATAGGTTGCGATTTACCAGTAGTAGAACTGTCAGTGCGCTATCACCGTTCAATTAAATTGGGTATGGCAGTGTTGGTAAAAACGCGCATGGCTGAGGTGACTGGTGTGCGAATCAATTGGGATTATGCCATTGTCTCAACTGATGGGCAACAATTGTACGTCACTGCCAAGGTGGCTTTAGTAGCTTTAGATAGCGAAAGAGGTAAAATTATGCGTCAGTTGCCTGCGAGTGTTAAGGATGCATTTGCTAAAATTTTAGCATTAAATAAAAATTGACCAACAAAAGTTGCAGACACGATTTGCTTCAATTTTGAAAATTTTATCAAAACAGAATTCAGGAGTCAGGAGTCAGGAGCCAGAATGGGCTAAACGCTCCCCTAACAGAATGAATTTTGTGCGACTGGTGGATCTTTTTTTGTAATTCACCTTTGTTAACAAAGGTGAATTTTTAATTTTTTACTTGCCGTTTTGAAACTGTGATATGGTTTGCGTAAACTGCATTATGTGATGCAAAATATCTTGTGGGGTAATGCCAAAACTAATGTTTAATAAAATCAGGATTGCGGCAATAGTTAATGCACTACTTATGGTTGCTTTCAACAACTTCCACAAGATTATGAAGATAATCCAGGCTACAATCAACGTAGCAATCATAATGTAGAAATTCCTTAAGGATAGCCCTTATCTGAGAAGATGTTTATTCAGAAAGGGGAAGTTTTTATCTGAAGTAAAAATTATTAGTACTAAAGCTATTAGACCTAATTTGGAATAGATACTAAAGCTAATCTTTTTAACTGTACTAATGCTATATTACCTGAAAATGAGACACTGATTCAGATAAAATGTAATTTATTTGGCAATTTGGCAGAATTCATAAAAATATTTTTTATTGAAATTTTGGGATCAATAATTTCAAATTACAGAAGTTATATTTTTGGAAGGATATATAGTAATCCTATTTGATTAGTGAGAATAAAAAAGCCCAGAGTAGAATGTATAGTAACAAAATTTATACTAGAGTTGGAAAGTTGTACAGCATAGCATATTTAGGGTGGGTTGCCCTAGCTTGTGCAGGTAGTGCAATAATTTGGGTTATGATAGCTCGAAATAATACTGCTGATAGTGAGATATCTTTGACACCAGTATTTTTTCTAGCGATCGCTGTTTTAGTGGCAGTTTCCACAATAGTTGGAATATGCCAAGAAAAGATGTGGGCAAAATGGATTACAATTGCGATCTATAGTTGGTATATTTTTAGTATTATTCAGGCAATTATCAACGTATATTTATCACAAAGACTTGTAATAAATATAACATTATTTAAAACGATACATTTAATCGCTTTAATTCTTCCAGTTTTAGGAATTATTTTGTTATTACAAAAGCCAAAGATAAATGTCTCTAGTTAATCAATAGACATCTCCGAAAATGAATGTAGAGACGTTGCATTGCAACGTCTCTACTACAAGGGTTTCAGGTAACGCATAATTAATTTCTGGAGATGTCTAATAGTTATTTAAGAGAAAGAGACTAACAACGCATAGCAGAGAATGGACAAAAATGAATTTAGCCATTAGCCTTCAGACTAATGCTGAAGGCTAAACAAGAATTAGTCAAGAGCCAGAAAATCTGCCTTTTGGGTATCAGGGTAAAGGTTTTATCGCAAAGAAATTATCCGCGAGTGAGTTTCTAACTTTTCAGTCGCTGTTAAAACTTCTTGTCTTGCCCATTTATCTGCTGTCAAAATGTCATCTAAAGAGGGATTAGAACGGTTATCATTTTGATGGCGATCGCACACCCATTCGATACACCGAGGAATATCTAAAAACCGAATTTTTTCATCTAAAAATAAAGCCACAGCTTGCTCATTGGCGGCATTTAACACAGCTGGCATCGAACCACCAGCTTTACCCACAGCATAAGCTAACTGCATACAAGGATATTTTTGGTGATCTGGTTCACGGAAGGTTAAATTTCCAGCTTTGACTAAATCTAGTCGTTCCCAGTTGGTGTAGATGCGATCGGGCCAAGATAGCGCATACAGCAAAGGTAAGCGCATATCCGGCCAACCGAGTTGGGCTAAAACTGAAGTATCTTGCAGTTCAATCAGCGAGTGAATAATGCTCTGGGGATGAATGACAATCTCGATATTGTCATAATCCAACCCAAACAGGAAGTGAGCCTCAATTACTTCCAGTCCTTTATTCATCAAAGTAGCAGAGTCTACTGTGATTTTCCGCCCCATCGACCAATTAGGATGCTTGAGAGCATCAGCAACGGTTACATCTGCTAACTTTTCTACATCCCAGTCTCGGAAAGCCCCACCAGATGCAGTCAGCAAAATTTTCCGCAAGCCTGCCTTTGGCACACCTTGGAGGCATTGAAATATTGCGGAATGTTCGGAATCGGCAGGGAGTAATTTTACACCATGTTTTTCGACTAGGGGTAGAACCACAGGGGCCCCAGCAATCAGGGTTTCTTTGTTCGCTAAGGCAATATCTTTACCAGCTTCAATAGCTGCGATCGTGGGTAGCAAACCAGCACAACCAACGATCCCAGTGACAACGGTTTGGGAATCGCCATAACGGGCGACTTCTATCACTCCCGCCTCACCAGCCAATAAAATCGGTTGGGGATCGAGGTCAATAATAGCTTCTTTGAGCGCTGGTAATTTATCTTCTGAGCAAATGGCTACTATTTCTGGTCGAAACTGCCGAATTTGAGCAGCCAACATCTCTACATTGTTCCCAGCCGCCAATCCCACAATCCGAAACTGATCTGGGTACTGAGTGACAATATCTAAAGTCTGAGTCCCAATAGAACCAGTAGAACCAACGAGAGTAATCGCTTTCACAATTGCTAAGGATTTACAGACAACTCCCACTATAAATTGCCGGGGACTCATTAATAACAGGAATCCCTATAATCGATACACTGAGGACGGCAGGGAGGAAGGGAGAGACGCAAAGAAGGAAAATTTACCTGTGTCCTCCTCACTGCCCTAGTACAGGTCGGCGGAAATAAACCTACCATTTCATTACAGCCAGAAAGCTCAAAATTAAAGCATGTGTGACTTTTGATTTTGACTTCCGCCTTGCGGTACTAACCCCAATCCGTTGATTTCAACTCCATAGACTGCTAGCCATAAAGTACTAAAGTTGCTCAAATTTCATATAACTAGACAAAAATTTTATTTATAAATAGTATATTTTTAAAGATAAAATCTGAAAAAATTGTCAAAAGTAACAAAAGAGAAAATCATTTTAATTAATTGCTAATGTGTCCAGTTTGTTAATGATGTTGGTGGAAGATTTAATATGAAAAATACTACTCATAAATTGCTGTGTTGCAGCTATATGTAAAAAAATATATAAAGAAGTTTGTTGAAGCACTCAAGCTTATGGTTAAAGTTCAGATAGTTATAAAAAAAGTTTTATGGAAAAATGATTTCCTGTTTCCAGCAGCAATATGGCTTGCCAGCCGAATATTCATCTGGACTGCTATGTTGCTGGTTGCGCCAAAACTACCGTTACCAGCAGAAGAATTTTTGCCCAGTTTTGGCTGGGGGGTTTTTGATGCATGGGATAGTACGCATTACCGAGCGATCGCTACTTCTGGATATGAATTTGTGAATGACGGCAAGCAACACAATCTTGCCTTCTTTCCCCTGTTTCCCTTAAGCATTTGGGTTTTGATGAAACTGGGATTGCCGTTTGAATTAGCAGGTACGTTAATCAACAACTTGGCATTTTTCGCAGCCCTTTACTGTTTGTACTTTTGGGTTAAAGAAAATTATGGGATCAATGCAGCGCAATGGACAACTGCTGTGGTTTCTTTATATCCATCTTCCATGTTTACAGGGGTGATTTACACAGAGGGCTTGTATTTGTTTTTGAGTACATCGGCTTTGCGGGCGTTTGATCAAAAGCAGTATGGCTGGACTGCCCTTTGGGGCGCTATGGCGACAGCAACACGTCCTACAGGTATGGCACTAATTCCAGCATTTGCGATCGCAGCCTGGAAAGAACGCCGACCACTTATTGCTTACATAGCTGGTTTTACTACTGCTATTGGCGTACTTCTATTCAGTTTGTATTGTGTAATTTATTTTGGCAATCCTTTAGCTTTTATCGAAGCACAACGGGGATGGCGACCAACTTTGGGGTTTGATTGGCAGGGTTGGTTAAATATGCTCATGCAAATTTTAGTTGGCACAAAAAATTGGCAATATGGTTGGGTTCAAAACCCCTCTGGCGGGATTCAAGATCCCTGGTATCTGTTGTTGTTTGGCGTAATTGTTACTAGTAGCTATCTTTTATGGCGTTTCTGTCAACGTTTTAGTTCTGTAAAATTATTCTATGGCTTTTATGCTTTAGTCTTATTGTTGTTGATTCTGGCAAGTGAAGAGTGGATCAATAACTTGCTCAACTTGTTCATGGTATTTGGTGGTGGCTATGTGTTGTGGCGCTTACACACGCAATTGACCGCAGTTACAGTTATTTATGGCTTTTGCGGTATTGGTTTGCTACTAGCTTCTGGAGGTACCATCTCTTTGAGCCGTCTCGCCTATGGTATAGTACCTCTGAATATAGCCATTGGTGTGCTGCTATCTCGCCATCCTCGTCAGGGATATTTAATATTAGGCGCTTTTGTGACATTACTAGCCAAAATAGCTGTAGGATTTGCCCAAGAGCGTTGGGTTGGTTAGAGGGTTTAATCCATATATTAAAATTTCCTAATGAATGTATCCAATCAAACGAAGATAGCGATCGCTTCATTATTTGTAGGTGTAGGTGCCATTTCTTTTGGCTCTATTTTTATGAAATTGAGCGAAATTGAACTCAGCCCCAGTGCCACTGTATTTAATCGCTTTTGGCTTGCTAGTGTGGTCTTCTTGGTATGGCATGGATACAAGGCAATAGGGCAGCAATTCTCCTTAGAAAAACCTGGAGAACAGCAGATCTACACCAGTCAGGATCTTTTGCTATTGCTAGGCGCTGGTATTCTTTGGGCTGGCACTTTAGTTTTGTTGGCTTGGTCGCTGACGCAAACCAGCGTTGCAATTTCTAGTGTGTTGCATAATCTCGCCCCCATATTTACTAGCTTAGGGGTGTGGCTGTTATTTCGTCAGGGTTTTGAGAGGCAATTCCTAATTGGAATGATTATTGCCCTTGGGGGAGCGATCGCTATTGAATTTGAGGAACTGCAAATCGCCATAGATGAAGTTCAGGGGGGTTTTGCTGCGATCGTTTCTGCGGTTTTCTTGAGTGGATACCTGCTAATCGTAGAAAAATTACGAACCAAATTTTCTCCGGCGACGATTCAGTTATGGATCTGTGCGATCGCGGCTTTAGTAATCTTGCCCATACTTTTGTTCACTCAAGATCAGGTTTTCCCCTCTACAGTCAGTGGGTGGCTTTGGGTGATTTCTCTAGCCCTGATTTGCCAAGTTTTAGGTCATGGGCTTTTGACCTATAGCCTCGCTAAGTTTTCCTCTGTGGTTGTCTCCTTGGTGCATCTGTTAGAGCCAGTATTTAGTGGCATTTTCGCTCTTGTAATATTTTCGGAAAAATTAACTTTCTCAAATTGGCTAGGTTTTGCTGTAGTTTTAATGGGTTTATACTTAGCCATATCTAGCCAAGCTACTGTTAATTTGCCGTTTCCGGAATCAGTCAAAAATATAGTTAACACTTTCGTTAAAAGTATGACGAGCAAACTGTCATTACTAAAGCAACAATTCTCCGAAACACCAGCTTTATTGGGAGCTATATCGTTATTTGTTGCCCTAATTCCTATATCTTTAGCACCATCTCTAGCAAAATTATGCGAACAAGAAATTGGTGCAAATGCTGTAGGATTTCATCGGAGTTGGATTGCCGCAGTCGTCTTTGCGCTGTGGAATGGACTTGAGGCTTTGCGCCGCCAACAACCCGATCATCAACCTATAGAACAGAAGCCTTTTACAAAACAGGACGTGTGGCTGTTATTGGCAATGGGAAGTGCTGCAACGACCTCCCTGTTGTTGTGGGCTTGGTCGCTGAGTCAAACTAGCGTTGCTAACGTGGCTTTACTGTCTAATTTAAATCCCTTATTCGTTGCTGCGGCTGGGTATCTGTTATTAGGTCGGCGCTTCGATAACAGGTTTGTTATTGGTATGATCATAGCGCTTTTAGGAGCGATCGCCTTTGAACTTCATAAGATGCAATTTGCATCTGACCAAATACTTGGCGATGCGCTAGCATTTCTAACTGCCGTTTTTATTGCCACCTATTTGCTGCTGATAGAACAACTGCAAACCCGATTTACTACCGCAACCATAATGCTCTGGCGTTGTGGTGTGACTACAATGTTTCTGTTGCCTATCCTCCCATTTATCGAAAAGAGATTGTTTCCCTATTCTTGGATGGGGTGGTTTTTCATCATTTTTCAAGCTCTCTTCTGCCAAGTGTTGGGTCAGGGACTTTTGACTTATAGCCTCAGCAGACTCTCGTCAGGTGTCGTCGCTGTTACCCTTCTCCTCAATCCAGTCTTGGCTTCCATTTTCGCTTGGTTCATTTTTTCAGAACAAGTAGGTTTGTTTGACTGGATGACTTTTGCCGTAGTTTTAGTGGGTATCTATCTAGCCCAATCTAGTCAATCCACTGTTCAAGTAACTAACGAAGGCTCCTAGCACCATGACAGCTAGTAAAGGAGGATTTAGGAGGCTCTACAAGTTTTGGATACATCACAAAAAACTTATTAATTCATCCTCTTGATTTAGTATTTGGACACAGCCAACTTGACTGATACAATTTATGACTAAAGCTTCCAACAAAACATTATTAAAATTAGTGAAATCTCAGTTCAATAGGCTATTAAGGTTTCTCCCATTCCCGGTTCCTGGATACTTGGCTATTGGCATTATATTAGCAGTACTGATTCGATTGATTTTTGTTCCCAATGTATCGCTGGATTATAAATATTTTTTAGAGCCTTGGTATGATTTCATCGCATCTCATGGCGGATTTAGCGCTCTAAAATATAGTTTTGCTGACTATACACCCCCCTACCTCTACTGGATTTTAATTTCTGCCACCCTGCTATCTGGATTGCCGAAAATTTTCGCCATCAAGCTTTTTGCAATGACTGTTGATTTTTTTTGTGCTTTTTTAACTTACAAAATTGTCAGATTAAAATACCCAGAAGGGAGAATGCCAAATTTTGCTTTTTTGGCAGTTATATTCAGTCCTAGTGTTATTTGTAATAGTGTCATCTGGGGTCAATGTGACGTTATCTATACAACAGGATTGATTGCCTGTATCTATTTTTTATCTCTTCAAAAACAACTTCTAGCATTAGTTAGCTTTGGTATAGCACTTTCTTTTAAGTTCCAAGCTATGTTTTTAGCACCTTTCTTATTGATTATGTTGCTTAAAAAAAGAATTTATTGGTATTACTTACCATTAATTCTATTAGTATATGTAGTTTTAATATTGCCAGCTTGGTTTGCTGGCAGACCAATGTCAGAATTGCTGTTAATATACTTTAATCAAGCTAATAAATATAAAGAACTCACTAAAAACGCACCTAATCTTTATCAATGGATTCCCAATAATTTTTATAATATTGTTGTTCCTATAGGTTTCGTTTTAACTATATGTGCAATATTTTTATTTGCATACATCGTTTATAAAAGTAGACTAGAAATTACTCAAGACAGACTGATATACTTAGCTACAATATCAGTTTTATTTATGCCGTATATCCTGCCCAAAATGCACGATAGATATTTCTATCCTGCCGATATATTTTCTCTTATCTTTGCCTTTTACTTTCCCCGATATCGTTGGGTGGCTATCATCGTGCAAATGTCGTCATTTTTCGGCTATTTGGGGACTCCCATATATATTCAGTTGTTTTCTATACCTTTAGGTTTTACACTCTGGTTTGTTGTGCGAAATTGTGACATTATTTATCCAAAATTAAAAGCTTCCCCTGGCTAAAATATCAATCAAAAGTTAATTTATCTATCTGCAAAGATGAATATAAGGAAAAAAATTTTAACGAATGGCTTATTTTTTGTCATAGCAATGTGGCTTTCTAGTAGGCTTATAATAGCCATAGCTATGTTACTGATTGCCCCATTATTTCCAAGTTTATCAACTGGCGTTGCTGCCACGTTCGGTTGGGATGTTTTTCATGCTTGGGATAGTGTTTGGTATGAGAAAATTGTGACTTCTGGTTATGATTTCTCTAGTGATGTAAAGGAAATTCACACAGTTGCATTTTTTCCTTTATTTCCATTGTTAAGCCGGATAATTATGTTCATTGGCTTGCCTTTTAAAGTGGCAGGTATATTAGTTAATAATTCAGCTTTTTTAGCTGCCTTGCTCATACTTTATTTTTGGGTACAGGAGCTTTACGGCACAAGCACAGCACGATGGGCGACAGCGACTTTAGCATGGTGTCCCTATTCCCTTTATGGAACTGTAATTTACACTGAAGGTCTGTTTTTGTTGTGTACCACATCTGCCTTACGAGCTTTTGATAAAAAGCAATATATTTGGGCAGCATTCTGGGGAGCTTTATCTACAGCGACGCGACTACCTGGAGTTGCTCTCATCCCTCCTTTTCTGTTTGTTTCTTGGAAAGAACGTAGAGGTATAAAAGCTTATATTACTAGTTTAACTGTTGGTTTGGGTATATCTCTGTACAGCCTTTATTGTCAAATTAAATTTGGCGACGCTTTGGCTTTCATCCATGCACAAAAAGCATGGCGTGGTGATGCAACAGGGTTTGCTTGGGAGGGTTGGTGGAAAATGCTGATGCAAATTACGGTAGGTTTCACTAATTGGAAATCTGGTTATATTAAAGACCCTTTATATCCATTATTATTTTTAATAATTATTGGTAGCGGCTGTTTGTTATGGCGCTTTCGTTTACATCTGGGGATGAGTAAATTCCGCTATGGATTATATTTTTTATGGCTATTGTTGTGGTCATTGACAGGAGATGAATTAGTTAAAATTGCACTAGTTTTTGGCGGTATCTATTTACTATGGTTATCATGGGCTAAAATTCCACTTGTTGCTGTTGTCTATGGATTTTCTTCCTTGGCTTTAATTTTAAGCACCGGGATTACAGCCTCGGCTGAACGCTATGCTTACGGTATTATATCGCTGTCAATGGCATTCGGGTTATTACTTGCCCGTTATCCTCGCTGGGGATACCCAATTATGTACTTTTTTGGAATACTAATGTTTACATTTTCTATTCGATTTGCCCGCGATCTTTGGGTAGCTTAAGTTTAATTCTGAATTCTGTTTTGTTAATTTTTGGTAATCAGTGTAAATCCGTTAGCTGCGCCTAGAATTTTACTACCAGTTAAATTGATTTTCTGTAAAGCCTCATTGTCTAACAGCAAATAAGATTTATTAGATAACATTTTTTGTAAAATTGGCACAGTTGCAGCAGTTACCTTGCGATCGCTATAAAAATCTAAACTAGGACGGTTATAAGGAAATGAGGTATAAACTGTTGTTCCTGGTGAAACATTTGCCCGAATTAATTCCGCTACTGGTTTAACTGGGAAAGCTTCATTTAATTCCCAAATCCATGATTGCGAACTCATCAATAGTACTAAAACTAAATACATCCCAGAAAATAAGACTGGAATAAAGTTGCGATCGCGCTGTTTAACTAGCCATGCTGCGATGCCCATACTTATTGTTAAAACAATGCTCATGACTATTAAAATCGGCTGTTTTTTAAGAAAAAAGTAAACACAACCTCCTAAACCCGCAATAGAAATAATAGCCAGAAATATTGTCCAACTTCGCACTCTAAAATGACGATTCTGCCAAACTTCGCTCAAATTAGCACCAATTGCCAAAGCTAAAAATGGATATACAGGCATAACATACCACGGGAGCTTAGTTATCATCAGAGAAATAGTTCCTAAGTAAATAATTGTACCCAACAGAACTAGAGAACCCCAAGTATTATGACGTTTTTTCCAAGCTAGATAAAGTCCTTCAGGCAAAAATAACAGCCAGGGAAAACCATATTTGAGTATTTCTAATAAATAGTACCAAACAGGCCCGCTATTACCTTCAACAGGTTGTAAAAGGCGGTCAAAAGCTTGTGCTTGAAAATGCACTTCTAAAAAAGTATTACCGTAATGTTGCCATTGAGCAGTGTACCAAGCGATCGCAGGAGGATTTCCTAACAAAATTCCTACCCAGAGATAGGGACTTTTCAACAAAGCCAATTGTCGATCTGCAAGTAAGAATAAAATTGCGATCGCGCCTAACAGCAAAACTATCATTCCCTTAGTCAGAATAATTAACCCCAGGCAAAATCCCACGCCTAGAGCATATTTTCGGTTTTGACGTGCCTTCAAAAGACAAAACAACAACAGCAAGAAAAAAGAAATAGTCATTCCATCTAACATTGCTAGCCGTCCATGACGCACCACAGGCAACATTGTCAAGTAAACTAAAGCAGCAAATAGAGCCGGTAAACTTTGATTGAAAGCCAAACGTCCCACCAAGTAAAGTAAGGGCACTCCCAAAGCAGTTAAAACCGCACCAGGTAAGCGTGTCGTTAACTCTTGCACTCCTCCTAAGTGGTAGCACCAAGCAATTAACCATTGCATCAAAGGCGGTTTTAATAAAAATGGTTCTCCCTGAATAGTGGGATAAAGCCAGTTACCAGTCCGATAAATTTCTCTGGCAACTAGAGCGTAAGTACCTTCATCCCAATCTCGTAAAGCGGAGTTTCCTAAAAATATCAGCCATAGAACTAGAGATATTACTAGTAAGCTAAATAACCATTCTTTTTCTCGGAATATGACGGTTCTTTTTGTGAATAGCTTTACAATATTTGTGCGATACATTTAGGGCTGATTGTGGTATGGAATAATATTGCTAATTATGTCTCTAGAATACTCACAATGGATACTTTTTTGATAGTATGAGGAAAAAACTTAATCAGCTTGGTTATCTTGGTTGGATAATTGGCGTGAGTGCCTTAATTTTGTTTGGATGCAGCAGCTTACGACACGAGTTATTTCAATCAAACGCTTTTGACTTAGGAATTTTTGACCAAGCAGTTTATTTAATTAGTCAAGGGCAACCGCCTATTAGTTCTTTCATGGGTTTTCATATTTTGGGCGATCATGCTGCTTGGATATTCTATCCCTTGGCTTTACTCTATAAAATCTACCCCAGTGTTTATTGGTTATTTGCTGTGCAGGCAGCTGCCTTGGCATTAGGCGCTTTACCTACTTGGTATCTAGCCCGCCAAGCTGGATTGAAGGAAAACCAAGCAATAGCGATCGTTGTTGGCTGTAATTTCTACTCTCGCCGCAGGTAAAGGATGGATACAAAATAAACGAGCGATTATTTTATGGTCATTGGTGGCGTTTTTAAGTCTGGCAAAATTTACCCATTTTGGAGGTAGATACTTAGAATCTATAGATACTTGGCAAGCTACAAAACAAGCGATCGCTCAGATTCAAACTAAAGGAAGTGTTTACACCACAGCAGAAATTTCTCCGCATTTAAGCAATCGAAAATTGATCACCTATACAAATGCCGATTCTTCACCTGCTGATTTAAATGTTTTTAATTATGTATTGCTGAATGTCCGTCATCCCGGCTGGTCAAGTAATCAGGAGTTTGCTGTTAGCTTGATCAATCAACTGAAAACTAATCAAGAATTTCAGTTGAAATATCAGCGTGATGATGTGTATTTATTTGTCAAAGCCTCTTAATCATTGCGATCGCTCAAAATGCCAGTGATTTTTATCTCCCCATAATAAAGTAGAATACGGCTATCATCTGGACTGATTTTATAAGCTATAGGTTCATTAAATAACATCCCATAACGGTCATATCTTTTTTGCTAAAGCGATCGCACTTCATCTTCAAGAAAAATTAGAGCTATGCCCAAAAGCGATCGGAACCCTTTAGTTCACGGCTCTAATCTTGAACAAAAGGAGAATCAGCATACAAAGCACAGAGATGTTGAGAGTAAAAAATATCTCAGTGAAATTAGAACTGAGTACAGCGAAGTTTTAAGTAGCCTCTGTTGAGAAAATAAAAACCTCTGCTGCTTGAGTCGGCCAAACAAATAGGTTTTGCTTTGCAATATCCAGGTCAATAGCAACGGCTTCTATTTGTTTTATAGAGTTATCTTGACCTCTATATTTGAGCAACGTAGTAGATTGACCAATTTCTAGACTTGGTTCACTGATGCGTATTTGCACTGGCGGGTTAATTTGAATTGGTTCCCAGATTCCACTTGCTCGATCAATTTCTATTCCAGTAAGATGATGCTTAGTAACAAATTTATTATCTAAATGATTCCACCATTCCGAAATTATCTGAGCTTCTTTAGTATATTTTGGTGTATTATTACAGTACCAACGAATAGCATTAGAACTATATTTAATTGCTTCTTTAACTTTGTCTTCCCAATTCTCATCATTCAAGTCTATGCTGATCATTTGCCCTTCAGACTTTGAGCGATCAATATACATATGGAAGGCTGCAACATCTTCTCGGTGAGTGAGAACATAGCGACGTAGTTCATTGAGATTCATCGCTTCATACTTAGCTACTGTCATGGTTCATACCCTCCAGTTGGTTTAATCTCAAAGTCCAGATTTTCGCCAGCAAGTACGTATAAGTTTCCAGTACGTTCATCTACCCTAACAAGTTCGATGTTTGTGTATGGCCATCCAGGGTAAATGACATTAGTAAGTCGATAACAAAGCCTGTAAAGTCCCTGAGTTTGTTCGTTTGTGGGCTTCATATCCACTTTACTTCATTTGCCTACTGATTATATCGGTAAATGATACCTGAAATCAGAAGAATTGAAACTTATTTTTAACATCATTCTTCTATCAGTTCTTTTAGTTCATTGATATTTGAGGAAAACTTTAATTCACTATTTTGGTGTTCTACTTGCGCCGCCTGAAAATTTTGATAAATCTCTTCATGCCTTTCTTCCCGTAGATATTGCTGCAATAACAGTTGAATTTCTAACCTTTCTTCACTGGAAAGACTTTTAATTCCTTCAACTACATCACTGAAGGTCATAACCTTTTAATACTTATTCGATCAATCTAACATCTTAACGATAGACGTAACATTTTAAATCTTATTCAACCCCTTGGGGTAATAATTCTTATTGCTATTAATAGAAAGTCGATATATCCAGAAAGCAACTACAATTCATCAATTGTTACTAAACTGCCCTCAGTAAACTGTATGACAAGTTCATGCTCATCAAGTAAAGCAGTGCCTAGTAAAGGTCGCTTTCCTGTCGCAAGTACATTAACTACCCTTTCTTCACCATTCCAAATAATAACAGCTTGATGTACTGGTATATCTACCCAACTATTATTAGCTAGATTTGCAGGTAGTTCATATAGTAAGGGTAAACCCAACAAAACAACTGCTTCCGGTGGTAAACAAAGGTAATCTGTAAAACCTGTGTCTATAACAAATTCAATAGTAAAATCTGGTATATTTGGCAGTCGAAATTCTACATTAACAGTTGCGTGTGCATCCTTGACAATACCGGAAATCACTATAAATCACGCTCCAGAAAACCACAGAAGGAAACAGCAACTTTATAACCAATACGAATACCATATAGTCGAACAAATGGGTTTTTATTACGTAAATATTGTGCCGATTCTAAGCCTGTTTTATCAACTGCGTATTCACCTGTTTCTATATTGATAATCACCATTTTACTGATGTTTTCTTCTCGTTGCACTTGTTGACGAATGCTATTTTCATATAATTCTTTCGCTCGTCGTCCAACTTCTTCACTGCTTAAAAGTATGCTTTGCATATTCTTGCTCCTTGGCTTATGTTGTATACTAATTTTACTACCAAGCTATTGCTCATAATCTACTGGATTACGATTTGCTGTGTACCAACAAACTCTGTATCAAATGCTAAATTTTCATTCTCCAGAAGCATCTCAATTACTTCACGCAGATTCTCTTGTAATTCATCCAATGTTTCTGCTTAGGAGTGCGCTCCAGGAAATCCGGGAACATAGCCAACATAAAGCTTTGTATCAGAATCTCGCTCAACAATTGCAGTGAAAGTTTTCATCGTTTTAGCATTGAGGACGTGTAATGCAAGGCGTACTATCTCGCTTGTGGTTGGTACAACCAATAGCCCTTCATCTGAGAGCCGTTTTTTTAGCTTTTCAATAGTGACTAGCTCATCATTGTAAATCGATGCTGTTATTTTTTTGCGTTTGCAGTTCATGTTAAGGAATAGGTTGTCTTTGGGTTAGTCTTCGTTGAAATAAGACTCCACATTCATACGATCATGCAAAATACGAATAATATCGATAGTTTCATTAGTTTCCTGATAAAAGATCAAATGTCGTCCGATGTGGTACTTGCGATATCCTGAGCGAATATCATCACAAGTACGTCCTCTGTGTGGCTCTCGTGCCAAGAGATGAAAGCAATGGTCTAAGATAGCAAGATAACGGTTTCTCTGCTCAGTTCCCCATGTTTTTTGGGTGTAGCGACCGATTGATAGCAAGTCTTGAGTGGCTAATTCAGTAAGGCGAAATGCTGACATGCGCTATTCACGGTCAAGTTCTGCAAGCAATCCTGAGAGAGAATAGTCAGCAAATCCGCTGTTTTCCCCGTCTGCCAATGCTCGTTGCAAAGCGGCAAGTTTTATTTCTCGCTCTTCTAAAAGGCGCAGTCCCGCTCGAATCGCTTCACTGGCACTGGCAAAACGACCGCTGTCAACTTGATTGGCGATAAACGCTTCAAAATGCTCACCCAAGGTAACACTTGTATTTTTTTGCATACAATTTCCTCCTGTATAATACCAATATATAATATTTTTTGGTATTACTCCAGATGAAAATTGTAATTGATGATGTCCAAAAACCTTATTAAATAAAAACGTAGAGCAATAAATACTCTACCGTAAAATATGTTAAAAATTTAGGACTTACGCACTGTACAAAAGAACAATTTTGTGTATTACTTAAATCAATCATATTCTCTAAAAACTCTCTAGTAATTCAGACTAATTCCGCACCTAAAAGCCTACCTTCAATTGGTTGATACTCATCTTCTAGTAACCATAACTTGGCTGCATTATAGTCATTACTAGAAAATACAATTTTATAACCCTGCGCCGGATCATAAACTTGACAGTTATCTTCACTGTCACAAAGCAATAAAAGAATATATGGAGGGGATAACATTGGATCTATCCATACTTCTGTAAATTCCCAGTTATTGTTCACTCGGTCTTGTGCGGGGGATGACGTGGTATTGGTCGTCTGCATTAATTTTTATCTCCCCATAGTAAAGTAGAATACGGCTCCCATCTGGACTGATTCTATAACCTATTGGTTCATTAAAAACATCCCATAACGGTCATATCCTCGAATCATTCCAGTGAACTGCCCATTTTCTATTATGGCTTGAGTAACTCTATTTATTGTAGGTTCATCGTTAAATACATGAGCGGCAAGTCCTCGTCTGAGAAGCCTTTGACTTTGAGGTGTACCTGCTATGTGCTTTGCAACTTGTGTAACGTCAAGGGTAATTTGACGATTAATTCCACTCATGATTAAGAGTTAAGTTTTTTGTATTTCCAGGATTTACACTGAAAACAGCTAAATTTCACAATTCCGATGAAAACAAAAATTTATATTAAGTTGGACTAAGGCACGAAACCCAACTATACCAATGGGATCTGTTAGATTTTTTTATTATTCAGCCCAACTTACCACTAATTTAGTCATTTTCACGCAATACTTTGAGACAATTTACCTGTAAAATTACCTAAAGGTAAGTCTGAATCAGTTGTAAGCAATGATTCCTTAGACAAACCACTTCAATCACTTGCGGGAATAGGTATTGATTTCCGTTGTTGATCCTGCGACGGTGTATTTCACGGTCAGCTTTACGAGGATTTTAATCTTTTAAATTGCTTCTTGATCCTTATCCGAATAGGCGAGAATACACCCGCAAGTGATATTTTTTTTCTAATCGTAGAAATTAGCATGATATCTGTATCAATGCTAAATCTAAATATTGTTGTTACATCACTAAAAAGATAGCTAATTAAGGATAACTCAAGGGACAAAGTGAAAAAAAACTCTCAGTTGCTTCTCACAGATAGCCCCGAATCTTTACGAGATAAATTTTACTCTCTCAAACAGCCAATGGATATAGCTGACCTTTTAGAGGTTTCCTATCCTCGTCTTGTTTATCATATATATTTTGTTGAACCTGATAAACGTTATAAAACTTTTGAGATTCCTAAAAAGTCTGGTGGTATTCGTCAGATATCAACTCCGATAACTGCACTTAAAATTATTCAGACAAAACTTAATCAAGTATTACAAACAGTGTACGAGATAAAACCATCAGTGCATGGGTTTGTGATGGGTAAAAATATTGTAACTAATGCTCAAGCTCATACTAAAAAACGTTATGTTCTAAATCTTGATTTAACTGATTTTTTTCCGTCGATTAATTTTGGTCGAGTCCGGGGTATGTTTATGGCTACACCCTATGGTTTACATCCAGATGTAGCGACTGTTTTAGCACAGATTTGTTGTCATAAAAATCAGTTACCTCAAGGTGCGCCAAGTTCACCCATCGTGACTAATATGATTTGTGCAAAGATGGATAGTCAATTGCAACGTTTAGCTAAAGAGTACAAAGCAACTTATACAAGGTATGCAGATGATATTACTTTCTCAACGACTTTACCTAAGTTCCCTGAAGAATTAGCATATATAGTAGCTGAAGAAGATGTAGATAAAATTTTTATTGGTAATAGATTAGTATCAATTATTAATGAAAATGGATTTGAGGTAAATAATCATAAAAATCGACTGCAAGTCAAAGATAATCATCAAGAAGTAACGGGATTAACGACTAATGTGTTTCCTAATGTTGACCGAAGATATGTGCGTCAGGTTCGTGCTATGCTTCATGCCTGGGCTAAATTTGGGATTGAAGCTGTGGAAAAAGAGTATCAAGAAAAGTATGAATGTCAAAGTAGATTACCCGCCAAGGATAAACAAAATTTTCAACAAGTACTTCGGGGTAAAATAGAGTTTATTGGTATGGTTAAGGGAAGAAATGATTCTATTTATCAAAAGTATTTAGAGCTTTATAATAGAATTAGTAAACCTCAGTAAATTCTCTAAATGCATAATGCTGGATATTATATGTATGAAGAATTAAAACAAGAAATTCAAGACTTAAAAAGTACTATTTCTCTATTAGCTAATGAAATAAATTCTAAATTTATTAGATTAAATGATAGTTTTTCTATTAACATAAATCAACTCTCAGAGCAAATTTATAAGTTATCTGAAACACAAGCATTAACCAATAAATCAATTGATAACATCACAGTAAACACTTATAAAGAAAATTTCCAAGAAATTCAAAAACAATCAAAAATACCAGATGAATATTATATTGATTATTCATATATAACGGATACAAATTATTCATCTTGGGTTGATAACTTAAAAAGATATAGTAAAGATATGGCAGAATGCCGAGATAAAAAACAGATTACAAATTTTTGTCAGTCTGCTCGTAATACTTTAGAATCTGCAATCGAAGTTCTTTTTGATGAAGAATATAAATATATGAATGAAAATAATAAAGTATTTTTAGAAGCTTATAATAGAGTTAAATCATCTTATGATAAGCGAGACAATACTAATTGGGATTTACCGCAAATATGTCTAGTTGTGGCAAATTCTGCCATAAAATCGGAAAATTTAAAAAAAATTGATGGTAAATATGTTAGTAGAGAATATATAGAGAAGATCCGAAGAGAAAGTCTTCCTGCATCAGTCCAGATATTTTTTGAAATTATCAAACCTAACTATATGAAAATGCAGCATCTAAAAGAAACTTTTTTCATAATAAAGAATATGAATAAATTAAGAAATCTAAAGACTCATGGCAGTAAATTTGATTTAGATTCACAACTAAATAAATTGGGGCCTTATGCAAAGCAATTATACTATTCAAGCGAAAATTTTGAGACTATCCAAAAAGCAATATCCTGGTTTGTACAAGAGATATACAAAAGAGTTCGTAAAATATCTAACAATTAATATAAATAATTTTTCGCCTCAGAGAGTCAAAAAAACGGTAGAGCAATAAATACTCTACCGTTTTCTAATTTTTTATTTGAGATTTAAATCCCAAACCCTAAATCTTACTCAACACCTTGGGGTAACAATTCCCGACGCTGTTGAGAACTAACTTGCACAACGCCATTTTCATCGACATCAACGATCGCAGTATCGCCATCTTTAATGCGACCAGACAGAATCTCTTCTGCTAGGCTATCTTCTAACAGGCGCATAATTGCCCGGCGTAACGGCCTTGCGCCGTAGCTGGGACTGTAACCTTCAGTGATCAAACGATCCTTGAAGCGGTCTGTGACTTCTAAAGTGATACCCTTTTCCGTCAGACGACCAAATACTTCCTTGAGCATAATTTCGGCGATTTGGGTCACCTCCGGCTTGCTCAACTGACGGAAGACGATAATTTCATCGAGTCGGTTGAGGAACTCTGGACGGAAGTATTGCTTGAGTTCTTCGTTCACCAAAGAGCGAATCCGGTTGTAAGTTGACTCGCTGGCATCTTCGGAGAATTCAAAGCCGATACCGCTACCGCCTTTTTCAATTACCTTAGAACCAATATTGGAAGTTAAAATCAGCAAGGTGTTCTTGAAGTCTACCGTGCGACCTTTGGCATCAGTTAACCGACCGTCTTCCAAAATTTGCAGCAGCATGTTGAATACATCGGGGTGGGCTTTTTCGATTTCGTCGAACAACACCACGGTGTAAGGTCGCCGCCGCACGGCTTCAGTCAATTGACCACCTTCGTTATAGCCTACATAACCTGGAGGGGAACCAATCAGCTTGCTGACGGTGTGACGCTCCATGTATTCGGACATATCTAAGCGGATCATGGCTTCTTCGGAACCGAAGAAGTAAGCAGCTAACGATTTCGCCAACTCGGTTTTACCTACACCAGTAGGCCCAGAGAAGACAAAGCTAGCTATGGGTCGATTGGGATTTTTCAAACCGACACGAGCGCGACGAATTGCCCGTGAAACTGCTCTCACAGCTTCATCCTGACCAATTAAACGCTGATGCAAGGTGTCTTCCATGTGCAGCAGCTTTTCAGATTCAGATTCGGTGAGTTTGTTCACCGGTACCCCAGTCCACGAAGCGACAATGTGAGCAATGTCTTCTTCTGTAACTACAGGTTCTTCACCTTCTGTGCCAGTTGCATTGGTCTTGCTTTGAGCGATCGCCCGGATTTCGGCTTTGATTTCCATTTCGCGATCGCGCAATTCTCCAGCTTTGTCAAAGTCTTGGGAGCGCACTGCGTCATCTTTTTCTTTTAATATCTGACGCAGTTCTTTGTCTAACTCTTTGGCTGCGGGTGGCAGTTGGGAGTTAATCAAGCGCACTCTAGAACCAGCTTCATCAACTAAGTCGATGGCTTTATCTGGGAGGAAGCGATCGCTAATGTAACGATCTGACAATTTCGCCGCCGCTACCAATGCTTCGTCGGAGATTTTCAGTTTATGGTGTTGCTCGTAGCGTTCGCGCAGACCATATAAAATTTCAATTGTTTCATCAACTGTAGGTTCACCAACCATCACTGGTTGGAAACGTCGCTCTAGCGCTGCATCTCGCTCGATGTGCTTCCGGTATTCATCTAGGGTTGTAGCTCCGATGCACTGCAACTCACCCCTAGCCAAAGCTGGCTTGAGGATATTTGCTGCGTCTATAGCACCTTCGGCTGCACCCGCACCAATTAAGGTGTGTACCTCATCAATCACGAGAATGACATTACCCGCAGAGCGGATTTCATCCATGATTTTTTTCAAGCGTTCTTCAAACTCACCCCGGTACTTGGTTCCTGCTACGAGCAAACCAATATCCAAGGTGACAACGCGTTTATCTTCGAGGATGTCAGGGACATCTTTGGTGGCAATGCGTGAAGCTAAACCTTCAGCGATCGCAGTTTTACCAACCCCTGGTTCCCCAATCAGCACTGGGTTATTTTTGGTTCGGCGACCCAATATCTGGATCACTCGTTCAATTTCTTTAGCGCGTCCCACCACTGGATCGAGCTTATTATCTATGGCCATCTGGGTCAGGTTTGAGCCAAATTCATCCAGAGTCGGGGTTTTTGTGCGCCCGGATGAACCGCCTGGTGAAACTTCGGCAGTTTCTCCCAACATACGGATGACTTGGGTTCTTACCTTAGATAGATCCACACCGAGGTTTTCTAGCACCCTGGCTGCGACGCCTTCCCCTTCGCGGATTAGGCCCAACAGCAGATGCTCGGTGCCAATGTAGTTATGCCCCAGTTGGCGTGCTTCTTCCAAGGAGAGTTCTAAAACTCGCTTCGCCCGTGGCGTAAACGGAATTTCCACGGCAACGAAGCCTGATCCCCGTCCTATAATTTTTTCAACTTCAATTCGGGCATCTTTGAGATTGACGCCCATTGATTTCAGCACCTTTGCAGCCACCCCAGTGCCTTCGCCAATCAGACCCAAGAGGATCTGCTCGGTTCCAACAAAGTTGTGACCTAAACGGCGGGCCTCTTCTTGGGCCAGCATGATTACCTTAATGGCTTTTTCAGTGAAGCGCTCAAACATGGCTTTATCCCATCATCTGCGGTCGTGCCGGTATGCTGATTTTAGCACAGGCAAAGCTTTTGGATGCCTGTATAACAGATTATAGACATCCTGAAGCTATGACTTTAGTTGATGGGCTAATTGTTAACTATTGACTACTCTTATCTGGCTAGTGTACTGAGGAGCTTTAGTTCACCAGCCTTTTTGGGATTTATTACAAACAGTTCACTGCTTACATTGAGAGTTTATTCACTCAATCCCAAACATTTATATTTAACATATATATTTTTTAATATCAAGCAAAAATATTTTATATAGGTTTTTATTATAAAATACATAATTAATATAAAAGATTTATATAAAAATAGGTGCAGCAAAGTTGCATTTTTTTGCTGAAGCTGATCCAAACTCCGATAATTCAAAATTAATAATGCCCAACACTTAAATAATTCGTAATTAAGTAAGTCGGTGAGAATAAATCAAACTAGATTAAGTAATGTAAAAAATATTGAGATTAGTTCGTAGTGTTCGCGTAGCGTCTCGTAGAGAGGGCTTCAGCCCTCATAAGAGGACTAAAGTCCTCACTACAAACCTTGAATTATTCACACCGCTCTACTTAATTACGAATTACGAATTAGTTAAAAATCAAGTGCCAAGAGGATTTTTCGAGGCGATCGCTGACAATGGAATACCATTGGTCTAAAGTTGCTTTAAATTTGCGGTGTTGTAAATCTGGGAGCCAAAGGATTAAAGCATCCTCATCGTTATCTTGGTAGTAGCGCCGCCGCCGCCCAGCTGTTTGAAAGCCAAATTTTTGATATAAAGATATTGCCGCTAAGTTGGAAGCTCGGACTTCGAGGGTAGCTCGCTCCATTTTGCGATCGCAAGCTGTCTTAATGAGTGAATATAATAAAGCCGCACCCATTCCTTGACGGTGATATTGAGGATGAACCGCCAAAATTGTAATGTGAGCTTCATCTAAAATTGACCAAAAGCAACCCATTCCTAGCAAACTTGTGGTGGAGGAGGGAGAAAATAAACCGAGTATATCGCTGTTGGGGCTATCCAATTCTCGTTTGTAGCCCTCCATTGTCCAAAGTCCGCCAAAACAAGCTTGATCGAGTTCCAGAATAGCACTGAGATTTTCTAATGTCAGTAATTTAATTTCTAAGTCTAATGAGATCACATTTATTGAATAAGATTACAAACCCTTTGTACACTGGGAATCGGGAGACAAATTCAAAGCCCGTAGTTTGAACAAGGAAAACTTTTATAGTTATGGTATCGACTCACCCCACTGGGGTTAAACATTCTGGAAGTCAATATTTACCTCAAAGGCACGACATCAACGCGAATCTCTCGCCTAATCAAGAACTTTTACCCTTAACTGCTAAAGTTCAGAATCATGACTCCCTGGAAATTGGTGGATGTGATGTCACAACTTTAGTTGAGCAGTTTGGTTCACCTTTATATATTTTAGATGAAGAAACCTTGCGTTCGGCTTGTCAGCAATACCGAGATGCTTTCAAGCAATACTATAAGGGCGAATCTCAAGTATTGTACGCTTCAAAAGCTTGGAATTGTTTAGCAGTTTGTGCGATCGCCGCTTCTGAGGGTTTAGGAATCGATGTAGCATCTGGGGGAGAACTCTACACTGCCTTACAAGCGGGTGTCAGTGCTGATAAAATCTACCTCCATAACAATAACAAGTCTCGTGAAGAACTAATTTTTGCTATAGAATCCGGTTGCACCATTGTGGTGGATAACTGGCACGAGTTACGCACTATAGTAGAAATTGTGGAGAAGTTATATACAACTCTACAAAAACCTCGAATTATGCTGCGTTTGACTCCAGGTATCGAATGTCATACGCACGAATATATCCGCACGGGACAACTAGATAGTAAATTTGGCTTTGATCCCAATCAGCTAGATGAATTGTTTACTTTTGTAAGCAAGCAATCTGCTCTTAACTGCGTAGGTTTACATGCTCATATCGGTTCCCAAATTTTTGAGCGCCAACCGCATCAAGATTTGGCCTCTCTTATGGTGCAATGGCTGCGGGATGCCGCGAAGTATGGTTTAAATATTACAGAGTTAAATGTTGGTGGCGGTTTGGGGATTAAGTATATAGAATCAGACGATCCCCCTAGCATTGAAGAGTGGGTAAAACCCATTTGTGAAGTGATCCAAGAAGCTTGTGCCGCCGAAAATTTACCTTTGCCAAAATTATTGTGTGAACCGGGGCGATCGCTAATTGCCACAGCTTGCGTCACTGCTTATACTATTGGTTCATCCAAAGTTATCCCAGAAATTCGTACCTACGTAGCGATCGATGGGGGAATGTCTGATAATCCCCGCCCCATTACTTACCAATCGGTTTATCGGGCAGTAGTTGCCAATAAAATGTCTTCTCCCTTAACCGAAACAGTCACAATTGCTGGTAAACATTGTGAATCAGGAGATATTCTGATTAAGAATGCACTACTTCCAAAGACTGAACCAGGAGATATTCTCGTAGTTATGGGAACTGGTGCGTACAATTACAGTATGGCATCTAACTACAACCGCTTGCCGCGACCGGCAGCAGTTGTGGTGGCGAATGGCGAAGCAAATTTAATTTTGCAACGTGAAACTTATCAAGACTTAATTCGACAAGATCGCCTACCAGAAAGGCTAAAGAAATAGTCATTTGTCCTTGGTCATTGGTCATTAGCTAGGAGCTAAACCCCGTCTATTTTGAAACCTAGAGTTTTTGAAGAGAGTATATTATTCTGTCGTGGCTTGAGTTTTGAGCTTTAGCCTCATTACAAAAAACTACGGTTTTCACAGTAGACGCGGTTTAATAACAAATGACAAATGACAAATGACTAACTGTAATTAGAGGCAAAAGTGTAATCCAGATGTCATGAGAGATTGGTGGAAGCAACGGCTGATAAACCTAGGATGGTCACAGTCCTTGCTACTTGGGACTCTGGATATTGTGTTAGTGCTGGCGCTGACGTACATGATACTAGTTATTATTAGTGAGCGCCGGACACTGTGGATGGTGAGGGGATTCATTATCTTAATGCTAGCCTCCGCACTAAGTGGCAGATTAGGACTACCTCTGCTAAGTTTTGTATTGGAAAAGTTGGTGATTGGTTGTGCTGTAGCGATGGCAGTTGCTTTACAGTCTGAGTTTCGGCGGTTTTTGGAACAATTGGGGCGTGGCGAATTCCGCCAGTTGTTTCAACCTGATCGGCTGGCAATCCCCAAATCTGATAGTGTAATTGATGAAATTGTTGAGGCTGTTAAAGAATTGTCAAAAAACCGCATTGGAGCTTTACTAATTGTGGAAACCACAGGGCCAATTGATGAGCGAGATTTTTCTGTGCCAGGAGTAAAGCTAAATGCGGAGGTTTCTAAAGAACTAATCCAGACAATTTTTCAGCCGAAGACTTTGTTACACGATGGGGCAACATTAATTCGCGGATCGCGGATCATCTCATCGGGTATAATTTTACCACTTTCGGGACGCACAGCCTCGCGCCAGTTGGGAACACGCCACCGGGCGGCAATGGGAATTACTGAGCGGGTCGAAAATTGCATTTGTGTCGTTGTGTCTGAAGAAACGGGTTCCATTTCCTTAGCGGAACGGGGAACCCTAAATAGACCTCTGACGATTAGGAAGCTGAAAGAGTCATTAGAGGTTCTTTTGTCTCCAACGGTGGATAGGGAAGCTGTTGCTCCTGGTCTATTGAGTTTTGTTCGTCGGATAGGTGGGAAGACACTAGCACTGGTTTCACGTTTACTCAGATTACCATCGACCGCTTCTCGAGATAAAAAATGACAGCACAACAAACTAAACTGCAAGATTTGCCTACTGATTTAAAACGAGAACTATTGCCACAGCACGTTGCGGTGATTATGGATGGCAATGGTCGATGGGCTAAACGTCAGGGTTTACCTCGGATTATGGGCCATAAACGAGGAGTAGATGCTCTCAAGGATTTACTTCGCTGCTGTCAGGATTGGGGAATTCAGGCGCTGACGGCTTATGCTTTTTCAACGGAGAACTGGAAAAGGCCGCAGGAAGAAGTGGATTTTTTGATGACTCTGTTTCAAAGAGTTTTGCGCCAAGAACTGCGGGAAATGGTCGAAGAGAATGTGCAAATTAAGTTTGTGGGAAATTTGCAAGCCCTGCCACCATCGCTGCAACAAGAAATATCCCGTTCAATGGAAGCAACCAAGGATAATGGTGGTATTCAATTTTCAGTAGCAACTAATTATGGCGGACGGCAAGAGATTTTACAAGCTTGTCAGGCGATCGCAAAACAAGTCCAGCAAGGTCTGCTACAACCCGATGAAATTAATGAACAGGTCTTTGAGAGCCACTTGTACACAGCCGGAATTATTGACCCAGATTTGTTAATTCGCACCAGTGGAGAAATGCGCCTCTCAAATTTTCTTCTCTGGCAAATGGCTTATGGAGAAATTTACATTACCGATGCTCTCTGGCCCGATTTTGACCGGGCTGAGTTTCACCGCGCCTTATGTGCCTACCAACAACGCGAACGGCGATTTGGTAAAGTGTAAATCAAGAATCAGAGTCGTGAAATAGGGCTTTTATATCTCGATAGCCACTAACAACACGAAAAATCTCCACATCTTGCCCTATGGGCATGTAGAGGATGAGGTAATTGTCTATTGAGAGGCTACGGATACCGGGTAAAATTTCATCACGTAGTCGTCCGAGACGAGGAAACTGAGCAATTTGGGCAAATTTCGCGTCCAGCTTACTTAAAAAATCCTCAGACTGAGCCAAGCCAGATTGTCTAGCAATGTAATTAGCTATCTGCTCAATGTCTTGAATTGCGGGTTTGGTAAGGCGAAATTGTGCGGTCATGCTTCGTCTGAAACACCGTAGCGCGATGCCTGCGGCGGTAAACTACGCACATTGGCGCGAATTTGAGCCATTGCAGTCAAGCCATCAACAACTTCACCCCGCCCGGAGGCTTCCCACCCAATACGCGCTTCTTGCTGCAAGTCTTGTAGTCGTCCTTGATAAATGTCTTCTTGCTGTTCCAAGAGTTTTATGCCTGCAAGAATAACTGCGATCGCGTTCTGATATTTACCGCTAGTGAGTTGACGTTGAACTAGCGCTTCTACTTCAGGTGGCAGAACGATTTGCATAGATTTTTGTCGGAGTAGGAGTAACTTTAATTGTAAGCGATCGCTTTTGTCACCTATACCTTACAAGATTGGCAATCACATTTTTACCATGAATTGGACTCAGCACTTCCCTATGGCCCAGAAAACACCGCTTGTTCTACATCATCCCGACTAAGAGAATACTTAAATGAACGTTGGATATCTTGCCCATTTTCCCCAGATTGGACATATCGCACTACGATTTGCTCAACATCGAGCCATAGTTCAGCTTTCCAACTAGGGCGCTGTATATGCCAGCAATGCCTCTGTGTGTCGTCTTGTTGACAGCCTTGGTCTTTTAACCACTGTTCAATTTGTGGCAGGGGATGATTATATAAGGGGGTATCAGAGGGAAGAAGAGGCATAGGAATTTTGGATTTGAGATTTTGGATTAGGAAATTTTTTAGTTTTTAATTACTATAGGGGTAATTAGTTGCAATACATGGGTAATTTGTTGTTGTACAGATGGAGTTGGCTGTAGAAAAGGCGAATGGATCGCAGTCTCACCACGAGTTAAGCCAATGGCAATTGCTAGTATCACACAACCTACAAATGTTAACACCAGCATAAATAAAGCAAAAATTTCGCCAGATGAGAGGGGGCGATCGCTCGCATCGAGGTAAGCTGATTTTGACCAGTCATGACGCGAGACGGGACGGTTCAAGTCAGGAGGTGGTTGAATCACCGCAAAGCGAGAATAGCCAATTTTTGAATCATAGCCCAAGCGCCGTTCTGGATGGCTAAGGGTAGCGTAGGCTTCGTTGATTTGCTGAAATTTGAGAGTGGCGATCGCAGTAGGCAAATCTGTAGTGTCAGGATGATAGCGTTTGCTCAGTTGCCTATAAGCACGACGAATGTCGATTACCGATGCCGAGGGATGCAGTCCTAGCAGGGAGTAATAAGTTGGTTTACTGCTTTGTGGCATTGCCCCGTTGTCATTCACGGCTGTTTGAGTCACCTTGCTCAAAGATATTTTTTATATTCTAAATCCTTTGTGATTGGCAAAGACGGAAGAAGACAGAGCAGGTCAAGTATTTGATAAAATATTTTATAAAGCATTGAATTAAATGCGATGGATATCAAAATTAATCTCGAAAATATTCAAACTCTCACGGATTTCAAGCGCAATGCCAAGGATTACCTAGAGCGGATCAAGTCCACAAAGTCGCCACTTGTACTAACTGTAAATGGGAAAGCGGAGGTTGTGGTACATGAAGCGCAAGCGTTTCAGCAGATGATAGATAAACTCGCTCGTCTTGAGGAAGAACTCGAAAAATTCAAGCTAGAAGCGTTACGCACTCAGATCGACATTGGGATTAAGCAACTTGAGAGCGGCCAGTATACTGAATATAATGACGAGTCACTTTCGGCTTTTTTTGCAAATATTAAAGCACGAGGGCAGGAAAAATTGACTGACAGCGATTCTTTATGAGTCGATTTCGGATTTCTACCCAAGCAGCGCCTCACTTTTCACGTCATCTGGAAAAACCCACGAAAACCTAACCCCCTAACCCCCTTCCCGATGCGGGAAGGGGGAACATTCAAAGTCTCTCTCCTGCAAGGAGAGAGATTTAGAGAGAGGTTTTCCAGATCCCGTGAAAAGTCAGAAGCAGCCCAAGATATTGAAAATATGTGGAAATATGTAGCGCCAAATAATTTAAAAGCTGCTAATAGACTTTTTGATACTCTGCGAGAAAGTTTTCCAAAACTGGCTAAATTTCCCCAAATGGGCAGAGAACGGTCTGAATTAGCACCTTTTTTGCGAAGTTTTCCGGTAAAAAATTATTTAATTTTTTATCGCCCAATAGACGAAGGTATAGAAATTACAGGTATATTGCACGGCTCACAAGATATAGAAACTATTTTTCCAGATGAAGGCTGAGGTCAAAATAAATCGTAATTCATAGTTAAGTCTCTACGAATAAATGAGAGGGCTTGAAATATTGATTACATTTTTTCTCCATTGATAAATTAAGGGATTTGTACCATTAATTACAAATTATTTTTGTCAATAGCTGGATATGCGATCGCTTGCCTAACTCAATAAATCAGCACGGGGTTTAAAAGTTTCAATTTGCCGCAATTTTTCGTAAAGTTCCCGTTCTTCTTGACTAATATTTTTTGGGGTAACTATTTGAATTTCCACTAATTGATCGCCACGTTTGCCATCATCACTGGGGTAGCCTTTATTCCCTAGCCGGAATTTTTGACCAGACCTAACTCCTTGAGGGATGGTCATTTTTACAGGGCCATCGAGAGTTGGTGCTTCTACCTGTCCTCCCAAAACTGCCTCAGTAGGAGTAACTGGTACTTGGCAGAGGATATTTAAACCATCTAGCTTAAATAATGGATGAGGATTAACAGTAATCTTTAAGTATAAATCGCCACCATCAACGCCTTGGTTCCGCAAACGGATGGTTTGACCTGTTACCATACCTGGAGGCATAGTAACTTCTAGCGATCGCCCATCTTCCAAACGAATGCGTTCATTACCACCTTGATAAGCTTTTTCTAGTGGAAGCGTTAATCTGGCTTCTATATCTCGACGGGTAGTGCGAGGTGGATCGTTAGCGGTATAGACAACTTTTGTTCTGGGGGAACGAAACGGATCAGTATTATTGTCAATATTGGACTTACTTGCCGTATTTTTATTTTTAACGCCGATAACTTGATTAATAAAGCTTTCAAAATCAGAGAATTGGCTTGGATCTACGTCCTGATTGCCGTTGCTCCCGCTAGCGCCACTCTGCCAGGTTTTAGCCTTTGGTGTCTGTTTGTTGCCCGCAAAGCCTTTTTGTTTCCAGTAGCGGCTAAACTGGTCGTATTGCGATCGCTTGGCTGAGTCTGAAAGGACTTCATAAGCCTCGCCAATATCCTTAAATTTTTCCTCAGATTCTTTGTTACCCGGATTCAGATCGGGGTGATATTGCCTTGCTAAACGCCGATAAACTTTTTTAATTTCCTCACCAGAAGCGTCTTTAGATACTCCCAAAATCTCATAGTAATCGCGGAAATTAGGCAAATTTTGCATAGTCAGTTGTTTAAATTTTAGATTTTAGATTTTGGATTAATTAGGATTAGAGACGCGATTAATCGCGTCTGTACAGGAGTTAGGAGTTGAAAGATTTAATTTTTAACTCCTAACTTCTCACTCCTAACTCCTCACTTTTCGCTTTTATTAGGAGTATTACAACCAATCATTGTCTTCTTCATCATCCCAGTTATCTTGGTAGCTGGGACGGGATTTGCGTGGCGGACGGCTTTGGCTTTCATAAGAGGAAGAACGACTGTCTCGACTATAGTCTCTGCCATAGTCTTTACCGTAATCTCTACCATAGTCCTTACTGTATGAGTCGCGTTCCCGATATGTATCTCTGGGAAAGTCGCGTTCTTTATCTTTATCACCAGTAAAGATGTTACGGATTGTACCAAACAAGTCGTCATCTTCATCTTCAGCATAAGTTTCTCTGACTTCCCGATTTAACTCATAGAGAGCATCTTGCAAATCGGCGTATGCTTGGTCAATACCGCGATCGCTATTTTCCTTGAGACTCTCTTTTAAGTCTCGGCAAATATTATCAATTCTTTGGCGGCGGTTTCGGGCAAACTGCATACCAAATTCTAGTGCTACTTCTCTAAGCTGTCGTTCTGCTTGGAAAATTAACGCCTCTGAACGAGTCCGCTTTTCTACTCTTTCTTTACGTTCGCGATCGACATCGGCGTATTTTTGAGCATCCTGAATCATTCGATTCACTTCTGACTCATTCAAGGTGGAAGCGCCTTGAATAGTGATACTCTGCTCTCGCCCAGTGGTTCTATCTAGGGCTGTTACCTGTAAAATACCGTTAGCATCAATATCAAATGACACCTGAACCTGGGGAATTCCTCGTGGTGCTGGTGGAATGCCATATAGCTTGAAACGTCCTAAAGACTTATTGTTTGCTGCCATTTCCCGTTCGCCCTGGACTACGTGGATTTCCACAGTATTCTGGTTATTTTCGGACGTTGAAAAAATGTCAGAACGACGGACTGGGATGGTAGTATTGCGGGGAATGAGTTTTTTCATTACGCCGCCAATGGTTTCCAATCCCATAGAAAGGGGTGTAACATCCAAAAGCAGCACATCTTTGAGTTCGCCCGCGAGAATTCCGGCTTGAATTGCTGCACCTACTCCCACTACTTCATCAGGGTTGACGTTTTCGTTAGGTTCTATGCCAATTAAGTCCCGTACTAGCTGCTTCACCATTGGCATCCGTGTAGAACCGCCAACTAACACAACTTCTTCAATGTCTCTGGATGAGAGTCCGGCATCTTTGAGGGCGCGTTTCACTGGTGTTCGCAATCGCCCCACCAAATCACCACACAAGCTTTCAAATTGAGAACGCGTTAGACGAGTTTCGAGATGTTTGGGGCCTTCCTGATCGGCAGCAATAAAAGGTAAGTTAATTTCGGTGACGCTGACAGCAGAAAGCTCAATTTTGGCTTTTTCCGCCGCTTCCATCAGACGTTGTAAAGATTGTCTCTCACGTCTTAAATCTACCCCTTCGGCTTCCAGAAATTGCTCTGCTAGCCAATCTACTATAACTTTGTCAAAGTCGTTACCACCAAGTTGCGTATCTCCACTGGTAGCTTTAACTTCAAATATACCATCGCCTACTTCTAAAATCGACACGTCAAAAGTGCCGCCACCCAAGTCAAATACTAAGATAGTTTCCGTGTCACCCCGATCTAATCCATAAGCCAAAGATGCAGCAGTTGGTTCATTGAGAATCCGCAGCACCTCTAAACCGGCAATTCTGCCAGCATCGCGGGTTGCTTGCCGTTGAGAATCATTAAAATAAGCGGGTACTGTAATCACTGCACCTGTCACCGGTTCACCCAAATAGCGACTAGCATCGTCGGCCAATTTCTTCAGCACCATTGCCGAAATTTCTTCTGGGGCGAAATCCTTATTGAGACGGGGACAAGCAACTTTAATATTGCCTACTTCGTCCTTGCGGATCGTGTAGGGTACACGCTTGGAATCTGGACTAAGTTCGCCATACTTGCGCCCAATGAAGCGTTTAACTGCGAAAAAAGTATTTTGGGGATTGAGGACGGTTTGTCGCCGTGCCATTTGCCCAACAACCCTTTCGCCTTCTTTGCTGAAGCCAACTACGGAGGGGGTTGTTCGCATTCCTTCTGCATTGGCAATCACCACCGGCTTGCCACCCTCCATAACGGCGACTACTGAGTTGGTTGTACCCAAGTCGATGCCGACTACCTTGCCCATGCGTTACTCTTCTCCTAAAGTGTCTTATATATATTATGATTGGGCGGAACTACCTCTAGCTTTGTGCTATTGGATGAAAACACCTCAATGGTATAATAGTCATCATTAAGGCAATAAGCTAAGAAGTTCAGCTAGAGCAGATAGTTGCAAGACTAGGATAGCATTGACGATGATTGGTATGTCCAAGCAGTCTCAAAGAAAATCGGCGGGAATACCATTCTTTCAAGAGATGTCCGGGATAGCTGCCCGCCGATTTAGTCATTAGTCATTTGTCCTTGGTCATTGGCGCTAATGACTAATGCCAAAGGATGTTTTCGTAGCCGTAGGATCAGTTAATGGTTGTTATCCGGTTACTTCTATACAATAGACCTCTTGCAAAAGTCCCTAACACCCCAACCCCTCCCCTTGCTAAGGGGAGGGGAGATAAAGCGTAGCTTTGGCGGGGTGGGGTTCAAATTGTTTGATTTATGCAAGAGGTCTACTGGATTTACAAGTTGGTAAATGCACTTTAATCAGAAATTTCTGCTTCTTTGAGTACCTGAAAACCTTAATATTAATTAGTATTGAAGCCATTTTAAAAATTTGAATTTAACAGAGCGATTACAAACTTCCCTAGCTGAGATTGCGCGAGAACGCGATCCTTACATGGCAACGGCTGGACATTTTTTTGTCCAAGAATACATTCGCCAGCAATTTTCCCAATGGGGGAGTGTGGAAATCCACACCTTTGAAGTCAGGGGTAAAGCTTGTAAGAACTTGATATTAAATTTACCTCCCCAAGGGAGACGACAAAAAAAGGATTTGCCACCGATTTTAATTGGCGCTCATTATGATGGCGTTCCGGGAACAGTAGCGGCTGATGATAATGCCACTGGTGTGGCGGTGTTGCTGGAATTGGCGAGAAAGTTTGCTGCCCAAGCTATAAGATATCCCTTAAGGCTAGTTGCTTTCGATATGGAAGAATACGGCTTACTAGGTAGTGCTGACTATGCAGCCCTGTTGCACGAACAAAAGCAACAGCTACGCTTAATGATTTCCCTAGAAATGCTGGGCTATACCGATTCTGTGCCTGGTTCCCAAAGTTACCCCCCTCCTCTGGAACGCTTCTACCCAGACAGAGGCGATTTTATTGCTTTAATTGGCAATTTGCGAACATTGCCTGATTTAATTGGCATGAGCCGTAATATTCGCAAAGCTGGCGTACCTAGTCAATGGCTACCTGTGCCGAATCGAGGTTTAATAGTTCCCCAAACCAGACTTAGCGATCATGCACCTTTTTGGGATTTGGGTTATCCGGCAATGATGGTGACAGATACGGCATTCTTGCGAAATCCCCATTATCACAAAGCTAGTGATGCGATCGCTACTTTAATTTTAGATTTTCTTACTGGTGTATGTGAAGGGTTAGAGATGGCAATTCGACGGTTGTGAAAAGTTAAGATAAATTAATAAGTTTATTTTTTGCCCTCTAAAGCATCATTCAACCTGTCGTTTCCTCCAATAATCTGGTCTACGCTTTCCATGACGTAGCGACGCAACTCGGCAATTTTGTACAGCGCTCCTATGCTTGGGTTTTGCTGAATTTTGCCAATAGCCTGCTCCACTTCAGATAATAAATCTAGCCCTAAGCCAGCCTTTTGCCCCTCATAGTACAATACAGTTCAGTTAAGCCCAAAAACCTTGGTAAAGACGCGAAATTTCGCGTCCTTACAGGTCTAAAATTAGTACCAAAAATCCTTAACTGAACTGTATTGCCTGATAGTAGGCGACTGAATTATCTAGCTCTGCTCTAGCTTCACTGTGAATAATGATCTGCTTCACGAGTACTTTTCTCGCAGTTCAGTGAATACCTTGTCTGACAGTTCACCATAAACTGTTCCACTACTAATCTCTTCCATTCTTCTCGTTAACTCAACATCCCAAACAAATTGGGCTCTTGCGTTGGTTTTATGGTACGGCATTAAAATAGTCGTTTTATAGAAAGGCTCAAAAACTTCAAATCCAGTCATAGAAAAGAACATAGGCTCTGATTAGATTTTATTTATTATTCGACTCCATAAAAGGAACTGAAGAGCCACAAATTGTGCGTTGTCGTCAACATCTTGATCTAAAGAGTGGATCAAAAAGTAAGCAAGCTCTGCACGTTCTTGCATAGATAGCTGAGATAGTTCAAGCCTAAGTTTCTGTACTGTCTCGGTCATAGTCTACGATCCTCTTGCGATTAATCAGCATAGAGTTAGTGTTGAATGTGGCAGATTAAGGTCAGCGGTTTGCCATGAATCGAAGCACCACATAATCTTCAATATAAAGATTTATAGTTCAATACGTTAAGTTAACGCCTGCCTCCTCAATGCCCAATGCCCCATTGCCCAATCCAATTGTTAAGCTGATATGCGTCTAAATTATATAAACATTCTTTATAATCGTTGACGGTTATCGGTCATCAGTCATCAGTCAACAGTCAACAGTCATCAGGTAAATGTACAAGTTAAATGCGTAACAGCTTATCATTTACCACTTTATGACTATGAGGATTGTACGAATTGACACGAAACAATGAGGCTGAAGAATGCCAAGATCAAAAAAAGGATGCCCCAAGGATATTAAAAGTACTATGCCAGAATTACACCAATCAATTGCCCAGCATTACCACGAACGGACTAAATACAACCCTGAGACTCTCGCCTCTAAAAGTCAGCAGTTAGACTGGACTAAACAGCCAGTGCCTTTCAAAGAGTACAAAATTGGCTCTACTTTTGATCTCAAACCCTATATCCAAGAAAAACCAGAGGGATTTGCTAATAACCCAGATGCTCAATGGTGGCAAAGACTTTCACGCCTGCTGTTTCGCAGCTATGGATTGACGGCGAAAATGCCTTCTATGGGTAGTGCGGTGTATTTACGGGCTGCTCCCAGTGCAGGCGGATTATACCCGGCTGAGGTGTATGTGGTTTCCCGTGGTACGGCGTTATTGTCACCCGGTCTATATAACTACCAGTGTCGGACTCATTCTCTCATGCATTATTGGGAAAGTGATGTTTGGCGAAATCTGCAATCGGCTTGTTTCTGGCATCCTTCCCTAGAAAACACCCAACTAGCAATTATTGTGACTGCGGTATTCTATCGTTCTGCGTGGCGCTATGAAGATCGGGCTTATCGGCGGATTTTTCTAGATACAGGACACCTGTTGGGTAATATCGAGTTAGCTGGTGCGATTACTGACTATCGCCCTCATTTAATCGGCGGTTTTGTGGATGAATCGGTAAACGATCTGCTTTATATCGATCCGCAACAAGAAGGTGCGATCGCTGTCTTACCTCTGGCAGATTTGTTAGATATCAATCAAAATTTACCATTGGGATGTACTGCTTTACCTTCTACCACCGAAACCAGTTATCCCGAAATTCCCGATGGGGAATTGTTGACATATTTCCATCGACACACCCAGATTCAATCAGGTGTAACTGGCAATCTCAATCTACCAACTATCAAACAAGAAAAATCTTTGGAGGATAAATATAACTTTCCTTTCTGTTTGAAAATACCCACCAAAACTGCACCTATAGACTGGGGACAAAAGCTGTCAGAACTGGAAATTACTATGTATAAGCGACGCTCTACCCGCGCTTATAATGGTGATGATTTAACTTTCGATGAATTAAAAGGTTTGCTCGATTTCACTTACCAACCACAAAATTACATCGACCAAAGTTTAGATATTTCTCCAGATTACTTTGATTTGAATTTAATAGAAACATTTATTGCTGTTTGCGGAGTTAAAGGATTGGATGCGGGTTGTTATTATTACGCACCCAAAGCTCAAGAATTACGCCAAATTCGGTTTAAAAACTTTCGGCGAGAGTTACATTTTCTCTGTTTGGGGCAAGAATTAGGGCGAGATGCAGCAGCAGTATTGTTTCATACAGCCGATTTGAAAGCTGCGATCGCACAATATGGCGATCGCGTTTACCGTTACTTACATCTGGATGCCGGCCATTTAGGACAACGCTTGAATTTAGCAGCCATACATCTGAATGTAGGCGTTAGTGGTATTGGTGGTTTCTTTGATGACCAAGTAAATGAAGTTTTGGGTATCCCTGCCGATGAAGCTGTTCTATATATCACTACTTTGGGACGCTCAAGATAAAAATAATCTCAGAGGTGCGGAGAATGCAGAGAGTTTCTTTCTGTGTTCTTTACGTCTCTGTGCAAGTGATATTTGCTTAGTGTAAACTATTAGACATCCTTTACACTATAAGATTCACATGAAGATTGAACCGACATATACTTCTGTGGGAAGTCTCTTTGAGTACAGACCTATGTTTTTTATCCCCAAATATCAAAGAGCTTATGCATGGAGTTCTGAATCCGTAGAAGACTTTATAAAAGATTTAAAGAACTGCTTTAATAAAAGAAAATCAAATTCCCCTGTTAATCATTTTTTCGGAGGGGTACTTTGTGTAAGATATCCTGTTGTAGGAACAGTAAATCAACATGAATATGAAATTATTGACGGACAGCAGAGAATAGCAACTTTTACTATATTAGTATCTTGTTTAATCAAGATATATGAAGACTTAAAAAAACAAGCTGATAAATTAGGTAGCTCTGACAATAAAATTATACTCGAAGGTCGAATTAAAGCTCTTTCTGAAAGATTCATAGAATTTAGCCAAGAAGTTCAAAGAAAGATAAATTCTGTGGAGGTTTTAAGGCTATCAAAGGTAGATCACCCGTTCTACAAAGAACTTATTAGAGGTAGAGGTGCATCAGTTTCACGAGATTCTCATAGCAACCTTTTATCTGCATATACAGCTTTATCTAAAGCGGTTAAAGACATTATTACTAGTTCCACATTGGAGGGAAAAATGGATAATGTTGAAATTATTCAAAATATTATAGATATTGATTTTACAATACTCTATATGGTTACTGATAGTAAGGAAGATGCGTTCCGCTTATTTCAGGTTATTAATGATAGGGGAACTAATCTAACAGTAGGAGACTTATTAAAAGCAAAAACTTTAGAAATTGTAGAAGGTTTTAACCAGTATCAGGATAACGTTGAAGTACTATGGAATAATATCCTTGCAGATGCTCCATCTGATACAGAAAAATATTTGAATTGGATTTACGAGTCTTACCAGGGTAACAGGGCTAGGCAAGATTCTCTCTTTGATCTGTTTCTCGATAAATTTTTTCCCCAGCACAAGGATCATAAAACAGAGAATTTTAAACAAGATGAGGTTATACAAGTACATACAAAATTAAATAATATACATGAGGACATCAAAAGCTGTAGGCTACTAGTTGAAGGACAATGGCTTTACGAAACAAAACAGCCTATTATGAGTTGGGATAGAACTCGTTTAAATCTTCTTCTAAAAGAACTGGATCATGAATTATCTGTCCCATTATTTTTAGCTGCATCTAAGCTTGATCATAAACGTTTTGCAGAAATAGTACAGATTCTAGAAAAGGTCTTCTTCCGCTACAAAATAATATGCAACCAACATGTAACTCCACTAAAAAGTATTTACTATCAAGAGTTACTTGCAATTAGACAAAACCCAGATTCCTACAATACATCAAGCTTGAGGCAGAAATTACGGCAGCTAATAGATGATAAAGCACCAGAACGTGTATTTGAAACTAATCTTGAGACTCTTGAATATAAAGATTCAGGTGGTAGCAATAAGCCACTAAAATACTTTTTAATGACAGTTGAATATTACTACCAGTGGTATAAAAATGGTGCTGTAGGAAATCCTCAATGTGTTGACAAAAGTAGAGTCTATGACTTTGCTGGCACATCAATTGAACATATATATCCACAAAACGCAGAGAAAAGTTTTTTAGACTCTAATCTAGAACCTATGAAAAATACGTTGGGAAATCTTACCATTTTAGACCCTGCACAAAATACTTATGGTGGAAATGATACCTTCATTGAAAAAAAACCACTTTATCAAGCTTCATCTATGTTATTAAATAGAGATATAGCAGCGCAAACAAATTGGACTCAGCAGGAAATAGACAATCATAAAAAATTACTCGTAAAGGTTGCTCTCAAGGTTTTTTATCCATAAATGATTAGATTTTGTTGATCGTGCTACGTTTCTACAAGGGTTCTGGATAACGATTTAATTTCTGGAGATGTTTATTGATTCGGAATTATTCTTCAGATCACATCCCGATTTTTGGAATTAAGAACTTGGGTTTGATAATGCCGCCATTTCTGCTGCTGACGCGCTCTTTTCTCCTCGGTGAGGCTATCAAAACAATAGGGACAGGAGATACCTTGTTCATACTTTGGAGATACCTTATCTGACTCAGAAATCGGATATCCACAGCAGAAGCAGCGCTCACAACTTCCTTCCTCCAACCCATGACTGACAGTTATGCGATCGTCAAAGACAAAACATTCCCCTTGCCATAAACTTTCCTGTGCTGGAACTTCCTCTAAATACTTGAGAATGCCGCCCTTGAGATGATAAACTTCTGCAAAGCCTTGGGCAAGCATGAAGGATGAGGCTTTTTCACAGCGAATGCCGCCTGTACAAAACAGAGCAACCTTTTTGTGTTTAGTCGGGTCGAGGTGGCGTAGTACATAATCGGGGAATTCGCGGAATGAGCCAGTTTGGGGATTTTCTGCTCTTTGGAAAGTACCGATATTCACCTCATAATCATTGCGAGTGTCAATTACAGTTACTTCTGGATCGCAAATCAAATCATTCCATTCTTGGGGACTGACATAAGTGCCAACTTGTTCATTTGGGTCAATTTCAGGTAATCCCAAAGTAACAATTTCTGGCTTCAACCGCACCTTCATTCGCTCAAAGGGCGGAGTTTCGGTATAGGACTCTTTGTATTCTAGGTCTGCTAGACGAGGGTCAGTACGCAAAAAGCAGAGAACAGAATCAATCGCCTGACGCGAACCAGCAATTGTACCGTTAATGCCTTCTTGTGCCAGCAAAATTGTCCCCTTCACACCTTGCCTTTGGCAGTAAGACAGCAGAGGATCTCGTTTCTCGGCAAAATCTGGGAGCTTGACAAATTTATACAGTGCTGCAACAACTTGGATATTTTCTGGCTTCATCCCTTTGATAATGGAACAATATAAGTTACAATAACCACGACAATCAAATTTACCTACTATTTTAACTTTATGGGGGTTTAGCTCAGTTGGTAGAGCGCCTGCTTTGCAAGCAGGATGTCAGCGGTTCGAGTCCGCTAACCTCCATTGGATATAATTTATCTTAATTTGCGATCGCAGGATAATTAAAAAAAGCCTGAAACAACGGATTTTCGTTAATCCACATCACGATGCATTTGTACAGTGCGTAAGTCCTATATTTTAGTGCAGCATTTTATTAATTCGTAGCAAATTAAATTTGGCAATATCCTGCAATGCCAACGCATCGACTCACAATGCCAACGCATCGACTAACAATGCCAACGCATCAACTGACAATGCCAATGCATCGGCTAACAATGCCAATGCGTCCCTTTCTTTACATTAAAAACGTTACGATTTTAGGCAAAGCTGTACTTAGTCTATGGATGGAGAGGTAAAACTAACCGATGTTTAACAACAGGCTGCGGGTTGACGCAAAACCAAGACCCCACGTTGTACAATCGCTAGAAATACAATCTGGAGAGCGACTTGCCTAGATCGATTCAGTCTACTCAACCACCACTAAAATTTATTCCCCAACGGTTGAACTCGCTGGTACTCCAGATTGTTCGGTGGTTGCTGCCGATCGCACTACGGTTTCGCACTCGCCCTTGGCTAACGGCTGGTATTGTCCGTGTTGAAGCCAAGAATGTTGAGGTATTAGCTGAACTTTATCAACAATTTCAGGCTGGAAAAATTCGCTTTTTGCTGGCATTTCGCCACCCAGAGGTAGAAGATCCTCTGTGTATGCTGTATTTGCTTTCCCGCATTGTGCCACAAGTGGCTCGTCAGAAAGGTATTACACTACAATCCCTTGTTCACAGCTATTTTCTCTACGATCGCGGTATGACGGTTTGGGCTGGAAAGTGGCTAGGTTGGTTGTTTTCTCGGTTGGGGGGTGTGCCGGTTCATCGGGGTAGGCGACTAGATCGCCAAGCTATTCAAACTGCACGGGAGTTGTTTGCTAATGGCGAACTACCCATCGCAGTAGCACCCGAAGGCGGTACTAATGGTCATAGTGGTATTGTTAGCCCCTTAGAACCTGGTGTTGCTCAAATGGGGTTCTGGTGTGTAGAAGACTTGCAAAAAGCCAATCGGACTGAGACTGTAATTATTGTGCCGATCGCTATCCAGTATCGTTACGTTGAGCCACCTTGGTCTAAACTGGATTGGCTGCTGAGTAAGTTGGAAGCTGATAGTGGCTTGTCAGCAATGGAAATTGAGCAGGGGGAGGGCGAAGAGATTTACTATCAACGCCTCTGGAGGTTGGCTGAATATCTGATTACCGAGATGGAAGAATTTTATCGTCGCTTCTATCATCAAGACATCCCAAAAACCATCTCTACTGATGAATCTGCTAGTCCTAATCAGGTGTTGATTGCTCGACTGCATCGGTTACTGGATAAGGCTTTACAAGTTGCCGAGCAATATTTTGGAGTTCAAGCGCAGGGAAATTCCATTGATCGCTGTCGCCGTTTAGAAGAGGCTGGCTGGAATTACATTTATCGGGAAGATTTGCCAGATATCAATGCTTTACCACCCTTTAAACGCGGTTTGGCAGACTGGATTGCAGAGGAAGCAGATTTGCGAATGCGGCACATGCGGATAGTGGAAAGTTTTGTTGCAGTCACAGCTACTTATATTCAGGAACAACCGACGGCGGAACGGTTTGCAGAAACAGCTTTGCTTGTATACGATATGCTTTCTAGAATTCAGGATACAACACTTCCGGGGCGACCTCGGTTAGGTTTGCGAGAGACACAAATCACCGTAGGGGAGCCAATTTCAGTAACCGAACGCTGGAAAAATTGTCAGGGCGATCGCTTGGCGGCTAGACAAGGTGTGAGCGATTTGACAAAAGATTTGCAAATTGCTTTAGAGAAAATGATTGCTTGACGCAGAGGTGATAATTATCCAACTAAATAGACTCGCGCTTTTGGGCACAGCAATGCTCATTGGTGTCAACTTAACGTGAAAGCCATGTCCCGCAAAGAACTGAAGTTCCTTGCTAATAGCGAAAGTCTTCTGTTGATGACTAAATATAGCCAAAAATCTTTAGTCTACTTTAGTAGACTTTAGCTATTAGCCTAGAACTTTAGTTCAAGGCGGGTGAGTCAGCTTTCAGATAAGCTACCTTTAACTTAATTTGACACGCATGAGCAATGTTCATTGGTGTCAACTTAACGTGAAAGCGATGTCCCGCAAGGAACTGAAGTTCCTTGCTAATAGCGAAAGTCTTCTGTTGATGACTAAATATAGCCAAAAATCTTTAGTCTACTTTAGTAGACTTTAGCTATTAGCCTAGAACTTTAGTTCAAGGCGGGTGAGTCAGCTTTCAGATAAGCTACCTTTAACTTAATTTGACACGCATGAGCAATGCTGTGCCCCTACGAAAGATGTGGTTCAAACTGCTGTAATCTCAAGGAGAACTAGTTTTAGAAACTTCTGGACTGCGAATAATGATATGTCCCTTATCACTTTCTTGAATAGCTAACACTGAGGGTAGCTCATTGGGTTTTGCATTTGGGGGCAATGCTCGAAACAAATAAATCCAGCCGCCACGTTCTAAGAGTAAGCGCCAGACTCTCGGCTGCTTTGGATTGCTGATATCATTATCTTCCCTGCCTCGCAAGTCGTCGAATAAACCGCGATCGCCAATAATGCGATAACCTTTCAATGAAGGATCAGCAAATATATCATCAAGTTTGCGTCCTACAGCAAACTTTTCTTCAGGTGTAATTAAGGCTACAACGGGCAAGGTGGAGTTTTGACCAGCGTCTCGTCGTGCATCTGCAATACCTTGCCAACGAGCTAACCAAAATATGACTATTAAAACCCAAGATACTATTACTATTTCATTGATTAGCGATCGCAGAAATTCAACTGAACGCAATTGCCCAAAACTGAATTCAGCTAGAGATTTTAGCTGTTTAGCTGTCCATGAGCGTTTGTGTTGAGTTGCAGAGATGATGCGACTCAGTAGTAATTGGCTAGCAGAGACTACCGTATCGCTGATAATTTTAATTAACCATAACGTTGCTTGAATTGCGATCGCAAGAAGCAGAAAGACTACTTGAGCAAGGGATAAAACTGACGCAGCAACAGGAACGCCAACAGGCAATACAAATATTACAGCAAGCTTTAACCATTGCGCGAGAACTCAAAGACCAGAAACATGAAGCAACTGCACTGCTTGCACTTGGGTTTAACTACGACGCTTTAGGAGAAAAGCAAAAAGCACTCGATTACTTCAACCAAGCTCTGCCCCTATATCGGGCTGTGGGCGATCGCTCTGGTGATGCTCTCATCTTGGGTAATATTGGTGTACTCTTCCAAAGTACAAATAGATCAACTGAAGCTATTACTAATTTACAGAAATCTCTCCAAATCAGCTTAGAAATGCGCCGAGGTTTGCAACGAGAAAATCGCCAAAAGTTTTTACAGCAAAACGATGCAATTGCTACTACTTTAGTCGATGTCCTGATTAATCAAAAAAAATACGCTGAAGCTTTTGAATGGGTTAACCTATTCACCACAGCTGAACTTGCTGATTATACTCGCCTCATTAATGCCAAAGTTGCCAACCCTTGATGGTTGATTTTTATCAAAATCGTAGTAGGACTTACGCAAGTGTCACAAAAAATTAAAACTTTTAGTTTGTAGTAAGGGCTTTAGCCCTGATTTTGAGGACTTTAGTCCTCTCTGCGAGACGCTGCGCGTAGCAAGATCCCCGGAGGGGTACACTACAAACTAAAAATAATATGCCAGTTGCGTAAGTCCTAAGTAGATTAAGTAATGTAAAAAACCTTGAGATGAGTTCGTTTTGAGGGCTTCAGCCCTCAAATTAGGACTAAAGTCCTTACTACAAACCTTGAATTATTCACGCCGCTCTACTTACGCTTGGGTTGAGGCTAAAAACTAAAACTGGCGTAGGTTAGGTTGAGGAAGGAAACCCAACATTATCAAGGCTTTGTTGGGTAACGCTTAGGCTTAACTCAACCTACTATTGTTCTTAACTCAAGCGTATTGGATTAAAGGGGTTGCATATTTGCGGGATGATTTTACTATTTTTGTGAGATGGGCATCTTGCCCGTCCCTTGTATTTCCGGGCGGGCAGGATGCCCACCCCATAAGAATCATCCCTTAATTCAGCAACGCCGGATTAAAAATCCCTAATTAAACCGCGTCTATCTTGAAACCTGTAGTTCTTCGGTGATGAAAAGGATTTGCCCTCATCCCCCAACCTATCCCCCAGATTTGGGATTCGGGGAGCCAGAATTTCAAAGTCCCTCTCCCAGATATGGGAGAGGGATTTAGGGTGAGGGCAAAAACTACGGTTCTCAACTTAGATGAGGTTTAGCAATGCTGATCATTGCGGTTATTAGGATCTAGCTGCAAGGTTGCAGACATATTTAGATTCTGTGTGATTACCCAACAATCTGAAAGTTGCTAGCTGCCATACTGGTGCTGCTGTCAATGGATTGTTATCGTTATCAATGTTGGCAAACAGCCCACCTGTCCCAAAGCCTGGTGATCTCAAGTTTTGGTTGAAGAACAAATTGCCAGTTCCAAAACTGTAAGTAATGAGTCTAAAGCTAGTTGCAGCTGCCGCATCATTAGCCACTATCTGAATATCGGACAGATTGTTGAGTCCAACGAAAGTTGTCTGATCCAGGATAATTCTATCAGAAGCGCGGCTAAAGTCAGTAATTTGATCTACACCTGAAGCAGCATTATTGTATTGAGCACCTGAGCTGAACACGAAGCGATCGCTACCACCACCGCCTGTCAGGATATCATTACCGCCGCCACCTTGTAGCAAGTCACTACCAGCGCCACCATTAAGGGTGTCATTTCCAACATCACCAGAGCCAGTTAATGGTGTAGATGTGCCACTACCATCAAGCAAGTCATTGCCAGCATCGCCTGTAAAGCTGACTGCACTGACGCTAGTTCCCGCCAGGTTGTTATGTCATCGCCTCCGCCACCATTGACTTCAAAGCTCTCTGCGGTGTCTACAGTCAGGGTGAAAGGAACTAGGTTAAGCCGATCAAAGATTGCTCTGCCTTGAGCGTCTTGTTCCAGACGGAAGGTGTCTCCGGCAGCTGCTGCGCCGTTGACTTCAACCACGTCATCGCCAGCGTTACCGCTAATTCTGTCGCTACCGTCACCGTTGTTCCAAATAAGTCGGTCGTCGCCAAATCCACCAATGAAGATATCGTTGCCGCGATCGCCTATTATGGTATCGCTGCCGCCCCCACCGGCTAGCAAGTCGATACCATCGCCACCTTGTAGCAAGTCACTACCAGCGCCACCAATTAGGGTGTCATTTCCACCAAAACCACTGAAGTTATCAGAAGCGGCATCACTAATACCTGTATCTGCTCTATTGGTTGGCCTTGGGCCTGGAGTCCAAATTACTGCCATGATTAATCCTCCTGATTCTTAATTTCTAAGTTAAAAATGAGCTACTAGCAGTTCATTTCTAAGAAAAGTATGAAAGTACTAGTTTCTGTTAAATAAATATTTATCTAATGAGTAAAATGTAATACTTTAATCTAATTGAATATTTCCGTTCTAGAATTAATTTCAGTTGAGTGGAGCGTAGAGTCACTGAACGCACGATTTTATCGTTGAAAGCATCTAGAAGTTAATAAACCAATATGGTTGAGTTAAAAAAATTGTAGGTTTGGTTAAGAAACGAAACTCAACCTACACATTTCTATTTTTTATGCAAAACCTACGCAGTATTGACACAGTTTAAGGTTTTTAGCGCTAACCCAAGCGTATTGTTTGATAACCCACAATTTGGGTTCAATTTTTGATGTTTTTATGGAGGTTATAAAATTCTTGGTATTTTCTCATTCCCTGGCTGAGAACCAGAGAATAAGGAAATCCTAACTTGCGACTAAATTGCCCCAATTTACGTAGGGTAATTTTGCAGCCGTTACCCGAACTTGGTCAGCATTCGCCACCAACTGACCGCAAGCGTCCCAAGTTCCAGAAATAAATGTGCTTCTTGTCCCTTCACCGATCGCAATTGGGGCTGTGTAATCACCAATTTGCACTTGCAAGGTTTCTAAATTCACTGTGACGGCGGCTTGAGGATTGACAGCGACTAATTCTTGCAGTTGTTTAACAGTAACAGCATCGGCTGTCAGACAAGGTATGCCCATTGCCACACAGTTACCAAAAAAGATTTCGGCGAAGCTTTCACCGATTAAAGCTTGGATTCCCCATTTTGCGATCGCTTGGGGTGCATGTTCCCGTGATGAACCACAGCCAAAATTTCTATTGACTATTAAAATATTTGCTCCTTGGTACTGGGGTTGGTCAAAGGGATGTTCACCTTTAAGTGCTGTCCGATCATCGATAAATGCGCCTTCGCCTAAGCCATCAAAGGTAACGGCTTTCAAATATCGCGCGGGAATGATGCGATCGGTATCTATATCATTGCCCACTAAGGGTATACCGCGCCCTGAAACTGTTTTAACTTCACTCACCATAATTTTTATAAGAAACAAACCGCAAAGAACGCAAAGAACGCAAAGGAAAGAAAAGAAAGTTTAAGAGATTTATCTCTGCCAATCAGGTAGGGTTAGGGATTTCCAACAAATAAATTACCCAATCTTGTGGGGTGGGCATCTTGCCCTTGTATATGGGCGGGTAAGATGCTCACCCCACAACAAGTAGTTGAGTATTTTTTATTTGGAAGTTCCTTACAGTAACTCGCGTACATCAGAGACTTCGCCTTTAATGGCAGCAGTGACGACCATTGCCGGACTCATTAATAATGTTCGACCGGAAGAGGAACCCTGTCTTCCTTTAAAGTTGCGGTTGGAGGAGGAGGCGCTAATTTGTCTTCCTTGTAGCTTATCGGGGTTCATAGCTAGACACATAGAACATCCCGGTTCCCGCCACTCAAATCCGGCTTCCTGAAAGATTTTATCCAATCCTTCCGCTTCCGCCTCTTCCTTCACCCTTTCCGAACCTGGGACAACAAAAGCTTTGATCCCTTCTGCAACGTGGCGACCTTTGGCGATTTTCGCCGCTTCTCGCAAATCAGTAATTCTGCCGTTGGTGCAACTCCCAATAAAGCAGACATCTATTTTAGTGCCCTTGATGGGTTGACCAGGATATAAATCCATGTAGCGATAAGCTTCTTCGGCAATAAATCGGTCTTCTTCTAGCAGTTCTTCCGGTTGAGGCACTGACTGGTTGACACCGATACCTTGACCGGGAGTAATACCCCAAGTGACGGTAGGAGAAATTTCCGCAGCGTCAAATATCACCACATCATCGTACTGGGCATCAGCATCGCTCTTGATAGAATCCCACCAGCCCACTGCTTTATCCCAATCTGTATCAATGGGTGCAAAATCTCTGCCTTTGAGGTAATCGTAGGTGACTTGATCGGGATTGACATAACCGCATCTAGCACCGCCTTCGATCGCCATATTGCAGACAGTCATCCTCTCTTCCATATTCATTTGCTCAAATGTCGTACCTGCAAATTCGTAAGCATAGCCCACGCCACCTTTAACACCAAGTGAGCGGATGATATGTAAAATTACATCTTTGGCGTAAACTCCAGGGTTGAGAGTGCCGTTAACTGCGATTTTGCGGACTTTCAGTTTTGAGAGAGCAAGGGTTTGGGAAGCGAGAACATCCCGGACTTGGCTAGTACCAATACCAAATGCGATCGCACCAAATGCTCCATGACTAGAAGTGTGACTATCTCCACAAGCGATCGTCATTCCTGGCTGAGTCAGTCCAAGTTCTGGAGCGATCACATGAACTATACCCTGGCTACCAGAACCGATATTGTAAAAAGTTATATTATTTTCTTGACAGTTATTTTCGAGCGCCTGGATCATTTCCTCTGCCAAGTTATCGGCAAAGGGACGCGCCTGGTTTTCTGTAGGCACAATATGATCGACTGTGGCGACGGTACGTTGTGGAAACAGTACTTTTAGACTTCTCTCGCGTAACATAGCAAAGGCTTGGGGACTGGTGACTTCATGAATTAGATGAAGCCCGATAAATAGTTGCGTCAGTCCTGAGGGAAGTGTACCAACGGTGTGTAAGTCCCAAACTTTATCAAACAGGGTACCTTTGCTCATACGTCAATCAATATTTCAAGAGTCCGGCCTTAAATAGTATCAAAAAAAGTCTAGGTTTTTGCAGATCACTTAAATATTACTTACAGCTTTGAACTCTTATTTTTCTGTGCCCTCTGCGCCTCTGTGGTTTTATTCTTTTTTAACGAACCGCACAGACGCAGAGAAAGACAGAACTGTAATTAATTTTGCGTGGTTACTTAGTCCTGGTCAATTAGAGATTGTGAATCCATTTAAAAAAGGCTAGAAACTGCATATAAGCTGTCTCTAGCCTTAATTTAATTAATGGGCAGTACCAGACTCGAACTGATGACATCCTGCTTGTAAGGCAGGCGCTCTACCAACTGAGCTAACCGCCCGTTTGACTAATTCTTAACTAATATAGCAAAAGATTTCGCATTGCGCTAGTAGTTTTAAGAAAATCTTTTTTTCTCTTATACTGACTCAGTATTCAGTTAACTCAGGATTTAGGATGCCCTCTGGTCGGACGCACGATCGCATTACTATGTATGCTCTGCCGTTCGTGGCGGGCGTTACTTTCTGGCAGACTCACAGTAGCAATGCGACTTTGTTAGTTGCAGGCGGGTTTCTCTTTGGCGGGCTAATGTTTGGCCCCGATTTGGATATTTACTCTGTGCAATTTCAACGCTGGGGTTTCTTGCGCTGGATTTGGCTACCTTATCAAAAAAGTTTGCGGCATCGTTCTTTTTTATCTCACGGGCCGATTATTGGCACAATTTTGCGGATACTTTATCTGGGGTGTTTGGTAGCTATTTTGGCAATTTTCGTTTTGGCAGTTGCCGAAAGGTTATGGAATCTGAGTTTTACTTGGCAAGATTTGGGGGGAACTGTGGGGCGATCGCTCGTGCAATACGATACTGAATATATTGCCCTGTTTTTGGGGTTGGAATTCGGTGCGATGAGTCATTCTCTTAGCGATTGGGGGGGATCGGCTTATAAACGTTTTAAAAAGCAGGGGGTTCGGGGGTTACTTCTTAGTGGCAAAATTAAGAGGCGGAAAGTGAGGGGTGGTAGTCGTCGGGCGAGGGTGAAGAAATAATTTTTTTAACGCAAAGGGACGCTAAGGGAAGCGCAGAGGTACGCAGAGGTATGGAAAAGGAAAATGAGAGTTTGGCGGCGTTGCAGGAGTTGATTGAGGTGGTGGCGAAGTTGCGCGAGCCTGATGGTGGTTGTCCTTGGGATTTGGCTCAAACTGCTGAAACGCTCACGCCTTATGTGATTGAGGAAGCTTATGAGGTGGTGGATGCGATTAAGAGTGGGGATAAGGCTGCGATCAGAGAGGAGTTAGGCGATTTATTATTACAGGTGGTATTGCAAGCCCAAATTGCTAGCGAATCTGGGCAATTTTCTTTGAAAGAAGTAACTCAGGGGATTTCCCAAAAGTTGATTCGCCGTCATCCCCATGTGTTTGGTGATGTGTCGGTTGCCAGTGTGGATGAGGTGCGGCAAAATTGGGAACAAATCAAAGCTGCGGAAAAGGGCGAAGCATCTCCAGAGGCGCAAAAACTTAGTGCTAAACTCGCTCGTTATGGGCGCACTCTTCCCCCACTGACGGCAGCAATGAAGATTTCCCAAAAGGCTGCGGCAATCGGGTTTGAATGGGAAAATATTCAGGGCGTTTGGGATAAGTTTTATGAGGAGTTGGGGGAGTTTCAACAGGCTTTAGCTGAGGAAACACCAGAACGGCAAGAAGCAGAATTAGGCGATTTACTGTTTGCAGTGATTCAGCTAGCCCGTTGGCATAATCTTGACCCCAGCACCGCTTTGCAAGGCACAAATCAACGCTTTGTCCAGCGATTAGAAAAAATGGAGGCAGTTGTTGACCGTCCCCTTTCTGATTGCAGTTTGGATGAGTTAGAAAACTTGTGGCAACAGGCAAAAGCTCAACTTGCTCAAGAAAGGAGTAGGGAGTAGGGAGTAGAGAATGGGGCATTGGGCATAGGTTATTCTCCTTGTCCTCTCATCTCCCCCAGTTTTTTTCTTCTCTACGAGACGCTGCGCGAACAATTTTGAATTTTGAATTTTGTGCAAATTAGTCCAAACTCAAGAATGAATATATCAGGATTTTAAAAGTATCTTTTCATCAACTACTCTCGCAACAATGCCCGAAAACCAGCTTGCACAAAATGCAAATCAGCAGTTACCGCATCAGTCAAACTTTTTTCCCACATCACTGTAAAAGAAATGCAGTCAGTCAAACCCCAAGTTTTATCAGGACGTTCGCTATAAAGTTGTAACGCACGGGCAAGCAATGATGTATCTACCGTTACTACCTGTAAATTTGCTGTCTTATAACACTGCTGGATAAATTGCACCGTACCTGGACGATTGACAGCACCCAAAGCATTACCAACCTCCACCAATATTGCTTCTGTAACCCAAACAGCTGTTGCTGCTCGTACTCTTGGCAGAAATGCTTTAGCTTGATAATGGTACTGGTCACGTTTATTCAACACAGCCTGGATAAATACCGTATCTAAAAATAAGCGCTCATCACTCATGGATTGTCTGGAGTTGCCTTCTTCGGTGTACCATACAAATAATGATCGTGTTCGCTAGACCAATCCTCTGGTGCGTCAACAGTTCCAGCGATCGCTTCCAGGACATCCCAAGCATCCCCGAATGATGTTTCCTTCAACTCTTGAATTGTAATTACATAACGCGTGTTAGGTGCTAAATCTAAAGGGACATCTGGGCGCAAAACACCCCCGTCAAATACAACTGTTACCCTCTTGTTCATAAAAAACCTCTAAAACTTGTGCAGCAGTTGTGTGAGCTAATCTAAAGTACCCGAAGTTGACTCGATCGCGCTTCCACAATCATGATAATATAGTGCGAAAATTGGCAGAAGCAAAATTGCACGTAGGCGTAGCCCATTGTAGAAATCGTTATTTGCGATCGTTTTAGAGGATGTTTTTAAACTGTGGTAACGATCGCATAAGCGTTTGCCACAAATAGATAAGCTCTGGTAACGAAACAACTTAATTGATAAGCTTTGCTTAAGCGTTGTTAACGATCGGATAAGCGTTGCGATAGATAGACAAGCGTTCTGAACGAAACAACTTGATTGATAAGCTTTGCTTAAGCGTTGTTAACGATCGCATAAGCGTTCTGAACGAAACAAGTTGTGTTGTTAACGATCGCATAAGCGTTCTGAACGAAACAAGTTGTGTTGTTAACGAACGGACAAGCGTTCTGAACGAAACAAGTTGTGTTGGTAACGAACGGACAAGTTTTCGTTACCAACGGATAAGCGTTCGTAACGAAACAACTTGTGTTGATAAGGAATGGACAAGCTGTTGTTACCAACAGATAAATATAATCAACTACGCCGCAACCATTCTAAGATTTCGTCAATCGGCTGATTGGGTGGAAAGAATTTGAGAGTGTTGTGATTTGGTATGGGGTTGCTCATAAAACAAATCGCTCCCTCAAACTTGCTAATGTCACTGAGAAAGCGATCGCTGTATGTCACGCTAACCATATTATTAGTTGAACCTGAATGAAACACTAAAACCACCCGCTTGTCAGTTTCTAGCAGTTCCCAATAGGTTTGTAGTTCCATCATTGTTTTCGGTGTGCCATCTTCGCATTTAGGATAGCCAGAGCCAGTTTTGACAATTGCCGTGTAAATTTTGCCTGATGGGTTATCTGGATCGATGAACTTGCTAGTGTCGATGCAGATTAAGTCGATACTTTGGCAAAGTTGGCTGTCATCGTTAATTGCAGCTTGCAAGCATTGGATTGAACTAAGATGATTCAAGCTGACTTCTTCATTCTTACCCTGATTACATGCATTGTAGAAATCTGGGTAATTCATATTTTGGGCGCAATGCTTGAGGACATCTTGATAAATATAATTGGATAATTGAGAACTATTTAAGTTGCTGCTTAACTTGGTGACAACACTTTTAAGCTGATTTTTTTGCAAGATTTGTTTCAAGCTATCTGGCACTAACCAATAGATACCGTTATTTTCATCTGTTGAGTCAAGTAGTTTTATTAAAGTCTCTAACGCTTTTTCATTTCCTGGGTCAATCTTGCCTAAGTTTTCTGCCACTAACCTAAGCATATTTTCATCCATATCTTCTGAAGCTAGCAAATTTGCTAATGCATCAATTGCTTTTTGATTACCTGGGTCAATTTTTCCTAAGCTTTCCGCTACTAAGCGACAAGTATAGTCATCTATATTTTTCAAATCTAACAATTTCGCTAAGTCATCAATGGCTTTTTTATTTCCTTTACCTATGTAGCCTAAGCTATTTACTACTTCACAAAGAGTATCTTCATCAGCATCCATTAACTGTAGCCGTCTTACTAAAGCATCAATGGCTTTTTGATTACCTAACTCAATTGTCCGTAAACTATATGCCGCTAACCTATGGATGTCCGTATCTACGTCAGCTAATTCTAGTAATTCTACTAAGGCATCAATTCCTATTTGATTATTTGGCTCATTTTTTACTAATTTAGATGCTGCTTCCCCAATGGTTTTATCAGATACACATTTTAAATTCAATAATTGTACTAGGGCATTCAGTACTGGGTTATTTTGTACTTCCCTTAACCTCTCTTCTGTTTGGCAGTGATTGTAGCCATACATATCTTCTGGTTTAATCATATTTATTAAAATACGAATGATTTGTTTATCCTCCCTACCTTTTTTCCTTAATTTTTCTATTAGTTGTATGAGTTTATATTTATTTTTACCTTGTGACTCCCAAAAAGTTAATAAAGCATTAATATTATTTTCTTTAACTGTACAAATTTGATTTAATGCCATTACTACTTTATTGAGACAGGATTCGTTTTCAGTTACATACTCTGAGTGAAGCAATTTGATTAAGGCATTAATAGCCTTTTCATTACCTATAGCAATTTTTTCTAAACTAGATATTGCTTCGCTAAGATTGTTTAAGTAATAAAAACGTATTTCTTTTGGCTTATTTGCTAAATTATCTGCTAAATTTAATAGATGCCTTACTAAAATATCAATTGTTTCGGTGCGCGGCATCTCTTGTATTAATGCTCTAGCTTCCTCTGTCAATAGGCAATTATTAATAGTCCATTTGACAATATTATCTATTATTTCATTTATTTGCCCATAATCATTAAATTCACAAATTCCTACGGCTGCTAAAAAATAGGCGCGATATTCATAAAAACCTTTATCTACATCTTCTCTATTCTCTTTACCACATACATCTTTAAAGTTCACTAAAGCGTCGAGAAACTGTTGCTTTTGCTGTTTAAGGTTTTCTTCTGGTCGCCCTAACCAAAATAATATTGTTTGCTTCCATTGCGGTTCAAAGATTCGATAAGTTCCTCGTGTTGGGTTGTCAGGAACATCATTAAGAAAATCTTGCCAATCACTCACTGTGAACGCTGCAAAATATTCCTGAAAGTTAGGATGAAAGAAAGCATAAACTTCTTCCTCACTTTCCGTTACTCTGTCTACCAAATTCAACCAACCAACATCACGGGCTAATTTAAACAGTTTTTCACCCATTTCTTGACGTGCTAAACTCCGCCGCAAGCGAAACCTCGCACTGCTGTTAATGCCTGCAAAAGCTAATTTGCTTAAAACGTGGTGTAATTCATCCTTTAAATCATCAGATTGATATAAATCAGGAAATAACTCTGATTTCCATTCATAAAAATAGCGGGTAAACCTCTGGTAAAGTGCAGCTTTCGTTTCTGGTAATTCCCCATGCTTATCCAGATAAAAAGTCTGACACAACAGCGACAAACGGAGAGGATTTTTAACCAATTTACAAATATTTTCATGTTTATTTTCTTTTAATTGGGCTTTTAGTGTCTCCCCTTTTTGGGAATCCTTAGCACACTCAAACCACTGCTGAATAAAGTCATCAATTTGTTCTGGTTTGAACTCTTGCGTTTTATAAGTATCAAATCCTGAGAGTGTATTATTAACCTTGACATCCCAAACATTTAACCGACAAGTTAATACCACCCGCGCCTGTCTCAGAGATGCTGTCAGTTCTTGATTAATTTTTGCTAATGCTTGCACAGGTGAATTTTCACCTATTTCATCCACACCATCTAACAGTAGCCAAACTCCCCCCTTACTAAAACACTCAATTAATTGACGTTCAACTTTTGGTGTAACGACAATATCAGATTTAACTAATCTCATCGCTTCAGGAAGCCATTGCTTAAGTAAATAGTCCTCAATGGTTCTTCCCTGTAAATTGGCGAGAGAAATATAGATAACTAAATCTTGAGTTTTGTCTTTAACAAAGGAAGCAATGGTACTCAATAAAGTTGTCTTACCTGCTCCCGGTTCGCCGATGATAGCAACATGCTTTTTGTCTCCTTGTGCTTGTTGTGCTATCACTTCTGTGATAAATGCGTTATGTTCATAGGTTTTGACAATGACTTCTTCGCTTAACTTATAGACATCCTCTTTATCTCGATCTTCATTTAGCTGTCGGCGTTGCTGTTGTTTGCGTTCCACCAAGCCCAAGGGAACATAAACGTTAATTTCAAAACCTTGTTCTGTAGCTTCGCGTCTGAGTCTTGCAGCCTCCTGCTGACTTTTCAGCATTGCGGTGCAAACTTCACGCCAGTCATCGGGAGTTAACTTTGTCCCATCCTCCCCTGGGGACGGCTGTAGTCAGTTGTTATATGTCCCAATATTGATTGATTGACCAGCTATTCCACCTTCCTTTACAGTAAGGTTATCTGCTAACTTGGCAAAGTTGTTGACAACTGACGGTTGAGATTTAATTTCTTCTACTAATTTTTTAATTTCCTTAGCAGTCTCAGACTGGTCATTGTTGACTGCTGCTTCCACATCCACAACAGCTTGAGCAATTTCTGGGTCTGCCTCTGCTGCGGCTTTCAGTTCTAGCACTGCTTGACCATAATCTAATCGTTGCAGTTCATTTGCTTCTACAGCACTGGTGAATAATGGCCATTTATTCTTCTGGCGGAGCTTTTCTATTAACTTGCCACCTAGCGTCCATGTAGCATCACCAATATTTTCGCCGATTTTCTCTTGTGCTTTAGTCCAAAGTGTAGTTGCGATCGCAGTAGCAACAGCTGTCAATGTTACAGTTACCATAAATTCACCACAAATAAGTTAATTAGATGCGCCCTTTTCCGCTACAGTACGAATTATTTCCTCCAGCGTATGAAGTAATTCTTGCTCATTATAAGGTTTAGAAAAGTAAGCCCTAGCACCCAATTGCATCGCCAATTGCCGATGTTTATTACTGCTACGAGAAGTCAGCATTGCAACAGGAATATTTTTTGTATCAACGTCTGAATTTACCTTACCTAAAAAGCCATAACCATCAAGACGAGGCATTTCAATATCACAAATAACTGCCTCAACTCTCAATCCACTATGGAGTTTTTCTAAGGCATCTTGACCATCTTTAGCTTGCTCTACTTGATACCCTCCTTTTTCAAGGGTCAGGGCTAAAAAGCGGCGAACGTTAATTGAGTCATCTACAATCAAAATTGTGCCTTTCTGCTTAACAGATGCTGCTGATATTTTCTCTTCATCAAATATCAGGAACGGTGTTTTTAATCTTGCTGATGGTAATTGAGTACCTTTGGGAGTCTGCCGATTTGTAGCAATCCAATACAGCAACTCATTGATATTAACTAGTGGCACTACTCGACCATCACCGAGAATTGTGCAGTTGCTGAAGCCTTCAGGTAAAGGTATATTTCCCTCAACTTGGCGAATAGCAACTTCCTGTTCACCCCAGCAACGGTCTATTTGGATTGCGACTGGCTGATTATTACCTTTGACTACTAAGACGCTGTTAGCATTAATTGCTGCCGGAGTTTCTAACTCTGAGCGATCGTAGCGCAAGCAATTAAACTCTAAATATTGATTCAGGCGAATCAGTGGCAACATATTTCCTTGCCAATTTAGGACTTCGCTACCTGCCATTTGGAAAACTCGCTCGTCTTGGAGTAAGGATATTTCTGAAATGACATCTGTGGGAAATGCCAATAGCATTTTGTTGATTTCTACCAGCAGAACTCGCGCCACAGAAAGGGTAAATGGTACTGATAAGGTGAAGGTAGTACCAACTCCTGGTTCTGTATCAACTTTCACATCTCCTCGAATCAGTTTGAGGTTGTTACGAACCACATCCATACCGACACCGCGACCAGATAATGCTGTAACTTGTTCGGAGGTGGTAAAACCTGGTTCAAAAATTAGTGATAATAGTTCTTCATCACTAGCATTAGCGAGTAGAGAAGCATCCAATCCCATTGCTAGGGCGCGGGTGCGAATTTTCTCCAAAGAAATACCCCAACCATCATCACGGATAGTAATCAGGGTGCGATTGCTGCGGTGACTAGCTGTAATTTCAATCAATCCTTGTTCTGGTTTACCCAAAAGGCGGCGGGTGCTAGAGTCTTCAATACCATGATCGAAAGCGTTTCTTACCAGATGCATTAAAGGTTCATTTAATGCTTCTAAAATGCTGCGTTCAATTAAAGTATTGCCACCTTCAATTTTTAACTGGACATTTTTCCCATACTCTACATTTAAATCGCGCAAGGCTCTAGGAAAACGTTCAATTAAATCAGACAGAGGCCGCATTCGGATGTGATTTAGCTTTGTTTGTAACTGTTTGGATGTTTTATTTATTTTACGAGCAATTTGGTCTGTATCATCTACACTGAGTTGAACGTCAGTTGTTACTTCTTGTACCTGAACAATGGTTTCCATAACTTCCTGCGATCGCAGGTTTAAATCGTTATAGCGATTCATTTCTAAAGTATCAAATTCTCTCTCTATGCCTTGTGTTTGTTGGTTATTTTCAACTTGTAGCTGCACCCCAGCTTGAGTAGAAATTTTGTTATAAGCTATCCGTAATTGCTGGTTTTCGCGGTCGAGAACTTGGACTCGCTGGTTTAAGTTCCGAACTAGTTTGCGTAATCTTTCTAGTTGCGAGTTTAATCCATTTCGCTGGACAATCAGTTCGCCAAATAAATCATTAATTTGCTCTAATTGTTTGCTGGGAACTCGGACGCTATTATCATGAGTTTCTCGCTCTTTAACAACGCCATTTTGCTCTGCTTTACCTTCGCTATATCTGGCATCTGGAGAAATATTTTCTTTAGAGAATATAGTGTTATGCTCTGTGACATTGACAGCATTAATATCATCGGCAAATTGTACATCTACAAATGTAAAATTAGCAGCAATTGCTTCATGATTAATCCAATTTTCTTTAGTGTTTTCTGGTTGCCAAACAGATGTTGACGCTACTTCTGTGTCTGTGGCAATATGTGGTTTTACTTCTGCTGGTAATAGTGGCTGAGATGGCGTATAACTACTATTGAAGTCAAGTTCTGTAGGTAAGTTATCTAATTGATTCGTCAGTACTAAAGCTTGCGATCGCCGCCATGCTTGCAATGCTAACCGGGCAATTTCGGGAATGCCCGAACTACTAACAGTTTCCAATTGCTGCGTTACTGACTCACAAAGCTTGGTAAAAGCTGCCAATTGGAGCATTTCACCCAAACCGCCCAATTCAGCAGCCATGATCACAACTTCTTCATGCAATCCGGGCTGTTTGCTATCTGCTAATATAGATTCTAGACGCTGCAAACACTCTTCTACTTCTGTGCCAAATAGCAAGGGGATAACGTCTTGGCCATCTTCTGGCGATAGCATGGTTGAGGCATCTTCAGGGGTGGGATCACCCAAGCGATCGTGCAACTCATCAAAAATTGGGTAACAAAAGGTTCCTAACCACTGATCTTCGACAACATTTCCTTCTGCAAGCAATTCTACAATCTGACGCAGCCAGTCAACTCCAGATAGCAATAAACTTTGCAACTGAGTATCAATTTCGAGAGAATTTTTTTTAGTTTTTAAAACTTTAAAGGAATCCTCCAGACGATGAGCTAAATGACTTAGAGATTTAAATCCCATCATCCCCGCGCCACCTTTGATAGAATGAGCCGCCCGGAGTGCAGCATTGATTTTATCCAAATCGATGCGATTGGTGGTATCGATTTCCAGTAATAGCCCTTCTAAGGTATTCAAGTAATCAGTTGCTTCTTCCAGAAACTGCATCTGGATTTCTAGTTCTTTATCTTGTAACATGGTTTTTGTCCTTAGTCATTGGTCAATCAATTTTGGATTTTAGATTGCGGATTTTAGATTTTTATTTCAATCCAAAATCTAAAATCTAAAATCTAAAATCTAAAATTTGCATGGTCATTCGTCATTGATCACTAGCAAATAGCAAAGGACAAATAACAAATGACAAACTTAACTAACTTTGAAAGCCTCGACAGTCTTTTGTAACTCATGAGAAATCTCTACGGTTTGTTGCAGAGATTCGGAAACTTGGCGAGAAGAATCGCTAGTGCGTTGTGATACAGCAGCGATATCTTTCATCAATTGGCTGACACTTTGCGATGTTTCAACCTGAGATGCAGTTGCAGTGGAAATCGACTGCACTAAGGAATCAATTTCACGCGATACATCCAAAATTTCACTCAGACTTTGTTTAGCCTCCTCTACAATTCGAGTTCCTTCTACCACTTGGGTAGTGCCTATTTCCATCGCTAGTACCACCTCACTGGTTTCTCGTTGGATATTTTCAACAATTTGTTCAATTTCTTGGGTTGCTGCGGCACTTCTAACTGCTAATTCACCGACTTCTTCAGCTACAACAGCAAAACCTTGACCTTCTTCACCGGCACGTGCTGCTTCAATGCCGGCGTTAATGGCTAGTAAATTAGTTTGAATAGCGATTTGGTTAATCAAGGAAACCACGCGAGAAATTTGTTGCGAAGATTCTCCCAAACGTTTCACTTTCTTAGCAGTTTCACCCACAGTTTCTCGCAAAGACAGGATGTTTTGTACCGTCAAATCCATCGCGTGTCCACTCTTGGTGGCGGTGTGAGCCGCATGATTGGCAACGAAAGCAGCTTTTTCGGCGTTTTCGGCTACAGCTTTCATAGATTGGGTCATTTGGTCAACAGCATCGAGGGTGCGGTTGATTTCGGCAGCTTGAGTTAGTGCTTCCTCTGCTAGGTGGCGAATGGCTCCTTCGTCAGAACCAATGGCAGTATTCACATGGATAGCAGCTTCTTTAACTTGGGTAACAATATCTCGGAGGCTTTCTACAATGGAGTTGAAAAAGTCGGCAACAGTGCCTATTTCCCCAGGCGTTACGTCTGCACGCACCGTCAAGTCACCTCTGGCTGCACCTTCTACGTTGTTGAGTAGTTCTAAAAGTTGCTGTTGCAGTATTTCGTTTTGATACCGTTCGTTGTCAGAACCGATTACTGCAACATTTCTAGATTGCTCTATCTTCTCTAATAACTTGGCTTGTTCTAAGGCATAGCCAATTTGAGTTGCTATCTGTTGAAACAAGTCAATTTCCGGCTGTTGCCAAACACGAGGAGTTTGGCACTGATGAGCAATTAATAAGGATAAAAGCTGTCCTTGGGCAAGAATTGGTACAATCAAACTACCTTTGACAGCAAATTTTTCCAAAAGTTGGATGTAACCGTCGGCATTTTTCAAGCTTTGGTCTTGATGAATGTTTGCAATTGCTTGCACCTGTCCATACTGATCAGTTTCTATATAACGTTCCCGAAAATAAAGATCGTCAATTTTAACTCCGAGCATTTCCGGCCAATTATCAGTTACCGATTCAGCAACGACAACGCCATTCCCAGTATTTTGATTTAGACTATAAATGATTACCCGGTCTGTTTTTAGCGATCGCTGAACTTCTTTTACTGCTGTATGATAAATATCTTCAGTTTTGAGAATTTTCCGAATTCGTAGGGTAATATCTGTTAGTAGTTTTGCCCCTTCAACGTCCAGTTCTTGTTCTTTAACTAAGACCTGCAATTGTTCGGCCATCTGGTTGATATTTGCACTCAATAGCCCTAATTCGTCTTCTCTTTCGATTTCTAGACGGGTATTAAATTTACCTTGGCCAAGCTTTGCTAATGCCGCAGTCGCATTTAAAATTGGCTGTGTAGTAAGTTTTGCTAACCGAGATGCGATCGCAGCTACAATCAATGCTGTCACTGCTGTACCGATGGCTATAATCCATAACAATTGTCTTTGCGGCTCAAATACAATTGCTGTGTCTGTAGATAAAAGTACTTGCCAGTTTAAATCTGGTAAACCATCTAACTTAGTGGCTGGTACGTAGCTGACTAGTTCTTCTTTTTTGCCAGTTTTGGGAACTTCTATAAAACTATCTACTTTATTGCCTGCTATCAGTTTAGGTAAACTAGAATACTCTCCTTTTGCCTCTTTCCCTAATAATTCCTTTTGTGGACTCAAGAAAACTGTTCCTGAAGCATCGAGTAAATGGTATTGTTGCTCATTGACTACGTAGTTTTTGATGACTTCCTCTAAAGATTTTACGGGCATCCGCGCTCTTACCACACCAATAGTTTTGCCCGTCCTTATCTCTTTCACAGGTGCAGCTATATAAATACTCACTACACCAGTATTTTTTGCTGCTTCAGGTTTACTGATAATAGGAGTATCTTTTTGTAAAGCCTCTTGAAAGTAGGTACGGTCTTTTTGGTTGTCTAGGGGTTCGCCTGTGGATTGGACAATCAAGTTACCTTGGCGATTAAAAACAGCAACGCTGTCATAAGCTTTGTAGGCTTCGATAACTCCATCTAGGATTGCTTGTTTATCTTGAGTGGTAATACTTACACTAGCTTGGGGACTTGTCAAAAAAAGTAAACTTGATATTACCTGAATATCTCCGTAGCGTCCCAACATGAAACGGTTAACTTTATCACTTAAGCCAATGGCTTCAGCTTGTTGAGACTGGGTAATTTGCTTAGTAATTGATTTGTTGGCAAAGCTAAAAGCGATCGCACCGATGCCCAATACTGGTATTGTACCGATTGCGATCGCTAAAATAGTCGCTTTCTTAGCCAATCCCAGTTTTGTAAAAGAGGCAATAGCCTGATTTAATAAAGAATTATTAGCCGTTTCACTAGTAGTTTTAGTTGGTAGCTTTATGACACTACCAGTTATTTTTTGGGATGAAATCAGTGATGCTCGTTTTTGAGCGCCACTACCTTGATTCGCGTTGGTTTTATTAAACATAAAAGTAATTCTCCTAACTGTGTGAATAAGAACACTAAAAATCCTTTTTAGTAATACACCCTAATCACTACGGAGAATAGAAGACTGCACAATTGCCTGGGCATCTAATACCAGTAATATTTCTTCTTGTTGCACAACGCACCCACATAAATAAGGAACTAAACTGGATGCCACTTGTCCTATAGGAGAATGAATATCATCAGAGATAAACTTAGTCGTACCTTTTATTTCTTGCACAACTAAACCTAACACCAATGATTCCACTTGGATAACGATCGCACTATACTGCCGCAGTCGATAATCTAGGGATTCTAAATTGAGCATTCTTGACAAATCAACAACCCAAATTATCCGACTCCGCCAATTCATTAATCCTAATATACACGAGGGCATATTAGGCATTGAGGTTACAGATTCAATAGGTACAATAATTGCTTCTTGCGTATGTTTCATTGATAAAACAGCAGCAGTCTGTTGATTTAGCTGAAACTTTAGATAACCGTCTGCTAACTTATTTTGGGTTTCCTTTGAAGGAAGTGTAATGTTTATACTAGTCATTGATTCAAATTCCCACTGATTTAATAGTACGTAGCAGAAGTTCGCGGGTGTAAGGTTTAGTTATGTAGGCATCAGCACCTTGTCTCATCGCCCATAAACGGTCAATTTCTTGATTTTTGGAACTACAAATTACAATTGGCACTTTTGCAGTAATCGGATTTCTTCTCAGATAACGACACAATTCAAATCCGCTCATTTCTGGCATTACTACATCAGTAACGATCACATCTGGTTTTTCTAATACAGCTTTTTCTAAACCCTCTTTTGCACCACTTGCTTTAATTACGTTGTAACCACTTTCTTTTAGATAATGGCTCATTAATTCCAATTCACTGGGAGAATCTTCTACAATCAGAATTGTGCCAAGTAAAGTTAGACTCACTATTAAATCTCCTAAACAAGTAAATTAAACATATTAGCATTTTTTATTAGAATTCAGGAGTCAGAATGGGCTTTGCTGCCCATCTAAATTGAGAGGTAAGCCCATATATTTCTGATTTAGGAAACTGAGCAGTAAATGGGTACATTAGTAAAATAAATTGATGTGCTTTCTGCCAAACTATTAAATCTTTAAATATCTTCGCTGGCTGTCTCATTTATTATGACTCCTGAATTCTTACTCCTAAATTAACCAAGATGTTTAAAAACCATTTTTAGCAATTCTGATTGTGTAAAAGGCTTAGTCAAATATCCTGATGATCTGACTATTTTTGCCTTTGCCCTGTCAATAAAGCCTGTTCTACCAGTCACCATAATGATAGGTGTATGTTTAAAAGCTGAATGTTTGCGTAATAAGGAACATAGCTCATAGCCATCTAAACTTGGCATCTCAACATCTAGCAATATCAGGTCAGGTTTACTCCGAAGAATTTGCATTAAAGCCTTAACAGGGTCGTTAATCATCACAACTGAAAATGTGTTTTCATCCAAAAAGTGTTTGATAGAATTCAAAACTGTTTGGCTATCATCAATGCAGGCAATTGTATATAGCTTTTTACCAACAGTTGGCTGAGTAGTTTTATTATTTTCAGGAAGATCAAAATTGATTGGTATAAGTAACTTTTGCCCAAGTTTTATTTGCAGTTGTGGCTGAACTGGAGACGGTTGTATTTTAGAAAAAATTTGGGAACTCCCACCAGCCGGAATTGATGACTGGATATTTTGCCGATTTCGTAACTGTTTTTGACAGTGTTCAACAAGCAACCGCAAATCCAGGCGACAGAACTTTGGTAGTTCATCCAAAGAACTTTCCGGGCTGAATTCATAGCTACCTTCTTTTAAACACAAAAATGATTCCAATACTTCTTTTGCTAATTCGTCTATCAGGCTTGCTGCTTGCACAGAGGTGATATAGTCCTGATTTACTAACCAACAAATAGCTTGGTAATCGGCATTGGGTATTGATTGATGTTCATTCTTCGTCTCAAACATTAGCCGCATCTGCACACGAGTGGCGCTGTTGAGAGCAGGAATTTGCTGGCTCAAGCGTCGCAAGTGACTGTCAAGCCGCTCAAACACTTTATCTGAATAGGAGGCATAAGTAAGTTTACCGTCCTCTAGATAAATTGACCAAGAAACCATTCCAGTAAATATGTTTAAGCACCCTGTAGCACGCCGACTGGTTAATTGTGCCAACAGAGATAGCGGATGTAGTTTCTGGAACAACCTGTAGCTACCTATAGGAGTTGTGCTCATTTTGCTTTTACTTCAGCTAAATTCGATACGTGTAAGCTAAATTCGTATAGAGTTATTCCACAATTGAAATCAAGTAAAAAGCATCAAACTTTTGCATTTTCAAGTACATCAGTTTATATCTAGACTTGGTGGTTAAACTCAACGAAAGCAGCGTCATTTTCAAATGATCGAATCTCAGTAACAGCAAGTAGATTAATAATAATTTACTTGCTGTTACTGAGATTTACAGGTTTTTTGGACAATAAGACATAAAAATGTCAAGACTATATGAAGCCACTTTCCATTGAGTAACCCCAATCTGACCACAGGAATAATACTGATTTTGTAGATAGTAATATATTTGAACTTCTGTATTTACACTTAAGCGAACTCTATTTTTTGAGCAGATAGGGCTAGATGAAGCCACTTTCCATTGAGTAACGTCAACTTGACCACAGTAATAATACTGGTTAATTGATAATAATAAATTGTTTTTTTATATGTTTTAGTTTCATGAACAGAGATATAAGTCCAAAAATAGTTTTCTTATTTCACTGTTCATAGCTCGGTGGAGGCTGCGGAAGCCTTATCAGCAGAAACCAACATATTTATGAGACGAATGTGATTGTTACACAACTCTCAGAGGAAGCCTAACTGAAGTTAGAGATAATCCAAAGCTTCCTCGAACCGTGCGATCGCACATACGTATTTATCTCGCAAAAGATTTAGGATTGCTATATGGAGAACGAACAATTTTTCTTACCTTACCATCGCTCTTAGAGGTTACGTAAATTTCCCCCTCTTCGTCTACCCCAAACCTGACATCAGAACGTTTACTAGCAATGATTTCTAGAAAAGAACCTTCTTTTTGACCATCAAATAGTCTGAGTTCTTTAATCTTTGCCTGTTTACCATTAACAAGTTCATCTACAGGTACATGAAAAAAACGTCCATCGTTGGCAAAGTCAGCAAAAATATACTGACCTACTAATTCAGGAATGGCTTTACCTCTATAAACATAACCGCCTGCGATCGCAACCGCATAAGAACCCTGCCAACCAACAGGTTTATCATGGTCATATTGAGCGACTGGATATGTGTAACCATACTTGGCATCATCTTGAGGTAAAGGAAATAGAACATTCTGATTCTTTTCATCTATCACCCACCTTCCCTCACGATTCCCCCATCCGTAGTTAGCGCCTTTTCTCCCAAGATTGATTTCTTCAATCAAAGCTTGACCGATATCAACAATTAACATCTTGCCTTCGCCACCTGTATCCCAACTAAAACGATGGGGATTACGTAACCCATAAGCCCAAATTTCCCCTAAAGTTTTGCGGTTGTTATCCTGAGCAAAAGGATTATCTTTAGGGATGCCGTACTTACCGTTAGCGCTATTCCTACCAAAAGGATCTATACGCAGAATTTTTCCTAGAGGTGTACTCAAGTCTTGTCCATTATCTAAAGGATCTGTATTGCTCACAGGAAAGCCGTCACTTCCTCCGTCTGCTGTAGCAATGTACAACATTCCATAATCAACATCTCTAGGTTTAGCATTAGGATTAAAGCCCAATTGCCCGATATTATGGTCTGGATATGGCTGTTCAATCCGCAGAATTTCTCGAAAAGTTCCAGAAAAAGTATTAGCAGCAGGATTAGTAGTTTTCCATTCTAGAACTACGTCCTGGTGAGAACTTTTGATGATTTTACCTGCCCTATTAATAATTGTTTTTCTCACAGGAAAATCAGGAATGGAGTTTTTTTTGTCTTCACTGTGTACAGTATAAAAAATTCCATTTTGCCTAAATTCTGGATGGAAAGCGAAATAAGAGAAACCTTGTTGAGTGCTTTTATCACTAAAGCCTAAAGATAGTAGTCGCTGTAAATCCATGTAAACTGAGGCTTGATTATTATTAATTACATAGAGTTTGCCACGCATATCATTGACGAATAACCTGCCGCTACCATCACCTGTATTGGCTAACATATTCAATCTTGCGATTCTCTCTTGACTTGGCGCTATAACGCTTTTGGGTATTTGTACAACTTCTTGTATACCTACGGAAATCTGTGATTTTTCAATCTTTTCAGGAATGGGGTCTGTAATTTGAGCCGAAGAAATATTAGAAAAGACTAAGTTGAAAAGCAAGGCTATGGAGATACCAATTGAAAGGTATAATTTTTTCATCATTCAGTTATAAATAGGTTTTAGTTTATGCAATCTAGGTTTATTAAGAATATAAAACTAGCTTCAATTCCCGTAACTATGGGAATCAGTATTATCTTGATGAGTATTTTGTATCCTTGTCAAGGGGAAAGAGCTAAGACTAAAGCAGTATTATTAGACACAAGTGATACACGTATTTTTGATCAAGTAGTTTGGCAAGCTGAACCAATCACAAGCCCGACTGGAGCAAAGGATAGTTTACAAAGCATTATTGACAAGAATACTAAAGTTAAGAAAATTGCTAGAAATTTTAAATTTACAGAGGGGCCGCTTTGGCATCCAAATGGTTTTCTACTTTTAAGTGATATTCCTGCCAATACAATTTATCAATGGCAACCTAATCAAAAATTGCAGATTTTCCGCCATCCTTCTGGTAATGCTAATGGTAACACCTTTGACCTTCAAGGGCATTTAATTACTGCCGAACACAGTAACCGTCGTGTATCTCGTACAGAAAAAAATGGCAAATTAGCCACACTTGTTAGCCATTACCAAGGAAAACGACTTAATAGCCCAAACGATTTAGTAGTGAAATCAGATGGAAGTATCTACTTTACAGATCCACCCTATGGTATTAAACCACAACAAAAAGAATTAGGTTTTTATGGTGTTTATCGTCTGACATCAGATGGGAAATTAACTCTATTAGCTAAAGATTTTGTCCGTCCCAATGGCATCGCCTTTTCTCCTGATGAAACCAAACTATATGTCAATGATTCTGAAACAGGCCATATCCGTATCTTTGATGTTAATTCCAATGGTCTTTTGAAAAATGCACGTATTTTTGCCCAACAAAAATATCCCGGTAAGGAAGGAGTTCCAGATGGAATAAAAGTAGATATTAAAGGGAATGTTTATAGTACGGGGCCTGGAGGAGTGTGGGTTTTTTCACCTGCGGGCAATCTACTAGGTATTATTGAAGTCCCAGAAGTTCCAGCTAACTTGGCGTGGGGAGACAATGATTATAAAACTTTGTACATCACGGCGAGAAATAGCTTGTATCGTATCCGCCTTAAAAACCCAGGTGTTAGACCAGGAAAGAATTTCGCGCTCCGTAGTTGGTAAAATGAGCAAAGAAAATTGGCAAAATAAAGAATCTACAAAAAATCTAATTAAGAATTATCATAAACACATAATGTGTTTATGATGATTTATATTTCATTTATCGCGTGATTAATGTGTTTGTCTCAATGACAATAATCTGTCACAGACAAAAACAATTATTAAAAATGCGGATGAAAGGACTTGAACCTTCACTCCTCTCGGAACTAGAACCTAAATCTAGCGCGTCTGCCAATTCCGCCACATCCGCATCAGTTTACTATCATACCATGAGAAATTATTTTTGGCAATAGGGAGTGGGAAGTAAAGAAGAGAATAGGCTACAGGGTATAGATTATTCCCTATAACCTGTCACCTGTTACCTCTGCCCTAATCCCAAGCCCATACCCAATTAAGTAAGTCGGTGCGAATAAATCGAACTATGTGAAGTAATGTAAAATTATTGTAATCAAATTATTTACGTCGTTTTACTTACATGACCGCAACACGAGGCAGACGATGCTTAAACCCACAAAGAATTTCCCAGGAAATAGTGTTTAGTTGTTCTGCCCAATCGTCTGCTGAAATTTGTTCTTTTCCCTGTTCTCCTAGCAAAGTGACTATTTCCCCTTCTTGAAGATTGGGTATAGCACTCACATCCAGCATCAACTGATCCATTGTAATTGTCCCAATTTGCGAAACTCGCTGACCGCGAATTAACGCCTGCATTTTGTTAGAAAGATTACGAGGCACACCGTCAGCATAACCAATTCCTACGACGGCGATGCAAAGTTCACGCGGGGCAATAAATTGATGCCCGTAGCTAACAGCTGTTCTTGCGGCAATTGTTTTAACTTGGGTAACTCGTGCCTTAAGTTGCAAAACCGGCTTGAGATCGATCGCATTTTGTAAATGGGTTGCTGGGTAGAGTCCGTAAACAGCTAAACCTACTCGCACAATGTCGTAGTGTAATGTCGGATCTGTAAGTGCGGCGGCTGAGTTTGCTAAGTGCAAGCAGGGTGGCTCAATTCCCATTGCTTTGATTTGAGCGATCGCTTCCTCAAATCGTCTATGCTGTTCTTCCATTGCCGTAGTATCAGGATCATCTGCTGTTGCCAAATGAGAATAAATACTGGCAATAGATAGATGTGGTAAGCGCTGCACTAATTGCACAAATTCACCAGCTTGCTGCCAATTAGTTCCCAACCTAGACATTCCCGTGTCTAATTTGATGTGTACGGGTATGGGAGAATCATATTTTATGGATTCTAGAGTATCAGAAAATACTAAAGCTTGTTTAGGGCTACAGAGTGTGGGTTGAAGTTTCCAATGTGCGATCGCATGAATCTGCTCTGGTGTATGAGTTGCCCCTAAAATCAAAATTGGGGCTTGAATCCCGCCTTCTCGCAATTGAATCGCTTCTGGAACTGTAGCGACTCCCAGCCAACTCGCTCCCGATTCGATGGCAGTTTGGGCGACTGTTACCGCACCATGTCCATAAGCATCAGCTTTTACTACTGCCATCAACTCAGTACGCGGCGATAAAAACTGTACCAATTGCTTTACGTTGTACGACAACGCCCCTAAATCAATTTCTACCCAAGCTCGTTGCGAAAACCACGCGTAGGTGTCGCACTGCTGATTAGGAACTACACCAGAGATTTGTTTGCGACTTAACATTTGTACTGACTCCTATCCCACCACGGCTAAACTTCCAAGTTATCTATACACGCTTACTAAAGCGAGATCAGATTAAATAGGAAGTGTAACCTTCATATTGGAATTGATACAAGATGTTGCAGTAGTAAAATAAAAGTTAAGATTTATAACTTGCGAACAAAGCCAGAGACGCTCCTCACTTCTCAACTTTTAACCTATAACTTAATTGCCGAATTATCCTGAAAGTATAATTTATTCTCATCTCCCTAGTAGGATGTATTTGTGTTAACATTTATGTAAAGCTAATACCCTGAGCGCAGATAAATGGGGAAGGTTTTAGTCTTAAACGCCTCTTACGAACCTCTCAATATAACGAGTTGGCGTCGTGCTGTGGTTCTTTTAATTAAGGGCAAAGCAGAACGCGTGGAACACAACGGGAAATTCCTATACTCGGATTTTCCGTTACCGACCGTGATCAGGTTGCGTCATTACGTGCGTGTTCCTTATAAAGAAATTCCTCTGACTCGCCGAAATATATTGCACCGTGACGGTCATGCGTGTCAATACTGTGGTTATACAGGGGATGAGTTGACCCTAGACCATGTAATACCGCGATCGCGCGGCGGAGGTGATAGCTGGGAGAACATTGTGACTGCTTGTGTGCGTTGCAATGTCAAAAAAGGCAGTCGAACTCCCAATGAAGCTCACATGCCTTTACGTCATCCTCCTCGCCAACCTTATAGCAGCCTCTATTTCGAGGTCAGCAAACATCTTAAGAGTGGACTCCATACAGAGTGGCAAAAGTATGTTATAGGTCTTTGAGCAAAAAGCAAAGGAGCAAGGAGAAAGAAAAAATATCGGCGTTGCTTTAGTTATCAATCGTTAAAAAATTGGTAGCTATATTGGTTGTAACAAATGCGATCGCGTCTCCTAAACAGGCGCAATGCGCCAACGAAGCCTCTACATTTGTGTATGGGGCTTGCTCTTTCCTCCCTGGCTTCTGACTTGAAAGTTGGGAGTAGGGAGTCGTGAGTGGTGAGTGGGGAAAGACCACTTTCATACTTGGTTGTGAAACTTGCTTCATCAGCACTGCCTTTTTGCACTAGTACAGCGCGGCGTAAATCAACCTACCATTTTAAAATTTGCAAAAGCCTTGATATACAAAACTTTTGAATGCGTGACTTCCGCCTTGCGGTACTAGGTTTCGCTCTAAATTATCAGAATTTTTAAAGGAGAAAAAAACACGCATTGTTCAATAAAAATAATTGTTAATTGCTCAATAGTCACAAGAATGAGATTATTGAGCATAAGACTATTTCAAATATCAAGGACTAACCCGAAAGTATAAGATATGTATCGGCTCAATAAGTAGGGGGAGGAGAAAAAATAAAGTCAGCGAGGGACAAGCAATATAATAAAATATGATACATGACGCAAAAGCTAGATTCGAGGAAAAAATCGGGAGAAGAAATACTGCAAA
>JAIVFU010000089.1 GCA_020829485.1 Nostoc sp. CHAB 5834 | reverse complement strand
TTGCGGCATTTTGGTTCCAGCGATCGCAGTTAATTTTGAGCATCCTGTTTTGTTTTTTCTCACACTCACTTCTTTACAGTAATATATTTTCTGACAAAACTCCAGTTCTCAAGATGGATGAGGTTTATTACTCCAAAAACTTCCTATGTTCTACTCAAACCACGAGGGATTAAGTTCAGAAACTCATTAATCCACCTTGTCCCCTTGTCCCCACTCCCCACTCCCTTATTCCCCTGCTGCCCCAACACTCGTATGATCAACATATCAGGAAAACATAACAGCCAGATTTTTACCGCAAAACATGGGCAGTATTTGGGAAATCGATTTTTACTCCCGTCCGATTTTGGACGATAATCAGAAAAAAGTTTGGGAAGTCTTAGTCTGCGAAAGCCCTTTGGATATCAGTACAAAAGTAGATTCTTTGTTTCGCTATGCTCAATATTGTCCCAGTACCCAGGTAAATTCGGGCTGGTTGCGGACAGCATTACAGGAGGCTATTAACCAAGCTGGAAAAGCACCAATTAAAATCCGCTTTTTCCGCCGCCAAATGAACAATATGATTACTAAAGCCTGCCAAGACTTGGGCATTCCCGCCCAGCCTAGCCGCCGAGCTTTGGTTCTCAACCAATGGTTAGAACAGCGCATGGAAGAAGTGTATCCTCAAGAGGCAGGGTATCAAGGGGGGGCTAATCCCTCAGTCCGCTTGGAAAAACCTTTGCCGCAACGTTTACCAGATGCTTTGGAAGGACAGCAGTGGGTATTTGTTACCTTAGATGCTGCGGATTTAGCAGAAATGCCAGAGTGGGAAATTGGCTTTGGTGAAGCTTTCCCCCTAGAGTTGGCGAAAGTGTCACCCGAAACCCGTATTCCTGGGATTTTAATTTTTTCGCCGAGAGCGTTGCCCTTGGCAGGCTGGATGTCTGGTTTGGATTTGGCTTTCTTAAGATTTGATACTAGCGAAGAGGCAAGATTGCTTTTAGAAACTGGTGTAACTGAAAGCTGGATTGTGGCAAATATCAAAAAACCTCAACTTTTAGCAGAAGCCAAAGGTTTTGAAGAAGCCAAGCAAAAAGCTAACGGAGTGCATTTTATCGGTGTACAGTCTGATCCCAAGGCACAAGCTTTTGCTGGTTTTTGGCTGTTGCAAGAGGTGAATCTTTGAAAATGGGGAGTGGGGAGTGGGGAGTGGGGAGTGGGAGCAGAGGGGGCAGGGGGAGCAGGGGGAGAATGAATAACTAATGTAATGACTAATGACTAATGACTAATGACTAGTTGAGACATGGCAATGATTTGGGATAATTAACTGCGTCCATCAGTGTTGATCTGTGGTTCCCAATCGTAACTGTAAGAAACGCTGATGATTTTTGGATGGTTATCTGCGTTCATCACGGAGAAAGTTTGATCGTCGGTTTTTGACGCACTTTTCAAGAGAGGGCGTTGATATGCGGTTCAAAATCCACAATTGCACTAAGGGTCATGGGTTCTGAAAATTTGTCACAAGATACACTAGCAGAACAGCTGCTGGAACTAGCTATCAAATCTGGAGCAGAAGCTGCTGAGGTGTATCAGTCGCGATCGCTTTCTCGTCCAGTGTTTTTTGAGGCAAATCGACTCAAACAGCTAGAAACTAACCAATCTGAAGGCACTGCACTACGACTTTGGCGAAACGGCCGTCCAGGACTGACGGTGGCTTACGGTTCTGTCCTAGCCGAAGTCATGGTGGAAAAAGCTCTAGCTCTAAGTCAACTGAATCAACCAGAAACAGTAGAATTAGGCTCTAACTCTGGGCCCTCTTACCCAGATTTAGGGGAAAGTGTGCCGATAGAGGTTTTGGTAGACTGGGGCAAAGAAGCGATCGCACTCATCCGCGATGCCTATCCCGATGTTGTTTGCAATGGTGACTGGGAATGTGATGTTGAAACTACCAGGATAGTTAACACTAAAGGTTTAGATTGTTACTACACTGATACTACCCTCAACTGCTATATATCAGCAGAATGGGTACGCGGTGATGATTTTTTAAGTGTTGCCGATGGCCAAACCAAGCGGGGCGAACTCCACCCGGAAATATTAGCTAACCAAATTTTACAACGGTTAATTTGGGCTAGAGAAAATGTCTCATCTCCTAATGGTCGCGTCCCGGTTTTGTTTACTTCTAAAGCAGCTGATATGCTTTGGGGTACTGTGCAAGAAGCTTTGAATGGCAAGCGAGTTTTAGAACTAGCTTCTCCTTGGACAGAACGTTTAGGTAAGGCAGTAGTTGCACCCAGTCTCACCCTTTACCAAGATCCAGAAGCCGGCCCTTATAGTTGCCCTTTTGATGATGAAGGTACTTCTACTCAATTTTTAGTATTTATCCAAAACGGAATTTTACAGCATTTTTATGGCGATCGCACCACCGGATTCCAACTGGGTACTGACACCACTGGAAATGGTTTTCGCCCTGGTTTAGGTAGCTATCCCACCCCCGGTTTATTTAACTTTCTAATCCAGCCAGGTTCAGCATCACTACCAGATTTAATTCAAGAACTGGATGATGGCATAATTGTGGATCAAATGCTCGGTGGTGGCGGCAGTATTTCTGGAGATTTTTCAATCAACGTTGATTTAGGCTACCGCGTCCAAAATGGTCAGGTAATTGGGCGCGTTAAGGATACGATGGTTGCAGGTAATGTCTACACTGCCCTTAAGCAATTGGTTAAACTAGGTAATGATGCTGATTGGAATGGTTCTTGTTATACTCCATCTTTAATAGTAGAAGGACTATCCACGACGGGGAGAAGTAATTAAATTGGGCATTGGGCATTGGGCATTGGGCATTGAGGTAAAAGAATGGAGTTCAAAGCCTCATTAATGGAGTTCAAAGACTCATTCACGAGTATCAAAGACTCATTAACGGAGTTCAAAGACTCATTCACCAGTATCAAAGACTCATTCACGAGTATTAAAGACTCATTAACGGAGTTCAAAGACTCATTCACGAGTATTAAAGACTCATTAACGGAGTTCAAAGACTCATTCACGAGTATCAAAGACTCATTAACGGAGTTCAAAGACTCATACGTTATTCCCCCTTCCTCCTGCCCCCTGCCCACTGAGCGCAGCCAAAGTGCATAGGTGTCAACTTAACGTAAAAGCCATGTCCCGCAAGGAACTGAAGTTCCTTGCTAATAGCGAAAGTCATCTAAAGATGACTAAATAATCCGAAAAATCTTTAGTCTACTTTAGTAGACTTTAGCTAAAAGCCAAAGAACTTTAGTTCCAAGCGGGTGAGTCAGGCAATAGTTAAGCTATTTCTAGGCTTTTGTTGACACCAATGAGCCGAAGTGTGCCCCTGCCCAATCCCCTAATCCCTAAAAATTATGTCTCTTCCTGTTCTGAATCAGCGCTTTCGCACCTGGTGGCAGCCTAGAAGAGGTTTAGCGATCGCCGAAGCTTGTGTTATCGGTCTGGTTGCTGCCCTATCTGCGGTATTTTTGAAAGTAGGATCGGGATGGCTGGGAACATGGCGAGTCCATAGTACCCACATTTTCCCGGTATGGCTAGCACTACCGATAATTGGTCTTTTCCTGGGATTTTTGGCTGGATGGTTAGTGGAAAGGTTAGCACCAGAGGCTTCTGGTAGCGGTATTCCGCAAGTAAAAGCAACTCTAGCCAATGTGCCGATGAAATTATCCTGGCGCGTGGCAGGTGTGAAGTTACTCAGTGCCATCATCGCCATCGGTTCGGGCATGACTCTGGGACGACAAGGCCCCACCGTTCATGTAGGGGCAGGTTTGGCAGCAGGGATGAGTCGTTGGTTTCCTACTTCGCCAGATCATCGGCGGCAAATGATTGCAGCAGGTGCGGGTGCAGGTTTGGCAGCTGCTTTTAATGCCCCGATCGCAGGTGTATTATTTATCGTTGAAGAGTTACTTCAGGATTTATCAGGGCTGACTTTGGGAACTGCAATTATCGCCTCCTTTATTGGTGGGGTGATATCCCGACTTTTAGGTGGTGGTTCTCTTGACCTTAACCTGCAATTGGTACAATCTTCCAGCCAATTCTCTATCCCAGAAATTCCCTTTTTCGTGCTTTTGGGTATTTTGGCAGGGTTGTTAGGTGCATTGTTTAATAGCGGCTTAATATTTAGTATAAAATTCTATAGAAAATTACATATCAGCTTACCGTTGCGGGTAGCTTTGGCTGGATTTCTCTCTGGTGTTGTCGTGTCCATGCTCCCGGCATCCTTTCGTGATAATACGGGATTACGAGAGTCCTTAATTACTGGAGGTTCCCAACCTACTGTAGCAGCGATCGCCTTTGTAGCCCAGTTTATCCTCACACTCATAGCATTCGGTTCAGGAGCGCCGGGGGGATTATTCGCTCCCAGTCTGATTTTGGGTTCTTGTTTAGGACACATTATTGGTGTATCTGAGTTATCCATCACAGGATCTGGTTCTCCTGCTACTTACGCGCTAGCGGGTATGGGGGGATTTTTTAGCGCCGTTTCTAAAGTACCAATCACAGCAATTGTGATTGTGTTTGAGATGACTACAGATTTTAATCTGGTGCTACCTTTGATGATTGTTTCTGTAGCAGCTTATTTAGTTGCGGATAAGGTAGTGCCTGGTTCGCTTTATGAGAAACTTTTGGAATTAAAAGGCATCACTCTCACCAAAGAAGCTCCTATGGAAGGAGCATTAACTAAGTTAACTGCAAAAGATGTGATGCAAGAACGGGTAGAAACTCTAGATGCACAGATGAGCTTGGAAGAAGCAATGCAGTCCTTTGCTCGTTCTCATCATCGCGGTTTCCCTGTGGTAGAAGATAACAAGTTAGTAGGAATTGTGACGCAATCAGATTTACTAAAAATACGCGATCGCAACCTAGCCAATGATATTTTCTTAAAAGAAATAATGACCCCTGTCCCGATGACAGTAACACCAATCCACACCCTGAGTAATGTGCTGTATTTACTCGATCGCTATCAAATCAGTCGCTTACCTGTGGTGGATGGACGAAAACTGATCGGAATTATTACTCGTGCAGATATTATTCGGGCGGAAGCAGATCATCTCAATTGTGATAATCGGACTCTTAAACTGCGACCAGAACCTTCATACATAGTTTACCAAACGCGATCGCCCAGCACCGGCAATGGTAGATTATTAGTGCCAGTAGCGAATCCCGAAACAGCAGGTATTTTATTAAAAATGGCAGCAGCTATTGCCCGCGATCGCCATTATGAGATAGATTGCGTGCAAATAATGCTGATACCCCGCCACAGTTCCCCATCAGAAACACAGGTAAGGACGGCAAAAAGTCGCCGCTTGCTACGACAGGCGGAAGTCTTAGCTAAAAAGTGGAAAATTCCCTTGCACACGCAGATACGAGTTACCCACGATGTAGCGCAGGCAATTTTGGAAACAATCAACGAACAACATATCGACCTAATTTTAATGGGATGGAAAGGTACCACATCTACCCCTGGTCGGATTTTTGGCAACGTTGTAGATACCGTCATTCGCCAAGCCACCTGCGAAGTAGTGTTAGTAAAATTAGGCACTACTCAGAACTCCTTCAACCGTTGGCTAGTCCCAATGGCTGGTGGCCCCAATTCCCCACTGGCAATTAAATTACTACCGGCTTTAATTACATTGGGAAATGATCCGCAAATTCATCTGACACAGGTGTTTAAGCCATCTGAACTCAAGCCAGATATGTCAGTTTCAGAACAAGCCATCCGTCATTTGATGCGGCGGCGAAAATTGTCTAGTAGTGTTGTTGCTCTCCCAGTACAAGCTAATTCAGTCGCGGAAGGTGTGATTAACCTAGTGCAAACCGAAGGTTACGATGTTGTCGTTTTGGGAGCATCGCAAGAGGGATTGTTACAGCAGGCGATTCAAGGTAATATTCCAGAAGCGATCGCCTCTGGTGTAGAAAGTACAGTGATTTTGGTTAGGGGTGCAATTAATAAGTAATATTGAGGGATTACAAATAATCATGCATGTTACTAATGATAAAGTACACCAATAATCAGAGCAACAATTATTGGTATTAGAATTGGAATAGCAACTATAAGCCCCCACTTCCCAAACTTAATTTCCTCACCCTCAGATTTTAAAAAGGCAATCCAACCTACAACTCCCATCAAAATCCAAATACACCCAAAGCCAAGAAATATAACAAACACTGAATCTTCCATTTTTTACCAATTAAATGTATACAAAAAACATTTTCTTAAATTATAACTAAATGACCGGAATAGAAAAGTATACAGAGCAAGTAAACTTATTTATGATTTTCTGAAAATACATTAATTAATGGAAATATTTTACTATTTGCCAAACCGATTCTCTGTGTAGAAACTGGTACGGTTACAATGCATAACAATAAAAAGCTAGTTAGATAAATGATTTTCCTAAAACTAATAATTTTATATATTAATAAAAGAAACATGCCAATTATGAAAATTAACCAACCATTTCCGCTAGCAGAAAAAGCTAAGGAAATTATAAAAATTAATTCGCTTACATATAATTCAATTTTAGAAATTTTATTCTGCTTTTCTAAAATTAGGCTTAAACATAATCCAATGGCTATTATTACCCCAAACTGATTAGGGTTTTGCATAATTGAACCAATTTCGGGATAAAAGCTGGGGAATTTTAATAATTTGAAAATCCAGTAGTTGGGAAGCAAAACTTCTAAAAAGCCTAAAACTGAAATTATCTGTAGTAAATACAATATGCAACGATAGTAAAATGTTAAAGTGGGTGTTTTTGTAGTCTGAAAAGTTAACAATAAAAAAGCGAGAAATAATATAAAGTAGGTTGAGTATTTTATACTATAAGTAATAGCAATAGTTGGAAATTGGCTGGGTGTTTTTGTAGTCTGAAAAGTTAACAATAAAAAAGCGAGAAATAATATAAAGTAGGTTGAGTATTTTATACTATAAGTAATAGCAATAGTTGGAAATTGGCTCATTAATGAGGAAAGCCACATCCACATATACATTAAACTTATAGATATCAAAATGATTTTATGCTTTTTAACAACTTCTGGTATAGATTTTAAAGACAAAATAATTATACCAAAGCTAAATGCAGGAATTAATAAAAGGGAAAAGGTTAAAGGGCAAAGGGAAAAGGGATGAACAGGTCGCCCACAAGGGGCGAGGTTTTTACCTTCCCCATAAAATTTGGATTATTTCGCCCACAAGGGGCGAGGTTTTTACCTTTCCCCCTTCCCCTTCTTCATAAATAATGAATACCAATATTTATTCCAGGAAATTTAATCCGCCCTAAAACCGAAGAAAATAGGATGAGCAGGAAAAATATATTAATCATAACCTTGTCGTTGTGGATACTTTGACAACAAAAACGCTCAATTAAACCCACATTTGCAGATTTAAGCAGAGATTATGATATTTTCTTTCAGCTAAAATACTGAGTACGTAAAGTATCTTATCATATTACAGTCATCGCCAATGCATGTAAAGTTATTAAGAGCGATCGCCAGCCCCTAGATTTACCAAAAATAACCACCCATGAACCTCTAAAAGCCAAACTAGGAGCGCATTTTTGTTCGCCAATTTTATTTTTGAGAAATCCCAATTAACAATTAAACCGGGCAAACTTGGCACGCCCTCACTCTCCAAGGCTTGTAGTCATTTATACACACGGTTAAAGCCTGCCGATGCAGGCTTTAACCGTAATTATCTTTAGGACTTACGCGAAATTAGAACGCAACTTATTATTAATAGTTAGAACGGGAGCCAGAGGAGCCTACCGCATTAGGGTCACGATAAGCTACATTATCATCGGCTTTGCGGCTCTTGCGACCAAATAAACCAAATAAACCGAGCAAGCCCAATAAACCCCAATCGCCATCCCGATAATTTCTATCGGTAGCAGCACTGTCTGTAGTAGTATCTGTAACAGTCGCATCAGGAGTGCTTGTTGTCTGAGCAGAAGCAGGGAGAACTGTAGGCAAGGTAGCCAAACTTAGAGCTAGAACAGTACTTCCTAGAATTTTGGAGACATTAAAGCGTTTCACGATCACATTCCTCAATTGAATTGCTGCAAGTAATAGTTAAAGCATATTAAGTTCTAACACCCTTGGCATCAATCTTTAGCTGCAAATATAAATCCGCTTAAAGGTGCATTAGTGATCGAGTAAATAAGCATTTTGGTATAGGTTATATTACCAAGCATGGCAAATTATGAAATAGTGAAGCCAGCCCCAACTTTTGGAGACTCTGTGTTTCGACTCCGCTCAACATAAATTCGCCTTGGGGGAAGTCAAAATTAATAATCTCGCTAAAGCATTAAATGCACAGTTAATTTCTAAATAGGGAGTGGGGAGTGGGGAATAGGGAGTAGGGAATAGGGAATAGGGGCATTAGTTATTCTCCCCCTGCCTCCCTTGCTCCCCCTGCTCCCTCATCCCCACTCCCCACTCCCCACTCCCCCAAGATACTTTTGCAATAGCCCAATAAAAACTTCTGGCATTTCCAAATGAGGTAATACTCCTGCATCTGCGATCGCACAAAAATCTTGAATTGTACTTGGATTTAAATTTGCCAAGCGTCGTCCTAATTTGATGCTGGTAAATTGTGCCTTTTCTCCCCAAAAGATGACAGTGGTAATTGTCAGTTGTTTAATATATAAACTCAGATCAAAGTAAAGATCGCCCCGCAAAAACGACAAAGCGGCAAACTTGGCATTAGGCTGTTGTGCAGAGGTTAAATAAGCTTCCACCATTTCTTGAGAAACTCGTTGTGACTTGGCAAACAGAAAACTTTGTAAAAAATTTCGGACTGCAATTTCATTTTCAGCACCAAGCATATAAATAAAATTGTCCAACAGAGGCGCATTGATCACCGAAAGCGGAAGTCTGCGTCCAGCACCCTGCCCAAAATCATCAAATCCAGAGGGGGACACCAAAAACAGCGCTTTGAATAAATTGGGCTGAACAATAGCTAAACGAACAGCAAAAGCGGCTGTTAGAGACGAGGCTACCACTGTCACTGGCTGACGACAAGTTTCGATGATAAACTCTGCGATCGTGCTGAGATAATCCCTAATTTTATAATCCCGGACTGGATGAACTGATTCTCCCCAGCCGATTAGATCGGGAGCTAAAATGTGGTAATTAGAGGCAAAAGCCGGGTAAACTTTAGACCATTCATACGCAGATGCCCCACCACCAAAGTTATGGAGAAACAGTAGTGGAGGTAAATCTTCAGTATCAGAAAACGCCCAAGGTGCATTCGTTTGGGTATAGTAAACCATTGCCCCCAAGGATGTATGGATAAGTTTATGTCCAAAGCCAGGAGGTTGAAACTGAAGCATAAAATTAAAAAGTATAGTTTAATGGCACTTTACCCGAAGGCAAAATTACGAGGTATAAAGTTAAGCTTACCGAGAAATATCGGAGTAAGTAAACTTTTTGTTTCCTAAGCTATTTCATATTTAATTCGCATACAATTCATCATTGCTTTTGATTACTATCTCCTGTGATCTGAACAAGTTGATTTAGGTTATCACCACTAATGTGATAGGCTGCCCCAAAACCAACTACAAAACGACCTTCATTCGGAGTTAGCTGAAAAATCCGAAAGTCAGACAAGCCTCGCAGAACCTCGATAATTTGACCAAACCGCCCTTGAAATTGCTCAACAATTTGATTCCACTTGTCAGTTTCACGCTCTATCAAATTTGCCGTACAATCAAAACTCAAACGACGACGAGCAAAAATTAGATTACTCTTGGCTTCATCCTCGATAAACAAAACACTAACATGAGGATTGTCATAGAGATTTTTGGTGTGAGTTGAAAGACCACTGACGTAAATGTAGATGTTTTTAGAATCATCTATTACAAAGGGAGCATAACTAGCATTGGGTATTGCCTGTGCGTTCACGGTGCTAATAATTACACTCTCCAATTCTTCTGGAAACTTTTCGTACTCAGCTTGAATGTCTTCAAGTTGGCTCATAAGTAAATTACCGTTTGATTAGGAACACCTCATTAAGTATCCTAACGTGATTGAGCGATGTCTACGACGGGCTATTTGGCGTTGCATGGAATGCCAAAGACTTGGCTTAATTGAGCTAGTGTCCATTATTAAAGCAATTTAGCATTATCCAAGCTCTGAGTACCGGAGGATTTGGAGAAACAAACATTGGGCTAAACTAAAGAAAGTTATGAGGACGCAAATATGACTGACAAAAATCGTTCTCAATGGGATTTAGGCAGGTTTATTGAAACCCTGACTTACTTTGAGGTAATTCCTTTCCTTAACTGGGTACAGCAGTTAATCCAAGGCCGTCCTAAGGATAATCAATATAGACCCAATGGAGGAAGAAATGTGGGTGTAATATTAGTAGCAGGTGCAACAGGCGGTGTAGGTAAACGAGTAGTGCAGCGATCGCTCCAACAAGGTTATAAAGTTCGCGCCCTAGTTCGAGACATTGACAAAGCACGGTCAATTCTTGGTAATGATATAGACTTAGTAGTTGCGGATATCACTCAACCAGAAACTTTAACTCCTTTAGTTATGGCTGATATCAAAGCTGTAATTTGTTGTACAGCAGTGCGCGTGCAACCAGTTGAAGGAGACACAGCAGATAGAGCTAAATATTATCAGGGTGTTAAATTTTACCAACCAGAAATTGTTGGCGACACCCCAGAAAATGTAGAATATCAAGGTGTTAAAAACTTAGTCCAAGCGGCAGCTAAATATTTACCCAAAGCAAACGAAAAACCAATATTTGATTTCACCAAGCCATCAGCAGAATTAAAAGATTACTGGGGGGCGCTGGATGATGTTGTTATGGGTGGCGTGAGTGCCAGTAATATCCAATTAGTAGAAAATACAGCTTTGTTTGCTGGTAATGTTTCCACGGCTAACTCTGGTGGATTTGCTTCTATTAGAACCAAGAATTTTGATCCACCCTTCAATTTATCAGATTGCGAAGGTGTAAAATTGCGCGTCAAAGGTGACGGTCAGCGTTATAAAATATTCCTGCGGACAGATACAAAATGGGATGGTATTGGGTACAGTTATTCTTTCGATACCGTAGCTGATACCTGGATAGACATTCACATTCCTTTTGCAGATTTGATTCCCGTCTTTCGGGCAAAAGTTGTCAAAGATGCGCCGCAAATTGACCAGAATAGAGTTTGTTCATTCCAACTGATGTTGAGCAAATTTGAATATGATGGTGCTTTGAATCCTAAATTTTCTCCCGGTGGTTTTGCTTTGCAGTTGGAATCAATAAAAGCTTACGGCGGTGCAACTTTACCACAATTTATCCTCGTCAGTTCAGCAGGCGTGACTCGTCCCGGTCGCCCCGGCATTAATTTAGATGAAGAACCGCCAGCAGTGAAATTAAATGACCAACTGGGAGGAATTTTAACTTGGAAGTTGAAGGGAGAAGATAGTTTAAGAGAAAGCGGAATTCCTTATACGATTATTAGACCTTGTGCTTTAACTGAAGAAGCAGGAGGTAAGGAATTAATATTTGAGCAAGGCGATAATATTAAGGGCAAAATCAGCCGTGAGGATGTAGCAGAACTTTGTGTGCAAGCTTTAAAGATAGGAAAAGCTTCTAATGTCACTTTTGAAGTAAAACAGGGAGATAATACTGTTAACTCTATCGATTGGCAGAAGTTATTTTCTGATTTAGTAAAGGATAAATAAGTGAAGTGACTACAGACTTATACTCTGTAGCGATCCCAACACATCCTGTCTAAATAGACTGTTATGAAAAAAATCCAAGTGCTAATATTTGCCGGGATTTTAGCAACAATTCTCTGGGGTGGATTATTTGGAAACACTGCTTCATCCCAGCAAGCAGAGTCTCGCATCTATAACCTGGAAGCGGACTTAAATCGTGTAGAGTCACGATTAAATCAGTTAGAGTCTCAACTTGGTCGAAGCCGCCAGTCTCCATCCCCAAGAACAACACTTACGCCACGCCAGTCAACTGGTTCCAGAAGGAATTTATCACAGCAAGATCCGATGTTTGATCGGCTGGCAACTTTGGTGGTTGAATTGAAGCAACAAGTCAACAAATTAGAGGCGCGAGTTGCTAAATTAGAAAGTCGCTGAGTATTTGAATTATTCTGTCTATTTTTCAAAACTTCTTACTAGTAATCTGTCAAACGAAGTTTGAAGGGTAAAGGAACGAACCGCATTCGCGTTAGCGTCTCCCCTTGGGAGAAGGACGCAAAGAGCGCAAAGGAAGAAGGAAAAGAGAGAAATAAAAAGCTGATTTGCCAAGCAAAGTTGGCTTGATGGAGTACTAGTAGTCTGGCAAGTTGAAAGTGATGGATAAGCAAGTTCGTAGTAAGGACTTTAGTCCTTATTTTCTCAGAACTAAAGTCCTTACTACAAATCTTTAATTATTCACGTTCACTTACATTGTATAAGCTGGCTTCAACTTCCGCAGGAAGTTAAGCATAGCTGAAACCACAGCATCTGGCGACTCAATTAAGAAGCCATGACCCCCACCGTTGAGGACTAAAAGTTCAGCGTTGGGAATGCTTTGAGCAAGTTGCTGGGAAAACTTTAGCGGAGTGAGAATGTCTTGTTTACCAACTAGAACTAGGGTAGGACAATGAATTTGTTGTAGGCGGTTTGTTGTGTCAAAGTCAAGCATGGCTCGGCTGTGATGATAGAGTGAATGAGCCGCAGGTGGAAAAGGATATCTGATTGCAAATTCAATTAATCCTTCGATCATCCCAGGAATAGAGTAGAACTTATCTGTAAATATCCAAGGTAATACGACTTTTTCATAAAGTTTCAAGTCTACATTTTTGCAGAGGTCGCCCCAAGTCTCAATGATACTGTTAAATAATCCATCACCCTTTGCCAAGGACGAAAGTAGTATCAGACTTTCTACCTTTTCAGGATGTGCTAACACTAACTCTTGGGCTATTTGACCACCCATCGAATGACCTACTAAATGCACCTTATCGATCGCAATATGATCGAGCAATGCTGCAACGTCATTAGCCATCTGCTTGAGGCTATAAGGGTTTTCGGGAGCAGAACTTCGCCCCATACCTCGGTTGTCTAAGCGAATGACTTGATACTGCGAAACCAGCGATGGCATAATCAACGACCAATAGGCGTGATCGCAAAGGAAGCCAGCTATTAATAGCAAAGGTTCACCCTTTCCCTTAATGTCGTAGAACAAATCAATCCCGTTAATCTGAACTTTGGGCATAGTGAATAATTCTTTTAAGCAGGGATGGACAAGGCTCATTGGTGTCAAGTTAACGTGAAACCCTTGTCGAGACGTGATATTCAGTTCTCTCGCTTAGTATTACTCAACGCGTCACCCCACCCTAACCCTCCCCGTATGTATTGGGGAGGGAACTGGATTTCTTTTTCCCCCCAATACATCGGGGGGATTAAGGGGGGTAAAACGCCTGTCGGACATGCATTTTAGCTTAAGTTGACACGCATGGAAAAGGCTACACTCCTACGTCTTAAATCTCTCGTCTACCGGAATTTGATAGCCGTTGGCGAGGCGATTGGTCATGTTGGCAGTGGCTGCGATCGCCATTAGTTCCCCGAACATGGTATCATTCATTCCCTTGGCCCGCGCCCCTGCTGTGTGCGAGGCGATGCAATACTCACAGCCATTTGTTGCACTCACGGCGATGTAAATTAGTTCGCGCATTAGTGGATCAATCTCACTGGGGCTAGTCATCACTTCCTTCACTGCTTGCCAAGTTCGTTGCAAGGTAGGGGGATGATTGGCTATCGCTTTCCAAAAGTTATTGATATAGTCATTCTGGCGTGTAGCGCGGATGTCGTCATATACTGCCCGAACTTCGTCGCTGGCTTCTTCGTATTCAATCAGCTTAGTCATCGAAAATTTGGGTAGAAACCCCGTCCTTTTATAGATACCAAAATGTAGGATACTACGTTTTTATCTGCGAATATTAGCGGTGATGAAATTCCACCTCTTTTTCCAGAATCTTGATATCATAGCTGCCAAAGAAATCATGGCCTAGTAAACCGATGCTTGCTTTTGGTGCGATCGCTACCCGAAGATTATTGGCTGTTACTCCGCCTACTGCAATAGATTTTACCTTACTGGTTGGAAATTCTACTTGGCTACCATCGGCAATTTGGGCTTGCATTGTCCCTGTAGGCTGGAGTTCAAGTGTATTCGCCATCCCTTGAGTGATAATAGTTTCACTAGAACCTGTATCTACAATCATTTCAAAGGTTTTTTTGTTGTTGAAGGTGACATCAATTACAGGAGTTCCACCAAAGCGGCGTTTGATTGAGACTCGAAAAACTCTTTTGTCTGAAGCTACAGGTATATTGCTACAAAGCCTTCCCAATCTAATGGTTTTACCAGAGGAGGTTATCATGTAACATGCTCCTGGATCGTCTGCTGTTGCTCGATGAGAGAATGCTAAAAATATCAGCGTCGGCATTAGTCCGATTGCAGCTAGGTTAACGGTTGTAATCCAACGCCTCGAAGCATTCTTCATGTTATATTTTCTCCAATTTCGCTGAGTTTTTTTAATAGCTTAACTTATCATAATCGCTGCAATAATTGGTACTGTAAATCTATCTGTTTAAGATTAAAAGCTAATTTTTTAAAACTTTATACAACAACAAGTAACATAATTGGCGTTGTTTTTGTTACAATTATCGTCTAGATTAATTACACAGATTTTGTATTTTTAAGTTATTTATTGATGTTTTTTACTTTACTGTTTATTTAAATGTTTCCAGAAGATTAAATTGCATTTAGCTCAATATATATTATCTATAATTACTGATTGATAAATTAAAGATTAAGTAAAGACATGATAAAACTACTAAGAGCATATTAAATATAGCAGACTAAGAAGTTAAATAAGATACATTTGTGATTATTCAAGGGTTTCTGCTGCATGTACAGCAGTTGCGATCGCATTTGTAACAGCAATATCCTTTTGTTCTAAAATGATATTTTCACTAACAGTACGCCCAGCAACTACACCACAAACAGCAGCAGCAGCAAAATTATACACTCCTGCCATTTTGAATAATGTGCCGCATTCCATCTCATAATTAAAGATATTTAATCGCCGATATTCTTCTGTAATACCATGCAGCGATCGCATTAAATTTGGATTCGCTGAATCAGTGCGTTCTTGTCCTTCGTAAAAAGTATCAACTGATGCCGTAATTCCTATGTAATGTTCAACCTTTAATTCTCGTGCGGCTTTAACTAAAGCGACTGTGAGAAAAGGATCGGCTGCGGCTGGATATTCCACAGGTGCAATATCATTTGCTGCACCTTGGCGACATAATGCTGCACTGCTAATAACAACGCTACCGACTGGTATATAAGATTGAATTGATCCGCAAGTTCCAATGCGAATAATTTGCCGGATTCCTACTTGTATCAACTCGTTGACAACAATACTTAATGAAGGCGCACCCATACCACTTGTAGCTGATAAGATGGTGCGACCATTTTGTAAGTATCCTACATAGCTATTGAGTCCGCGATTTTCTGACAACACGCGCACATCTTGTAAATAAGTTTGGGCGATTAGACGCGATCGCTCTGGATCGCCAGATAATAAGGCAATGCTGGGAGGCGATGAACCTAAATCGTCTTGTCCAAAGCCAATGTGATAAAAGCGTTTACCAGTCATAGAGTTGAGATTAGCGATCGTCCTAACACAATACTAGGACTTACGCATTGACAATAAATACCAAATATGGGGTGAGGTTAAAAACTAATCTAATTTCGCTTTTTTTGGATTTGATGGAATTACTTTTGTAATATAAACTGTCACTGATAGTAATACTTGAGCTATGAACCAGTATCGTTTCAAACAGTCATTCTCTGCTGAACCCAGCATAAGCGATAAACTTTTTGACTTAATGGAAGCCACATTTCCCGGACTCAGCAGTTTAGCAGAATGTGCAAGAAAACTAGGTGCATCCTGGGAAACAGCTTCAACTCCGTTTATTCGCTTTCATGATGATATCGCTATTACCCATGTGGGAGTGTTAGAAATTCCCATGCAAATTATGGGACAAAAGCTCACTGTCGGAGGAGTTCATGGAGTAGCTACCCGTGCAGAATTTCGTAGGAGAGGATATTACCGTGAAGTGATGGAGGAAGTGCTAGGATATTGCGATCGCATTTATGAAACCTTAGTACTAACTACACCACAACCAGAGTTTTACCTACCTTTTGGCTTTCGTGTTGTCAAAGAACACATCTTCAAAGTTAAGTGTAACTTCACAGGTAGCACTGATAGCTTCAGAACACTGGATTTTACAGATACTAAAGATTACACATTGTTACACAGACTTTTGGAAACACGCGCCCCTGTCTCTAATATAGTTGGCGTAGTTAAGGAAAAACCTGTGTTCTGTGTCAATGAAGGAAGTCGTACCTTATACTATGCAGAAGATTTAGATTTAATCGCCTGCATGGAGATAGAAGATACCCGACTTCATCTTTTTGATCTAGTTACAACGCAGATATGCCCTTTGAAAGAAATTCTTGCTAAGATACCTCAACCTATTGAAGAAGTAGTGATTTACTTTAGTCCAGAACTTCTCGATGTCAAAGATGTGCAAGCATTCGTCCATGCATTTGATGAAACTGTGCTGATGGTTCGTGGTAAATTTGCAGCCGAGGGCGAAAAATTTATGTTGCCTCGTTCTGCAAGGTGTTGAGTTACTAAAAAACAATTGAATCATAATAGAACTGAGAGTTTCATCATCAGGACTAGCTTTATGATGTATCAAACTGACCCGCCGCGATCGCCAAAAGATGTATTGCCAACCATGTATGATCTTCCCAGTGAAGATCCCCAGGAGTCTGGTTTGCCCGATCAGTTTCATTTATTGCAACCTCGTCTGTTAGACGAAACCTTTCGTCCCCCGAATTATCCAAGCGACGAGATATTTGTTGCTAGCGATCTGAATCTTTATTATGACCCGCGTCATCCACTGTGGTATAAGCAACCAGATTGGTTTGCCGTTTTAGGTGTTTCCCGTCTCTACGAACAACGGGATTTACGCTTAAGTTATGTCGTTTGGCAAGAGGGAGTTTATCCTTTTATTGTGGTTGAATTGCTGTCTCCTGGTACTGAAAAGGAAGACTTGGGGCAGACATTGCGGGATATCAAGCAACCACCAGGAAAATGGGAAGTATATGAGCAGATTTTGCGTGTTCCTTATTATGTAGTATTTGATCGCTATAAATTTGAGTTAAGGGTATTTAAGTTAGACGGTGGTCGTTATGCTGAGATAACACTGTCAGAATCACGCTTCTGGATACCAGAACTAGAATTAGGCTTGGGTGTCTGGCATGGACGCTATCAAGATGTAGAACAGCCCTGGTTACGCTGGTATGATTGGACAGGCTGCTGGGTATTGACTTCTACAGAACAAGAAAGTCAACGGGCTGAACAAGAAAGTCAAAGGGCTGAACAAGAAAGACAACGGGCTGAACGGTTGATTGCACAATTGCGATCGCTCGGCGTTGAACCCGATGTAGATTAGACATAGGAGTGAAAATTAAATATGCATTAACCAGAACTCTTGTAGAGACGTAGCAGTGCTACGTCTCTACATTCGTTTTTGGAGATGTCTATTAGTTTTTTAGAAATTTTCACTTAATTTCCCACAAGTTTGCTCTTTTGTGAATAATCTGTATAGCCTTGAATATTTTCTGGTTCAAATTGACGCAGTACGCGTGTAGCTTCGCGTATCAAATCCTCATTTCCGGTAACTGCAATTAAGTATTTGCCAGCATTCAGACGGTTACGATAAGGTAAAGCATCGCCACTACTAGCTGTTAAACCGACACTTCGACCGATTAAACCAGCGCCCAAAGCACCGCCTATACCTCCTAAGATCCCAGCAAGAAATTCATTACCAAATCGAGCAAACTGGGGAAATATTTCAACTTCTGTGAAATGGTTGAAGGCATAACCTGCAACAAATCCAAAAATTACAAGCCCCCCAAAGAGCCGATTTGATTGTTTCCGGGCTTGCTTGTCGGGATCAATTAGTCCAAATTCATCAGCGCTTAAATAACCATCGCCCAAAATATTGACTTGTGAAGTTGGCAAGCCTGCTTTTTCCAGAGCAGAGTAGGCTGCTTCGGCTTGTATTCGATCTGGTAAAACTGCAACAAGGTAATTCATAAGACCTCACTTAATAAAGTTTTTTTGTGCAGCAATAAAACTGCTCAATACAATACTCTACTCTTCTTGAGCGTTGTTAAATGCAGCCCGAAAAATTTCTTGGGCGTGCTTGGGTAAGGCATAAATTTAGTTTCCTTACTTAATGGAATGATAAGCTGATGCGCGTCTAAACTATATAAACGCGATGTTGTTGACTGTTGACTGTTGACTGTTGACTGTTGACTGTTGACTGTTGATTGTTGACGGGTTTTCAGTCATCCGTCATCCGTCATCAGTCATCCGTCATCAGTCATCAGTCATCAGTCATCAGTCATCCGTCATCCGTCATCCGTCATCAGTCATCCGTCATCAGTCATCCGTCATCCGTCATCCGTCATCCGTCTCACGTTTGCACTTGGCTTTGAGGTGGAAAACCATGTTGAATTCTGCCTTCATCGCCATCAAACTTCATGGAGGTTTTGAAGAGTTCAAAACGCCCATCAGTTGCATATTGGACGCAACGATCGCGCAACGCTTGCATTTCTTTTGCCTGCATCGGTTGAAAACCACGGGCGATCGCTAAATTTTGCCGCAGTACTTCCAGAGAATCAATACCACTGACAAGTGTAGCGATCGGTAAACTCATGACATAGCGGATGGCTTCTTGGGGAGTCACGACACCTTTTTTTACTGCATCACCAGTACCACTGAGACTTTTCATGCCAAGTACAGCAATTCCCCGTTTATTCAGTTCCGGTAACACCTGTCGTTCAAAGCTTCTAAAACTAGCATCAAAACAATTAAGCGGCAATTGCACCGCATCAAATGGGTAATTGTAGGAGAGCATTTTTAGATGAATAGCGGGGTCTTTGTGACCCGTAAAGCCAACGAACCTAACTTTACCTTCTTTTTTCGCCTGATCCAGAGCTTCAATTGCTCCATTGGCACGAAAGATCCTTTCTGGCTCGTTGTCGTAAACAACTTCGTGAATTTGCCACAAGTCGAGATGATCGGTTTTGAGACGACGCAGAGATTCTTCAAGTTGCTGCATTGCCACTTTGCGATCGCGTCCGTGGGTGCAAACCTTCGTCATCAAAAAAGCTTTGTCTCGTCGCCCTTGCAACGCCTCTCCCATCCACTCTTCACTACGATGCTGGTTATACTCCCAAGCGTTGTCCATGAAGGTGATGCCATTGTCAATAGCTTCGTGGGTGATGCGAATCGCCTCTTCCTTGCTCTTTGCTTGCCCTAAAGTTGCACCTCCAAGTGCGATCGCTGACACTTTAACCCCTGTTTTTCCCAGTGGGCGAAGAGGAATTTCACCACTATTTGTGCTGTTCGTTGGAGTTGTAGATAACGCTGGAACCTCTGCCGCTTCTACTTCGGGATTGGCATTGAGAATGTGGTCAGCAAAAATTGCCCCTCCACCTGCACCGATAAAGCCTATTCCTTTTAAAAAATGTCGCCGCTTTACCTCTAAAGGTAGATGCTTTTGGACGGCTTCATCATTATTTTGTTCTACCATTGATTTCTCGTAATTAAAAATACTTATTTTGCCAATTTTTTCCAACAATTACATATTTGAAAATAATTCGTAATTAGTAATTAAATTCTTAACTACGAATTACAAATTACGAATTAGTAATTATTTAAAGTCGTGATGGTGTCAAAAAACTGATTGTTTGTGGTTTGAAACTCGATGTACTATCCCAATAATTAACTTGGTTAATATTCACCTTAAGCAAAGCAATATCGGGTTCGTCCAGTCCTTTAGGGAACCAGGTTTGAAGTTCCGGCTTCCATAGCTCTCGCATCTTGTTGCGGTCTTTTACGAGTTCTGCTGAACCTGAGATAGAAACGTATCGTTGCTGTTCGGGTGACGAAAAACTAATATTTACCTGCTTATAGTGTTCAATCTCAGTCACCTTATGAGAACCAGCATAAGTAAAGAACCAGAGTGTGGCTTCAGAGTTAATCTCACCACTTTTTGACATAGGGTAACTATGCAAACTGCCATCATCATCGACTGTGGTAAACATACCATAATCAATATTTTTGATTAGTTCGTGCAGCTTTTGAATCTGTTGATCGCGGTCTGTAGAAGTTGCCATTGTTTGTACTCTTTTCTCTATTTGCTTTTCCTAGAATGTAATTTTTGATTACAATCAGGTTTCATGCTGGTAAAGTTATTTTTCAGTATTAACCTTTTTTATTTAAATTGCGTGAGCCTACAGATGGAGTTATCCTAAAATTAGCTTTTTTAGTTATATCCATAGAGATATTGGTTAAGAGTGACTGTTGTGTGCATACACAACTTATAGGCATAGTCAGGTTAATGTTGTGCTTATTTCTTTAGACATAAATTTTAGAAATCAGGAGTCAGAATTCAGAACTCTCTACCCATAATAGGATAGAGTTTTGGGAACTCCAAAAAATAAATTATTCCACTTAAAGTCGTTGACTGTTGACTGTTGACTGTTGACTGTTGACTGTTGACTGAAAACTCGTGAACCGTCAACGGTCAAGAGTGAACAATAGCAATGGAATATTTTTTTACTTGGAAGTCCCTTTAATTAAGACAAATTTAGTAGTCTGTCAAGCCAACAACGCTTGGTGAGACACTTCTTAAACATCTCTTTTTTTCTGACTCTGTGCCCTCTGCGCCTCTCTGACTTTTCACGTTATGTGGAAAAGTCCACCAAAAACCTAACCCCCTAACCCCCTTCCCGTGTCGGGAAGGGGGAAATTCAAAGTCTCTCTCCTAAAAGGAGAGAGATTTAGAGAGAGGTTTTCCACATCCCGTGAAAAGTCAGCTGCGCCTCTGTGGTTCGTTAATGAGTAAGCAAACTGGGGTTTGAGAAAGTCAAATGCCATTTTGCTTACGGAAAACACTGAAATGAGTAAGTAAACTGGGGTTTGAGAAAGCAAAAGCTTCTTTTACTTGCGGAAAACACTGAAATGAGTAAGTAAACTGGGGTTTGAGAAAGCAAAAGCTTCTTTTACTTGCGGAAAACACTAAAATGAGTAAGCAAACTGGGGTTTGAGAAAGCAAAAGCTTCTTTTACTTGCGGAAAACACTAAAATGAGTAAGCAAACTGGGGTTTGAGAAAGCAAAAGCTTCTTTTGAGAAAGCATTTAAGTATTTTGAGAAAGTAAATAGGCTTTTTGATAAATTAATCAGCAAATATACCTAACGATTAAAAATCACAGTTGCACATAGCTTGCATCCCGTTTGCCCTTGGCATTTCGTAGGGAAGGGTACAAAGCCGACGCTGAAATCTTCTGCAACCATAAAACCAGTCCAAGTTAGTTAAAGACTCGATAAACTACAGGCTGGAGTCTTGTATAATCTCAATAATTTTATTAATAACCTCTGTTAATTTTTCAAGTTTTATTTGACATAATTGATATAAAATAATTTGTTTATCGGCAGTAAAAATCCGATTTAGTCTGATATTACTTAGCTGATTTAATCGACCGGAGCTAAAATCACTGTTATTCAGTTGAATAAAATAGATATCATCAACATATTGGCTAGTAATTTGGCAAAGAATCAAGTCATTTTCCTGAAGAGTAGCAATAACTAAAGCAGGTCTGCGTTTTGTTTCTGTTAAGTCTGAAAAGGGAAATGAAACGATAACAACATCTCCTTTTATAAATCCTGCCATGCTGAATCTTCCTCTGGTCTTAACCAATCTTTTTGCAGTGACGATTCACTCATAATAGTGATTTCTAAAGTTTTCTCTTTTTGATATTTAGCTTGTAAGAACTGAACAAAATCTAAAATCTCCTGTAACAGAGGTTCAGGTAATTTTTCTAGTTCTTGTGTAATCTGTTGTTTAAGCATAATTGTCTTGTTTTGTGTTTCAGCAATATCTAAAATAATATTTATCATATCGGCTTTTAAATAAAAATATAAAACCAAACATAATTCTACAACTGTAAAATTTTATATAACACCCAGCAGCGATCGCCAATAATTACTAAAGTTATTATACTTGCGAACCACTCATGACTTGTTCTCAGCGTGCTAATCTATTAAGTCCTGATCAATAGAGTATTCTTACTCAAAGATTCTGTTAAATTTGTACCTTCTGAATGAGCCTCTTCAACCTATAGCAGGAGTGTCATGTTCCACTAAGCGCTTACTATAAACAACTAGGGAATCAAATCGCAGTATATCTGCTTTTCAAATTATGGACTGGAAGTACAGGTGGAAAAATGGCTATAAACCAAGCCGAGATGAAGCGGCAAAAAATCCTCATTTGTTAGATGAGAATCAGTTCGATAACGAGCAAGACCGAAAGCTAGCTGAAGAATCTGCAAGAAAGCATTTAGGTATACCAGCACCAACCCTAGACGAAGATAAGCCAATACTACCTCATTGGCTTCGCCTAACGAAAAGGTTTAATAACACCATTTCCAAAAATATTTGCAACAAATTGCCTGTAGGAGCGTCTATTTGTACGTCCCTAATCATGTATCTGTAGCAGGAATTTTGTGAAATAATATAACGCTTGGGCATTTTGTGCCTATGTACGCTTCCCACAATTATAAAGTTAGACAAAATGCAGATTTCTCAACTTTTCAATCGATTAAACAATAGTAAATTCGGTAAGTTACTCACTCAAACAGTAGCTTTAGGTGTAGGTGCTATTGTTCTACTTTCAAGTACTAATGCTAATGCTGCCGAGCAAGTTGTTTTAAAGTATGGTACTTTTCAGGGGCAAATATCTGTTCAAGAATTAACTCAGTTTACAGAAACTGGCAAGACTACCCCGACATTAAGAGCTTATTTACAGGCGGCGCAACAAGACCCCGCAGTAGCTCGTAAGGCACTAAAAGCCCCAATAAAAGCCGATGCTGCCTTTTTAAATAGCTTACTGTCTAGCTGGGCAGGGCCAGTTTTGGTTAACCAAATTGGTGAGGTAGTTCACCCTCCCGGAGGGCAACTAAATCAGGAGGCACTGCGAAGTGCTTTAAGTACATCTATTCAACAAAATGGTGAAGTTACACTGCTTGGAGCCATTCAGAATTATCCAAATACTTCTGTTGAACTTGAAGGCGATCGTCTCATTGGTGTTTATGAACGCCTAAGCAATCTTGCAGAACTTTTATGAGGGTTACGTCATCAGATGATTGGTTTAGTTTCTCAATAGTGATGAATTTTAATCACGATCGCCATGAAGTTAATACTGATGAGTCTATCTTAGGGTTCATACCTTGTTACTTAGAAATTCCCTAACCTAAATGTAGAGTTGAGTCTAAGAATAGGGAGAAGATTTGTATGACAACCGATGTTTCTAGAAATATTAACAAGGATGTTAATGGGTCACTGATAAGTGGTGTTCTACTGAGTATTTTAGGGGTTATTGCGATCGCAGCCCCTAATTTCAGCACCTTATTCGCCGAGACTTGGATTGCCGTAATTTTAATTTTCGCCGGATTTACAAAAATAGTTTATGCCACTCAAACCCGCCACGAAGGAGGTTTTATTTGGAAAGTTCTATTGAGCGGACTTTATATTGCAACGGGTGTAATGCTGTTTGTTTATCCTTTTACAGGTATTCTCACACTAACTCTGTTGCTTGGCACTTTTTTGCTGACTGAAGGTACATTCGAGTTAATTCTGGCATTTAAGTTACGTCCGCAAGAGAACTGGACGTGGATACTAGGTAATGGGATTATTACACTGGTCTTAGGCGCAATGATTTGGTTTCAGTGGCCCTTCAATGCGCCCTGGCTTCTTGGCACATTAGTTGGTGTCAGCATTATTTTCACTGGCATTTCACGCGTAATGCTGTCATTGAATGCGCGTTCTACCTCGAATCCTACTAATGAAGCTGTAAATCCTACTTAGTAGATGGGGAATGAGGGAGATGGGGGAACAGGGAATGGAGAGGAGAATAACTCCAAACTCCTAACTCCTAACTCCTAACTCAGCACTGTTTTACTAAGACATTGCAGCAGCGATCAGCTCTGAATATTGCTAAATTAGCTTAAGGAAATCAAAATCAAGGCCAGTTAGCTGCTTTTCAACAATGGTATCTATTGCTACTCCCTTCTCGGATATTCAAAACCATTGGGCACGCTTATTTATTACAGCCTTAGCCCAACGTCGTATTGTCAATGGCTTGCCTAACGGCACTTATCGCCCCGATAACTCTGTTACCCGCGCTGAATTTGCCGCCATTATCGCCAACGCATTTCCCACAGTTTCTAAGAAGCGGCAGTATGTCCCCTTTGTTGATGTACCCACTAATTATTGGGCAGCAGCAGCCATTCAAGCAGTTTACGAAAAAGCATTTCTTAGCGGGTTTCCTGATAAAACTTTCCGTTCCGCTAACCGAATTACTAGAGTGGAAGTTTTAGTTGCTTTAGTAGGAGGCTTAGAAATTGCCACCAAGGTAAAACCTGACCTCCTCTCACAACTTTCACAAATTTATCAAGATTCTGTTCAGATTCCTGGGTATGGTAGAAATCAGGTAGCTATTGCCACCAGCGCAGGACTGGTGGTTAGTTTCCCAAATATCAAATTACTCAATCCCAATCTTGCAGCCACCCGTGCAGATGTGGCAGTAATTATTTATCAAGCTTTGGTGTATTTAGGTCAGGCAGAAAAAATTGCCTCTAGTTACTTAGTGCAGCCGCCAGCACCAACACCGATACCCATACCCATACCAACGCCAATACCCACACCAACGCCGACACCCGCACCTATCGGTAGCGTTAGGGTAAATCATAGTCGGGAATTTCGGGGGGCGTGGGTAGCATCTGTGTGGAATAGTAATTGGCCTTCCAAGGCAGGACTTTCTGTTGCCGAACAAAAAGCTGAACTCAGCGAGATTATTAGTAAATTACAAGCGCTAAACTTCAATGCCCTTATCTTCCAGGTACGCCCGGAGGGAGACGCTTTATATGAATCTCAATTAGAGCCTTGGAGTGCTTGGATTACAGGAACTCAGGGTCAAGCACCAGAACCATTTTATGATCCTTTAGCGTTTGCGATCGCAGAATGTCACAAACGCAATATTGAACTCCATGCTTGGTTCAACCCCTACCGCGCTAGCACTTCCACCAACCCAGCTAAAACAGTCCGTCCCCACATCGCAGCTACCAATCCAGAAAGCGTTTATTTGTGGAAAACTCAACGCTGGATGGATCCAGGACTGAAAATAGTTCAGGATAGAGCTTACAATGTAATTCTTGATGTAGTGAAGCGCTACGATGTTGATGGCATTCACTTAGATGATTATTTTTATCCATATCCCATCGAGGGACAACCTTTCCCCGATGATAAAACCTACGCTGCATATAAAGCAGCTGGTGGTATATTCAGCCTTGGCGACTGGCGACGAGATAATGTTAACAGAATGGTACAGCGCCTCTGGCTGGGAATTAAAACAACTAAACCTGACGTTAAATTTGGTATTAGTCCCTTTGGGATTTATCGCCCCGGACAACCCACTGGTATTACTGGGTTAGATGCTTATAACGTGCTGTATGCCGACGCGAAGAAATGGCTAGCAGAAGGCTGGATTGATTATATCGCGCCTCAACTTTACTGGCGCACAGACCAACCACAACAAAGTTATTCGGCGTTGCTAAAGTGGTGGACAGAGGTAAACACAAAGCAAAGACACGTTTACGCAGGTAACAATTTGACAGAACCAAGCAACAAGAGTCGGGAGAGTGATGAGATTGAAAAGCAGGTAAAAATTAGTCGTAGCCAAGCTGGAAATTTATCACTGGGAAATATCTTCTTTAATGTCGGTGTTTTGACAGAAAATAGTCAGGGCATTGCTGATAAATTCCAAAATCTGCTTTATAACAAACCTGCGTTAGCTCCAACTTTGTCTTGGCAGGATACAACACCACCGCCTCCGCCTATTCAACTACAAGTCAATAACCGCAAACTAAGTTGGCAGCCTGGTGATAATCAGCCAGTTCGTTCTTGGACACTTTATCGAGAAACTGGCGATACTTGGGCAATTCAACGAATTTTGTCTGCTGGCACAACCTTCGCTACCGTCCAACAAGCGGGAACCTATGCCGTGTGTGCAGTGGATAGATTGGCGAATGAGAGTGTGGGAACAGTTATTACAGTTAGTTGAACAAATGCCTCAATTCATCCCACTTTTGTGTAACGCCTATTTCGTCCGCTAGTCTAACGATAGGACTCAGATTTGATTACGCGAAAAAATTCAGTATAACTCAAAGAAGCTTCTTGCCTATTGCTTATAGCGGTTCTCAATTGCATAAAATACAGATCATTTGTAGGGGCACAGCAATGCTCATTGGTGTCAACTTAACGTGAAACCCTTGTCGAGACGTGATATTCAGTTCTCTCGTTTAACATTACTCAACGCGTCACCCCACCCTAGGGCGTGTTTTCAAACTCGTTATATCCTAGAAAAAAGGCGATCTCTGTATAGTCATGATCAACCGAGGGGACTTAAGTAACGAGCAATGGGAGAGGTTAAAATCGTTACTACCATCAGAAAA
>JAIVFU010000088.1 GCA_020829485.1 Nostoc sp. CHAB 5834 | reverse complement strand
AATTTCTTAAAATCTGTCTATCTCCAAAGTTGGATGATAATTATCTGTCAACAAATGATGCTTCGACACAAGTTCTCTATTTAAATAACAGAATTTTCTCTGATTTTTTTCAAAATGAGAATTGCTGCTTTTCCGGTACTAGTTAACATCCTCAAAGAAAGTGATGTTGAAATTCCCACCAGCTATGAATCACAATTTGCAGGTTTACAGGCGCGTCAAGACTACCGCGTTATCAACCTTTGAGAAGTCGATGTAGAAATCGCTTATGCTCCCATCCCAGAGTAGCGTTTTAAACCTGCACGCCAAAGAAAGCGATTCGCACCCAAAAACACTAATATCCATCCTACCATTGACCCAAATCCCCGCCCTATATCCACGGGTAGCCCTACCAAAATACTCGCAGGAAAATCAATCAAATAGGGAAAAGGTGTAAACATCACTATTTTCTGCACAGGTTCTGGGAAAACCTCTAAAGGTGCTATCAAACCAGATAAAAATAGATAAAACAACAACCAAAAATTTTCTAAGGCGCTAGCCCGTTCTGTCCAAAAGGCGAACATGGCAAAGGTGTACTGAATCGTAAACCGCAAAGCAAAAGCTAACATAGCCGCCAATGTAAACAGCAAAAACCTACTCAAACTTGGTACCCAAAAAGCTTGAGGATAAAGAATAAAAAATAATCCCACTAATAAAAAAACAAACGTTAGCCGAGCAAATCTTTCAGAAATATGCGATGCAACGTGATGCCATACTGGGTCGAGCGGTTGTAGCAACTTGGGCGAAAGCTTGCCTTCCACCACCTCTCTTTCAAAGTCCCAAATTACCCAAACAACTGTTAATTGCCTAACGATGAAAACTGTGATGAAGTAACGAGCAAAATCCACAGGTGATAGCCCAAACTGCCCGCCTTGTGCTGCCTGTATCCAGATACCCATAAGGATAATCGGCAAAGAGCCAGCCAAAACCCATAAGATTAGTTCTGCTCGATACTCAAGCATATAGGCGTAGTATACTGACAGCAAAGTTAAGGCTTTTCTGATTATCTGCTTCATTTCTTCACTTCCTGCGACAAAAATTACCCTGAATTCTCCACAGACGCGATTAATCGCGTCTCTACAACACGACACCCGCCTGAAATACTCGTCCAATCACTTCTTCTACAGGCGGCTCAGTAACTGTTAAATCAATTACCTCCAAATCTGTCAAAATCTGAGAAACGGTGCGGGTGAGCGCCTCTCTAGATACCATAAAATGCACCGATCGCCCTTCTAAGTGTTGCACATCACCATAGGTCATAAGTTTTTCTATCGGTAGAGGTTGGGCTAACTCTATGTGGACTTCTCGGTATGGGGCAAAACGTTCTAGTAGTCCATCTAAACTACCGTCATACATCAAGCTTCCCTGGTGAATCAACAGCACTCGTTGGCACAAAGCTGTGATATCAGCCATGTAATGACTCGTCAACAGCACTGTAGCTTGATAACGCTGATTGTAGTCGCGCAAAAAATCGCGCACCGCTACCTGAGCATTTACATCTAGTCCCAGCGTTGGTTCATCTAGGAATAATACGTGGGGACGGTGCAAAAGTGCTGCTAGCAATTCTGCCTTCATCCGTTCACCCAAAGAAAGCTTCCGTACTGGCTGGGTAAGCTTGCCTTCTAAGGAAAGCATCTCTGTTAGTTCTCCCACCCGCCGTTGGAACTCTTTATCAGAGATGTTGTATACAGCAGCATTAATTCTCAAAGAATCCAGCGCTGGCAAGTCCCAAATTAACTGCTGCTTTTGCCCCATTACCAAGGTAATTTTTTGCAAAAATGCTTCTTTGCGCTGAAACGGAATTTGTCCAGCTACTTGAACTGTACCGCTAGAGGGATGAATCAGCCCCGTGAGCATTTTGAGTGTGGTAGTTTTACCAGCACCATTTGGGCCCAAAAACCCCACTACTTCACCAGGGGCAATTTCAAAGGAAACATCCTGAACTGCTTTAATTGAGCGGTAGGTGCGGCGAAAAAAGTGGTTGATTGTACCTTTAATACCCGGACTTTTAACTGCCACTGGATAGGATTTACTCAGGTTTTCAGCAATGATGATTGACATATTTTTTATGTTAGAAATTAAATTTTAGACTTCGGCATGAGCGCTCAGTCGAACGCTTTTTCCTTCAATCCAAAATCCAAAATTCAAAATCTAAAATGGTTTTACCGTAAACGTCCCGATCGCAATGTACTAATAATTAACCACAAACCCAATAAACTAGCGACTGCAAACAGGGTGGTGCTTAAAAAAGATAACTGTGTTGTCTGCGCTCTGGTGGAAATAATTGCTGCACCCATAATCAGTGAACCCACTAATATACTAAAGGATAGTCGGTTTGCTGCATCGTCCATAGTGCGCCGCACACCATCTAACCCCCGCAGCGATAAATTCCACTGTAAGGTTTCCGAAGTAACTCGGTCTAATAACAGTTCGATTTGGCGGGGAGATTGGAGAGACAGACTTTTAATATCTAAGGCTGTCCGTAATAGCGATCGCACTGGATTATCGCCCAGTAATTGCCGACGAAACAAATCTGTAATTAATGGTTTAACTTCATCAAAAAAGTTAAGTTCTGGGTTAAATGTCCGTGCTACACCCTCTAAATTCGCTAGGGTTTTGGCATACAAACCCATATTACTAGGTAATCTAATTTTGTTGTTGCGGGCAACTTGTAAAACTTCATAAATTATCTGACTGAAGTTTATTTCTGTTAGGCTGACATTGTGATACTTTCGCAACATGCGATCGTAATCATTTTCTAACCGTGATAAAATTACTGGTTGAGCAGAATCTGATAGCTGCAAAGTTAATTGAGCGCATCTTTGAGCATCTAAATCAACGATCGCTAACAACATCTCTGTTAATATCTGCTGTGTGCGGGGATCAAGTCTTCCCACCATGCCACAGTCTAAGAGGGCAACACGACCATCTTTGAGATAAAACAAGTTTCCCGGATGGGGATCAGCGTGAAAAAAGCCATCAATATATAGTTGCTGGAAAAATACCCGAAATAACAAAGTAGTTATTTCTTTACGCTTTTCGGCAGGGTCTTTAACGTTGGGGTCATTATCCAAATCCGCCGACAAGAACGGCACTCCATCCAGCCATTCCATCACCAGTAATTTTGCTGTGGTCAATTCCCAGTTAATTTCCGCAACCACTATTTGTGTGGGATCATACCAGCGACTTTTAGATAAGTTGCGCCGCAGTTGGTCTGTAAAACCCGCTTCCCGTGTAAAATCTAACTCGGCTTCTAGAGCTTTAGTAAATTCTTCAGCGATGGATTTGATTTCGTAAGTTTGCCCAAACTCAGTCCGCGCCACTAAATCGGCAATACCTTGAATTAAAGCAATATCTTGGGCAATAGTCAAATCAATTCCCGGACGTTGCACTTTCAGAGCAACTTCTCGACCGTCTGCTAATGTAGCGCGATGTGTCTGAGCAATTGATCCTGCTGCTACTGGGATCGGGTTAACTGTGCTGAAGGTTTCTGTTAGTGGACGTTTTAATTCTTTACGGAGGATTATTTCTATCTCTGACCAAGGAACTGGCGGTACTTCGTCTTGTAAAGTTGATAGTTCCTCAATATAGGCGGCGCTTAGTAAATCTGGACGGGTAGAAAGTAGCTGACCAAGTTTAACGTAAACTGGCCCCAAGTCTACCAGGATATTTTTTAAAACCGCAGGTGTAGGTAGCTGGGGTTCATCAGCTTTGCCACCAGTAAGTAACCTTCGCATATAGTCCCAGCCATTGCGAAGGAAGACTTCAAGGATTTCTCGTTGACGGGGAACAGTTTGGGTGAGGAACATTTTTGAGAGTGGGGAGTGGGGAGTGGGGAGTGGGGAGTGGGGCAGGGGAGTAAGAATTTTAGATTTTAGATTTTGGATTTTGGATTAAATTTCAATCTAAAAGACGCTCGCGGACTCGCTAACGCTCCGCTATCGTCAATCTAAAATTGAATTGTCCAATGCCCCATTTCCAATGCTCTGCTTTTCGACAGTCAAGTTATAATGGGAAAATAGACTTTTTCGCCTCTACCAAGGGTTCTAACTTTTATAGCAGGTCGGTAAATCGGGAATCGCTTTGGAGAATTTTAAGGATCTGCTTGATTTCCTGGGTACGTTCTTTTTTAACAACGAGGGTGACATTGCGATCGCGCACAATCACCACGTCCTCTAAACCAATTGTAACAACTACATCCTCTGGATTTGAGGCGTAAATAATCGCCCCCTGCGTATCTAGCCCTACGTGCGTAGCAAGTTCCACATTGGGATTCTCTTCTGTTTTCAGTAAGCGTTCGATCGCATTCCAATCTCCTAAATCATCCCAACCAAAATCAACTGGCAAAACGTATGCTAGAGTTGTCTTTTCCATTAGCGCATAGTCTATACTCTTCTTAGGCAACTGGGGATAGATATCAGGGCCATGTTGTTCTAAAGGTTCGATAATTTCTGGCGCATGGGTATGTAGTTCCTTGAGAACAACCCCTGCCCGAAAAACGAACATTCCACTATTCCAGCTAAAGCGTCCCGTAGATAAAAAAGTTTCTGCCGTTTCCCGGTTGGGCTTTTCAGTAAAGCGGTTGACGTGATAAGCTGGCAACTCATTAAAGCTACCTATTTTTTCACCTTGTTCAATGTAACCGTAACCGGTTGATGGAAAAGTAGGCTTGATCCCCAGTGTAACGATCGCTGCTGTGCTTGCTGCTAGTTGCGTAGCCGCTCTTAATGTGTGTGCAAACGCCTCTTGATCAGCAATCCAGTGGTCAGCAGGGAAAAAGCCAATAATAGCGTCTTCTCCATAGCGCTGTTTGATTTCTAAACTTGTCCAAGCAACGGCGGCAGCAGTGTCTCTTCCTTCCGACTCAATCAATAAATTCTGAGATGGTAGATCAGGTAATTGTTGTCTGACCCCTTCAGCTATCTGACTAGAAGTAATTACCCACAAGGAATCCCACCCCCTTGGGGTGAATCCTTCGGATACGCTTCGCGAGCGCCAGTCGCTCATGGGGGAAACCCCCAAGACCGCGCTGGACTCACCGCCACCGAGTTCAATCAATCGATCGGCGGTTGCTTGTAATAAACTTCTAGAGCTACCATCAAGACTTAAAAATTGCTTGGGTCGGTCTTTGCGACTCAGGGGCCAAAAACGTTCACCTTTACCACCAGCAAGGATTACGGGGAACAATAAAGTATTCATGTTGTCATACACGCCTACCGAAGAACATTACAAGTTTACAGTGAGCTTTTGCAGTGGCAATATTTGTAGCTTGCATTAACATACTTTTAGGGAGTGGTTGAGTGGGGAGATAATTGTGATAAAACAAGTCGAATGGTCGGAAAATCCGCTTGGATCTCAGCAAGTTGTAGAATTTGAACCTGAGGTGCGATCGCAGCAACTTCAACGAACAGAAAATCAAGTAACGCCAGCACCAGTAGAGGATTTAGAGGAGGAGGATGTCGAACTAAACCCGCCAGCGAATCCCAACCGTAACGTTGTCGAATCAGTGGGTGCAATTCCCAATCAGCTTTATGAGAGACTGGGCTTAACCATGCCTCGATGGCTGTTGTGGATTATGACGGTTGTCATCGGCATTATCTTATCTGGTTTGCTGGTATCAAGTTTAGCGCTGTGGACTCCCTTGTGGAGCAATCTAGATCGAACAGATGAAGATTTAGGAACTACTGCTAAAGACGAGATAAAAATCCCATTACCAGGGGAGTTATGGAGCAAACTTTCCCAGTACAACCTTTCACGACCCATGAATATTTTAATTATGGGGATTGAACCAGTTAGCGGTACTGTTGATGGTTCGCCAGAAAGCTTTGCTGGGAAAAGCGACACTATGCTGCTAGTAAGGCTCAATCCTAGTGAAAAATCTGTACGGGTGCTTTCCATTCCCAGAGATACGATGATCGCCATCCCAGAAAAGGGAGAAAAGGGTTTAACTAAGGTATCTGATGCTAATCCCAAAGGCGGCCCAGTCTTGGCAGCACGGGTAGTTAGCCGCACATTAAACAATGCCCCAATCCATCGTTACATCCGTATTTCTACTAGTGGATTACGGCAGTTAGTCGATCAGTTAGGCGGAGTAGAAGTCTTTGTTCCCCAATCAATGGAATATAAAGACTCTAGCAGTCGGCTGTCGATTAATTTAGTCAGTGGCTGGCAAACCCTCAACGGCGAACAAGCAGAACAGTTTATCCGGTTCCGCGAACCAGGTTTGGGAGATTTGCCGAGAGTGCAGCGTCAGCAAGCACTAACAGCAGCATTGCTGCAACGCTTAAATAGTCCTACCGTCTTACCCAGGTTGCCTCAATTAACTCGCCTAATGCGAAAATATTTTGATACCAACCTGAAGATGGAAGAAATGATGGCGTTGGTCAATTTCGGCCTCAACTTAGATCGAGATAATTTCCAAATGACCGTGTTGCCTGGTACGTTTAGCCGTTTTAGCAAAGACCCTGATAGCTATTGGCTAAATATGACTGGACAGCAGAGCCTGTTGAATGATTATGTTGGGGTAAATGTACCTGGTCTGAAACCAGATATGCGTCAGGTTCCTAACCTCAAAATTGCTATTCAAAATGCTTCCAATCAACCTCAGCTAACTGAAAAAGTTATTGCTTATCTCAAACAGAAAGGCTTTACTAATATTTACAAAGTACCTGATTGGCCAGATACCCAACGTCAAACTCAGATTGTTGTCCAAAAAGGCAACCGACGAGTTGGAGTTGATTTGCAAAAAGTCTTAGGCTTGGGTCAAATTGAGGTAGCGGCGATTGGTGATTTAGAATCTGATCTCACTATTCGGATTGGTAAAGATTGGAAATAGTCAAAGAGTCATTAGTCATTAGTCATTAGTCATTGGTTAAATGACAAGCGGCTAATGACAAAGGGCTAATGACAAAGGACAAATAATAAAGTTATGAAAAAGATTTTACTGCGCTTTTTTGGTTTGATTGTGATTTTGATACTGGCATTTGGGTGGGTAATATTTAATCCCAAACCGGCTTTTGCTCAGATAAATACAATTAATTACAACAATATAAATTTAGAAAATCGTGACTTTTCTCACGCTGATTTGGCAGGTGTGACTTTTGTAGCAGCAGAAATGCGGGGGACGAATTTTCAAGGAGCGAATTTAACCAACGCAATTCTCACTAAAGGAGTTTTGTTAAAGGCAAATTTGGAAGGTGCGAACTTGAGCGGCGCTTTAGTTGATCGCGTCACTATGGATGGTGCTAACCTGAAAAATACCATTTTTACAGAAGCAACTTTGACCCGTAGCCGTTTTTTTTATGCCGAAATTACAGGCGCTGATTTTACCGACGCTTTGATTGACCGTTATCAAGTGTCGCTAATGTGTGAAAGGGCTGATGGGGTAAATCCGGTTACGGGTGTGTCAACGCGAGATAGTTTGGGTTGTAAGTAAAGAATCTCCGCGTTGAGCATAAAAACAGAGGCATTTTTGCGAAAAAATGTAAAATCAAACTTCTTTTTTAGGTTATGTATTATTAATTACCAATTTATTTTTGGTTTGGTATTTTCTCCGAGGTAAGAATCTCAAAATTCATAAGCAAACGCAAAATCAACTTAACTTTACTATTCAACCGAAGTGGTTTCTATTTATTGGGTTATTTATTGGACAAGCAGGGATAATTTGCTTATATACTATTTTTACGATTATAAGTTCCACACAACTAAGTTGTGACCGTATACCCCAAAATTTACAAGCTTTCAGTATTGAGCAAAAATCATCAATAATTATATGTAATTTGAGAGAGTTTGATTTTTTTGATAGTCAAAAAAGCCAAAAACAAATTACTGGATTAATTGGAACTCGTTTAGAAAAACAAACTAAAACTGATAAAGAGGGAAAAATATTATATACATATCGAGTTCAGTTATTAACTAATACAGAAAGTATTCCATTTACACGAATTGCTTACAGTGATTATTTTTTAGAAGAAGCATAGTTGATAATCTTAAAAATTAAGAATTTCTTAGCACAACCTTTAGAGAAAAATTTAGTAGTTAAGCAAGATGATACTTTAAAAGGCTATGCCGCAATTGGCGGAACCCTATTTTTATTTTTGGTGGGTTTACTCATAATAGCCGCAGGTTCATTTATCAACTGTAATTTTGATAAAGAATCAAATAGTTTAACTCTCAGCCGCTATCGATGGTTTGGCAAATTGGGAAAAGCGGTTTTTTTGTACTCGTTAAATGAAATTGTTGATATTAAAGTTGAAAGTTCTGATTCTAGGGAAGGTGGCTTTGTTTATCGAGTTACCTTAATGTTAGCATCTGGTGAAACCGTACCTTTGAGTGGGTGCTATAGTTCTGGGTTTGAACAGAAACAAGAAATAGTTAATACGATCAAAAATTTTCTCGCTTCAAATTAACAATTGTTTATCCCACAATTACAGGATTACATCAGCAACTGTAGGAGCGTACAGATGTATGCTCCTACCCGTGTATATAGCGGTTCTCGCTTGGGTGCAGTACAATTTTGACCTCTCTCCAAACCTCTCTCTTAAAAGGAGAGAGGCTTTGAATTTTGCTCCCCTTCCCTGCAAGGGAAGGGGCTGGGGGTTAGGTCTGTATTCCATGCAATTGAGAACTGCTATATGTAGGTTGGGTTGAGGAACGAAACCCAACATTTGATTCATGTTTATGTTGGGTTCCACTGCCGTTCTAACCCAACCTACATTGATAGATTTTATTATAAGTTATCACCCGAACTTGATATTATAATTCCCGAAAAGCAGTAGCCTCTAATTACCACTAGGAATTTCAATTAAAAACTCTGTTCCTTCTCCTGGTTTAGAAGAACATTTAATCTGGCCATGATGTTTTTCAACTATTATTTGATAGCTGATAGATAATCCTAACCCCGTACCTTTACCTGGTGCTTTGGTAGTGAAGAAGGGATCAAATATATGCGATCGCACTTCTTCTGGAATCCCCAGACCATTATCAGCTATTCTAATTACAATCTGGTTATTAACGGCTTGCGTAGTAATCCAGATAGTTAAGGGTATTGTCGGACACCTTTTGGATAACTTCAAATACCTTTGCTGTATAGTTTTAAACTTTTCCTCTAATGCATCAATACTGTTACTCAAAAGATTCATAAAGACTTGATTTAATTGCGCTGGATAGCATTCGAGCAAACGTAAATTAGCATATTCTTTCACAATTTCAATAGTTGGGCGTTCATTATTGTTTTTGAGCCGATGCCCTAAGATTAGCAAAGTACTATCCAATCCTTCATGAATATCTACCGGCTTCAATTCAGCCTCATCTGTACGGGAAAAGTTTCGCAGTGATAGGACAATCTCACAAATCCGCTCTGTTCCTACTTTCATTGACTCAAGAGTTTTTGGTAAATCTTCGATGAGAAAGTCCAAATCAGTCTTGTCAATTTGTTCTTGGACAGTTGGCAATATTGAGGAGTTTTGACGGTAAATTTTAACTACATTCAGCAGTTCTTGAGTATATTCATTTACATATATGAGATTGCCAAAAATAAAACTGACAGGATTATTTATTTCATGAGCGACTCCAGCAAGTAGTTGCCCTAATCCTGCCATTTTCTCACCTTGAATTAACCGGGTTTGAGTTTGTTTTAATTCTTGCAGAGCTTGAGTAAGTTCTAAAGTTTGACGTTTAGTTTGTTCGAGTAATTCCGCTTGCTGAATCGCAATTCCAAATTGCACCCCTACTTGAGCCAGTAAATTAATTTCTTCCTGTTTCCAATAACGCGGCTGCGAATTTTGATAAGCAACTAATAATCCCCATAATTTTTCACCTTCCCGAATTGGAACAAAGGTTTCATTACGCGGAAGTTCGTTATCGTCGTCTGTGTCCTCAAAAGTTTCTATAATCATTGGTTGAGCTTGTGCAACAGCTTTCCAACCATCTTTAAAAGAATCTGCTACAAATTTACCGCTCCAATCTGAGTTGAAACGATAGATTGCAACTCGCTCGACTTCAAGCAACTCTCGCACAGCGTGAGTAGTGGTTCTAAAAATAGTTTTAATATCGAGTGACTGGCGGATTTTATCAATGGTTGCAGCCAGCAATTCTTGCCGTTCCATTGCTTTCTCCCGTTCAGTAGCTTCTGCTAATTGAACAACCTGCATTTGAACTTGCTTTAAATAAGAATCCTGTTTTAATGCGACTGCCAATTGCTGGGCTATTTGACTAGCAAATTCAATTTCAGAGGGTTGCCAGTGACGCGGAGCATTGCATTGATGAATACACAGCAATCCCCAAAGTTCACCTTTTTTTAATAGAGGTGCGACCAGATTTGCCCGCACTTGAAATTTTTCTAGGATTTGAATGTAGCAACCTGGAAAATTTGCTTGATAAATATCAGCGATCGCATTTACCCGACCTTGGGCGTAAAGGTGGACAAAGTTTTCACCGAAGCAATAATCATAAACTTTTTCTGCTACTACCGAGTTACACTCAGCCACAAAATCTTCAGAAATAAACTCTCCTTCCCAATCTTTTTGAGGGTCTAAACGAAAGACTGCTACTCTGTCTGCTTGCAGCATTTGCCGTACCTCGGTGACAGTAGTTTGGAAAATTGTATCTAAATCTAAAGACTCCCGAATTCGAGTAATCACACTAGTTAATGTCTTTTGTTGCTCTGCTTGGTACTGAGCGTATGTGAGCAACTTATGGTGTCGCACTGCTACACCAATTTGTGTGCCGATTTTGGTCAGTGATTCGACTTCATAAGATTGCCACTGTCTAGGTGAGGTATTTTGGTAAGCAGCAATGACTCCCCAAAGTTTATCTCCTTGGAGAATGGGGGCAGTTGCAAAGGATTTTGCCTGGAATTGCTCTAACAGGGTTACATGACAGCCTGTTAATCCGGCTTGATAAATGTCATTGGCTGTAAATGTCTGGTTGTTAGCGTAACGTCCGCCTTGCGTCTGTTGTAAATAAGTATCAGCGATCGCAGGCTGAATGCCAACTAAAGGAGTCCAGCCTGACGCAAATGATTCAGCAACGAAGTTACCACTCCAATCGTCATTAAAGCTAAAAATGGCAACTCGGTCAGCTTGCAGCAGTTGGCGTATTTCTTGAGTTGTTGTTTTAAAGATGGTTTCAATATCAAGGGGTGAGCGAATTTCATCGACAATCCGAGCAATTACTTGGTCGCGTTGAGCCGCTTGAGCCAATTCTGCGGCTTGCAATTGGACTTCATGGAGATGCCTCGCTTGTTGAATCGCAACGGTAAGATGGTCAGCAATTTGCCGAATAAATTCAATTTCTGATTCTTTCCAGTCACGAGCCTCACTGCACTGGTGAATGCAAAGCAATCCCCACAGTTCCTTTTGGCGCAATAGAGGGACAACGAGGTTGGCCTTTACCTGAAATTTATTCAAAATTGCAGCATGGCAATCACTCAGCCCCGCCTTGTAAATATCTGCTACTGCTTGCACTCTACCTTGTTGATAACTCGAAGCAAATTGTTCTCCAAAGCAGTGATCGTAAACTTTTACTGCCATTGCTGAGTCCCAGCCAAGTGCAACATCCTCAGAAACAAATTCTCCTTCCCAGTCTTTTTCTTGGTCAAACTGGAAGACTGCTACACGATCAGCATTTAGCAACTGACGCACTTGTGTAACGGTCGTTTGGAAAATCGTTTCTAAGTCAAGAGACTCCCGAATTCGGACAATTACACTCGCCAGAGCCTTTTGTTGGTCTAGTTGCTCTTGAAGTTGAGCGCTTGACAAAAGAAGTTGATTTTCCGTGAAATTTGAATTGGGTTCCATTGCTCTGGATTATGTCGTTTAATGATTCCTCATACCAAACTTCATGGAGTTAAAGGGTGTCAAAAATATGACAAACTGCAAATTTTTGCAGTGTTCAACAATTTCTCAGAAGATGGTTATTGTTATAGTTCCCCTTTCTTTATCTATCTTCATAATGGGTTAAAAAATAATTTTGGCTTGTACATAACAGAGGATATGACTAAGTTAGCGTTGCTGTAATCAGGTTCAGTTAAGATCCCCCCGCCTACGGCGACCCCCTTAAAAAGGGGGTAAAAGAGGGGCAGTAATTTGTTTTGAGCATAGGCAAAGCCCACCGTAGGATGCCCAAAGGGCTGTAGGGCGAAAGCATGTAAAATAAGTAATTTCTCAAAATTTACCTGACAGACTACGGTATTTCAGGTTAAATGTTTTAAAGTATGCACTCTGCAAGAGTTGTCGGGTAATATTCGTGACACAACAAGACCAAAAACCCTCTCGTTCTTTCGCTGGAATTGCTGGCATTGTTGCCGCAGCCACATTAATTAGTAAAGTCTTCGGTTTAGTGCGGCAGCAAGCGATCGCTGCCGCTTTTGGTGTTGGTGCTGCTGCCACTGCCTATAGTTATGCCTATATTATCCCTGGCTTTCTATTGATATTACTCGGTGGTGTCAATGGGCCATTACACAGTGCAGTTGTCAGCGTTTTAGCCAAGCGGCGGCGAGAAGAAGCGGCTCCCCTAGTGGAAACCGTGACAACGCTGGTAGCTGGATCGCTGTTGGTGGTGACAGTGGCTCAAGTTTTATTTGCGGATGCGATCGTTGATTTAGTCGGTCATGGTTTGGCAGCGACAACCAGAGCGATCGCAATTCAACAACTCCGCATTATGGCACCAATGGCTTTATTTGCCGGATTAATTGGCATTGGCTTTGGTACTCTTAATGCAGCCAATCAATATTGGTTACTCTCCATTAGTCCCTTATTATCCAGTATTACCGTTGTTGCCGGTCTTGGTATCTTGGCTATGCAACTGGGCAAAGACATTATTAAGCCGGAGTACGCTTTAATTGGTGGAATGGTTTTAGCTTGGGGAACCTTAGCAGGAGCCATTCTCCAGTGGTTAGTGCAGCTAATTATCCAGTGGCGATTAGGACTCGGCACATTACGTCTGCGGTTTGATTTTAAATCCCCAGGCGTTCAAGAAGTCATTAAAATCATGACTCCGGCAACGATTTCTTCTGGAATGATGCCAATTAATGTTGCCACTGACCTTTATTTTGCCAGTCCTATCCCTGGTGCGGCGGCAGGATTTAACTATGCGAATTTATTAGTCCAAACTCCGTTAGGGATTATTTCTAATATAATTTTACTGCCCCTATTACCAATATTTGCCAAACTTGCTAGCCCCGAAAATTGGCCAGATTTAAAATTACGCATTCGCCAAGGACTGTTACTTACTGCCTTCACCATGCTACCGCTAGGGGCGCTGATGGTGTCGTTATCAGTGCCTATTGTGCAGGTGGTATATGAGCGCGGTGCTTTCAAGCCAGAAGCTACACAGCTAGTTTCATCCTTGCTAGTGGCTTATGGAATTGGGATGTTTGTCTATTTGGGACGTGATGTTTTGGTGCGGGTATTCTACGCTTTAGGCGATGGACAGACACCTTTTCGCATCAGTATTTTTAACATTTTGCTCAACATCATATTAGATTGGTTTTTCGTTAAACCTTTTGGCGCTCCCGGTTTGGTGTTAGCAACAGTGGGTGTAAATTGCAGCTCAATGTTAATGCTGTTATGGTTGCTCGATCGCAAGCTCAATGGTTTACCTTGGCGTGAGTGGGGTTTGCCGATTTTGGGTTTGACTGCGGGTAGCTTGGTAGCTGGGGTAGCAAGCTATGGGACTTTGGTTGCTTCTCAACAATTGCTAGGTAAAACGGGTTTACTGATTTTGGTGTTGCAGTTGTGTGTATCAGGCTTCGTGGGGATTACAGTGTTTGCTGCGATCGCTTCATCAATGAAAATACCAGAGGTGAATAGTTTTATATCTCGTCTACGTCAGCGCTTTTTGAAGAAATAACTATTATTTGAATATTTTACCTAGTACACCCAAGTGGGTGAGAAAGAATTCAGCCACTTGGGTGAACCAGATGTGCGAGGTTACATTTTGTAAAAAAAGAGATTCTAGTACTAGAGAATATTGATTTTACCTAACTCTAGTGAGAAGAATTCTATGAAACTTACAAAATTAGCTGCCTCTGCACTTGCTGTTGCTTCCATTGTCCTCTCGGCCGGAATTGCCTCTGCTCAAACAGCTGGCACAAACGGCAATTACATCGGTGCTGGTGTTGCGGCTGGCGCAACCAGTGGTGGACAAGGAAACGATGAGGCACAACTTGGTGGTAATATTCAAGGACGTTACGCCCTTCCCAATGCGCCTGTTTCAGTGCGGGGTTCTGTGCTGTATGGTGGTGATGCTGCCGCAATTATGCCCATAGTGACTTACGATGCGCCCATCGCCAGAAATACTAACGTTTACTTCGGTGGTGGTTATTCTTTTGTAACTGACGAAGGTCAAAAAACCCCATTAGGCAATCAGAATGCACCTGTAGTCACCCTTGGTATTGAATCAGAAGTTAGCAATAATATCATTGCTTATGGCGATACTAAATGGGGCATTGATGCCTACAGAAATAGTGATGCTGATGCTGTCAGCTTCCAAGCTGGATTAGGCTATCGCTTCTAGTGATTCCGAGCTAGAAAGCAGCTTATTCACAACCTAAAGCAATGATATTTGTCAGCCGTAATCTAGCGGTTCTCAATTACATAGAATACAGACCATTCGTAGGGGCATAGCAATGCTCATACGTGTCAACTTAAGCAAAAATGCATGTCCCACAGGCGTTTTACCCCCCTTAATCCCCCCGATGCATTGGGGGGAAAAAGAAATCTAGTTCCCTCCCCAATGCATCGGGGAGGGTTAGGGTGGGGTGACGCGGTGAGTGATGGGAAGCCAGAGAACTGAATATCACGTCTTGGCAAGGGTTTCACGTTAAGTTGACACCAATCAGCAATGCTATGCCCCTACCGTGTATGCATCCAAATGAGAGCCGTAATAGGCATTCGTTCTCTTTTTTTAATCACTTTTATTGATGATTTTGATAAACTCACAGATGACAATGGTACTCGTCCCCTGAAGACTCGTGCTGAGTTCGCAAATTTGCCAGCAAAAGTCGATAAACAACTGGATTTGGTGTTAGAGATTTTAGTGGCATCGAAATTAGTCTTGCTATTACCAGAATCGCCGACTGACTTTCTAGAATTATCTTAGCCGATGTCTACGGCGTTAAACTACGCTACATTTTTAACTTTTGCTAAAGCGTTTGTCGTTTACACCCATGATTAATTTATCAAGTTGTGGAAAGCATTTTAGTTACATTCTCTAACAAACTAAGACGGCTAACTATTAATAACCAACAGCTAATCATTATAAAAAAATTAGCAATTAGACATTAACAATTAGCCGTCAATCCCTTTGGGGAGTATTTAAAATTCAAAATTTAATTTTGAATTGTAGTGTAGATAGATGCCTGTTAGAAAGGTTTCCGCAGGATTGTAACTCTCAAGCACGCTCATCAAATTTAGTGTATGCACTACCGGATTTTATCCAGTATTGTTTTAAAGTATGATGAGGCGTATGTAAACTAGCTTTTGCCTGATATAAAATGACTTGGCGATGATCGCCCATCCAAATTTTATTAATCGGTTCAACGCATATTACTGTTCCTCCTAAAGAAGCTACACATTGAGAGAATCTTTCAATGGTGGTATATTCTAACGTCTCGAAGATAAAAAAGTTGCCCGAACAAATCAAGTGGCGACTGCGAATCCAGCAGCGCATTTTTTTTTCAGCTTGTGGAGGTAACATTTTAGATTTAATAGATTCAAGCTGAATGGACATACAGGGTTAGCGCACATAAATCATCACCAAAACTTTCCCATTTCTCAAACCGCAAAGGGCCAAGGATTGAACCCCATATTTGCTCATAGGTTTCAATATCCATACCTGTTAGAAAGCATTTGTTCAAGGTGAGCGAATGCTAGATTACGATCGCTATGGTACGATCGCGATCGTCCAATTGAAAGTTCAAAGGATTCAGTAATTTTCATTAGAAAAGTGATTTAAAAAGTAGCTTACAATACAATAGATATCTTGGCTAAAAAGTTATTCTCCTAGCCGAGATGCTAACCTTCTTGATCATAACCGCATTCAGATGTGCTAAGTACTGTTAGCGATCGCAAGGCATTGAGTCAATACAGTTCAGTTAAGGCAAAAAACTATTGTTTAGCGACAGTCTTAAAAGTCAAGCGTATTGCCTAAAAAACTATTTGATATCTGCGTTTAGGTTTTAAAAGATAAGGCTTCTGGAAAACTTTTCGGTTTACTGAAGGTTTGATATCGCACCAAGTTAATTAGCATATACCGACACTCTTGAGGATAGTCATCGGGCCTTGGGCTTTGAGAATCTTCATTTCTGCTGGATTTTTTACTAGTAAAGCACCAGCGAATCCTAATGAATTCACAGAGATAGACTGGAAATGCTCTTGCGATCGCGGTACGATCAACATCCATTCTCGTGTCGCTAGCAGATTGTAAGCACCAGATCCCACAGAATGTAGCAAACTATGATAGACTTCTAGTGTTGCTTGCGCCCCTGCCAATAGCGATCGCACCCAATGGGGATTTAATGGTGCGAAAGCGTGTACAAAAGGAAGTTTTGGTATTGCGTTGCTAAAGCTTACTGTTGGCGTAGCGGATGTACCAGAAGGTATCGATTCCTGAAATTGTGCTGCTGTTAGCAGAGGTTCAATAGGTATCTGCGGCCCCGAATGTGCAAGTGGTAGCGGCACTAATTGCAAATGTTTATGTCGCTGACTAGCACCTGCGATTTTACCACTGTTGTAAAATGCTAAACCATCGAAATCAGCCAAACATGCCCACATAGCCGTAAAATCTTCCAGGGTGAGTAAGCTTTCCTGTTCCTCGAAGGCACGGGTGATGATTAGAAGGTGATAATCAACAACATTGAATTTATTTAAAATACATACATGGGTATCGGAAATATCCGCCACAAATAAATCCTCTTCGTAGGGCAAAAAAGGATTAAACTCTTGACCAGAAGTAGCAGATTGTTTTTCCTGTTTCTCCTTAGCTGCTTTTTTGCGATTCAGGTTAGACAAAATCCGCACCAAAAAGCGCACGTCATCCTGTTCAACAAATTCAAATTCTGTCGGAATCGATAGTAGCGCCCCGCGTTGCAAAGCATGTTCAGTTCGTTCTTTAACACTTGTCCATAAAGTGCCAGGTTTAAGTAATATTTTCCCCGGTGCCATTTTTATTCCTTCAGGCATAGTATAGAACACGCAGCGCTGTGTGCCTCTATGACTATAATTCAAATACCGTTCGTTAAAATACCAAAGCTTTCACAACAACGCAATACCTTCGCAACAAAACTGTCACAAATTATATCTACATTAGTAATACATCTAAATATCCTTCCAGACAGCAATGAAAAACGAATCTCGCTACAGAGAACACCCATCAAATAGCATTTCACATAACACTGCTGAAGCCAAATACCGTAATCAAGCACCCTGGAAAAAGGCTGCCGCCTCTCTATCGCTGGTGCTTCTGGGATCAAGTATGACATTAGCAGGCGGCTATATGGCTGGACATTCTCGGCAGGTGTCTGAGAGTGCATCTAATTTGGCAGTTAGTCGAGTAAATGCTGCTCCTCCATTACCAGCTGCCACAGATCCTAACTTTGTAACACAGGTGGTGCAAAAGGTTGGGCCAGCAGTAGTGCGGATTAACTCTTCCCGAACGGTAAGAACTCGGATACCAGATGAATTTAACGATCCGTTTTTTAGCCGCTTTTTTGGTTCCCAATTGCCACAATCAGGAGAAAGGGTAGAACGGGGTACTGGTTCAGGTTTTATCATCAGTGCCGATGGTAGGATTCTCACTAATGCCCATGTGGTAGATGGTGCTGATACAGTGACAGTGACACTCAAGGATGGGCGCACCTTGCAAGGTAAGGTGTTAGGAAAAGATGAATTAACCGATGTTGCTGTTATCAAAGTTCAGGCAGAGAATCTACCTTCAGTAGCTTTGGGTAACTCAGATCAACTGCAACCAGGAGAATGGGCGATCGCGATCGGCAACCCCCTTGGACTAGATAATACAGTAACTACCGGAATCATCAGTGCTACCGGACGCAGTAGCAATCAAATTGGTGCTCCCGATAAACGAGTAGAATATATTCAAACCGACGCAGCCATTAATCCCGGTAACTCCGGCGGCCCCCTGCTAAATTCTCGTGGCGAGGTGATTGCCATGAATACAGCAATTATCCAAAGGGCACAAGGATTAGGCTTTGCTATTCCTATCAAAACAGTCCAACGTATTTCCAATCAACTAATAGCTACAGGCAAAGTACAACATCCTTATCTGGGAATTCAGATGGTAGGGTTAACACCTCAGCTAAAACAAAATATCAACTCAGATCCCAATAGCGGTTTGAATGTGGATGAAGATAAAGGTGTATTGGTTGTGAAAGTTGTCCCAAATTCACCAGCTGCTAAAGCAGGGATACGTGCTGGTGATGTTATCCAAAAGCTTGGTGGGCAAGCAGTCACAGATGCCAGCAGTGTTCAAAGAGCAGTAGAAAATAGCCAAGTCGGAGGCGATTTACGCATGGAATTACGTCGCAATGGGCAAAGTCTTAACATAGCCGTGCAACCTGGTGCTTTCCCCACGCAAGTACAATAATCGCTGTAGTGAGCCGTTTTGAACGATTTTTGAGTAGTAAATAAGTAGCTTCTGACTAAATTCAAGAAAACAAAGAAGGCTCAAAATAAAGCCGTCCTGTCATTAGTAGGAGGGCTTTATTTATAGGTATATATCAATACAGATTTTATATCTGTAGAGACGCGTTAGCGTAGCGGGGCGTTCGCTTTTAGCGTCTCCAAGAGTTGCCCAGTACAATTTCGCGTCTCTAGCAAGGTTTTTCGGCTTAACTGAACGGTATTGAGGTATATATTCAATATTGATTGCAGATTTATTTATTTTTTCATAGCTTTCGTAATGTTTAAAAATCCCCTTTAGAAGATTTATAAAGGGGCATATTTAATATTTACAATAAATAGGTAGGCATTATTAAACATACCATAAAATCCGAGTTTGTAGTGAGCGATTCATCGCTCATAGTAAGGTCTATCAGGACTAAAGTCCTTACTACAAACTCGGAGTTATGCTGAAATACCCGATCGCAAAGTTGCAACTGAATTTTAAGCTAGAGCCACTGCTGGTTGCTGCCAGCGTCCCACCGCCTTACCAATCACTGCTAATTCTTGCATCAAGTTATCGAAACGATCTGGTGTGAGAGATTGGGGGCCGTCGGATAAGGCTTTGGCAGGGTTGGGATGAACCTCTATCATCAGGGAATCTGTGCCAGCTGCGATCGCAGCCATTGCCATTGAAGGCACAAACTCAGACCAACCTACGCCGTGGCTGGGGTCAATCATAATTGGCAGGTGAGTCAGCTTTCGCAACACTGGTACTACTGATAAATCCAGCGTATTCCGCGTATACTGACGGTCAAAGGTGCGTATTCCTCTTTCGCACAAAATTACATTGGGATTGCCAGATGCCAGAATATACTCGGCAGCCATCAACCAATCTTCAATAGTAGCCGCCATTCCCCGCTTCAACAGAACTGGTTTCGGCTGCGCTCCCACTTTTTTGAGCAAGGAGAAATTCTGCATATTTCTTGCCCCCACCTGGATTACATCAGCAATTTCCGCAATTTTCTCTAGATCAGCAGCATCCATCACTTCTGTAATAATGCCTAATCCACTTACTTCCCGCGCCTTTGCCAACAAATCCAAAGCACTCTCGCCGTGTCCTTGGAAGGCATAAGGTGAAGTCCGGGGTTTGTATGCCCCGCCGCGCAAAAATGTAGCTCCAGCAGCTTTGACGCGCCGCGCTGTTTCCACAATCATTTCTTCATTTTCTACGGAGCAAGGCCCGGCAACGACTACTAAAGGCTGGTGTTCACCAAATACCACCTCTCCATTAGGAGTATTAACCACCACTTCTGAAGCTTCGCCGTGGCGGTACTGACGGCTAGCTCGTTTATAAGGCTGCTCTACCCGCAATACCTGCTCAATCCAGGGGCTAAGTTCCTGAATTTGTAGTGGATCTAAGCTTGCGGTTTCACCTACTAGACCAATAACTACTTTGTGTTGACCAACAATTTTTTCTGGAGTTAGCCCCCAGCTAGTTAATTCCTCATCAATGCGGTTTATTTCCGCTTCTGGGGAACCACTTTTCATTACTATAATCATCTGAAAGTTCCTGATTATTAATTGAGTAAAATTTTCTGTAATAGACTAACTTTATTGTTGCTTATTAGTCTAATAACGAATAGTTAAAAATCAAATTTCTTTACAACAAAATATAGCGCTCAGTCAGTATATTTACTGCTAAATAACTGCAAGTGGGGTATAAAAAAATTATATAATTAGCAATGTTGAAGTTATAAAATTTCAACTTCAACATTCACTTCTTTAATTTACCCAATACCGCAGTTATCTAATACCTGAGCGCCGATTAATTATGAGTTTTTTTGCCGAGTTTCGCGCCAAACTGCCACCATTCGTCCCCAATTGGTGTTTAACTCACCCAAACCCAGCAAACTTCCAACTCTTTCTTCATCCCAAGAGGCAGAAAGAACGCCATAAGTTATCCCTAAAACCCCTAAACCAAATAATCCCATGTTCACCAATAACACGGCGATGGGAGGTAGTTGGATCTTAGAGTAGATAGCAAGCAGATAGCTGACAACTAGGACGCTAATGCCCAAAGCTGTTGGTACACCACAGAACCCAGCTACCCGGCGAATCATGCGCTGGCTGACTACTTGGGGAATAGCCATCTCTTGTTTGGTGTAAGGGCGTTTTCTATCAGCCTGTTTGCCAGATTCTTGTGGCTGTGCTGCTGGTTTACTTTGAGTTTTTGCGGGTTTTTGGCGCTTTTTGTTTGGTTCAAAGGGCAAGCGACTGCGTTCAGATTCTTCAGCAGACATAAGCGGTAGTCCCTATCCACGAATACCGAGACGAGCGATCAAAGCTTGATACTTTTCCCGGCTTTCTTGAGATATATAGGCTAGAAGACGCTTGCGCTGACCAATTAGCTTTAACAGTCCCCGCCGGGAAGAATGGTCTTTTTTATTTGCCTGGAGATGTTCGCTGAGGCGGTTAATGCGCTCAGTTAGCATGGCAACTTGGACATCAGCCGACCCAGTGTCGGTTTCGTGAACTTGGTAAGTGGAAATTATTTCTTGTTTCCGCAGTTGCGTGAGAGCCATGATCGATTTAGTTTCTAGTTTTTCTAAATGTATGTAGCAGTCTCCCATAATATCACAGCCCTCAAGCTGGATGTGGAATCATCTTTGTGGCTACTACTAAAATTCTCAGTGACTAGAATTTATCGTCTCCAAGCTCAAGCCCAGATTGCTTATGTAGAAATTCGGCTATCTGGTCAGCTAAATCAGGCTACTGCCCTAGAGCGATCGCAAAAGTTTTCGGAACCAACTTTTATGAGGGACTTTCAAATAAAAAAATACTCAACTACTTCTTGTGGGTGGGCGTTTCGCCCCCACGTAGCAAAACGCGGGCAAGATGCTCACCCCACAAGATTGGATAATTTATTTGTTGGAAATCCCTGAATATTTAACAGCTGAGAAACTGTAATTCCCAAAAGTGCCTAAAATGGATGAAAATGACCCACCTATGTGCAAAACTGCTCCAGTCTGTGAAAGGTTTCCCTCATAGTATTGCCATGTCGTGCCATTGCTGTCTATACGTGAAAATTCAATGTTGCCACTGAAAGGGCAATAGAACCCTTGAATTTTATCTGATACAAAGATGGTTCCGTTGATGGGTCGGCAATTTAGAGTGCTGGTCGGCTGATTGATTACCAAAGTCCCGGCAGACTGATTTGCTTGCACAGACCAAGTTCCTGCCACGCTGATTGGCCAACCATCCGCACGGGCAGCACTAGTCCAACACAGTGTACTCAGACAGTGATCGCAGCACTCTTCTTCAAGTTGAAATTCATAAGATTCTCCCAAGAAAATTCTTTATTTAGTTTGGTTTGCTCTACACCTAAGTAAGATAGATCAACTCGTAATTTAGCGATAGATTCAGCTTTATCACTGCAACGAATCTTTATAAACTTGAGAATTTGGGCTTGATTCGCTTTGAAGGCGATCGCATCTTACCGCGTTGCGAACTCTATCGCGCCTATTAACGTCGCACACCTTTTAACATCTTGCTTAAAAAGAAATATTGTGGTTTTAAATTTACTTAATTTAGGAGCATTCTATAACATAGAAGACTTATTTTCTGTTGCTTCAATAAACGCCTCAAACTGACCATTAGGAGTCCATTGAATAGCCCCATCTCGTCCTGTAAAAAATAGTTTTGTTTGGCTTTTATTCAGTTCAGATAAAGTTTTTAGATCAAAGTTGGCAGAAGAAGCGATCGCTACTTGTGGTTGCAAAGCAATAACTAAATCTTTTAATGATTCAGGGGCACACCATAATACTTGTGGGCGAGGTAAACTACCCCTCTTAACTAGTTGCTGTACCTCTTTAGACTTGATATTACCTACTAATAACCAATTCTGATCTAAAATTTGCAATTGTAAGATGGGTAATTGATCGTTAATTAATTGTGCCACAATTGAACCAGTTTTCACAGCTTGACCAACTGCTAACGGTTGATAAGATCCTTGATACTTTTGTAGTTGTTGTTGAATTGCCTGAGTCGCAATAGAATTTTCTGGCTTGGGGGAATATTCATAAAAGTTTTTGATTGGTAAACGTTGCAGTAATTCCAACCAAGCATTACTTTCATTGCCTTGGAAATCAGTTGCGATCGCCCAATTGATTTGATTTACACCCTGCTGTTGTAAAAACGGTAAAATTGTAAAACGTCCTGTACCTTCATCACCACTATTAATTACAGTTACAGTACCTCTATCTTGAACAACTACAATTGGTTCCGTACCAGATTCTAATACCGTTATCCTAAACAATGTATTTGTAGAATGCCAAAGGGGAATAAATACTAAACCAATCGCAATCAAATTAGCAAACCACCACCGCCTCTGCCACCAAGGCACTAACCAAACCAATATAATCAGTGCATAAATAGCTAAAAGTTGCCAAGTAGATATGCTACCTACAGCAACAGAATTCCCTGGCAGCTTGCTAAAAAATTCCACTAATTTAATTAACCAATCAGTCGGGTAATGTAACACCGCAGCTAAAAAGCTTCCTGCCTGAGTCCAAATTAAACCCACTAAGGCACTGATGATTCCACCTATACTAATTATCGAAATGAATGGAGTGCTAACCACATTCAGCAACAAACTATAAGATGGTACAACCCCAAAGACAAAAAGTTGCACAGGTAAAGTCCAAATAGTTGCAGCTAGGGGAACGGCAATTAAAGAAGCGATCGCAGGTGGTAGCCATGCTAGACGATTGACTAATGCAGGTACTGTTACGACTAATCCCAATGTTGCTAAAAAACTCAATTGAAAACCTAAATCCCAAATCCATAGAGGATTAAACACTAATAACAGAGTTGCTGCTAATAGTAATGAGCCGAACTGTTTTACTTTTCTTTTTAATAGCAAACCAACTAATGCCGCAAAACCCATGATTACGGCTCTGAGAACCGCAGGTTGAAAACCTGTTAAACTCAAAAAAATGATTAAAGCCAAAAAGCCAAGGGTAAATTGCGTTCCTTTTCTTGCCCGCCTCGTTAACTGTAAAATTACACTCAAAATTAAAGAAGTTTGAAACCCAGAAGCTGCTAAAGCATGAGCTAATCCAGCTTGTACAAACAAATCGCGGATATCGTAGGGTAAATCAACAGCTTTGCTTCCCAACACCATAGCACTGACAAGAGGCCCTTCAGGGATACCCAACCAACGAACTTGCGATCGCACAATTCGCTCCCGAATTTGCCACCATCCCCATTTACGTTCCTGCTCCAAAACATTTATTTGTCTTCCAATCAAACCAGCAAAGGTTCCTTCCTGCTTGAGAAACTTCTGAAAATCGAAACCACCAGGATTTGAAGCCGCCTTTGGTTTGTACAAAATCCCAGTCACAGCAATTTGTTGACTAGGGTATAACCCAGTAGCCTGAAGTATAGGCACTGTCACATACAATTTACCTGTAACCCCTTTTGGCACACCTGCTGAACCTTTGTCATTTTTAACTTCATCTAACTGAGTCGCTTCCAGCCAAAATTGTCCACGCTGACTGCGAGTCAAACGGGGATTACTCACCACTTCGCCACGAACAATTACAAGTTGTTCTTGATTACTGCTATTTCCTAGCGGAACGAACTGACTAATATCTTTTGCACCTGGTTGCGGCACTCGCCATTGAAAATATAGAGTTGCCAATAATCCCACCAAGCCAGCAGCTATCCATATTCGAGGATGGGGATTAGTTTGCCAAGTATTAGGCACTGCCTTATTTTTGCTTCCAGCATTTTCTGGTTTCTGAGCAAATTGCCTTGAAGTGGTGCGTCTTCTAAAAAGAATTGCTCCCACTATCCCCAGAACCAAAATCCACACACCACCCCAAGGAACTGCTGTAAACAGCAACCCAAAAATGTAGCCAAGACAAATAATTACACCACTGGTTTGAATCATAAGATTTTTTGTAAAAGCACCTGACAACCCGAATTTGCAGCTGACTTAAAAATAGCTAGGGCAGCAATAGAGAAAAATCGGCATTGCTGAATTTGGCTATGCAATTCAAAAATAAAATATTCCAAACTCTTATTATCTGCACCTGGAGCGCCTCGATATTTTCATCTTTTTAATCAGCTGCGCCGAAAAATTTTGATCCTTGTGGTGAAGTATAGTCCATCAAGTTTATACAATATACAAACAAAGCCCGCACAGGCGGGCCTTATCCTTGTAGCTTTTATGTTCACGGCTCAAGATTTAATGGTATTTCCGATCTTTAGCAATAGCCACATTATCAAGATATACCTAGCTTAGAGAATGCAAAATCAAGAGTTTGCTAACCTGCGAAGGCAGGTTTTGTTTGTGTAGCCGCGACTTCTAGTGGCCTGACTTTTCACGTTATGTGGAAAAGCTAACGATTGATCTAACCCCCTTCCCGCATCGGGAAGAGGGAAAATTCAAAATCTCTCTCCTTTTAGGAGAGAGATTTAGAGAGAGGTTTTCCAGATACCGTGAAAAGTCAGCTAGTCGCCCAGGTAAGTAATAAATTAGACTTTACAAACATCCTCTTACTAGGTAACAAGTACCTGGATGGTCTATATTGTTTTATACATAAACTTTTCTACCGAAACAATGAAAGTATTACCCAAAGGACATAAGAGATAATTGGAATCAAAAACAGCCAATCAATAATATATTGATAACGAGATTTAACTGTAGACTCTGAAACAGCTTGTACTAAGACTGGCTGTGAAACAAGTTGCTGCACAACTGGCTGTAAAACAGGTGGCTGTATGACTGGTTTTAAATTTTTGAGCAAAGGAAAACCCAACTTCTCCCTTTGCTCAACATATAAATGAGCTACCTTCCTAGCCAAATGCCGAATCCTGGCAATATAGCGAGTTCTCTCAGTCACCGAAATTACACCTCTAGCATCCAACAAATTAAACGTGTGCGAACACTTCATTACATAATCTAAGCTAGGCAAGACCAATCCTCGCTCCGTCAATTGGGTAGCTTCCTGCTCATACAAATTAAATAGTGTTAGTAGCAACTCAGGATTCGACGCTTCAAAGTTGTATGTACACTGCTCAATCTCTCCCTGAAGGTAAACATCACCATAAGTAATGTTGTCCGTCCAATGAATCTTAGTAATTGCCTCTACCTGCTGGAGATACATTGTCAGCCGCTCTAACCCATAAGTAATCTCAATCGACACAGGACGGCAATCAATACCCCCACACTGTTGGAAGTAGGTAAATTGAGTAATTTCCATTCCATCTAACCATACTTCCCAGCCAGTGCCCCAAGCTCCCACCGTTGCATCTTCCCAATTATCCTCTACAAACCGAATATCGTGGTCTTCAGGACGAATACCTAAAGCCCTTAACGAATCAAGATAAATCTCTTGAATATTATCTGGCGACGGCTTGATTAGAACTTGGTACTGATAATAGTGTTGAAAGCGATTGGGGTTTTCGCCATAGCGTCCATCTGTAGGGCGACGACAAGGTTCTACGTAAGCAACAGCCCACGGTTCCGGCCCCAATGCTCTTAAAAATGTCTGCGGATTCTTAGTACCAGCCCCCTTCTCTATATCGTAGGGCTGGGCTATTAGACAACCGCGATCGGCCCAAAACTCATGCAATAAACCTATAACCAACTGAAAATTCACGCTTTTCCCATCCTTAGTTTGCACAGTGCATAAACCATTGTTGCGTAGAAGGGGGTACTGTGGGGAGTTTCAGGGGAATGAGAAGTAGTTCCCAAAATATTTTGGAAAAATAGTTGACACAAAGAGTTGGTTTGGTTATATTGAATAAGTGCCTGAAGCGGAGAGAGAAATCGCAACGCTTTTGGAGAACCGAACCTTGAAAATATTATAGTTTGAAAGCGATTATACGGCAAGTATTTTGCGTCAAGAAAATAAAGATAACTAAGCTGAAGTTAAAAAAGAGCAGCTAAATGAGCACAAAGGCTTCAAAACGGAGAGTTTGATCCTGGCTCAGGATGAACGCTGGCGGTATGCTTAACACATG
>JAIVFU010000087.1 GCA_020829485.1 Nostoc sp. CHAB 5834 | reverse complement strand
TGAGAATAAATGCGACCAATATTTAAACCATGAATATTTTAATAAGGTACGAATATCCTTAAAGAAAGTAGTTCGAGTTACTAAGATTTCACGAACTTTTTGATAAGTATAATTAACTAAATCTAAATAATAATCACCTACTTTGTTGTATCTTCTAGCAACAGTCCGACCATCTTCAGCAAAGGGGTTGCTAAAATTAACTGGCTGAAAGTTGGAGCGTGCTGTGTCAACTGTTTGGACAGAAACCGCACTGCGAAATCGCCAATTTTCACTGAATCGATGATCCAATGCAACATTTACCCGATTGGCAAAGAGTTCATAGCGATCGCTTGGTTCGCCAAAATTGAAGCTAATAGGTAAATCAAAGCTTCTATTTATCGGTGGTAAGCCTCTGTCATAGGATTGGTTGAGGTTAACGTACTCATATTGCAAATCGAAATTAGTGCGATCGCTTAATTTCACACTTAAGCTAGGAGCAAAGGTATAAAGCTCTTTGTAAGCAAAATCTCGGAATCCACCAGAGTTTTCATAGGCAGCAACAAAGCGATACAAAATATTGTTATCTGGGGTGAGGGGGCCGGAAATATCTATTTCTGGACGATAGTAACTATAGCTACCCGCAGAAAATGTTGCCGAGTAATAAGGTTGGTTAAGTGGCTGTTTAGTGACGTAGTTGACAATACCCCCAGGCTCTAGCTGCCCATACAGTACCGAAGCCGGGCCTTTCAGAACTTCTATCCTTTCGATTGTGGCAGTGTCAGTAAATGCTGTGAAACTATCCTGCCTAAAACCATTTCTGAGGTTAGCATTGGTATCAAATCCCCGAATAGTATAGCTATCAGTGCCGGCGTAATCTGTTTTGACGGTGACACCACTGACGTTACGTAATACGTCTGCAACTCTTTGCACTTTTTGATCCTCAATTACCTGTCGAGGAATCACCTGAATGGCTTGGGGAATCTCTAGTAAAGGTGTATCTGTCTTAGTTGCAGTTGATGCTTCTTGTACGCGATATCTGTCTTCTTCTCCTGTTACCACCAATTCAATTGAATCTTGGTTCTCACCTGTGGTTTCATCAGGTTTAATTTCACTTGTGGGTTGTTCGGATGGTGTTTCCGTAGTGGGTTGATTTGCTTGCGGTTGTGGTGTTGTGGAATTTTTTGCAGGTGTGACACCAAATATTAAACCTGCATCACTATCAAATAGTTCATAGCTAGGTATTCCCGTCTCACCTATAATAGTGATTCTAATCGTATTACTGTCTTGATTGATAACTGTAACTTCAGTAATTCCCGCAAATGGTTTTTCTTGCCGAAATGTATTCCCGGAAGACAAACGCAATTGAGCATTAGTAATATTAGCAATTAAGCTATTTCCAAAACTACTATTTGCTACTTGCAATTGTTCGCCTTGCTTAGTCTCTAAAATTACTTCTATGCCTTTATCTGTAGTATTAACCCGCACTCTATCAATCAGAATTGGAGACTGGGGAGTTTGAGATAGTAAATCTTTAGTAGTTCTAGCGGTATGACTTTCCTGAGAAAAGGGAAGATGATTTTGGCTTGTTTCGTTTCCCCAAACTGGTTGAACAGCAAAGACTACCCCTGTTAACCATAAACTGATCAATAGTTGCGGTTGTTTCCACATAATATATTTATCCCACACCACAAGCGGCTGTTAGCTACCTAAATTAAGAATCTTTTTCAAAAACGATACATGGAATTGATTTGATTTTGAAGGCTTTAGTGAATCTAAACCGGATTTTTTTGAGCTAGAAACGGATTTTTATGGCAAGCTGATAGCAAGTAGCTGTATATTATTGAAAAGTTTAGGCTTTTATTAATAAATCATAAGATTTAGGATTCATCCCAAATTGCTTGCGAAACGCAGCTGCAAAACGACTTTGATTTGCATAACCAACAGTACGCGCTATTTGTTTAACACTCATTTTGCTTTCTAGGAGTAATTGGCGTGCTTTTTCCATTCTTTGTTGTTGTAAATAGCCGAATGCAGTTGTACCAAGCACTTGGCGAAAACCTAACTTGAGTTTGTAGTCGTTTAATCCTACTTTTCGTGCTAGTTCTAGTAAGGAAGGTGGACTATCTAGATTTTGAGTTAAAATTTCTTTGGCATAATGAACTCTGGCTATATCATCCCGCTTCAGGATAATTGCTTTTGTATAGTTTTTTTCAAGGTTAGTTAGTTGTTCTATTTTCAAAGCAATTAGTTCTAAACATTTACTTTCTAAATAAATTTTTTTAGTTAAGCCTGTAAAGGGACAATTGATAATTTGTTCAAGCGCAACACGCATTTCTGGGGTGGTAAGGCTGATTTGACGATAGGGTTCTTCACTTGGCTCAATCACCCTTTGCAACGTTATTGGGGAGATTGGTATATCACTGGTAATAAAACTATTTAACAATTCAGGTGATTCTAAATGTATATCGACTTTTAGAAGTCGTTTCTGCCCTAAAACTTCTACTTTACTATCTTTATAAATACCACTACCTAGAAAAAAAATTTTCCCACTATCAGTTGCATTCCAGCATCCTAATAAATGGAAACCAAATTCTAAACATCCAATGAAGTTTTCCTCTGACGTGCTATCAATAATCAAATCATCGTAAAATTCTGCGTCAATAATTAATAAACTTATATCCCGTAATTCAATCCAACGTTCATATCCATGACCTAGTTGTTTGGGACACATGTTGATAATATCATTGGGGTCTGATAGGTCTGCTGGTTTAGCATTTTGATTGTATTGTGTCCACAATTCTTGATAATCTGCCAGTGAAATACAATGCCTCATGTTTTTCCTAAACTTACACTGAATGCTGTTTAACTGCAAATATTTATAGAGAAATTTTCTCAATTACTCTTAGAAAATAGTCTATCAGTGTTCAGCAATTGTGTCTAGAGATTAACGAAGCTGAAGCCAAAAATGTATTTCCCCTATCCCCTATACCCATTTAGGTGAGGATATGTTGAGTCATGGGTTTAAGATTTTGGACAGTAAAATTGATGGTAGTTGTTCTAATATCAGAGAATTAGTAATAGGTGGGCCAATTACGTCGCCCCAGAGGGTGTAGTCTACAAAGTAAACTCGTCCTTCTTTCCATGCTCTTGAATTGTGCAATAGAGGATTTTTAGCCCATTTTTGCTGGAGTTCTTGGAGGGGAACTTTGTAAGTAGATTCACCATTCCAGTTATCTAGCCAAGTATGAACAATAACAATATCTGCGTCGAGTTGAGCAAGGGTTTCCAAATTAATCTGTGGTCTTAACCCTAGTTTTCGTTCTATACCTGGCAGCAATACAGTTTGAAACCCAATTTTTTCCAGGAGTTCAATCGTATTTCCTCCGTATCTAACCTCTATGTAGTCCATCGATTGACTGCAAACAATATTCAGTACTCGCCGATGGGTGTTAACGAGAGGTGTTAATTGAGTGCGGACTTTAGCTAGCTGTTGCTGCTGTGAGGTAACGATTGATGCAATATTTTTCTGACTATCCACTGCTTTGGCGACAATTTTAATGTTGTCTTGCCAATTTTGCTCATTATCTATCAATACAGTCGGCGCGATCGCAGAAAATAACTGATTGTCCTGAGAATTGAAGCCCAGAATCAAATCGGGTTTGAGTAGAGTCAAAGTTTCCAGAGAGGGCTGGGAGCGATCGCCTAAATTAATCGGTTGACTATTGACAAAATTACCCAAATAGGGGATTTGTTGGCTAGGGTTGTCAAATTTAGGCGATCGCACTAAATAAGCATCGGCGTAAGCAGCAGGTTGCACATCGAGAGCTAATATCAGACTCAGCATCTTTGGTTCGAGAACCGCGATTTTTTGAGGTTTACCACAAATCTTGGTTTTTCCGGCTGCATGTTCCACGACTCGACAATCAGCAGAAAGCGATCGCTCACTTTCTAAACTAGGGTTTTGGAGACTACCACCATGACAAGCTGTAATTAGGATGGCTGTCACTAGAACCCAACCTATATATTTATAGAAGAAAGCGATCGCGTTGCAGCAAGTTTCCAAGAACATGAGTAGACTCAATAAAAATCAAGGTTAGAACTGAATTGAAAACGAGCCGATGACAGTGAAAGGTGCGCCGGGATAGATTGTATTTCTGGCTTGAGATGTTTCATAATAAGTTTCATTGAAAAGATTGCGGAAATTCAGTGCTAACCTCCAGTTATCTTGTTTGTAATAAATGGCTGAATCTGTTCTGAAATAGCTGGGCATAATGCTGGTATTGTCCAAATCAGCGTATCTATCTCCAGCATAGTAAAGTCCTAAACCAAAGCCCAAACCTTTTAAATCACCGCTTTGCAGTTCATAGCTTGTCCACAAACTTGCAGCGTGTTCGGGTACATTATCGATGCGATTACCAACAGCAATTGTATTGTCTTTTGAGGTAATTGCATCGGTGTAAGTGTAAGAGGCGATGATGTTCAAACCGGGAAGAATTTCGCCGCCAATATCTAATTCAATACCTCTACTTCTCTGTTCTCCCACCTGTATGGAGAAATTGGGATCGGGATTGTTGGGGTCGTCAGTGACAACATTAGTTTTGGTAATTTGGTAGGCTGCTAGAGTTGCCGAAAGTTTTTCGCTGATATCTGCCTTGATACCAACTTCGTACTGTGTTCCTTTTGTTGGCTTAAAGGGTTCGTTTGTTGCCGAAAGGCCGAAAAATCGATCTGGTTTAAAAGATTGAGTGTAACTCGCATAAAGGGAAATCGGTTGAATTGGTTGATAAACAATACCAACACGGGGGCTGAAAGCACTGAGAGATTCTTCAGTTGTTGTTTCTGCAAAACCTGTTTCTTCTCTTTGGAAGGCATCAAAGCGACCACCAATCAAGACCTTGAGATTATCTGCAAAAGTAATTTGATCTTGGATATAAATCCCTAGAGTATCTCTACGAGTTGTGTAAGAGAAAGTGCTTTCATCTGGTGTGGCAGGGAGATCGACATCATAATTGGGATTAAAAATGTCCAGCAGTATGGGTTCTGCCACATCAAATGAGATGTAACTCCACGTATTTCTTCTTAACTCGACCCCGATTAAAGGTTGATGGACAATCGATCCAGTCTTGAACTTTCCGACTAATTCTGTTTGCAGTGTATAAGTTTTTCGTGTGAATTCTTCACGACTCACATATATTGGGGCAAAACGGTCATCAATGAGGTCATAACCACCATAAGTATAAGTACCAGATGATGGAGCATGGACAAAAGAAAACGCATTACGAAACTGCCAGTCTTTGCTAAATTCATGCTCAAGTCGATAACCAAGCCGAAGACTGCTATCGTTATAAACGTTGGGCAGACCAATGAAGCGACTAATGGGGATGGGGGCGGCTCTGTCTCCAATGGAAGGAAGTCCGCGATCGAAGAGGTAATCATTGCTTAGATATTCAAGGTCGAATGTTAATGAAGTGCGATCGCTAATATTCCAGGTAATTACAGGCGCAATAAACACACGTTCGGTAAAATTAAAATCTCGAAAACTCTCAGAGTTTTGATAAGCCATATTCAGCCGATATAACACCGAACCATCATCTGTGAGAGGCCCAGAAATATCAAAGCTGGGGCGATAAAACCCATAATTTCCGACATTAAATTCAGCTGAATAATAGGGAGTGCTGAGGGGTTGTTTTGTAACAACATTGACAATTCCTCCCGGTTCAGCCTGACCAAATAGAACAGAAGCTGGCCCTTTGAGAACCTCAATGCGATCAATGTTTGCTGTATCTACCGAAGAGTAAAAGTCATTGTCAGAAAATCCATTGCGGAAATTTCCATCTTGATCGAAGCCCCGAATTTTATATCCACCAGCATCTGAACCCCCTAAGTTACCTTGTTTGCGTACACCACTAATATTCTCTAAGGCATCTTGTATCCGCGTCGTCTTCTGGTCTTCTAAAATTCGACGCGGGATCACTTGAATCGAACCCGGAATATCTCGCACAGGTGTATCGGTTTTGGTTGCAGTAGTCGCATTCGGTACGCGATATCCGTCTTGCTCTCCCGTCACCACCAATTCAATAGGCTGATCCTGCTGCGCTGTGGGTTCTTCTGGCGGTGTCTGGGTTGCTGCTTGTTCCTCCGTTAGTGATGTTTCTGGTGGTTGTGCTGCTGTGGTTGTAGATGCAACAGCCAAAATCAACCCTGCATCATCATCAAATAACTCAACCGCAGGTAACGCTTTTTCCCCGACTACCGTTACCCGCACAGTATTTGCATCAATATTCGCAACTGTTATCTCAGTAATTCCCTGTATAGGCTTTTCAGAGCGATATGTAAAACCATCTCCATTAGACAGCTTCAACTGCCCACCAGTAATATCGGCAATAAAATTATTACCAGTACTGCGATTATTAACTTGTAGTTGATCCCCTTGGTTAGTTTCTAAAATCACCTCCAACCCTTTCTCTGTGGAAGTTGCTTTTACTCTTGTAATGAGAATAATATTCTGTTGGCTGTTGGCTGGTGTTTGTGCCAAAATGCGAGCATTGGTCACAGGAACTTTGATTTTATCCTCTCCCCGTGTCTCAGCTTTTGTAGGAGTAGCGACTAAAATAGCGATACCAGCAAAGCTGGCTGCCAAAGGTATCGCACTTGTCAACAGCAAGCTTGAAAATAATTTATCTAACTTCATTGATCTCCCCACACACACGAAATAAAACTACTCGTCCTTAACTCCACTGGACGATTAATGCAGAAATAATTTTTTGAATTACTAGCCAAAAATTATTAGTAACTATTCTCAGTAATCTTACGGGAACTCTGAGAAAAGCTGAAGTCAGAGATGTTCTCCAAACGGAATTTTTCTGTTCTTTAAACGGAATTTTTTTGGGAATAAACGCTAGGACTCATGCCAAACTTTTTACAAAAAGCTGTCATAAAAGCACTGCGGCTAGCATAACCTACATATTGGGCTACTTGATTGACAGTCAACTTTGCATCCAAAAGTAATTCTTTTGCTTGTTCCATACGGTAGTTATGTAAGTAGCCGAAAACGGTTGTACCGAATATTTGTTGAAAGCCTTTTTTGAGAGTGCAATCATTCAGATTGACTTGCCGTGCTAACCCTATTAATGTTGGTGGATTAGTAAAATTATTAATGAGAATATCTCTGGCTTGATAAATACTATCGATTTGTATCGGCTTGAGGGTAATATTTGCATCTAAGAGAAGCGAATCTTGCAAATCTTCCAAACGTAGTGCTAATAATTCAAATACTTTAGCCTCTAAATAAAGTTGCTTTGTTAAATCTTGATATGGACAATTTAAAATTTGTTTCAAGATAGTTTGCATTTGAGGTGTTGTCCTACCAATCTGCCAGTAATCTACCTCTTCGTTATTAGCTTTATCAATAATGTCTCGAAACTTAGTAGGCAATTTATCTAAATGAGCAAATATCAAACTTTTAAATAAAGTATATTCAATATGAATATCTAATTTTAAAACTCTTTCCTGGGCTTGCCATTCCTTCCAACTACCTTCACCAGTATCTAGCGCCAGTTGGATAAAATTTTGCCCTGTTTTAAAATCTATACTATGGTCATAGCCAAAAATATTAAAACCTAATTCTAAACAAGTACAAGGTTGATTTGTTGAATTTTTGACAACTAAGTTTTCTTGCAGATAGTAGTCTTCTAGCAAAAGGGAGATTCCTGGGCGCAAGTGAAACCAACGCCTATAACCATGACTTATCCCCTTGGGGTCATGTAGCTGAAATTCGTAAGTTTTTGGTTGAAAATGACAATTATTATCCAGTTGAGTTGACGGCAATAACGGCAATAAATGATAACAATCTGCTGGTTCTTGTAAAACAAGGGTCATGGAATTTGGGATTTTGTATTTTGAATTTATTAAATATATAGATGAGAAATAATATCATTAATTTACCTAGAAAAGTAGTATCCAGAGTTACAAATATTGTTTAGTGCAAGTAAGCAGTACCAAGCTTGATGCTGCAAATAGAACCTAATCTTCAGGTTTTGTCAGTACAGAAGGAATACTCGCAAAAATGGCAGATTCCAACTCTTTAGGAACTTTTTCCCACATAAACGCCCCTTTGCGATTATCGATGTACATCTGTGTAAATTCGAGTAATGCTGAGGCATTTTCTGCATTTGGAGGTAGATCCACAAGCAGATAGGTAGGCTTTTCAGGGCTAGAAATCGCCACAACACAGCCACGGCTACAAGCCCACAAACATCCTACAGGCTGAATTTCCAGTTCTTTTATTGCGAATTTTTCTAATGATAAAGTGGTGATTTTGTCAAGTAAAATACTGCCATCACAACACTGATTTTCTGCTAATTCTGCGGATGAACGGTGACAAGATTTGCAAACGAAGAGGGTATGTTTGGTCATAGATTAAATGTGTGTCGATTAAGAAAATAATGGTGACATTCTGCGGATTCTTGCAGAACAATGTTTATCTGAGTTATGACAACAGAAAAGTTATTGAGAAATAGTATTATTATTAAAGCAAGCAGCGTGAATTGAATTCATTACTTCAACTGGCTATACTCCGCATCATGGTCGGGGAGAATGTCTTCTACATTTCGCAGCACACGCACAGAAAAGCCTAGCCAACCGACTAACAACATAGACACTGCACAAATCACGTATAACAGTGCAATTCCCGCGCCAGCGCCAGTCCCAAATAATCCGCCGACAATACCAACCAGAACACCGCCTGATTGCAAAGCTGGTGTAAAAACACGATCTGCCAATGGGCCTGCTATTAAGTAGCCTACAGCAGAAGCGATTTGTAAGAGTAGCGATCGCGCTGCAAAAACCCTTCCTTGCACATTAGGAGGTACTTTCATTAACCAAATAGCAGTATCTGAACTCCCATTTAAAGGGAAATTAAAAGACGAACAAAATTGAGCCGGAATCCAAACCCAAGGTGTTCTACCCAAACCAAAAACAATTTTACTTATACCTGCACCTATCATCCCCAATAAAATACCTTTGATTTTCCGTCTGAAACCACCCCAAGTGCTAACAATTATCGCCCCTGTCACACCACCAAAACCAGCCGCAGAAGCCAAACTACCTAGCACTAAAGTATTATTATTAGTCCGCGACAAAATCATTGGTGCGTAAAGGGAATCTCCAATATCATGGGGTAGCCAAAATAATAAGTTAAGTATTAACAATGCTAATAAACTTTTGTGAGCGGCAATATAACGCCAACCTAATCCCAAATCTTGCCAAACATTGACTTTGCTTTCATTTTTTGGTGGTGGTGGTTGAGGAATACTAACGAACAATAAACTGCTAATTGCTATAGCAAAAGTAAAGATATCAATCAACCAAATTCCTAAAAAACCAATGACTGTATAAAGATAGCCCGCTAAAGCAGGTGCAATAATGTTGCTGCCATAACCGGATACAAATTGTAGGCTACTAGCGCGAGTATAGTATTGTTTGGGAATCATCAACGACACTGATGCTGAATACGCCAAAGACTGAAATTGATTGAAGGTTCCGACAATAGCACCTGTGAGGTAAAAGTGCCAAATTTGTAAGTTATTAGTCAGATGAAGTACCAGGATGAAAATTGTGCTGAGGACGGCTACTGTGTCACCAACCATCATCAAAAATTTACGGTTAAATCGGTCTACAATTACACCACTGATTGGGGTAATGATAATACTTGGTAGTAAACTAAAAAAACCTACCAAAGTCAGGGTAGTTGCTTTACCTGTAATTTCCCATACCCAAATTTCAATCGCAAAGCTGGTCATACTGCTACCGATAGTAGAAACTAGCTGACCAAGCCAGACGATGAGAAAATTACGCATACTGGCTAGGTTTGGTTGTTGTGGCATTTGTAGGTTTTTTTCGGTATTTTGATTAATGTAATTTCAATCAGTCTCTACCATTTCTTTCTTCATGAGTGCAATTCGTTCATGTGGTTGCATCAGAGGGCAGTTTGGACACTTTTCATCGTATGGAGGAATAAAAGTATATAAGCAGCAGGTGAGACGCACTATGGTTGTAGCTGGTAAACCGGGTTCGTTGAGTTGTTCTGTGCGTACTAAGTTGTAGAGGGGATTACGTCCGGGCATAACTAAACTGTAGGGTTGTTCATATAAGACGGAATAATCTGTTTGTATCGCTTCTAGATTTGTAAATTGGCTAAGTTCAGCAAACTGTCCTTCCGAAGCGTTCACCGCATTACCCCATAAGGTTTTTTTGGAGAGTTTGGTTAAAATATGAACCCTGTCTATCATGGGTGCAAAATTGCGTTGGAATAAGCTAGTAAATACAGTTTGGTGTAGGGCTTCCACGCTATTTACTATTTGTCCTGGATAATCTTTGGGAATGGGGATAGGTAATCTCTGAGGATAAATTACAGTTCGACTCAAATCGTGAAACCATAACGCCTTGGGTTCACCGTCTTCTAAAACAAAACTCACATTGTCAAGCCCAGCATCTAGCCCTACACCAGCCCAAGTCATTAAGGCTAAAACACCTGGTAATGTTTTCCAGCTATACACTTTGTTCCATATAGAGGTAGCAATGCGAATATCTTGAGTTTTTTGGTAGATATCGCTTGCTTGCCATTGAGATAAAAGTCTATCTGGTTGAAGGTAATTATTTAATGTAATCACCTCAGCATTATCAGAAGGCTGAGTCAAAATTATACAGTCCGTATAGAAACTATCTAAAGTATTTTGAGCAAGAGTAAATACTTCTTGTAAGAAATTTTGTACACTATTGTCAGTTATTTGTTGAAACATTATTTTTTTATTAAGTATTTAAATAGGTCATCTAAAATGGTATTAGCTGATAGAATATTGCCAAATATCCAGTAACCAGAATCAACAGTATATACTCGCTGATTTTTCACGACATTTAGCTTTTGCCATAACTGGCTAGTTTGATATTTTTGAAAATTTTCTTCCGAACCAGGATCTAAAACCACAAACAAAAAATCTGCATCTAATAAATCTAAATGCTCTAAACTAACTGAAACTAAAGGCTGATTTTCATAAGTAGTCAGTTGATCTTGCATCTCTGGTAGAGGTATTCCCACCTCTGTAAACAGACTTCCAGGAAATGAATACTTAGTGCGAAACTCTGGAACTTGATTACCAGCATAAAAGCGACTCACCGAAACAGTTTTTTCTTTGAGATTATGATTTATAAAGGTACGTAATTCTTTAACTCTTTGCTGATATTGCTCAAGTAATATTTTTGCTTGTTCACTTTTATCTATGATTTCAGCAATACGTGATAAAGCATTTTTCCAACCAAATTGAATATAATCAAGTGTAACTGTCGGTGCTATTTGGGAAAATAATTTGTATTGTTCTGCGCTGACAGAAAAACCCAAAATTAAATCTGGGTTTAATTGCACCATTTTTTCTATATTTGGCTGACTATCTTTCCCTAAAGAAACTATACCTTCGGCTTTTTTACCCAACTTTTGTATTATGCTACCTGCAATATTAGGCTGTGCTGTTGCTATTGGTTTTAAGTTCAGTGCTAATAATGCTTCCATAGAGGTTTCATCTAAAGCAATAATCCGTTGAGGTTTTACAGGAACGCAGCTTTCACCTAAAGGATGTTTGATTAGTCTACACTCAGATGTTTTTATTCTTGTCGTTATCAAGCCGGGATTTTCAGGATAATTAATATAACAACTATTAACCAAAACTAAAGTTAGGGGTATGAGAATAAACAATTTGATGTAGCGAAGTAAAAACTGTTTCATTATTAGATATTAAATTAATTATTTCACTAAATATTTAACTAAGTCATCTAAAATAGCATTGGCTGACAGGATACTTCCAAAAATCCAGTAACCTGAATCAACAGTATATACGCGATTACTTTTTACTACATTGAGGGTTTGCCACAGAGGACTATTTTTATATATTTGAAAGTTTTCTTCTGAACCTGGGTCTAGTGCAATAAACATTGCGTCTGATTCTAACAAGTTTACACGTTCTAAACTAACATTGTTATAACTGACACTAGCATTACTACTAACTTGCAGTTGTGCCAAGGGAATCGATAAATTTAATTCCTCTAAAATACTTACTGGAAATGATAATTTATTCAAAAATTGTGTGAATTCAAGAGTTGTATAAAATCTCATGATAGAAATTTTTTTATTGCCCAGTTTTTGAGCAAAATTCCATCTTAATTTTTCAACTCTTTGTTGATATTCTGCTAGTATGTGTTCTGCAACCTGAGTCTTATCAACTATATTAGCAACCTTTAATAAAGGTTTTCTCCAGTTATCTTCTGTAAATTCAATAGAAACTGTTGGAGCTATCTGAGAAAATAACTTATAATTTTGAGGACTTATATAAAGACCTAAAATTAAATCTGGGTGTAATTGGACAATTTTTTCAAGATTGGGATTACCTTCCTTACCTAAATCAATAATTTCATCAAGTTTATCTTTCAGGATAAGTGTTTTATTCCCTGTTCGATTTGATCTTGTTGTGGCTATTGGTTTTAAACCCAATGCTACTAATATTTCTAAACTATCTTCGTCAGCTACAATTATCCGTTGGGGATTCAGAGGAATACAACTTTCTCCTAATTCATGCTTAACTGTTCGACATTCTGATGTGAGCGTTTGGGATTTTGATAAATATGTGGTTTGGTTAAAAAAGCTATAACATCCCTTGATAAATATTAGAGATAGGGTAACTATCAAAAATAATTTGATGTGATCCAACCATTTACTAATCATTATATGTATGTGATTGGGCGATGAATATGGGCTTGATACAGCCCTTAGATAATTTAAGGGCTGTAGTAATTCGTCGTAAATCGTCAGGGAAAATATCTAACTACGTGAGCAATTTGTCAATTATAATTGCCAACCCAAAGTAAATTTGACTGTGCGGGGTGCGCCAGGAAAAACGCGCAGAATGCTTTCACCTGTTTCAAAATATTCATTATCAAACAAGTTCTGCACATTCAAAGCTGCACGAAAATTATTTTTGCGATAAAATAAAGCGGCATCAGTCCTTAAATAGCTGGGTAAACTAAAGCTATTGTCTAAATCTCCTTGTCTTTCTCCTACATAAAAAAGTCCTAAACCAAAGCCTAAACCTTGCAAATTACCCTGTTGAATTTCGTAGGTACTCCATAAGCTAAATGCGTGTTCTGGGACGTTGTTAATGCGGTTTCCCGCAGGAATATCATTGTCTTGAGTAACTTGTGCATCGGTGTAAGCATAACCACCAATAATTTTCCATCCTGGTGTAATTTCACCTGTGATATCTAATTCAATACCTCGGCTTCTTTGTTCTCCTGTCTGGATAGAAGAATTTCCACTGGGATCTCTGAGATCAGTAGTGAGAACATTTGAGCGTGTAATTTGATATAAAGCTAGAGTTGAAGAAAGATTTTTCGTCCAATCTACTTTCATGCCAATTTCATACTGAGTTCCCCGTTCTGGTTCAAAAAGTCTTCTGTCTAAATTTGTATCAGTTACCTGTTTGAATGAGCGGCTATAGTTGGCGTAGAGTGAAACCGCTTGACTAGGTTGATAAACAACACCAATTCGAGGGCTAAATGCTTCATCTTGCTGAGAAGAAGTTGTTTCGCCTTGAGCATTTTCTATTTTTTGGGCGACGATATCAAATCTTCCCCCTAGAACCAATTTCAAGTGATCTGATAAGCCAATTTGGTCTTGCAAGTAAATACCTAAACCATCAGAAGTAGAAGGTTCATCAGGAAATTCTTCCAGCACTGCGCCGACACTATCACGCCGATAAATAGGGTTAAAAATGTCTATAGAACCGAGTTCTCGTAAACGTCCTATACCTTCGTTATAATAAACCTCTCTTGATAAATCCACACCAAATAAAATTTTGTGTTCAAAATTGCCAGTTTTAAAATTGCCTACAATATTTGTATCTAAATTGTAAGTGCGATAGGCAAATTTAGCAGTAACTAGACCTCGTTCTAATGTGCGATTATCATCTAACAGTGCTGTAGGAAATAGAGAATTTTGGGCGACACTCAAATAGGTGAAATTAAAGTTATTGCGTAACTGCCAATTTTCGTTTAACCGATGCTCTAAATTATAACCAACTCGCAGCGATCGCCGATTGTTTTGATCAATTTCATCAAAAGGCTCGCCAATAAAACGATTACGGGGGATTTTACCATTGGGGTTCGATAAAACTGTACCCAAAGCAGGTAAACCCCGGTCATTGGGTTGTCGTTGGTCTGAATACTGAGCTTCTAAAGTGAATTGCGTATTGTCTCCTATCAGCCAAGTGAAACTAGGAGCAATCAAGTAACGCTCTCTGGTAAAAAAATCAACAAATGTGTCTGTTGTGGATGCAGATGTGATAAAGCGATAGAGGAAAGTTTTGTCATCGTTTAATGGCCCTGTAAAATCTAGAGTGCCGCCATAAGTACCGAAACTACCAATATTTCCCTCAAAAGAATAGGAAGGTGTGCTTTGAGGTTTTTTCGTGACAATATTAATCGTACCTCCAGCACCCCCTTGTCCAAATAGAACCGATGCTGGCCCTCGCAAAACTTCTATCTGCTCAATGTTATCCGTATTCACATTACTTGTGATGTTGGTATCGTCTCTTAGTCCATTGCGGATGATATTACGGTCACTAAAACCACGAATGGTAAATCCCTCAAAAGGAGAACGTTCTGAGCCATCAGGTATAACACCTGGTGCATTTCGTAAAGCTTCGTTTAAATTCCTCACTTGTTGGTCTTGCAGGACTTGTTGAGGTATTACCTGAATTGCTTGGGGTACATCACGCAGAGGCGTATCTGTTTTAGTTGCAGTGCTGGCTGTAGGTATTCGATAACCATCCTGTTCACCTGTGACAACTAATTCAATAGGTTCATCACTTTGAGTTGTTGGTTGTTCTGGTGGTGTTTCAGTTGTCGGCTGCTGTGGTTGCTGCGGTTGCTGTGTTATTTCAGCTACGGGTGCAAGTGTAAAAATTAAACCTTCATCACTATCAAATAACTCTGCTGTCGGTAAACCCGCCTCACCCGTTACCGTGAGCCGTACAGTATTAGCATCAGCTTGAGTGACACTTACAGAGACAATCCCGCTTAATGGATTAGCAATGCTAAAATCTTTACCTTCAGGTAGTGCTAACACCGCATTCGGGAAATCTGCAATATAATTATTCTCTGCACTTTTAATAACAGGTTCAAGTGCTTCTGGGTTAGCACTTTCTAAAATGACTTCGATACCCTTGTCTGTATTATTGACTTTTACGCCTGTAACTTGCACAGATGCAACATCATTTTGTTGTGCCAGTAGTAACTTTGCCGTACTGATAGAATGATGTGATTTAGTTTCCGCAACAGCTGGTTGTACAAGCAATGATACAAGTGCTAACACAATTCCGGCTGAGATAATTTCTTTCGCTGGCCGAGACTCCATACTCCTCACTCCACAAAAACAAGCTCAATATTGCAAGTAATTTGCAACTGTCTGTGGAAAGAGTTTATGTAATTTACGAGGTGTAAGTCTATATAGTAGACGGAGAGTTTTGAACCATAGCGGGAGAGTATGATTAAGTTGTGACATGAATCTGCAAGTAAGCAGCTAATAGCTGACAATAAAAGTTGAGAGTAGAAAGGATTCTCATTACACAGCTTTTCTTCCTAATCGACAATCTTGAGGAGTGATACCAAACTTACGTTTGAATGCAGCCGCGAAGTGACTTTGATTGGCATAACCAACTGTGTTAACTACGGTTCTCACGTTCTGCTTTTGTTCCTGTAGCAGCTTTCGCGCTATTTCTAGGCGATAGTCACGCAAATATCCAAATACTGTAGTGCCAAACACTTCACGAAAACCGTACTTTAGCTTATTATCATTAATACCAACTGTCTTCGCTAAGTCAATCAATGAAGGTGGATGATCGTAGTTTTTGCTAAGAATATCCTTGGCTTGATAAATTTTCTCAACATCGCCAGTTTTGAGATGAATCAAGGGTTGTTTATCTCCCTCAGCTTCTATTAGTTGAGCAAACTGCAAAGCCAGTAATTCTAGTACCTTCCCTTCCAGATACATTCTTTGTATCATCCCTTGATAGGGTACATTGAGAAGTTGCTGTAATGCTGTCTGCATAGGCAGAGTAATTTTACTCACTGGGCGGTGAAACCGAGGTGGCGAGTCACTTTCCAAGAAAGGCTGTAACTGTTTTGGTAAGTGTTCTAGTCCATTGATGAAGGATTTGAGGAAGTCTATATCTATACAAATTCTAATTAAATAGATGCGATCGCCTGCAAAATATTGCTCTGTTTCCTCAATATCTGGTAGGTAAAACAAGTAGTTATTCCCTACTGTTTCTTGGTAATTTTCCTTGACTCCTGCAATACCAGGGCAAATTACATGATGATTGCCTGATAAATAAAATTTTGCTGTTAGTGCCTCTAAACCATAGTGGTCAATTTTACAACTAACTTGCTGGTAGTAACGATCGTCAAAAATTTCTAGACTTAATCCTGGACGGAATTCAACTACTTGATAAAGATTATCATATAAGCTGTTACGGAATCTCTGAATTTTGTCAAAACCTTGATTGTTATACGATATCTCTAAATTTTTTAGAGTTTCCTGTTCAATTTGATTGATTTGCTCTTCCGTCAAGATATTAGTCATTTTTTAACGATAATTATTGTTAATTAATTGCAAGGATTTCTTAACTAAAAAGGTATTAATACTTAATTTACAACAATCGTAACGATATTTGCAATAAGGAATCTATCTCATTAGCTATGTGGCTGCGCTCCAAAATCAAAATTAATGACCCTCATCAATACATTTAGGCGGCTCAATCCTTTGCATTTTCCGTCAAATCCTCATAAACCGGATCAGGATTTTTCACTTTCCTCTGCCTAGAGGACAGAAAAGCGATAAATAGCAACTTCCCAAGTATTTCGTAATTATTTCTGTTTATTCATGGAATAAAAACATAAGCAGTTGAAAAAGTCTCTTAATAAGTATAAAGTATAATCTTGGAACTTCCTGCTTACATCTGTGTGGAAATCAAGATATTTCGAGAATATACCTTGCTTAAATACTCGATAAATGTATAAAAACTATCAATTAAGATGTTGAAACTGCAAATGTAACAGAAGGCACGACTGGCTTACGTAAATGATTATATTTTTCAATTAACTAAAAAATAATGATAAGAGCAACCACAGCATCACCCAAAAACTGGAACACACCCAAAATATCGCCATTAGGGGGTCTGATTCTGGGAATACTGATTCTGCTAACTTGCTTGGTGTATAGTGTCACTTTGGGCGCAGCAGAAATACCGTTAAACAAGATTCTGGAATCCTTTATTACCTTTGACGGTTCTTATGAACATTTAGTGATTCAGACGGTGAGATTACCGCGATCGCTCGTCGCTCTTGTTGTAGGATCATCCTTGGCAGTCGCCGGCGCATTAATGCAAGGTTTGACACGCAACCCCCTAGCAGATCCAGGGATTTTAGGGATTGAGTCAGGAGCAGCATTAGCTGTAGTTGCCACAATTTTTGTGTTTGGTAGCTCGTCCTTGAGTGTTTTGACTATTGTGGCCTTTGTGGGTGCAGGAGTCACCGCCATATTAGTTTACTTCCTTGGTTCTCTGGGGCGAGGAGGAGCTACACCATTAAATATCACTGTAGCAGGCGCGGCGATCACGGCACTGATTTCTTCCCTCACTACTGCTGTTCTCATCGTCAGTCAACGCACCTTAGAAGAAATTAGATTTTGGTTGGCTGGTTCTTTAGCGGGACGGGATTTCAACATCTTACTATCAGCATTGCCTTTCGTCATGATTGGCTTAGTAGTAGCCTTTGGCTTGGGGAGACAAATTACAACTATGAGTTTGGGTGAAGACGTGGCTAAAGGCTTGGGTCAAGAGACAGGTTGGGTCAAAATTGCGACCGCCATAAGCGTTGTTTTACTGGCAGGAAGTTCCGTCTCTCTAGCCGGGCCCATCGGCTTTCTTGGCTTAGTTGTTCCTCATATCGTGAGATTTTTCATCAAAGCTGATTACCGTTGGATTTTGCCATACTCCGCAGTAGTGGGTGCAACTTTACTCTTAGTTGCAGATGTCGCTGCGCGTATCTTACTCAAACCCCAAGAATTACCCGTGGGAGTAATGACAGCATTGATTGGGGCACCCTTTTTTGTCTACTTGGCTAAATCAAAGGTGAAAAAATGAAGGTTGATTGGCTCGTTATCCGTTCTGAGGGAATATCTTTTCGCATAGACCGACGTGTACCACCAATACTGCTATGTTTGGCAGTAGCGGTTGTGGTAGTGATGGTGATGAATTTAGGGCGGGGTGAATATCCTATTTCGCCCTTAGATATCATCAAAACTGTACTGCGTATAGATACAGGCAACCCAGATCATGCTTTTGTGATTTATAACCTGCGTCTACCCCGTACCCTGGTTGCTTTCATGGTGGGAATGGCACTGGCCGTTTCTGGGACTATCTTTCAAGGCATCACACGCAACCCATTAGCTGATCCCGGCATTATTGGCATCAATGCAGGAGCAAGTCTAGCAGCCGTTACAGTAATTGTATTATTTCCCTCAGCACCCATTTACACTTTGCCTGTATCAGCCTTTGTCGGTGCTTTATTGATGGCTGGTTTAATTTACTCCTTGGCTTGGAATAATGGTAGTTCCCCCGTTCTATTCATTTTAATGGGCGTGGGTTTGTCTGCGATCGCTGGTGCTTTCACCAGTTTATTAATTACCTTTGGCGATATTTATAGCGTTAGTGATGCTTTAGTGTGGTTAGCTGGTAGTGTCTACGGACGCACCTGGGAACAAGTTTTTTCCTTTTTACCCTGGTTAATCGTTTTTATCCCGATGGCGTTGACACTAGCCAGACATTTAAACGCTTTAAATTTGGGAGATGATGTTGCCAAAGGCTTAGGTAGTCGGGTGGAATGGCAACGGGGTTTGCTGGTGCTAGTGGGTGTAGCCTTAGCAGGTGCAGGAGTCGCCACAGCCGGAATGATTGGTTTTGTAGGATTAATTGCACCCCATTTAGGCAGACAGTTAGTAGGTACAAATCATGAAGGCTTGATCCCTACCTCTGCACTGTTAGGAGGAATGCTTGTTGTCGCGTCAGATTTGCTAGGAAGAACCCTCTTTGCACCTATCGAAATTCCTTGTGGGGTGGTGACTGCTGCTGTTGGTGCGCCTTATTTTCTGTATTTGTTAATTCGTAATCGCAATAAATAGTAAACAATCAACAATCAACAGTCAAAATGGTAACAAATATGAAAGGATTATCAACAAAAGGTCTGTCTTTAGCTTATGATGGTGCACCAATTATTCGGGATTTAAATTTATCGATTCCCACCGGACAAATTAGTGCTTTAGTGGGTGCAAATGGTTGCGGTAAATCAACTTTATTACGAGGTCTAGCCAGATTACTTAAACCCTATGGTGGTACTGTTTATCTTGATGGGCAATCTATCTTTAATCTTTCTACTAAAGACGTAGCGAAGCAATTAGGGATCTTACCGCAAGGGCCAGTTGCACCAGAAGGATTAACAGTCAGAGACTTGGTAGCACAAGGACGTTATCCTTATCAAAATTGGTTGCAGCAGTGGTCAGAAAAAGATGAAAAAATTATCCAACAGGCACTCTTGATTACAGATTTATTAGAGTTGTCAGATAGAGCATTAGATACTTTGTCTGGTGGACAACGACAACGTGCTTGGATTGCAATGGCATTAGCCCAAGATACAGATATTTTACTGTTAGATGAACCGACTACTTTTTTAGATTTGGCACATCAGATAGAAGTTTTAGATTTGTTATATGAATTGAACCAGCATCAGGGAAGAACTATTGTTATGGTGCTGCATGATTTAAATCAGGCTTGTCGTTATGCAGATTACTTGGTTGCGGTAAAACAAGGCAGAATTTTCACTGCTGGAGAACCCAAACAGGTAATGACTGAAGAGATGGTGCAGGAAGTTTTTGGCTTAGAGTCTCGTATTGTTCCTGACCCGGTTGTAGGAACGCCGATGTGTGTACCAATAGGACGCAAGGCCAGAGTCAATATCATTCGTAATTAATCATTTAAAGGGATAGTTAAAAAGCCTATAAAACACCTACATTTTTTGTGGCAATGTAAATTTTACTTTGATTTCAGCAATATTAACTATGCCTATCTCCATCTCTAGCCAAGTCTTCAACGAACTACTGAATCAGGGAAAGGTTGAGAGTTCACAACATCCAGACCCCGATGATCAGTTAGATGTAATGTACAATTACCCAAAGCTATTGGGACAAGGCTACTGGCGGGAAATCAGGCTGCGTGAGGGTTTAGATTTGTGCATTGGTGATTTGAGCTTGTGCGATCGCATAATTTTTGAAGATCCACAAACAGAACATTCTCTACATTACCACTTCCATTTTTCAGGGGGACACGCGGATCAATATACATCCATAGGTGGCGGACAGTATATTTTTCACGGTAGTGGTTTAACTCCTAAAATCAAATCTGAAACTTATCATGAACAGCCATTTCTTGAGGTGGAATTTACATTCGATCCTGAGTTGCTGCTTTCTTTTGCTGGCAATGGTGAAGGGCAATTACCAAAAGAGTTGCAACACTTAATCCGACCGGATGATCAGCTAAAATACCATCGCTGTGGCACAGCTACCTTACCGATGCAGAGAATCGCACAGCAAATTTTGCATTGTCCTTATCGGGGTATTGCCAAACGGATGTACTTAGAAGGGAAAGTGCTGGAACTGATGGGAATCCTGATAGGGCAAGAGGTTGAGATTCGTGACGGTAAAAGCAATAGTCAGCCTCTACAAGCAGATGTGGTAGACAGAATTCACCACGCCAGGGAAATTATATTGCAACGGTTAGACAATCCACTATCTTTGAACGAATTAGCACGACGAGTTGGTTTAAATGAATGCACCCTCAAACGTGGCTTTCGTTCTTGTTTTGGCACAACAGTATTTGGCTATCTGCGTCACCACAAACTTGAGCAAGCACGGCAACTACTAGAAGCAGGAGAGATGAAAATTACCGACATTGCTCAGGCAATGGGTTACAACAGTCGCAGTCCCTTTGCGGCTGCATTCCGCAAACAATTTGGTATGAACCCCAAGGAATACCAAAAACTGCAAAAAAATTCCGTTTAGCTATCGAAAAAATTCCGTCTACCTATCGGATTAGTCTTCTGTCACCCCAGTTTAAAGGTATCTTGTTGAAACTAATTATTATTAATGGTGTGAGTAGTGGTGTCAAATTATTGCTGGTTAAAGGTGTTGATGCTTAGTTCGTTCTGGGGATTGTTAGCCTTACCATCTGTAGCGGAAACTAATTTAAACCGTACTAATTCTGATGCAAATATATATCCTGTAGCAACTGCGGCTACAAATCTCAACAAAGTTGAACGTCCAGCAACTAAGGTTAAACAGTGGCTTTCCCAAGGCATAATTCAGGTAACGGGTGTCAAGTTAAAGCAAACAGACAAGGAATTGGAAGTAATTTTAGAGAGTACAGGTTCAGATAAGTTGCAGCCTGTAAGTAAAAGTGAGGGAAATAATTTTATTGCTGATATTCCCAATACTCAGTTAAGTTTGCCGTCTGTGAGTGAGTTCCGTCAAGAAAATCCTGCTAGTGGAATTACGCTAGTGACTGTAACTAATCTCAATGCTAATACTATCAGGTTAACAGTCACAGGTGCAGCCAGTCCTCCCAAAGTAGAACTATTTGATAGTGATGAGGGTTTAATTTTCGGTGTAGCGGTAACTGGGAATGTGGCATTACCGCAGCCAGAAACAGAACAACCAACGAGTGAAATACCACCAGAAGAACCAGTAGCGCAGCAGGATGAGCCGATTGAGTTGGTGGTGACAGGTGAACAAAATGGGTATTTTGTACCAAATACTACGACTGCGACAAAAACTGATACACCTTTGCGTGACATTCCCCAATCAATTCAAGTAGTACCACAAGAAGTGTTGCGTGACCAACAGGTAACTCGTTTAGATGATGCACTCAGAAATGTTGCGGGTGTCAATCAGAGTTTTAACTTTGGGCCATTTACTTTCTATAACATTCGCGGATTTGATGCAACAGAAACGAATCTTCTCAGAGATGGACTAATTGATACATTGGCTGGACAGGTAAGTGAACTTTCCAGTATTGAGCGAGTCGAAGTTCTCAAAGGCCCGGCATCAGTTTTATTTGGCTTGGGTAATCCAGGCGGAAGCATCAACCTCGTATCTAAACGTCCTTTGCGCGACCCTTTTTATGCTGTTGAGGCAACTATTGGCAGCTATAGTTTTTATAGAGGTGCGGTTGATTTATCAGGGCCGCTAAATGACTCGAAGACAGTCTTATATCGTCTCAACTTAGCTTATAGAAATTCAGGTAGTTCTGTCGATTTTTTTGATGGTGAAAGCTTAAATATATCACCTGTGATCAGTGTGGCACTTAGCGAGAAAACTAACCTGACCTTGGAGGCAGAATATATCAGAACAAGAGATAGATATGCCTCTGGTGTACCTGTGATTGGTAGTGTTTTACCTAACCCAAACGGGAAAGTTTCTCGTAATCTCAACCTTTTTGAACCTTCTGATAGTGCTGAACAAACAATTATCAGGCTTGGATACCGACTAGACCATAAGTTTGACGAAAATTGGTCATTAAACAATGCTTTTAGGTTTGTATTTCGCGATCTCTTTCAACGCCGCACCGATTCTAATGGTTTAGAAGCAGATAATCGAACTTGGTTGCGATCGTTTTCAGAAGGCTCTTCCGAAAATAGAAATTATGCGATGACGACTAATCTCATTGGTAAGTTCTCCACAGGTTCAATTCAACATCAGCTACTATTTGGATTTGATTTAAATCGCTTTGACAACTTCAATCCACCAATTAATGAATTCGAGGCGGGATCAATTGATATCTTCAATCCTGTATATGGTCAACCGCGAGGAGTACAAGTCCCTTCTTCTTTTGCAGTTCGACAGCAGACGAACTCATTAGGAATTTATCTGCAAGACCAAGTTTCCCTGACGGATAACTTGAAAGTGCTATTAGGTGGGCGGTTTGACGTGATTGATCGAAAATATGAAGATTTAATCAGTAACACAGAAAGCAGTGGGACAGATAGTGCATTCAGTCCTCGTTTTGGCATTGTCTATCAACCCATCCCCGCTATCTCCCTCTATACTATTTACACAAGTTCATTTACTCCACCAGGTGGCTCATACTTTTTTGGTGTTGACTCTTCCTTCGAGCCAGAACGCGGTAATCAGTACGAGATTGGGGTAAAAGCAGATTTGAACGATCGCCTCTCAGCAACATTAGCATTATTTGATTTGACTCGTACCAATGTTACGACAGAAGATCCCAACAGACCAAACTTTTCTATCCAAGTAGGTGAGCAGAATAGCCAAGGGGTTGAACTGAATCTAGCAGGTGAAATTTTACCAGGATGGAATATTTTTGCTGGCTATGCTTATATCGATGCCCGCATTACGAAAGATAATACTTTGACACCTGGAAACCGATTGTCAAATAGCGCCAATCATTCTTTCAACTTGTGGACAAGCTATGAAATTCAAAAAGGTAACTTACAAGGGTTAGGGGCGGGAATAGGCTTGTTTTTTGTAGGCGATCGCGCTAATTTTGACAATACTTACGATGTTCCTAGCTATTTTCGGACTGATGCCTCTATTTTCTACAAACAAGATCGATTCAGAGCCGCACTCAACTTCAAAAATCTATTTGATGTAGACTATTTTGAAAGTTCGCTAGGTAATCGTGTTTATTATGGACAACCTTTTACAGTGCAAGGCACAGTTTCCTGGCAGTTTTAACTATCGAGATCATCATGCGACATTTTTTCTACTGGCTAATATTAGGCATCTTAGGATTTACTCTGCTTACAGCTTGCAATTATCACACACCTCAAAATATATCCTCTTTACCTAAACAACCAACCGCAGAATGTCGCATGGTTAAACACACAATGGGGGAAATCTGTGTTCCCATTCACCCCCAGCGTGTTGTCACCTTATCTTCATGTACTTTAGGTAATGTTCTAGCACTTGGGGTTAAACCCATTGGTACAACTAACGAAGTTTATGTAGAGGGAAACTCTCTCACATCCATTAATGGTAAAACTGAGGGAATAAAACTACTTGGACTTTCACAACCAAATTTAGAAGCAACATTACTACTCAAACCAGATTTAATAATTGGTGTAGATTGGTTCAAACCAATTTATCCTTTATTATCTAAAATTGCCCCTACGGTATTAGGTGAAATTGATTATATAAGCTGGCAAAAATATCTGAGTTTTGTGGCTGAATCACTGGGAAAACCGGAGGTTGAAAAAGCACTTTGGGAACGCTATTATCAGCGAATAGAACAGCTAAAACAAGCCTTGGGAAATCGCTATCAAGGTAAAAAAATATCCTTCATAAGTGTTGGACGTGGTGAGATATACATTGATTCCAAAAACTCATTTCCTGGTTCTATTCTCAGTGCTGCACTTTTGCAGCGTCCAGCCGCACAAAATCTCGATTCAACCTATGGAGCATTTCCTATTTCTCTAGAGGAATTAAAAAAAGCCGATGGTGATATTTTATTTGTGACAACCTTTTCAAAAACAGGTAATGAATTCCTGGCAAAAAAACAAAAAGAGCCACTTTGGAAAACCCTTAAAGCTGTGCAAGAAAATCATGTTTATTATGTTGATTTTATGGCATGGGCTGGAACAAATATGCTGGCGACTGATGTAGTAATTGATGACTTATTTAAATATCTTGTTAATGCTTCTTAATATAGCTGTTCTAAATAACTCATAAGAAAATACTTATATATAGTGATATTATTTCTCAATAAATACTGATGCGATCGGGGGCAATAAATGTCAGAGAATGAAACGAATGCAATCTTCTTCGCCCTATTATCGGCATTTTTTGCAGCCTTGACGACTATATTTGCCAAGATTGGAGTTGAAGCAATTAACTCCAACTTAGCAACCGCAATCCGCACGGTAGTAATTCTCATAATGATTTGGGGTTGGGTTATCGCCAAAGGACAACTAGACACACTATTGACAATTAGCCCCAAAACCTTGCTATTTCTCGGCTTCTCTGGGTTATCAACGGGTTTATCTTGGTTATTTTACTTTCGTGCTTTACAAGTCGGGAAAGCTTCTTTAGTCGCACCTTTAGATAAATCGAGTTTGCTCTTGGTACTGATTTTTTCGGTACTTTTTCTTAAGGAACCGCTAACGCTGCAAGTGATATTGGGAACTGGCTTGATTTTAACTGGTACACTTGTTTTGATTCGTTGAGATTTATGCAACTATATATATATCAAAAGCCGTAAAGATATATATCAAAAGCCGTAAAGGTGCTGTAGTTTTGGAAAAGCTTCCGCAAGTTTTAAAGTCTGCTATTTTCGCCCAAATCCCACCTGTGGAAGCGTAGTTGCACCTGCGATCGCCTTTGTAGAACAGCTGCCGATTGAAAAGTTTCACGGCATTGGAGAGGTGACGGCGGCGAAGATGCATTCACTTGGCATTGATACTGGCGCAAATTTGAAGGAGCGATCACTCTTGGAACTAACACACCACTTTGGTAAAGCAGGACAATACTACTACTATAAGATTGCCAGAGCAGAAGATGATCGACCAGTTGAGGCGAATCGGGTTCGTAAGTCCATCGGTGCAGAAACTTCATTTGCACAAGACTTAAATGATATCAGCTAGATGTTGCAAGAACTCGAACAGATTGCCCAAATTGTCGAGCAACGGTTAGAGCAGCACAAAACACGAGTCCGCACATTAACTCTGAAAGTCAAGTTTTCTGACTATCATCAGTGAACTCTCTACAATTTTTGAGATAGCCAAAGCACTATTTGAGTCGATTGATCTGGAAAACCGCAGTATTAGGTTGCTGGGCATTTCCTTGTCTAATTTGGATAACGCTAAACATACCCAAGTAATTCAATTGCCACTATTTCAAAATGCAGGCATCATATTTTAGCGTAGGTGTAGCTTACACTTGTGTGTCTGAACTATCTCCCAATTCTTGTTTTAATTGGGATAGTTGATTTTTTAATGCTTTACCAGTGTGAATATGGCTGAAATTATTTCAGTCTACATTTGACGATTTTGGACTATGAGTCATACTAAAAAAAGGCTCATAATTTCAGCAATCGCTAACTATATTTCCAAGCAGCCATTTGGCTAAGGAGATAGTTGAAGCTGGGTTGACATTATTGATAAAAACTTATTAGTAGGGAGGTGAAACCATGAACCAGTCTCATGAGGAAGACAAAAATAAATTCCTTGACCCTCGTGGTCGCTACTACGGACAAGTTAAACCAGAAAACTTAGTGTTTAATGCTAACTTGCAAGAATTTGCTCAAAAAGTTGGCATGATCACCAGTTTAGAAAGCAATGGTAAGCTTGACCCAGAAGATGCTTATCAGCAAATTAAGGGACTTTGGAAACAGTTAAAGCATAGTAAGAAGGAACTGGGAATTGGTGAGGAGCCATCGGCAACAGCCTGAAGTTATTCTAACTTCGGGGTAATCACCTCAAACTCATTGCGCCTGAGTGATACTAGAATATTTTCCTCATCTGAATCTACTTGAATAAGCGGCGTTGCATAAATGCGGGATGAATTAGCTAAATACAGGTATTTCTCTATACTTCAAATAATGAAGTAATAATCGAATTGAATGTTTAAGCATATCTACTGATTTGGAATAGCATAATGTTTTTCGA
>JAIVFU010000086.1 GCA_020829485.1 Nostoc sp. CHAB 5834 | reverse complement strand
TGATTGGTGGTATTCAAGCTAGAGGGGAAAAAGGAAACTACAGTACACAACGTATTAAATTTAGCTCTAACAGTTCTGGTTAACTTTTCGTTACATAGTTATGATTTTTCCTGCCGACTTACTTAGACATCTCCAGAAATTAATTATGCGTTACCTGAAACCCTTGTTTTAACGTTGCATTGCAACGTCAAAACAATTCATTTTCGGAGATGTCTAATGTATCCTTTGGTTATTATATGCGGCCCCCGGATTTCTCACTTGTGAGAAATCCGGGTCAAATATTCCACCATTGAGTTGAATCATGTCCGCTTGATTACTTATTAAACCCGGAGAACTCCACCCCGCCAAAGCTGTACTTTGTCTCCCCTAAGAGCAGGCGGGGAGGTGTTCTTTTATTATGGGTAATTTGGCGGACAGGATCTCAATCAAGATGATATTTGACCTTCCCAGCGAACAAGCGCCGGTAAATAGCCAATCTAATCGGCGCATTTAGTGATTAGGTGTGTCAAGGCATCTATCAGGCGATCGCTTTCCATTGGTATAATTTCCTCTCCATGCATCACATTTTGAGTAATATGAAAATGCACCAATGCTCCTAAGAGTATTCTCGCTGTTGCCTCTGGGTCAGGTATCTTTAGTTCTGGAGATGCCAAGTAGTGAGTGAGAGTTTCCGCTACTGGCTTAATCATCGCCCGAACACAAATTTGAGCTAACTCAGGAAAACGCCCAGATTCTCCGATTAGTACTCGCATAAATGCACTATGTTCTTTGTCGTTAAGCATCTGCTCTAATGCTTTGGTTGCTACCTGGTGCAGTATGACGACTGGTTCTCCCTCAATAGGTTCTGTGCCAAAAATAGAGCTGTTCTTTTTGCTTGCCAGTTGCTCTAACAGTACTTTAAAAAGTCCTTTTTTATCTTGAAAGTGGCTGTAGACTGTCGCTTTAGAAACACCTGCTGCTACCGCTACCCGATCCATGCTTGTACCAGCATAGCCATGTTGAAGGAATTCTTGCATTGCCCCTTGCAGAATTTGCTCCACTTTATCAACGGAATTGTCTCGATCAACTTCGTCAGCTTTGATGCGTACCATTTATTAATCATCCTTTCTTATAAACAATATTAATAGATGCTGCAAGGCAGGCGGCAGGCGGCAGGAATAGCATTTCGCTGCATAATGCCTTTGCAAATTGATTGACAAGTTTAGTTGTATCATATTGACTAAACTAGTCAGTTTAGTTTAGCATGAGTTGAACTGGACAGTTTAGTACAAGTTGCTACTGGTGGTAAGGGGAAAATAGTATGGAGCAAAACAGGAATTCAGAGAGTTTAAGGTCTTCTCAGAATCTTGTGCGATCGCCTGTTCTACTTGCAATAATTGCATCTCTAGCAATAGGCGGAATCAGTGTTTATGCGGTGATGAAGCTTCAGGCTACAGCTAATGAAAAACAAAAAACACCAGTAGCAGTTCAGCCTGTGGTAAAAACAGTAACAGCATTAGGGCGGTTAGAACCAAAGGGAGAAATAATAAAACTGTCAGCGCCTTCTTCAACTGGTGAAGGAAATCGAGTAGAGCAACTATCGGTGAAAGAAGGCGATAGCGTCAAAGCAGGGCAGGTAATTGCGATTATGGACAATCGCGATCGTCTACAAGCTAGTTTGTCTGAAGCACAAAAACAAGTTCAAGTTGCCAAAACCCGCCTTAACCAGGTAAAAGCTGGAGCCAAACAGGGAGAAATTGGAGCGCGTCAAGCTACTGTGAATCGTTTGCAAGTAGAACTAGAAGGAAACATTAAAACTCAGCAAGCCACAATTAATCGTATAGAAGCAGAACTCCTTGGGCAACAACGGAGCTTGCAAGCAACAGTGGCTCGCGTCGCAGCCGAGAGACGTAATGCCGAAGCTGATGTGCAGCGCTACGAGACTTTATATAAAGCAGGAGCAATTTCTAGCCAAGAAGTTGATAGCAGACGCTTAAACGCCGAAACTTCCACTCAAGCGTTAATTGAAAGCCAAGCCACCCAGACAAGAACTGTCGCAACCCTACAACAGCAACTTAACGAAGCAAAAGCCAACCAGGAACAAACCCTCGCCAGCTTGCAACAGCAGATTAACGAAGCAAAAGCGAACTTGAATCAAACAGCTGAAGTCCGTCCAACAGATATAGCAAACGCACAAGCAGAGGTAGATAGCGCTCAAGCCACGGCAGATAAAATTAGAGTACAACTGGCGCAGGCTTATGTTGTGGCTCCTAAAGCCGGTCGAATTTTGGAGATTAATACAAGAGCCGGAGAAACTGTTGGCGATGAAGGAATTGTGGCTCTAGGGCAAACCGACCAGATGTATGCAGTAGTAGAAGTCTACCAAAGTGATATCAAGAAAGTGCGTCCGGGACAGGATGTGCGGGTAAGTAGTGATTCCCTACGCAATGAATTAGAGGGAAGAGTGGATTGGATTGGTATGCAGGTAAAGCGGCAAAATCTAATCAACACTGATCCCTCTAGCAATATTGATGCCAGAGTAGTGGAAGTGCATGTGCAACTAAATAAACTATCTAGCCAAAATGCTTCTAGCTTAACTAATTTGCAAGTCAAGGCAGTAATTGTACTTTAAAGGGAATTGGGAATTGGGAATTGGGAATTGGGAATTGGGCATTGCTCAATTATTAATAGTTATTCTTCCCCTGCTCCCCCTGCTCCCTCATCTCCCCACTCTCCCCACTCTCCCCACTCCCCACTCCCCACTATTATGAAATTAATCGAACAAGTGCGGCGGCGAACGCCTTTAGGATGGCTACAACTGAGTCATGAAAAAGGCCGTCTTTTGGTAGCATTGTCAGGCATTGCCTTTGCCGATGTTTTGATGTTCATGCAGCTAGGGTTTCAGAATGCCCTGTTTGAAAGTAACACAATCCTACATCGCAGTATGCAGGCTGATATGTTTGTCATCAGTCCCCAAGCACGTAACCTAGCAAATATGTCTAGCTTTACGCGGCGACGGCTGTATCAAACAATGGATATACCAGGTGTAAAGTCAGCAGAAGGAATGTATATCAACATTGTTGATTGGAAAAATCCCCAAACACATCAGAAGACGACAATATTAGTTATGGGGTTCAATCCCGATCGGCAAGTGTTTAACTTAGCGGATGTGAATCGCCAGATAGATGCTGTTAAGCTACCAGATACTGTTTTGTTCGATCGCGCCTCTAGAGGAGATTATAATGATGCGATCGCTAAAATAGAACAGGGTAAAACTGTCACAACCGAAATAGAACGCCGGACAATTACCATTAGCGGCTTATTTTCAGTCGGGGCTTCCTTCATCGCTGATGGTACTTTAATCACCAACGACCAGAATTTTCTGCGACTATTTCCCAGACGAGAAGCTAGCGGTGTCAGTGTAGGCTTAATACAACTACAACCAGGCTACGACCCGAACCAGATGAAAACAACTTTAGAAACTTATTTAGATGATGATGTTAAAATTTTAACCAAAGCAGAATTTATCGAATTTGAAATAAATTACTGGAAAACGAATACTGCTATCGGGTTTATCTTTAGCCTGGGTGTAGCGATGGGGTTTATGGTGGGCGTGATTATCGTCTATCAAGTTCTTTCTACAGATGTGAATTCTCATATAAAAGAATACGCCACTTTCAAAGCAATGGGATATAACAATCTTTACTTATTAGGTGTGGTGTTTGAAGAAGCGATAATTTTGGCAGTTTTAGGTTTTATTCCAGGAGCGATCGCACCTTTAGGGCTTTATCATTTAACTCGTAATGCTACCAATTTACCACTTTATATGACCGTAGGACGGGCATTAACGGTATTAACTTTAACTATGATTATGTGTGTAATTTCTGGTGCGATCGCTACCCGTAAATTACAGTCCGCCGACCCCGCAGATATGTTTTAGAAAATGGGGAGTAGGGAGTAGGGAGTAGGGAATAGGGAATAAGGAAAAACAAGTGACAATTTCCCACTCACCACTCCCCACTCACTACTCCCCACTCCCCAATCTCCTAAGTATGCCTCCTGTAATCTCTGTTAAAAATCTCGACCACTATTTTGGTCATGGTCAACTCCGTAAGCAAGTTCTTTTTGATATCAATCTGGATATTAACGCTGGCGAAATTATTATTATGACTGGGCCTTCTGGTTCTGGGAAAACTACACTTCTCACCTTAGTCGGCGGCTTACGTTCTGCTCAATCTGGCAGTTTGCAAATATTGGAACAAGAACTGTGTGGCGCTAACAAAGGACAACTTACCCAAGCGCGACGCAGTAACGGTTATATTTTCCAAGCGCACAACTTGCACGGTAGCCTGACAGTACTCCAGAACGTCAGAATGGGCTTGGAAGTGCATAATAATATTTCCCCGGCAGAAATGAAAACCCGGTCAGCCCAAATGTTAGAGGAAGTAGGATTAGGGCATCGCCTGAATTATTATCCTGATGATTTATCTGGGGGGCAAAAACAAAGAGTTGCGATCGCTCGGGCGTTGGTCGGTCGTCCTAAAATTGTCTTAGCAGATGAACCCACCGCTGCTCTTGATAGTAAATCGGGACGAGATGTGGTCAACCTCATGCAAACCCTGGCTAAAGAACAGGATTGTACTATTCTTTTAGTTACTCATGACAATCGCATTCTAGATATTGCCGATCGCATCGTCTACATGGAAGATGGCAAGTTAGTAAATGACACTGCTGTTGTTGCAGCCAGTTAGGTTGGTTTTTTATTAAGATTTTACGCAGAAGATATCCCCCAACCCCTTAAAAAGCAGGGTTGTTTCATTCTGCAAATAGCTCTAAAAATCAAGGTTTCTCGCTATAAATGTTCATCTCATCGTCACCCTTAAATATCTTGTTTATATTCTTCTAACAATTGCGGAATGTGATCATACCCATCTACACCAATAACCGCAATGATTTTAGGGCGATGTTGCTGTAAGAACTTTTGAAAAGCTTCTGCCCCTATCTGTCCTTGTAAAATTGTTAGTAATCCTGCTGCTTGCCGCCACTCATTAGAAGCAATTTGCTCCAAAAGATACATTCCCAAGCAGCCTGTGTAAACGGTTTTTTCAGAATTTTGCAGATGATAATAAGCTTCTGATAAATAAGCTAAGTTCCGCCCTTGGAGATACAAATCGCCGGAAACTTGTGCTGTTTTAAAGCCATCTTCAAGATATTTAATTGCGGTTTGGTGTTCTCCAATTACTAGATAAGCGATTCCTAAACTGCTGACACATAAGGCTTTACTTTGAATATCGCCTAATTTTTCTGATAATTTTAAACCTTGTTCTAAATAGTTAATTGCGGCTTGGTATGTTTCAGGTTCTAGATTCTCCAGTTGTTGAGCTTGCATGACTTCGCTGTAACCTAAATTTACCAGCGCGTTTGCTTCTCCTGTTCTATCGCCTGCTTGCCGACTCAGTATTAATGCACGTTGACTGTAGTTAATTGCCTCAGCATAATTTTGCTGTTGCACGTATGTGCGGCTGAGGTGGTTGAGATTGGCGATTTCACAGGCGCGATCGCCTGAATTTCTGGCTATCTCTAACGCCTCCTGATGAAAATCAATAGAGCGCTGGTATTGTCCTAAAGCACGCTGAGAATAGCCTAAAAGGGTCAAAATCCGCGCCTTTTCTTGGGTTCCCTCGCCTCGTCGCAATGGTTCATCCAAATAATCCAGTGCATCTCGCAAATAAGTGCCAGTAAAAGAGGCAAAAATCCCGCCGTAAAAGGGAAAATATGGACGCTGGGCAAAGGTTCGCAAAATCTGGAGCATAATTTGAGAACAGGCATCGCCGTAAACTTTCCCAATGCTGCCAAAACCACTTGCTAACTGACTCCAAATCACTGCAAAGGTCAAAAAAGTGGAAATGGACAGCTTTGGCCCGGCTTTAACGTCGTAAGCTTGTTGGTCAAACCAGTTAATTAATCCCCGTTGCAAGTACTGTAAAATCAATGCCATTTCCACCCAATCTCTGAGGGTGATTCCTCGTTGTCTCTGGGCAAACTCTATTGCAGATTCTTCCATAGCTAGGGTGCGAAGCAGTGCTTGGGGTAACTCACTGTTGAGTTGTTTTGCCCAACTTGCCCAAGGGCCACGTTCTCCCGGTACGCCGCCAAATCCCAGAGATTCTTTTTGCTCGTACATCCAACTGAGCAAGTTGTCTTGCAATCGCTGCCAAGAAGCTAAACCACGGGTGATCCCTTCGGAAAACTGTTCTAAATCAGCATCTGCCTGGGCAAATTGCTGTAATGCTTTTGACAACTGCTGTAGCTGTTGCAAATTTAGCGGATACTTCTGATTGGGATCAGTAACCCGTAAAAATACCGCTAGACGCTCGTCAGCAGGAGCTATGGTAATTTCTGTAACCACAGAAGCGATCGCTTCTGTGGCTTTGTTTTGCTCTTGCCAACGTTGCCATTGACTTTGAATAGTTTTAATAGCTCTCAAACTCCGAGTAGCCTTAGCTTTTTTGAGTTCGTCTTTTTCACTATCGACTTGGCTTTGAAGAGCATTCAAGCGATCGCTCAAAACTAGCTCAAAAACTTCCCCTGTACCGGAAGTAATTCCTTTAAGCAGCATTTGATACACCATCTCCACAGAGCTAATTTTGCCCTTGAGGGTGGTTTCGACAATTTCATCGATTAAGGCAAGATAGCGATCGCGCAATGGCAAAGAGTCTGGCACTTTGGCTACTAGAGAACGTCACATCCATTCTAATTCTAGTCTGAGTTTGACCGAGTTGATTGAACGCCTGTAGGGCAGGGGGCAGGCAATGTCTGACGGGCTGACTAAGGTAGGGCGTTTATACAGATTATAGTGCCTCCAAAAAAAACTTAAACGGAGATATTGAAATATCAATCCATTTGCTGTATATATATTTTCATGTAAATTTTAATCTAAGAGGTTTAACGGTTGGCTATTAAAATTTTAGAATTAAGTACTTGGACGGTGCTTACCGAAGAAGAACTCAAAAGCTGTAAAGGAAGTGGAAACACTCCTCCAGTAATTGTAAATCCCGTTGGTAGCATTACCAAAGCCGTAGGTACAACTATTAAGAACACGACTAGTAGTACCCTTCCTTTGACCATAAGTGGTGTGAAGGATGCTGTGAAACTCACTACAGATGCCCCACTAAGTGTTATTGAAACAACGTAAGTATAGTTTGGCACTAATATTTTATAAAGCAGAAAGCAGCTATTGTTTCTACGTTTAAACTATAGGACTTACGCACGAGTTACGGAATAACGAACCGCAGAGGCGCAGAGGGCACGGAGAAATGAGAGTTTGAGAGATATTTTGCGTAAGTCCTAAACTATTCAAGTACGTCCGGTGAGATTGGCAACTACAGCTGCTAACTCAGCCGGATTGACTGGTTTGGGCACATGGAGTTGAAAGCCTGCTAAGAGGGCTTGCGTGCGGTCTTCGGCCCTAGCATAGGCTGTCAGCGCTACTGCTGGAATCCGCCCACCTTGGTCTGTTGGTAGCGCCCTGACTTGACGAATTAGTGTGTAGCCGTCTTCTTGTGGCATACCAATATCGCTCACCAGTATATGGGGGCGGAATTCTTGCAGGGCTAGCAGTGCATCACTTGCAGATGGAGCAGCCATGACTTGGGCCCCATACTGTCCCAGAATCGTGGTAAGCAAATGACGCGCGTCTGCCTCATCATCAACAATCAGCACCCGCAAGTCATCTAGCCTCGGCAAGTAATTATTAACCTCTTGGGTATCTACAGCAGATGAAAGCTGCTCTGGCGTATTAGCCTCTACATAAACGGCTTTCATTGGCAAATTTACAATAAATGTTGCCCCATGTCCAATTCCTGGACTTTCGGCAGAGACTGTGCCGCCGTGTAATTCTACTAAGTGGCGGACGATCGCTAACCCTAATCCTAATCCACCATGCGATCGCGTGATCGAAACTGTCTTCTTGACGGAAGCGTTCAAATACATGGGACAGGAATTCGGCAGGAATTCCTATTCCTGTATCGCTCACCCGAATTTGTACGTAGGATTCAATGCGCTGCAATTGCAAATCAATTTTTCCCCCCTTGGGTGTAAAATTAACGGCGTTGGAATTTCTTCGGCACGAGAACAGCCATACATCTGCGCCATAACATTGTTGCATTCTGCCAGATAAACATATTGGTAATAATTACGAATTACGTTAGCGTAGCGGGGCGAAGCCCATTATCAATTACGAATTATTTTGGCTGGTGCAAATAAAAAAAGAGATTAAATTTAAGCAAACAATCAGCATAATCTGCGCCTGCTATTGCCGCCGTTTTCGCAGAAAACCTTGTCGTTGTTCTTTGTATGATTCAGCAAGGTTATTGTTGTTTGTCGATCAGAAATTCCATTACTAATGAGCGTATCTAGTTGGGTTTTGTCAAAGTTACTTGGATGAATCATGCACTTTTTGCGTTATTAGTAATCAATAGACTAGGGAATGGGGCATAGCGAATGGAAAAATTACCAATGCCCAATGCCCAATGCCCAATCCCCAATCCCCAATACTCATGGCTCGTACTCCTACATTAAATTTTGATCGCGGCACATTAATTTTGCATCCACCACCACGCGGCAAAGGTTGGATGGATTATGCTACATGGGATGATAGAGTTGAAAAATTCCGCATTCCCGCAATTAGATACCGATCGCTAGTGGAAGCACTACAAGCGGAAGATGTTTATTTTATCGATGAGGCAAAGCAATTTTATCCAGTAGATTTGGTTCCCAGTCTGGAAATGGAACCCTATCCCCACCAGACTGAGGCGCTAGCAGCTTGGAAACTGGCGGGTAGACAAGGGGTTGTTGTGCTGCCTACGGCGGCGGGAAAGACTTATTTGGCGCAAATGGCGATGCAATCAACGCCGCGCACGACGCTAATTGTGGTGCCAACTTTGGATTTAATGCATCAGTGGTATGCACACTTAGTAGCGGCTTTCCCTGATGCTGAGGTGGGATTGCTGGGTGGTGGTTCGCGGGATAGAACGGCAATTCTCGTTGCAACTTATGATAGTGCAGCAATTCACGCTGAGACGTTGGGCAATCAATATGGTTTGATTGTTTTTGATGAATGTCATCATTTACCCACAGATTTTAATCGGGTAATTGCTGAATATGCGATCGCACCTTATCGCCTGGGACTCTCGGCTACACCAGAACGCACTGATGGTAAACACGCTGAGTTAAATATCCTCATTGGTCAAGAAGTATATCGCAAACGCGCTGAAGATTTGGCGGGTAAGGCATTAGCAGAACATGAAATTGTTCAAATTAAGGTAAAGTTATCGCAACTTGAGCGGGAAAGATACAATCAACTAATTCAAACTCGCAATGATTTTTTAAAGCAATCAAAGATTTCTTTGGGGAGTCTGCAAGGTTGGCAAATGTTCGTGCAAATGAGTGCTAGATCGCAATCTGGACGTAGGGCAATGTTAGCGCATCGAGAAGCGAAAGATATTGCTTTAGGTACTGATGGGAAGTTGCGAATTTTGATTGATTTATTGGCAGAACATTATCCGGCAAGAATTTTGATTTTTACTGCTGATAATGCGACGGTTTATCGCATTTCTCAAGAGTTGCTAATTCCGGCAATTACTCATCAAACTCCGGTGAAGGAACGGCATGAGATATTAACTAAGTTTCGGGAGGGTAAATATAATACTTTGGTTGCTTCTCATGTGTTGAATGAAGGGGTTGATGTGCCTGCGGCAACTGTTGCAATTATTTTATCGGGGACGGGTTCGGCTAGGGAGTATACTCAGCGATTGGGGAGGATTTTACGGAAGGGGAATATTGAGAATAAGCAGGCGATTTTATATGAAGTGGTGGCGGAGGATACGAGTGAGGAGGGGACTTCGGCTAGGCGGAGAGGAGAGAGGAACGAACCGCAGAGGCGCGGAGGACGCAGAGAGGAAGAGGAGAAGAAGGGGAAGTTAGAGGTTGTGTATGGGAGTGGGAAGGAACGGAGTTTGAAGGCTGCGGAACAGTTAGAAATTAATTATTCAGTCCAAAATCCAAAATCTAAAATCCAAAATTCAGCAGATGTTACCGACAGACTTACTGATGCACCGCCAAAACGGGGAGGAGATCATTCCGAAGAGACTGAAGATTGATCAAAAAACTTCGGAGTTGGCGATTGAGTTAATTAATTATTTTCAATCAGCAGTGGGGAAGACTCAAGGTGTGCTTGAGCGACAATTGACTGATTTTGAAGGAGATTCTACAGATTATCGGGTGAAGCGGGGATTAGCTTATATTCTCAAAAGCAGTTTTTGCACTTTTGAGGTGGTTAGTCCTTTGGAACCACAGATGTTAAGAGAACGGGTGTTTTCTCTAGCTGCAAAATCGGTTTCTAGTCGAGAATCTACACAAGTTACTTTGAGTAAAATTGCTGATGAATTAACTCAAGAACTTGAGCGGGAAGTTTTATTAGAACAGGTTCGGAATGGACTATATGCTGATTTATCTGAAAATAAAATTTTGACAGTGTTTGATGCACCAACAGCGCCAGATATGTTAAATCGATATAACTTATCTCAGGTGCAGGGTGTATTTTATAAGGCCAGTAAACTGGTGTTAAATGCTCATCGCAATGTTCCGGGTGAATATAAGCTGTTATTTCGCTATTTAAAATTGTTTCAATTGATGGCTTATATTGAAGGTGATGCTGACCACGGGTTTACAATTACCATTGATGGGCCGACGAGTTTGTTTAATCCTAGTACGCGATATGGGTTAGCGATCGCTAAACTTATTCCAGCTTTACTTCATGTTACTAAATGGAGTCTTTCGTCCATTCTCCAAACTCGTGATGCTTATACAAATAGTTGGAAAACTGGACGTTTTACTCTCAATTCTGAATGTGGTTTGGTATCCCATTATCCACCAGGCAAGCCCTACGATAGTATGCTAGAAGCATCCTTTGCTGATAAGTGGGATGCGTTAAAAAGTGGTTGGGCGTTAGAGCGAGAAGTTGATTTGATACCGATTCCTGGTAGTGTGATGATTCCTGATTTTCGCTTGGTGCATTCTGATGGACGCACATTCTTATTAGAAATTGTTGGTTATTGGCGACCAGAATATTTACAAAAGAAGTTTTCTCAGGTACGACGAGCTGGACGTGATGACTTAATTTTAGCAATTTCCGAGCGACTTAATTTAGAAAAGGCGGGAGTAAAATTAAATGATGTCCCCGCCAGAATTGTTTGGTTTAAAGATAAGTTATTGCCGAAAGCTGTGTTAGCTGTGATGGATTGAACAAGGAGGAATAAGATGAAAAGTATAGAAACAATTGCCACAGTTACTAAAGATGGTAAAATTACAGCGCAGTTACCATTGGATATTCCAGAAGGTGAACATCAGGTGGTAATAGTAATTGATGAAAAGCCTTTGGTAGAGAAAGCAAAGAGGAAAGGAAAGAAAGCGCCTCTCAAATTTTCCGCCTATCCTGTAGGATTAGTCTCGGAAAGTTTAACTTTCCGTAGAGAAGACCTTTATGCAAACGACTAATAATCGTGTATTTATCTATATGAATATTTTCGTTTATGCAAATGTGTCCAAATCTTTCTTTCACCAAGTAGTGATGTATTAATCGAATAGAAATAGTAAGTATGAAAAGTATAGAAACAATTGCCACGGTTACAAAAGATGGTAAGATTACAGCGCAATTACCATTGGATATTCCAGAGGGTGAGCATCAGGTGATAATAGTAATTGATGAGAAGCCTTTGACTGAGAAAGCAGAGAGCAAGGAAAAACGTCCTCCTCTAAACTTTCCTGTACATAATTATGGCCCTTGGCCTGAAAATCTTTCTTTAAGACGTGAGGATATGTATGGTGATTGGGGGCGGTAATCCTGTTTTTCTAGACACAAATATCCTGGTGTATGCTAGTCAGATTCAGTCTCCATTTCACCAAGTTGCTATAGAGGCTATCCAAGGTTTTTATGATGCAGGAGTTGAGTTGTGGATTAGCCGACAAGTGTTGCGGGAATATTTGGCTACCCTTACCCGTCCGCAACAGTTTGTCAACTCACTACCCATTGCAATAGTAATTCAGGATCTCCGCTATTTCTATAACCGCTTTCGGGTGGCTGAAGATAATTCTCAAGTGACAGAAAGGTTACTGACGCTTATGGAGGAAATTCCTAGCGGTGGTAAGCAAGTTCATGATGCAAATATTGTCGCTACGATGCTAGTTTATGGCATTCCTCAGTTACTCACTCACAACATAAGTGATTTTGCAAGATTTTCTGGGTTAATTACTGTCTTGCCATTACAAGGTTAACGCCGTGTGCGACTTTATCTCAAACCTAACCCCCAACCCCTTCCCTACTAGCGTTCTACGGTGTACACACAAGTCTTGTCGCAGTCATATCTTCATTAAAAAATCTCGCACTGCGTTTCTATCCCGCCTCGGAATGAATTCCGAGTCTCATAGCCCAAGTCCACGCTTTGTGGACTAAATTGATTGTTCAGTCCACAAAGCGTGGACTTCAGCTATGAGCCGCTGAACTTTAGTTCTGGGCGGAATGCGGGTAATGTGGGTAAAAGAGTTGAAACCTATGTGGACAGCACTTGTGTGTACACCGTAGCCGTTTCGGGGAGAGGAATGGAAGCGGGGTTCCAATTTCGGTAATTGTGCAATCCTACTGATTAACTCCAAACACTTCTGCGTTCCCAATATTCAGCAACTCTTTTTTCCCACTCTTCCCAGTAATCCTTAATGACTGCTGATTCAAACCAAAATACCTCTGCTGGCATTTCTGGAATCGCTATTACCAAGAGAGCGTGCTTTAGCTGAATGCCATAATCTTGATAATATTCGTTAGCTGCTCCTATGTATGCCGTAAGTTGCAGTGGATGTTCATATAAATGCTCAATTGAACCTTTGGGTTTATCTGCTGTTTTCCACTCGCAAATACAGGGAATACCTTGATAGCTGGCAATACAATCAACTTTGCCAGAATAACCCAAATCATGATGAAAAACTGAGCCTTCTACAAGTCTAACTGTGTCAATTTGTTCTAAAACTGGCTTGATACTCTCCCAATAAGGGCGACTCGCTTCGGGACAAACAGGGTTTTGTCCAAGAAGGTAGCGCTCAATTTGTTTGTGTGTTTGGGTTCCCCGACGGCTAGCGTTTGTAGTAATGCGGGTAGCTTCTTCTGTACCAACACGCGCTTTCCAGTTTAATAATCTGTCTCTGTCTGCTTGTGATTTGGTAGCATTAAGTATTGTAGTCACGCTGGGAAAGCGATTTCCGTTGGCATCTACATAATATTGTTTACCATTTTCTCTCTTGGCTGTGGCATTAATGCGTGGTAGGAGTTGGGTATCAAATTGCATTCGTAATTCTTAATATCTTTGAAAATGGTTTTATTTGGGAAAATAACGATAAATATCTTTCCGGTGTAGTACTCGCTGAAATAAGACTGTTTCTCCATCAAAAATAATTCCAATACGATAATCACCAACGCGGATGCGATAAGCATTTTCATAACCTTGAAGTTTTTTGAGATTAGTAATTTCTTCAAAGGTTAATATTTCTGGTATTTCTTCAAAAGCAAGGGTTTTAATAGTCTCATAGTAAGGTGTACTTTTTAGAGCCTTGAGATCCTTGATAAAGCTGGGTAGATATCAGGGCTATTTCATTCTCATCTAGCCCGCCTCAGAATAAATTCTGAGGCTAATAGCAAAAGTCGTCTAAAGACGACTAGAAAGGCTTTTAGTCCACTTTAGTGGACTTGGACTATTAGGAACTTTAGTTCTGGGCGGTTTATGTCTAGAACGAAACAGCCCTGGGGTAGATATTGGATAATCACTCTTGTTCTAGTTGTGCTAATGCTTCATCAATATTCAGAGGTGTTTCATGTTCTACTGCTTTCATTGCTAACATAAGTCCTTCATCCTCAATAGCTTCTAGCAAGCGTAGATAGTCATCAAAATCTATGACTACTTTGCGGATATTACCTTCCATATCAGTAATCAGTTCTTGAGCAAAAGGGTATTTATCAGCTTGCATTAAGGTTGTGATTTTAGTAGTCATACTATGACTTTAGCGTTAATAGTATAGTATGGCTTTAGTAAATGTATTTGTGAGATTTTACTCAAGAGAAAAACGCGAGAAAACCCACCTTTCAAGATAAATCTTAATAAATTTGTATTATTTATTCCCAATGGAGATGCACTAAGGTAGGATACCTCACAGTGCAATTTCGTAGTTAATGGGTAAAATATGGAGCCTGTAACTCTGACAGCAGCAGCGATCGCAACCTTGGTAATCACCAAAGCCTTTGAAAAAACTGGGGAAATCATCGGCGAAAAGGCTTGGAACGAAGGCGAAAAGTTGTTAGTTCTGCTGAAACGCAAGGAACCTAGCACGGCGAAGGTTATCGAACAGGCTAAAACACAATCTTTAGATTATGGTCAAGCTTATCTCATTGGGCAGCAGGTAGAAGAAGCGGCAAAGAAAGATCCTGAAATTGCCCAAGCTGTGGAAGCTGTAGCCAATGAAGCACAACCTCAACTGACGAACACTATTATTGAAAATTGGCAGGGGATAAATATTAAAGGTGGAACTAATACCATTTCTGGTAACACCTTAAACTTCTGACTAAAGTCGCCCCAAGGGGAATCGATAGTTTCTACTGAAATACCGCAAAATTTGCCCCTTGATTAGCAAACTATTTCAGCTTAAGAACAAGTCTTTAGAGAAAAATGCAGCAGATTTAGAAACAATCAGAGACGATCGCCTGCTGAATCTGCATTTACTCCAGCGCAAAGGTGAGGGAATCTATCAACTACATCCACTGCTGCGAGAGTTTTTTCAATATAAGCTTACAGGTTTAGAACAGGCAGAAGAATTAAAGCGATCGCTTTGTCGAGTAATGGTAGCAGATGCCGAGGAAATTCCTCAAACTGCCACCCTTAAGCAGATCACCATTGTCTCTCCTGCCATACCTCACATAGCAGAAGTAGCAAATAATCTTATTGAATACGTCAACGATAATAATTTAACTGGAGTATTTATCGGTAACGCTCGATTTTACGATGGTCAAGGGTTGTATGACCAAGCTTTACCTTGGTATAAGCAATGTCTAGAAGTTGCCAAAAAACGCTTAGGAGAAGAACATCCAGATGTCGCCTCTAGCCTCAACAACCTAGCGTTACTCTACGATTCCCAAGGCAGATACAGCGAAGCCGAACCCCTTTACATCCAAGCTTTAGCACTCAGGCGCAAGCTGCTCGGAGATGAACATCCAGATGCCGCCCTTAGCCTCAACAACCTAGCGGCACTCTACGATTCCCAAGGCAGATACAGCGAAGCCGAACCCCTTTACATCCAAGCTTTGGATATTTTGGAGCGACGGTTAGGGGTGAATCATCCTAATACTGTAACTGTGCGTAATAATTTAGCATATTTGCGCGATCGCCTTCCCCCAAATCCAGAATAAGCTAGTTTTGTGCAAAGCGTACCATGATCAAACTGAAAAGTGCGATCGCTTTAACTCGGAGTTTTATGTTCCAAGCTCAGAGTGTCGTGTTCCAAGCTCGGAGTTTTATGTTCCAAGCTCGGAGTTTTATGTTCCAAGCTCGAAGTTTCATGTTCCGAACTCGGAGTGTCGTGTTCCAAGCTTGGAGTTTCGTGTTCCGAACTCGGAGTGTGATGTTCCGAACTCGGAGTGTCGTGTTCCAAGCTCAGAGTGTCGTGTTCCAAGCTCAGAGTGTCGTGTTCCAATCTCAGAGTGTCGTGTTCTGAGGTGGAATGATGTTGTTGTAAAGGGGTAGGCGTAGTCCGTCGTAGACATCGCTCTCCTAAATCTTATTAATATAGATTAAGAGCGATCGCTTCTTGGTAAATTTTAAAGGCTATTCCATTCATCCAGCGTCATTTCCCGCTCTAAAATCACCTCAACTTCCCCAATCATCATCCGCAATTGCGGTACAGAATACTCATCATTAGAGGGAATAGTTAGACGATGTTGGCCATAAACCATAAACTGATGTCTTGTTCCAGAATAAGTCCCCTCAAACCCAATCCGTCGTAATTTATTCACAAAATCCCGACGCTTACACGGTATCCATCGGCTCAAGGCTCGGCTCCTTGTTGAGGTCAATATTATCAATTACTGGTAGAGAATGTCCCAGCTTTAACCCAAGTAAAATCCAGTCTTCCAGCGTTGAGCGTAATTCATCTTCACACTCGCGCAAAGTCGATGCAAAGGCTATCACTCCTTTGCAAACAGGAATTCTACCTGTAAATGTACCATCTTCTAACTTGTCATAAATTGCCTGGGCGATCGCTCGGTCAACATAGTCGCTCAGAATAAATCTTATCGCCATGAAATCTCGCGTTGTGCTACCAGTTTCATCTTACGTTAAAAAATTAATTCTTCTGATGGGTTACTTCAGTTGAATGATGTTGTTGCCCTTGCGTAGGCGTAGCCCATCGGAGACATCGCTTTAGTAAAATTTCTTGGGGAATGCTGCGCGATGCCTGCGGCAAGCCGCTTCGCATCTACGCTAACCCATAGTTAACATCAGTATCATTTTACTTATATGGGCTATGCTTACGCCCGTCAGAGATATCGCTCTTGTGTAGATGGTAAAATCACAAGCGATGTCTTCTCTGCGAGACGCTACGCGAACGACTGGCTACACCTAAACCTGTGAGAGTTGAGAGATGAATATATAGCGGTTCTCGAATGGAAGCAATAATCCAAATAATTTTATCTTTGAGGTAGAAAATGAAAATTAAAGTTATTAATGATCAAGAAAATTTACAAGAAGTAATGGAGGTTTTACTCACCCACTTAGAACCATCGAAGGTAATGAAATTTTGGGCAGCTTGTAAAGTAAGTGAAACTGACTATTGTCAAGAACTAATTGACGAATAAATTTCCTGTAGAGACGGCGATTTATCGCGTCTTTCTAACCGCTGTAATAAAACTGAAAAGTGCGTTAGCATTCGCGTACCGTAGGGAAGGAAAGGTATCGCCTAGACTAAAATTCATATTGAGTTAAGTAAAAATGCCTGATGACTTATGCAAAAGCAGCTTTTACTTTCTCAAAAGCAGCTTTTAATCTTGCATTTTAGTGTTTTCCACAAACAAAAGCAGCTTTTACTTCTTCAAAAGCAGGTTTTAATTTCGCATTTTAGTGTTTTCTACAAACAAAAGCAGGTTTTAATCTCGCATTTTAGTGTTTTCCACAAATAAAAGCAGCTTTTACTTTCTAAAACCCCGGTTTGCTTAATCATTTAAGTAATTCGCGCACTCATTTTGGTATATTGTTGAGTCGAAAGCTGGCGTAGGCGTAGCCCGTCGTAGACATCGCCAAATTTGGAAAATTTAACTTAGAACAACCTTAGTCACACTTAAACTGACAGTTAAAACAGCAGATAGTAAATAAACCATCAATGTCAGAATACTGAGTCAGAGGATGGGAAAATAAAGGTGAGTAATGTCCATCCCCAAATTTGCTAGACTATTTACCCAAGACAGATAAACAACAAATTTTATCAGTCAAAATCTATGACTTCGACCCCCTCTCAAACTCGAAAGCTACCTACTCAAGCAATAGGAGCCAAAATTTTCCACTGGTGTAACATCATTAGTCTATTTATCATGCTCACCAGTGGACTACAAATTTACAACGCCAACCCTGTTTTTGGTGGACGTTCAGGTTTGCACATTCCTCCAATATTTACGTTAGGAGGTTGGCTTGCAGGAGGTAGACACTGGCATTTTGCAGCAATGTGGCTATTTTCGCTGAATCTCCTGTGGTATGGAATTTACGTTTTAATTACCCGACGCTGGCGACATCGCTTTGTAAGTGCCAATGACCTCAAAGCATTACAAAAAACTCAAAATTCCAAACGTCGAATTTATGCTTGGCATCGGATTGTTTATACAGCAATTATTCCTATTTTGCTGCTGGCGTTATTTACAGGAATAGGAATGTATAAACCTGCTCAATTCCCCTGGATTGTCGATTTCTTTGGCGATTGGCAAGCATTGCGAATTGTTCACTTTGCCTCAGTACCGATGGTTATCTTATTTGTAGTAATTCACTCTCGATTAGGGCGGAAAGCTGGTGGTACTGAATTAACAGAATCAATGTTTTCGTAAACGAACTTTTTTAATAAAAAAATGAACTTTTTTGATAAATTGAATCGTAATATTTTGCAAAATCAAAGCTTACTATTTGTAGGACTTGATCCAAATCCAGAGATGATGCCTGTACGTTATGAATCGGAAGAACTCATCACTGGTTTGGAGAAATGGTTACAATTCATTATTGCTGAAACTTCTGATTTTGTTTGTGCTTATAAACCGACACTTGGCTTTTACGAAGCATTAGGTATCCCCGGTTTAGAACTACTCTACAAAACTTTAGCAGCTATTCCAGCCCACATCCCAGTAATTTTAGATGCTAAACACAGTGACTTAAATACTAGTACCATTTTTGCCCAAACTGTGTTTACACAATGGCAGGTGGATGCAATCACTCTCAGTCCTTATACAGGACAAGATCATGTAGCACCTTTTTTGGTCTATCAGGGTAAAGCGGTGTTTATTTTATGCTGTACCTCTAATCCAGGTGCAGAAGCTTTACAGCAATATCCGACAAACGAATCGCCCCTTTATTTACAGGTGGTAAAAGAATCGAAAACCTGGGGAACTCCAGAACAATTGGGCTTGGAAGTGGGAACTACAAACCCTGAAATTTTAGCACTTATTCGAGCGATCGCGCCTGAACGAATTATTATGGCGCGTAGCATCTGGGCGGAAGGTGCAAACCTGAAGCAAATTTTAGAAGCGGGTTTAAATACTAATGGTGATGGTTTACTGATTCCTGTTCCTCAAGATATGGTGGGAAACACCCAACTATCTGAGGAAGTGCAGACTCTACGCGCAGAAATTAATCAAATCAAAACTGAAATTGTTCACGAAAACTCCACATGTTCTGTGTGGTTTCCTGATGTTTGTTTTCTAAATCAGCATCCCTACCAGGATTTGATTTTGCAACTTTATGATATTGACTGCATTATGTTTGGTAGCTTTGTCCAAGCATCAGGAGCTATATTTCCTTATTACATCGACTTACGCAAAATTATTTCCAATCCCCAAGTTTTTAATCAAGTTCTCACTGCATATCAGGATATTTTGAAGAATCTCATTTTTGATAGATTAGCAGGTATTCCCTATGGTTCTTTACCTACTGCGACTGGTTTAGCTTTGCGCCTTCATTGTCCGATGATTTTCCCCCGAAAAGAGGTAAAGGCACATGGAACTCGGAGAGTAATTGAGGGTAACTTTCATCCTGGTGAAACAGTTGTAGTTGTTGACGATATTCTCATCAGTGGTAAAAGTGTTATGGAAGGGGCAGGAAAGTTAGAATCAGCAGGATTAAATGTTAATGATATTGTGGTATTTATCGACCATGAACAAGGGGTGAAAGATAGGTTACAGCAAAATGGTTATCGTAGTCATGCGGTTTTAACTATTTCGGAAATTACTAATACTCTGTATCAAGCAGGGCGAATAAATGAGGAGCAATTTTTAGCTTTCGCTGAAAGTTAGTGATTGGAAGAATGGGGAGTAGGGAGTAGGGAGTAGGGAATAGGGGAAGATTTTTCTCATGTACTGATTCTTGGTTATATCTTGCACCTGCCTACTTTCTCGCCATTCTCTGGCTAATAGCACAAGTCCTTTTTGCGTGGTTAAGCCCAAAAACCTTGGTAGAGAAGAGACGCGAAGTTTTGCGTCTCTACAGGTCTAAAATCAGTACCAAAAATCCTTAACTGAACTGTATTGCCTCTTGAGTAGATTTAATTACTCAGTTCAATCTAGTAACTAAAATAATTTTAGTTTTTAAATTAATTATGAATTTTTCACTGAATCAACTGCTTAGATGGTTAATTTTTACGCTGTTATTTCCTCTAGTGTTTCTCAATGGTTGGCTAGCATTTTTGCTGGTTAAAAATTTTCAACCTGTTGTAACAATTCTTGTTTTGGCTACTTTGCTTGCATTCATTTTGAACTATCCTGTTAGCATTCTCCAAAAGCGAGGAGTGAAACGTGGCTATGCAGTAGGATTAGTTTTTATCTCAGCATTGATCATTATCGTTGCTTTGGGTATCACTTTGATTCCCATTGTTTTAGAGCAATTTAATGAGATGGTAAAAGTCTTTCCCCAATGGATTGATTCTAGCGAAGAGAAACTTCAAATTTTAAATGATTGGTTTTTTAGGTATAAATTAAATGTGAATTTAAGTCAGTTATTAAGCCGATTAACACAGCAATTACCCAATGAATTAGAGTTTGTTTCAGATAAACTTTTAAGCATTCTCATAGATACGATTGATAGTATCTCTGAGGCATTAATCACAATAGTATTTACTTTCTATCTGTTGCTAGATGGCCCAAGGATTTGGGAGGTGATATTTAAAAAGCTACCTGGAAGTTTTGCTCAGAAGGTAAGCCAATCTATTCAACAAAACTTTCAAAATTACTTGATTGGTCAGGGAAGTTTGGCTTTGCTGATGGGAGTTTCATTAACATTATTATTTTTAGCTTTTCAAGTCCAGTTTGCTTTACTTTTTGGTTTAGGGGTTGGGCTTTTGAGTTTAATTCCCTTTGGCGATGTCGTCAGTCTTGTTGTAATAACTTTAATAATAGCCACACATGACTTTTGGCTAGCAGTGAAGATTTTTGCAGTAGCTGTTGTCATAGATCAGGTAATTGATCAAGCGATCGCACCACGGCTTTTGGGCAAATTTACTGGTATCAGACCAATATGGGTGTTAATTGCTTTGCTTGTAGGAACCAATGTTGGTGGAGTCTTGGGTTTGCTAATCGCGGTACCTGTAGCTGGTTTTATCAAAGATATAGCAGATAATTTTTCTAAATCTGGTGATTCCAATAATGTAGTTAAAAGTGAAGCAGCATCAGAATTATTGGCAGAGGAATCAATATCGCCATGAGTTGTGGATAAAAATAATATGCCCCATTTATACCGTTAACAAGAAGTTCAACAGTGTTATTAAGGATGGGGTGTAATCGTCAGTATAGTTATAACTCCTTGTTCAGAACCGTAATACCAAAAAACTCGAAAAGCAACAGGTGTTTTGTTTTCTACATAGGCTTCAAAAATTTCTTCTCCATTGGGCCCTGATAAAGATTCATATTTGTGAGTATTCAAACTAGGGTGTCGTAGGTTTATTTCCATTAAACCCAGTGTTTTTAAAACTTTCTGGTACTTCTTAGAGTCAGTTTGTTGTAGTTTAGCTAATGCTGTACTAGCCTCGGTTGAAAATATTATCTTAAAATTCACTATTGTTTAGTGCGGGAGATTAACCTTATGACAAGGATTATATTTTGAGATCAGTTGTCTTTGTGACATCTTGGTGTCGTAAAGACATCCTATTCATCAATTTCTAGATCCGCATACTGGGTAAATGAGCCTAAGTCGTGAAGTTCACCAGAACTTGCCTGTTTTATACCAACTTCTAACGAGGTACGAGCTACAGAATTTTCCCATATCCAAAGTTCTCTTTCTGGAATGTTTACAACTGGGTCTAGCAAAATTTGTCCTGCGTCATTGATGAGGACTCGGTAGCTCTTTGCTTTGGCAACAGTACCCAAGGTTAATCGTCCTTTTTCATCAGTTATGACAGTATTTTTAACTATGTGAAAGTTTTGATTTTCAATCATATTGCTGCTATGTCCTAAACTCATTATAATCATCTGTGGGTAGGTGGATATTGCCCACTAAAAATAAAATTGCATAAAAAAACCCCCAGCATTTCTACTAGGGGTGAAAGATATAATACCATTTCACTTTATGTTTGTCGGAGATGCCCCTGCTTATGCCTCTACTTAGATGAGAGGCTAGAGTATTTCTCAAATATTACAGTGAAAAGTGATCGGGTATAAAATTAGCCAACATTTGCCAAGAGCAGTTCTCGTTTTTCTGATTTTCTTACTCTTACCTGAGAGTCATCATCAACATCGATAAGCGCTGTATCTCCATCTGTAATTTGACCAGACAGCATTGCTTCGGCGAGAGAATCTTCTAAAAGGCGCATAATTGCCCGACGTAATGGCCTAGCACCGTAGCTGGGGCTGTAGCCTTCTTGTACTACACGGTCTTTGAAGCGATCGCTAACTTCTAAGATAATTCCTTTTTCTGTCAAGCGTTTAGCAACATCACGAAGCATAATCTCAGCGATTTGCTTCACTTCATCCCTAGAAAGCTGGGTGAAGACAATAATTTCATCGAGACGGTTAAGGAACTCTGGACGGAAGTAAGCTTTCAATTCCTCATTTACCAAGGTGCGGATGCGGTTATAACTAGCGTCGGCTTGAGTGTCGAAGTCAAAACCTAAACCACTACCACCTTTTTCAATCACCTTAGAACCGATGTTGGAAGTCAAAATGATCAGCGTGTTCTTGAAGTCCACTTTCCGACCTTTGGCATCGGTAAGATGACCGTCATCCAAGATTTGCAGCAGCATATTGAATACATCGGGGTGTGCTTTTTCGATTTCGTCGAATAGCAGCACTGTGTATGGTTTGCGCCGCACGGCTTCTGTAAGCTGTCCGCCTTCGTCGTATCCGACATAACCAGGAGGCGAACCAATTAGCTTGGCGACGGTGTGGCTTTCCATGTATTCGGACATATCTAAGCGAATCATGGAGTCTTCCGCACCGAAGAAGTAGGCAGCTAATGCCTTCGCCAATTCTGTTTTACCGACTCCGGTAGGCCCAGAGAAGATAAAGCTAGCAATGGGACGATTGGGATTCTTCAAGCCGACACGGGCGCGACGGATACCGCGAGATACAGCCGAGACTGCTTGCTCTTGACCGATTAGCCGTTGATGCAGAGTGTCTTCTAGGTGCAGAAGCAACTCTGATTCAGATTCAGTCAGCTTGTTGACTGGTACGCCAGTCCAAGAGGCAACGATTTGGGCGATGTCTTCTTCGTCAACTACAGTCGAGTTGACAGGTTGATCGTTTTGTGTAAAGGTTGCTTGCAGTTGTTCTGCGAGTTTTAACTCTTGGTCACGCAGGGTTACAGCTTTATCAAAATCTTGGACTCTGACTGCTGCTTCTTTCTCTTTGGTAACGCTGGCGAGTTCACGCTTGAGTTCTTTATTGGGAGAAATTTGAGAGTTCCGCAGACGAACGCGAGAACCAGCTTCATCAATTAAGTCTATTGCCTTATCTGGCAAGAAGCGATCGCTAATGTAGCGGTCTGATAATTCTGCTGCTGCTACAAGTGCTGAATCCAAAATTGTGACTTTGTGATGCTGTTCGTAAGCGCCGCGCAAGCCGTAAAGAATTTGTACGGTTTCTTCTACTGAGGGTTCGCCAACCATGATTGGTTGGAAACGACGCTCTAGGGCGGCATCGCGTTCGATATGCTTACGATACTCATCAAGGGTTGTTGCGCCGATGCACTGGAGTTCACCCCGTGCTAAGGCAGGTTTGAGGATGTTCGCTGCATCCAAACCGCCTTCTGTACCACCAGCGCCAACCAAGGTGTGAATTTCGTCAATTACCAAGATGATATTGCCCACAGTGCGGACTTCTTCCACGACTTTTTTGATGCGTTCTTCAAAATCGCCACGGAAGCGAGTTCCAGCTACCAATGACCCCATATCGAGGCTGATAACTTGTTTACCCTGTAAGGTTTCGGGAACATCCTGGTTGATAATCCGTTGAGCTAGACCTTCTGCGATCGCAGTTTTACCAACTCCTGGTTCTCCAATCAACACTGGGTTATTCTTAGTACGGCGACCGAGGATCTGGATTGCCCGCTCAATTTCCTTCTCCCGACCAACTACGGGGTCAAGTCTGCCTTCTTGTGCTAATTTGGTCAAATTCCGACCAAACTCTTCCATAGTTAGTGGTTGGGTGCGCTTTTGACTACCACCACCAGCTAAAGCTGGTGCATTTTCACCCAAACGGCGAATTATGGCACTGCGGACAGTCTTAAAGTCAACTCCTAGATTTTGCAGTACTTTGGCGGCGACACCTTCACCAGCCTCGGTCAATCCTAAGAGTAAGTGTTCAGTGTTAATGTAATTCTGTCCCAGACTATGAGCTTCTTTAAACGATTGCTCGAAGAGGCTTTTTACTTTAGGAGTAAAAGGAATTTCTGGTGGTACAAAGCCAGAACCCCTGCCAATAATTTTTTCTACCTCACGACGTGAATCTTTGAGGGTAACGCCTAATTCGGCCAGCACTTTAGCAGCAACCCCAGTTCCTTCTCCCATCAAACCCAGGAGAATTTGTTCTGTTCCTACAAAGTTGTGTCCCAGGCGACGGGCTTCCTCCTGAGCTAACATAATTACTCTAATGGCTTCGGAAGTGAAGTGTTCAAACATAATGGGTTCTTGCTCCCTCGCTGCTTGGACTTTGGGTGAGATAAAATTCACCCTCATCTAAAGTTTTTTGTATTTTCTTAAACACTAATGTAACTTTATTTAAACTTGAGTGGCAGTGGTGAGAGCCGTAAGACATCAGGTGTACTTGCCGTCTAAGAAGAGTATTGAGTAGAGAAGCGATTAATCGCGTCTGTACAGGATTATTTAGTAGAGAAGCGATTAATCGCGTCTGTACAGGATTATTTAGTAGAGAAGCGATTAATCGCGTCTGTTCTCAATTTGACAATTAGCTTGTCAGTGCAGAAGATGATTTTCTTTTGCCTTTTCTGCTCCTCAGCTCTTTTGGTAAACTTAAAACTCAGGATTTAAGACTGGCTCAAGGACTCGCTACCACTAACGACACTCAGGACTCTTGATGACTAATGCACCCGCAGGTAAAGACCAACAACATCCTCTTTATAACCGCGATCGCCCCCTTATTGATATTTTACTCTCTCAAGAGGCGACAGACTATAACTTAGCAGAATTAGCTAGGCTGCGAATGCGTTATCAAGGGTTTCCAGGGGCCAGAGACATCCAAAAAGACCTAGATAAAGTTTTGCAGCAGTGGGGTTTGACCGAAGCCGAACTTTATGAGAAAACTCGCCAAATTCACTACCTGGGGGGTATTTACAAAAGTCGCGGCAAGAAGGAAGAACAGGATTGGAATTAGGGAATGGGATATTGGGCATTGGGCAACCGAACCCACCGTGTTGCTTACGGTGTAAAAAATGAATCAGCTAACTTCCGCCTTACGGTAGTAGTGTCTACAAAACCTTACACTGCCCATGATGCCTTAACAAATGGTCACACAGCACCAACGCCACCATTGCCTCAACCATTGGAACTGCACGCGGTAATACACAAGGATCGTGTCGTCCTTTGGCTGCTAATAGCGTTTCTTCGCCTTCACGAGTTACCGTCTTCTGCTCTTTTCTAATTGTTGCTGTCGGCTTAAATGCAACTCGCAAAATGATATTTTCTCCGTTGGAAATTCCCCCTTGAATACCACCAGAACGATTTGTTAGTGTACGGATTTCACCATTTGAATCAATATAAAATTCATCGTTATGCTCAATTCCGGTTAGCAACGTTCCTCCAAAACCGGAACCAATTTCAAAGCCTTTGCTAGCAGGAAGAGACATGACACCTTTAGCGATATCAGCTTCTAATTTATCAAATACTGGTTCGCCCAAACCTTTCGGCACATTCCGCGCCACACATTCTACTACACCGCCGATAGAATCACCTTGTCTACCTATTTGCTCAATTAATTCAATCATGCGATCGCTGCATTCAGCATCGGGACAGCGCACAATATTGCTTTCCACTTGTTCTAAGGTGACAGTATTTGGATCAACTACACCTTCCAAGTCTTTGATGCGCTTAACGTAAGCGATAACTTCGACATTGGCGACTTGACGAAGAATTTTTTTAGCGATCGCACCTGCTGCTACTCTTCCGATTGTCTCACGCGCTGAGGATCTACCCCCACCTTGCCAATTGCGAATGCCATATTTGGCATCATAAGTTGCATCCGCATGAGAAGGCCGATATTTCTCAGCCATCTCGTCGTAGTCTTGGGGACGAGTGTCTTTGTTCCGCACCAAAATTGTTATAGGCGTTCCCAGAGTTTTGCCTTCAAATACCCCTGATAAAATCTCGCAGGTATCCGCTTCTTTGCGAGGAGTCGTAATTTTACTTTGTCCGGGCCGCCTTCTATCTAGTTCTACTTGAATTTCTTCTGCCGAAATTTCTAGTTGGGGAGGACAACCATCAATCACAACCCCCACACCGCCGCCGTGAGACTCGCCAAAAGTACTGATGCGAAATAGATGACCAAAAATATTGCCCATGATTTTGAGGAAAAAGGTGAGGCTTATGTATTCTACCTAGAGTTCTTACAAAGTTTGTCTTTGTTTTTTGTATAATTTTTCGCTATTTTTTAGTAATTATCAACAATGTTTCTGAGTTTTTATCCAATTCCATAACAGTATTTGACAATTCAGGTCATCTGGAAAACCTCTTTTCTATTTCTCTCTCCTTTTAGGAGAGAGACTTTGAATTTCCCCCTTCCCGATGCGGGAAGGGGGTTAGGTTTTTCGTGGACTTTTCCACATAACGTGAAAAGTCAGATAACAGTATCTGTTACTGAGTTAAATTAAAAGCGCCCTCCTTTGTGGGAGAGCGCTTTTTAATTTAGTTAGAGCTTAGAATTAACCGTTGATAGCAGGAGCGGTTAGAGCTACAGGAGCAACATCACCAGCAGCCAAATCTAAGGGGAAGTTGTGAGCGTTACGCTCGTGCATTACTTCCATACCCAAGTTAGCCCGGTTGATTACATCTGCCCAAGTGCTGATGACGCGACCGCTTG